>CAZQPY010000006.1:0-157627 GCA_964595345.1 uncultured Occallatibacter sp.
CTCTACAAGAGCAGATGGCAGGTGGAACTCTTCTTCAAGTGGATCAAGCAGCACCTGCGCATCAAGGTCTTCGTCGGGACCAGCGAAAATGCGGTCAAAACCCAGATATGGATCGCCGTCTCGGTCTACCTGCTGGTCGCCATTGTAAAGAAAAAGCTCGAACTGCCCGGCTCGCTCTACACTTTACTGCAAGTCCTCTCGGTGACTCTGTTCGAGAAAATGCCCATTTCACAGGCACTTCAGCAAAAGGACTACACAACTTCAGAGCTAACTACTGGCAACCAACTGATTCTGTTCGACTTTTGACCGGACAGTAGTGCTTCAAGGCTCGAATCATCGAAGATCCGATCACAGGTCTCCCGGTGCTTTACGCGGGTCCCGATGCGCCTGTGTTGACCAGCGAGATGGTCAGGGAAATTCTCACGGATTTTCCATGAAATATCTGCTTGATGTAAATGCTCTTGTCGCGCTTGGAATCTTCCACCATGGATTCCATGACGGCGTAAATGCCCGGAATATTAGTTAGTTGTATTTTCGTGAACCGGACCCTTGATCAGGCCTTGTTCTCGCGCCCATTCGTGGTTCAGAACCGAGACGGAATTTGCAGATAGCGCCCAGACTCGAAGGAGAGGCTTCAGTGCTTTGGAAAGAGCATCATTTAGAGGCGGAAGCCATTCCTTTTTATGTCCGTTGATGACCAGCACAAAGCGAAAATCTAATGCCGACAAATCGATCGCGATGAACTTATCGGGCAGTTCCTTTTCCCCTGCCTGGTGGCGCTTCAAACGAACTGCGAGGAAGAGCAAGAAGCCATGGGTGAATTTGGAGCGGATTTCGTCAATGAACTCTGTAAAGCGAGGTTGAGATCCTGGACATGGAGTGCTTGATTTGGCTTCAATAACCCAAATCACCGGTTTGTCCTTCTGTTGTCGCAGAAGAAGAAATTCAGCCATCTTCAGGCCATCCTGTACACGTTGGTATGACTTGCTCTTTTCGATATAAAAGCATTCACCCTTGGCATACGGGCCAAATGTCATCCCAGATTCCACGATTGCTTCTGTGGTCATTTGAGTGTCAACTCCACTTCTTCCTTGTAGAGGCGGATCGACTCATTGATGATGGGGTTGTCAGGCATCCCGTTTTTCAAATCGTCACGAATCCAGCCACCGTCGTCGGCCGAGATGACAGGAATGGACCATTCGCGCTCTTGAGCGATCAAGAAGAGCTTCTTGACCACGAAATAGGAGTGACTGGCCATGAAGAACTGGATACCGCATTCAGCTAGTGTCGCAACGATATCAAGCAACTTTGAGATGGCAGTGGGGTGTAAAGCAGACTCCGGCTCATCAATCAGCACAACCGAACTTGGATCCAAATAGCGATTTCCCAGCAATGTATCCAAGATGCCAATCTTCTTGACGCCCTCAGCAGTTACGCCGATTGGAAATCTCTGCCGGTCTTTGTTGATCAGTTGCCATAGACCCGAGGTTTCGTCGTACTTGATCTCCCCGCCGATTATTTCTCGAAGTTGATCGCGCGACTTGGCGAATTCTGCGAAATTCCTTCCCCTGCCGGGTTGAATGCGCAAGGCTGTAGCCAAGTCGTAATATGTGTCGTCGAAACCGAAATCTAGATCCTGGTCGCGCGACTTCAGGATGACCTGGTGCAGCGAAAGTACCTCTTTGGCGGGCAAGAAGATGGAATTGCCCGATCGGGGTGACGCATCTCTCTCAAGAATGGAAATCTGCTTGATCGTGTCCTTGCCAAAGCTGTAATTGAATCCGTTCTTATCAAAATGGATGGAACTCGACAGTTGCTCATCCGCCCCTTTGCTGACCAGATCGCCTATTTTCGGAGTTTGAAATGTCCAATAGAGCTTGTTGGCGAGAATCTCGGGTGCCGAACGTTGTTCATTGCCTCGCCTGAACATTTCCAGCGTGCGCAAACTGCAATAAATCGCCTTAAGGAGGAAGGTCTTGCCGCTCCCATTGTTACCAATGACCAAGTTGATCCTGCCGAGTTTTGACCATTCAACTTTTCGGAGCGGCCCAAAATTCCTGAGCTTGACTTGATTGATCATCGATTACTTCTCCTGTTTGGCGCCGAAATATGACTCAGATGTGAATGGAACAATAACCACTAAGGATACTGAGATTCCTGAGGTCCAGACTCTGAACATTTGAATCGTAATACGCTGATGTCATCTTACGCCCTCTCCTTCTTTTCGATCTTTGTCCAGGCGTCCTTGAGCGGGAGTGTCCGGTTGAAGACCTTTTTCTCGCTGGTTGAATCCGGATCCACGCAGAAGTAGCCGACACGTTCGAACTGGTAGGGGGATCCGGCTTCCGCGTCGGCCAGCGACGGCTCCAGCTTGGCTTCGCTGACGATCTCCAGAGAATTCGGGTTCAGATTGTCCAGGACGTCCTGCCCCTCTTCCAGATCGAAGGGATCGGCCTTGGCGAAGAGCTTGTCGTAGAGCCGGATTTCGGCGTTGATCGCGTGCGCGGCCGAGACCCAGTGCATGGTGGCCTTCACCTTGCGGCCGTCGGGCGAGTTGCCGCCGCGGCTCAATGGATCATAGGTGCAGCGGACCTCGGTGACGTTGCCGTCCGCGTCCTTGACCACTTCATGCGCGGTGACAAAGTAGGCGTTGCGCAGGCGCACTTCCTTGCCCGGCGACAGACGATAGAACTTCGGCGGAGGAACTTCGCGGAAATCCTCCTGCTCGATGTACAGCTCGCGTGAGAAGGGTACCTGGCGCGTCCCGGCGGAGGGATCTTCTGGATTGTTGGCGACCTCGCAGAACTCTTTTTGTCCTTCCGGGTAATTGGTAATCACCAGCTTGAGGGGGCGCAGAACAGCCATGGCGCGGCGCGCGCGGCGGTTCAGGTCGTCGCGTTGGTAGTGCTCCAACATCTCGATATCTGTCGTCCCGTTGGTGCGCGAAACGCCTATCGCTCCGCAGAAAGTCCGGATCGCTTCCGGCGTGAAGCCGCGCCGCCGGATACCGCTGAGCGTGGGCATGCGGGGATCGTCCCAGCCGTTGACACGGTTTTCCTTTACCAGTTGCAGCAGCTTGCGCTTGCTGAGGATGGTGTAGGTGATGTTGAGGCGGTCGAATTCAATCTGCTGCGAGGGGAAGATGCCCAGCTGTTCGATGTACCAACGGTAGATCGGCTGGTGGTCGGCAAACTCCAAAGTGCACATGGAGTGGGTGACCTGCTCGATGGAGTCCGACTGGCCGTGCGCGTAGTCGTACATGGGATAGATGCACCACTCGTTGCCGGTGCGGTGGTGCTCGGCGTGGAGAATGCGGTACATGATGGGATCGCGCATATTCAAATTTGTAGCCTGCATGTCGATCTTGGCGCGGAGCACGCGGCTGCCGTCGGGGAATTCTCCGGCCTTCATGCGGGCGAAAAGGTCCAGATTCTCTTCGACGGTCCGAGTGCGGTAGGGGCTGTCTTTGCCAGGCTCGTTGAAGTTGCCGCGGTACTGGCGGATCTCATCGACGGAGAGATCGTCCACGTAGGCCTTGCCGGCCTGGATGAGCACAACGGCCCAGTCGTAGAGCTGATGGAAGTAGTCGGAGGCGTAGCAGAGGCGGTCCCACTCGAAGCCCAGCCAGCGAACGTCGGCCATGATGGAGTCAACGTACTCCTGCTCCTCTTTTTCGGGATTGGTATCGTCGAAGCGCAGGTTCGTCTTGCCGCCGACTTCGTCCGCGAGACCGAAATCGATGCAGATGGCCTTGGCGTGACCGAGATGAAGGTAGCCGTTGGGCTCGGGAGGAAAGCGGGTCTGGATAATGGCGTCGCCGTATTTTTTGGCGCGAAGGTCCTCGGCGATCTGGTCGCGGAGGAAACTGGGCGAGAGGCTGGCGGCAGGGCTTGCGGAGACGGGGCTTTCCGGATTCGAGTTGGTCATGGCTGGGTTCATTATCCCACCGGAAGGCTGTGCGCAAAAAGAGAGGTGCGGCAAAGCGTCATTGGCCACGGAATTGTGGAGTAAGCTGGAAGCGTCAGGGCATGACTTCAGTCATGCCGTATGCGACCGTCAAAAGTGGAGGGCTTCAGCCCCTGCGATGTCGATACCTTCCCGACCTTCGAACCTTTCCAAAGCCTCATTCTGCCCGCGCACTTTCTTTGTAACTACGCGAACGGCAGGCGGAAGATCACTCTTCCAGACAGATCGCATGGCGGCACTGTTTATCGAAGTCCTTCGGTCTTATATGCACTATGGAAAAATGACCGTTCACGACTTCGTCATCATGCCCAATCATGTCCACATTCTGATGACCCTTCCGGGTGAGATGAGTCTTGAGAAGGCAATGCAATTGCTCAAAGGAAGCTTTTCCTTTCGCGCCGGTAAGGAGCTTGGTTTTCGAGGCGAAATATGGCTGCGTGGGTATTCGGATGTGCAAATCCTGGATGACGGGAGCTTTCAAAAGCATCGCGAGTACATCGAAAACAATCCGGTGAAAGCGGGCCTCGCAAACAGCCCTGATGAGTATCCGTTTGGAACAGCCTATTTGAAGAAGCAAAAACACGCAGGGGCCGAGCAGTCTGCGAGAAAGGGCATTTGAAATCGCCAAGGGTGTCAGGGCATGCTCTGTCGGCTACGGAATTCTCGACTAGGCTGGAGGAGTCTGGGCGCTGCTTGAGCGGATGCGCCAGGACCTGAGGGAAGTTGAAAAGCGTCAGGGCATGACTTCAGTCATGCCGAACAGGGACATAATGAACCGGCCTTCAGGCCCTGAGGCCAAAGTCAAATGGTCTCAAGATGATCTGTTTCAAAAGATCTGCCGATACAGGGGCTAAAGCCCAAGCTCTATAAGTGCGTCTATCGGCACGACTGAAGTCGTGCCCTGACGCTTCGAGTCGTGAATGAAAGGTTCGAGAGTTTTCCAGGTCTCAAAAGCGAGACCTGGGGTCCCTCCCGCTTCAGGACGGCCAGTCCTGTTCTACCTACCGCGAGACATTACGAAACGATCGACTTGATCTTTTCTTCGGCCTGCCGGATGCGTTCCAGGCAGGTATCGCGGCCCAGCACAGACATGGTTTCAAAGAGCGGCGGAGCGTTCTTGCGTCCGCAAACCGCTACGCGGATCGGCTGGAAGGCCTGCCCGGCCTTTAAACCAAGGTGAGCGGCAGCGGCGCGCAATGCCCGATCCAACGAGTCGTGGTCGAAGGTGACCGTGGCAAGCGCTTCCTGAGCGTACGTGAGAACGCGCAGCGTCATCGCCGTATCGCCGCCCTTGGCTGGGATCAACTCGGCAGGGTCATAAGGGGCAAGCTCGGAGAGGAAGAAGAAGTCGGCAGCCTGCACTGCCTCTCCAAGCAGCTGGATGCGCTCGCGGATCAGCGGGGTGACCGCCAGCAGCTTTTCCGGAGTCGCGGGCATTGCGGCTCTTTCAAAGAAGGGCTGCAACTGAAGGCTGAGCTCCTCGATGGGCAGGGCGCGCAGATGCTCGGCATTTAACCACACAGACTTGGCATCGAAGGGGATCTCTTCCGTGAAATTGATCACGGCGTTGGCCCGGTTGACGCCTTCGAGCGTGAAGAGATGGGTGATCTCTTCCACCGACATGAACTCGCGGTCGTTCTTGGGCGACCAGCCAAGCAGGCAAAGGAAGTTGATAAAGGCCTGAGGCAGGAACCCGGCGTCGCGATAAGTTGTGACGCTGACAACGGGGCCGTGCTTGCGCTTGGAGAGCTTCGCGCCATCGGGAGCGACCAGCAACGGCAGATGCGCGAAGCGGGGCGCTGCGACGCCGAGTCCTTCGAAGATCAGCAGATGCTTGAAGGTGTTGGTCAGGTGATCCTGGCCGCGGATGATTTGGGTGATACGGAGATCGGCGTCATCGAAGCAGGAGGCCAGATGGTAGGTCGGCATGCCATCGGAACGGAGCAGCGCGAAGTCCTCGACCTCGTCGGCCTGCTTGGACTGCTCGCCATAGACGCCGTCCACGAACCTCAAGACCCGATCCTGGCCGCGAGGAACGCGATAGCGAAGGGCAAACGGCTCGCCCGAAGCTGCGCGGCGGTCGCTTTCTTCCTGAGAGAGTTCGCGCATAGCTGGGTTGCAGAGCCATGCGCCTTGCACGCCGGATTGATTGTCGTCGCCGGAGTGAGCAGGGGTAAAGTCGCGATAGGCAAGACCCCGGGCGAAGATTTCCTGGGCGGCCTTGCGGTGCAGATCGAGGCGCTCGGACTGCTTGTACTCCTCGTCCCAGCTGAGGCCCAGCCAGCGCAGGCCTTCAAAGATCGACTGGACGCTGGCGTCGGAGTTGCGCCCCACGTCCGTGTCGTCGAGACGCAGGACCATCGTGCCGTGATAGCGGCGGGCAAAGAGCCAGTTGAAGATGAAGGTGCGAGCGCTCCCAACATGCAGAAAACCGGTGGGGGAAGGCGCAAAACGGACGCGAGGAGTTAGCGCAGAAGGATTGGTTTCAGACATCGTGGGCATTTCTTTCTACTCACGATGCTAGCATTCCTGCCCCTCGCGGGGGACAGCGGTGTCTCAAGCCTGGGACGACGACGGGGGTGACGCGGGCGGTTGTGTCGTGGGCTGCGGCGGGAACGGAGGCGCCGGATAAGCCTGGGGCGGGTAAGGTGTGAACGCCGGCCAGGCGCCCTGCGGCGCGGGCACGACCTTCCAGTTGGCGAAAGCCAAAAAGTAGTAGAGGAACAGGTTTCCGAATGGAACGATGTTCAGCAGCGACAGCCAGGGCGAGAAGCCGGCCTTCTTGAGGATGAACCAGAAGGGCACGATCACAATGGCCAGAGAAATGGCGATGATGAAGGTCAGAATCGGGATCATTGCCAGCAAGAAATGCCGGATCTGTTCGGGGTCCGGTTGGTACTGCAACATCAAGGCAACAAAATGCATTGGGCACGCTCCGGGGTTGGAATTTCAGCCCGGAGACACGTTACGGCAATCTCGCAAATTCCGCAACTGCTTCTCGCTGATTCCCGCAGAGGGGACTGCTTCGCGTGGCCCGCTCCGGAAAGAAGCTCGGGCACCTGCGGTGCGGCAGCCGCCTTCGGCTCGGCCCGCGCCAGAACGAAGCGCGGGAAGGAGGGTGATTTCCGCCCGAGGGCAAAAACAGGTGCGCCGTGCCGGTTGGTTTCGAGCTTCATCGTTCGGAAGAAAAGTGCTCTAAAAGTGGAAGCGGTAGCGGAGGCTGGCGGAGATCATGCGCGGGTCGTTCATGTGGAAACCTCCGATGGTGATCGAGTTGTCGAGCAGAACCCGGTGATTGGTGACGTTGAGCACGGTGGCCGAGAGCCGCCAGCGCTCGCCAAAAGCGTGGCCTGCGGAGATGTCGAAGGTAGTGTGAACCGGCAAGTAACCGCCGTTGTATGGACCCTCATTTGCACCCGCCAGCCCGTTGGTAAAGCCTGAGCCGTAATACAAGTTTGTGGCAAACCACGTCTGCCGGGGAAGCATTGCTGTGAAGCCCGTATTCAGGGTCTGGCGCTGGTCGTGGTCGACCGGAGTGTAATTGAAGCCCAGCGTGCAGGCCGGGTCGCCGGGCAGACTACAGGTAAATCCGCCAATGATATTCCCGCGTTGTTCCGCAATCTGATTTGCATAAGTGAGGTGAAACTGACCAAAGTGCGCGAGTTGCGGCGAACGCAGGGTCATCTCCCAGGCGCGAACCAGGGCTCCATCGACAGCGATGGGGAAATACATATTCGACTCGCCGAGGTTGGAGTGGTCGAGGAAGTTGTTGACGCGGTTCTTGACATTGGCCACGTCGAGCAGCCATCCCCTGTACGGAATCTGGATGCCAAACTGGTGCTCTTCGTCGCGTTCGGAGGGCAGAGGCGTAAAGGCGTTTTCGCCGGAGGGCAGGCTGACGGCATAATTCAGAACCGAGCTGGACACGGTTTCAAGGGGCGCGGGCTGGAAGAAATGCCCGTAGAAGCCGCGCAGAACCCAGTGCAGGCGGGGAATCTCGGCGGTTGCGCCGATGCGGGGATAAGTCGCTGACTCGTTCAAGCCGGCATGAAAGCTGGAAAGGCGCATGCCGCCCAGCAAGGTGACGTATTGGCCGAGCCGCAAATGATCTGAAACGTAGCCCTCGACCAGTGCGGCGCTGGCCGTGGCGCTGGTGTTGGGCTGGGAAGTCGCAGTGCCGTCGTTGACGAGCACGCCAAACAGGTCGCTTTCCGCCTGATAAAAGGTGTAGATGCCACCGGAGAAGCTATTGGGTCCGGCATCGGCGCGGATATCCGCCTGACCGCCGACGTAGTTCGATCCCTGGTGCCACGTGGTGGCAACGGGGTTATCGGTCGACAATGAATCGTAATCCGCCTGGTTGAAGTGATAGAAGGGCGCGACGGAAAACAGGGATTTGGGCGAGAGCGTGTGAACCCAGTTGGCAATGACGAAGGAGTCGCGTTCTGTCTGGCCGTCGCGTAGCCCGAATGATTCGTAATACTGGCTGGCCTGTTCCCAATCGTTGGGGTTGGGGTCGTAAGGAACCTGAAAATAGTCCTGACGATATTGGGCGTTGAGGCGCATTTGATCTTTCGGCGTCTGGTTGCGAATGAGCGACACAAACCCGCTTTGCGAATTGGTCGCGTCGTGTAAAACCTGGGCGACGGGTGTGGCCAGGCCGTAGTTTGACCGAGAGCCCGCGAGGCTTGCGTACCATGCGGTCGCGGCAGTGTGGTCGCCGAGCGAGAGTTGGGTCTCGCCGGTGAACTGGTTTCCGCCGGACAACAGGACCTCGCCGTCCCGATCGCGCTCGAATCCGTTCCGGGGCAGCACGTTGAAGACGCCGTAAGTGCGATCTCCGACACCCGGCTCATAGCTGCCGCGCTGGGTTTCGAGCGAGTCGATGTCCTTGGGGTCGATCTGAGGGCCCACATTGGAAGCGATTTTCGTGTTGGGGATGGCGATCCCGTCGATCAACCAGCTGGTCTGGTGTCCGCCGCGCATGTGCAGCATGTCGTGGGTCATGTATGCGCCGGGCACGTAGTCGGTGATCATCTCCATGCCGATGGTGCGGCTGGCTCCAGGGGTCTGGTCAATGTCGGCGCGGGTGATCAGCGTAGTGGGAGTCACCGAATCGGAGGCCGAGAGCGAGGTTGCCACCCCCTCCACCACAACACTCTCGACGTCGGGGGCCAGTTGCAAAGGAATGTGCACGACGGGGTTGGTGTCGGATGCGGCTGTCAGAGACTCGGTGACGGTGGCAAAGCCGTGGGCGGAAACGGTGAGGCGATAGACGCCTATTGGAGTCTGAGGCAACTGGAATTCGCCGTCGGTGTTGGTCCTGGCGTATAGGACAAAAGCGGAATCGGCGGCCTTGAGTGTGACTTCGGCTCCGGCGACCGGGCGGTGCTGGGGATCGTGGACCACGCCATGCACGGTAGCGAATACCGTGGCGAGCGCCGGAACAGAAGAGGCCAGCAGCAGGACTGGGACGAGGAAAGAGTTAAAGCGCATGAGAATACGAACCTCCGTATGGGAACCAGCGGGATCGCCTGCAGGCCGTGCATCCTGCGATTCAAGATGCGCGGCATCTGAAAGCGATGGGGAACGCTCGACTGACGAACCTGAGACCAAAGCGGGGCGAGCCCACTTGGACGGGTAATGCTTCAGGTCTCTTCAGCCCGGGATTGACCATGTTGCCTCGTCGAATGAGGCGATGGCCAGACGGAGAGTCTTAGCTCTGGGTCGAATCGGGAGGTCCGCGACCGGCGTGGGTCCGGATGGCGTGGCGTGGCACTGCCATGAGGCTTGTGGCAGGGCGGTACGGCTGCACCCGCAAGGCGAGCAGATTCTGCGGCAGAGATGCCAAAGTGAATAGCGCGGAGGTGGCAGGAGGGGCTAGGCCCGGAAAGCAGGGGCAGGTAACGGGCGCCGTAACGATCGGAGTGCCACCCGAAGCGGCTTCGGCCGCCATTGCCATCATCCGCAGGTACATGGCACAGTGATGAGCCCCGTGGCGGCGACAGCAGGGTGGCAGGCGCGACTCTTCGCTGGCGGGAAGCACCGCCGCAAGCGGCCCCAGCCAAAACAGCAGAATCAGGAAAACGCCAACGAAGCGCCGCATATTGAACTCATGCTACACGGAAACGAATTGCACGTGCCCGGCTACGTGCCGGATAGGGAGATACGGGGCCCGCCGGTCAAGTATCATCGAGGCATCGCTCGGTTTTTGACCGATAAGAGGACATTCCCTTGAACAATACCCAAGAATCCGCATCGTCGCAACCGCTTTCCGATCAAGAGTCCCGTATCGAGCACCCCATCCGCATAGCGCTTCTGGGCTTCGGCACTGTGGCCAGTTCCGTGGCTCGAATTCTGATCGAGTCAAAGCCGGAAGGGCTGGAATTGACGCACGTGTACAGCCGCAGCATGGCGCGCCGCAAGGCCGATTGGGTTCCGTCGAGTGTGACCTGGACCGATCATGTGGATGCGGTGCTGACGTCGCCGGATGTGGACGTGATCGTGGAACTGGCAGGCGGTCTTGACCCTGCCGGCAACTGGGTCAGACGCGCGCTCGAATCGGGCAAGAGCGTGGTAACGGCCAACAAGAAGCTGATCTCCTATCACGGAGTGGAACTGGAGAAACTGGCTGCGTCCAAGGGCGGGCATCTGAAGTATGGCGCTGCCGTGGCGGGTGGTATCCCGGTGATTCCGGGCCTCGAACAGGGACTGGCCGGGGACCGCATCGAGCGCATTGAAGGCATTCTGAACGGAACTTGCAACTTCATCCTGAGCAAGATGGAAGACGGCGCGGAGTACTCCACAGTGCTGGCCGAGGCGCAGAAGCTAGGCTACGCCGAGTCGGATCCCACGGAAGATGTGGGCGGTTTCGACGCGCGGGCAAAACTCTCAATCTTGATGCGCCTGGCGATGCGCCTGACCGTGGACCCGGAAGCGATTGTGCCCCAGCCCATCACCGAAATCCAGGCGGTGGATTTCAGCTATGCGCGGGAACTGGGCTGCACCATCCGGCAGATTGCACGCGCCGAGTGCACGGGCGTGAACGTAGCCGCCACGGTGGGTCCGATGCTGGTGGGCCTGCGCTCGCCTTTGGCCTGGTCGCGAGGCACGGAGAACATGGTTGTCCTGACCGGGCACTACGGCGGCGACGTGGTCTTTTCGGGGCACGGCGCGGGCGGCCATCCCACGGCGGTTGCCGTTGTGAGCGACCTGCTGGCGCTGGCGCACGGATCGCGGCGGGTAGTGCTCTCTTCCGCGCCTGCGGGCTTGAGCGCCGAGTTCGAGGTTCCGCATTACATTCGGTTCCTGGTCAACGACAAGCCGGGAATCATCGCCGACATCACCGTAGCGCTGGCCAGTGAGGGCATCAACATCCGAGCCATCGTGCAGAAGCCTGGCTACCCGCAGAAGGCGCTGGCCTTTGTGATGACCGTGGAGCCGTGCAGATCTTCGGCGCTCAAGCGGGCACTGGAAACGCTGAACGGCAAGGACTACCTGATTGCGCCGCCGCTGGATTTGCAGATGTTGGAGTAGGGGAAAACAAGAAATAGGGATCAGCCTTTCGTGCTCATCGAGGATTTGGAGTCTTCCGCCGGGTCGCGTAAGGGAGAGGCAATGACGATTCGATTGACTTGGGTCGAAAGGGACGTTCGCGGGAATGAGATCGCCTCCCGCGAGGAACTGACCCATAGTGAATCGGCAAAGACTCCAACCCGCAATCAGGTAGCGAAGCTGGTGGCGCGTTTTCATCCCGAGCTGGCGTCCGCAGCCCGAGTACATCTTCTGGACTCGTCTGAATCCGGGCGCAAGTGGTACATCAAATCGACCCAACTCAGTTCGAACCGGTGGGTGACGGTGTACGCAGACCCACTTAGCTGAGTCTTCTTCGGTTAGGGCGCGCTCGGCTCAACTAGCGGATTCACAACTTGAACTGCCCCATAGCGTTGTCCCGCCGACAAATCTTCCGAATAAAGGATCGACGCGCCCGCGTGGGTGGCGGCCTGCAGGATGAGCGCATCCCAGAACGAGACTTTGTAACGCATTTCAATATCGAGTGCCTTGAGAACTGACTCGGAAGTGTTGGTGATAACTTCCCAGGTTGAATACTCGCTGATCAGTTGGCGAATTTCCTCCAGAGGCAGAGGATTGGCCGCTTTGCGGCGAAGATTGATGCACAGTTCCTGCAAAACCTGGGTGCTCAATACGCCGTTGCCTGAATCCCACAGCTGCTCAAGGAGCGTGCGCGCCCGCTGGTATTTGATTCCGGCTGAACGGTCATGCGCGTAGACCAGAATGTTGGTATCGACGAAGCACTTATCGCTCATGAAGTTCGTCCCGCGATTGGGGATGCGTCCAGTTCAGATCGAAGCCGGTGCGCAGGCGGGCAAGGGCACTGCGTCGGGCCTGATCGTATCCCTTGCGCTCGCGCACCAACTGCTGCAACTGGTTGGAAAGCAGAGCACTGATGGAGGAGCCTTCCACGGCGGCCAGAACGCGCGCTTCGCGCAGCAGTTCCGCATTGATCTTCAGGGTGATGTTGGTTTTCATGCGCGTACTCATTCCCGTGCAGCACAATTTTACGTGCTGGGGGGTGTGAATTCAAGCAAAATGGTGCGAGTTCAGCCCTTCGGTTTTACCGGCACCGGCCCGGTGGATTCCCGCACCACCAGCTCCGGGGCGACCACAATCTCTGCGGGAAACTCCTTTTCCTTATTGGTGATGCGCTCCAGCAGAATCTGCGCGCCGCGCTGGCCCATTTCGAAGAGCGGCTGGCGCACGGTGGTGAGCGACGGCGTGGAGTAGGCCGCGGACTGGATGTCGTCGAAGCCTACGACGGAGACGTCGCCGGGAACCGAAAGACCCACATCCTTCAGAGCGCGGATGGCACCGATCGCGGCAATGTCGTTGAAGCAGAAGATGGCGCTGAAATCGCGGGTTCGCTCCAGCAGTCCCTGCACCGGCTTGAAGCCGATCTCCGGGGCCATGGGGTGATGGCCGGTCTTCATCGACCATCCCGCCGAGTCGATGCGAACCACCAGCGCCGGATCGATCTTGAGGCCAAGCTCCCGGGATACTTTTTGAATGGCTTCCCAGCGGAATTCGGAGTCGGGGATGGCTTTGGGTCCGCGCAGAATCGCGATGCGCCGGTGCCCCAGTTCATGAAGGTGTGTCAGCGCTTGCTCGACGGCAAGATGGTGATCGAGTACGATGTTGGTCACGCTGGCAGCCGCGCTGTGGGCGGAGATGGCGACCACCGGGACCGGAACCTCGATGTGATCCGCCGGGGTGTTGAGCAGCAGAAAACCGTCGACGGCGCGCTCTACCAATAGGCGGGGATACTGCTCGATGAGTTCTTTCTTCCAGTCGTGGCAAGCGGTGAAGTAGAAGTAGTGGGCGCTGGTCAGCTCCTGCACCACGCCGCTCATCACGCGGGTAAAGTAGCCCTCGCTCAGATCGGGAGCCAGCACACCGACACTCATGGAGCGGCTCTGGCGCAGCGAGCGGGCAAAGTAGTTGGGCCGATAGTTCAACTCGCGCGCGGCATCCATGACCCGGGCGCGGGTCTCTTGCGGGATCGATTTTGCGGAGGGCGAATTGTTCAGGACGAGTGAGACAGTGGTCTGCGACAACTCAAGATGCTCGGCGAGCATTCTAAGGTTTACATGTCCTGGCGGAGTGGTAACTTTCCCCTTGGCCATGTTGGAGTTTTAACACGTTTTCCTATGAGGTGGGAATATTGTTTCCCGCGAGTATAGCGATTTTCTCCCCTGACCGGATGCGCGCGCCGGCCGCGCTTCAAGAAACTGTAGAACAGCTTCAGAAACGCCTCGAAACAATCGAATGTTTGCGCGCAGCCTTACTTTCGTCATCGTTTGCGTGTGCGAGGAGCCGGCACGCCCGGTGTTACCCGGTTATCCGGCCCCAGCTACAGGACCCTCTGTTACTTCGCCACAACCGATTTTGCCGCAATGCGGTTCATGCCGGGCTGGAGCGGCCAGCTCGTTCCCTGGTATTCGAACTCGCCGCTGAGTTTGCCGGGCAAGTTGATGGTCGCGTCGAGCCCGGTTCCTTCGCGTTTGTACTCGACCGTGATGAGCCCCTCCGGGTGCGGGAATGAGGCGCTCAGCGAGGGCAGGGTGCCGAGATGGGGCGCGATGCGGACAGTTTTAAAGCCGGGACTGGCCGGCTGGATTCCGGCGACCAGCGTGAGCAGATCGTAGATGGGGTGCGCCGTCCAGGCGTGGGAGTCGGAGCGGGTGTCGCCGGGGACCTCGGGCCAGGTGCTGAAGTGCAAGGGCAGAAGCTTGCGCCAGGGGGCGAGCGAGTCCAGATACTCGTCGGCCATGCCGGCGTGAGCTTGATCCACGTGAGCTTGACTCAGGTGGTCGAGGGCGCGGGCCAGGTAGAAGCGGAAGTAGTAGCTGGCGCTCAAGACTCCGTCGGGCGTGGTGCCGGGTTCGATGGAAAGCATTCTGCGAAGGACATCCTGCTGTTGGTTTTTGGGGATGACATCGTAAAGGACGGCGAGAATGTTGGCCTGCTGGCTGAAGTTCTTTTGGTCGGGGTTGTCGGCGATCAAGCTGCGCTGTGGATTCCAGCACGCGTCATGGATGGCATTGCGGAGGGTCTTCGCCTGGGTGCGATAGCTGTCGGCCAGGGCGGGGTCACCGAGCGCCTGTTCCAGATCGGCGGCTTCTCCCAAAGCGCCCAGATATTCGAGGGTGGTAACGCAGGATGCGCCGTCTTTGCTGTACGTGGGGATTTTGCCGGAAGAGACCCAATCGATGAAGCTCCAGTACGGCAGCTGGTGGAGAAGTCCGTCGGGTTGCTGGTGGTCTTTGAACCAGCTCAGGACCGCGCGTGTACCGGGAAGCGCGGCGCGGGCTGGTTCCGGGTCGGGCCGATACATCCAGTAATCGTGCACCATGCCGATCCACAACAGCGAGAAAGTCGGGATGTTCTGGGGCAGGGAGCTGGGGTACCGGCTGCGGGTGATTCCCTCGGGAATGCGGGAGTCGTCGAAGGCACGGATCGCCTGCCGGGCGAGGCGGTCGTCTCCGGCGACGGCGTAGGAGATGAGGGCTTGGATGCGGGTATCGCCAACGTATTGCAGCTGCTCGTAGTAGGGCGTATCCATGTAGGTTTCATGGGCGTCGAGGCGGGCGGTGCGCCAACTGATTTCCCAGATTTTGGCCAGGTCGGCGGATAAGGCGGGATCGGCGGCTGGGCTTGCAGCGGTGAAGCTGGCCTTCTCTGCAAAGGGATAGGCGGTGAAGTTGGCGGTGAGCGATTCGAGCGTCAACGGCTCGGCGGCGGTTTCGATGTCGATGTCGAGATAGCGCCAGGTCCGCCACCACAGGGGCTCGAAGACGCGGTGCGGACCGCCGTCGGGGAGCACGGTGTCCGAGATGCCGAGGGCGGCGCGGGGATGCGAGACGCCGTTTTCGTCGGTGTAATCGAGCGAGTCGCGATCGCCTTTCTTCTGGTCTTTGTCGAATAGGGCTTCGGCATAGGTGAGGCGGATCTTCGCGCCTTTGCCGCCGGAAAAGCCGAGGCGCGGATAAGCGGTGGTGAGGGCTTTGCGGTCGAGGACGAAATGGAAATGGCCGTTTGGGGGAACGCTGGCTGGAATATTGCTAATTGAACCGAGGGGAGGCTCTTTTTCCTTGAGCAGCCCGAGGTCGACACGTACGACTTCTCCAGCGGAGGTAGGCAAGAACTCCATGGCTGGCAGCTCGTCTGGCACCAGCGCCCAGAAATTGGGTGAGTCGGAGGCTCCGGCGGACTGAGCGTGCGCCGAGGTGGGGTAAATGCTCTCGCGCATGGGCGAGGCTGGCTTTAACCACGCGGGGCCGTGCACGGCGGGGTTCTGCCAGTCCCAATCGAAGTGCGCGGCGTCCAGTTCTTCGCCGGTTCCGGCGGCCATGTACTGATCGAAGCCGTTGGCGACACGGGGGATGGGACGCTGGCCGGGCTCGACCTCGACTTCCCAGCCCGCGGGAGTGCCGATTCCGGCCGCGCCCTCCGCTTCGCTTTCGAGCAGGAAGGCTGTGCGGTCGCTCATTTGCGCGATGGGGGCGTAGATACCGAAGTTCCAGACGGTTGCGGAGATCAGGTTGCTGCCGGGCTTCAGCAGCGGGGCCAGGTCGAAGCGTTCGTAGCGCCAATGGGCCAGGTCGCCGCGCGCCGGTCCGTCGCCCACCCGCTGGCCGTTCACATACAGCACAAAGCGGTTATCGGCGCTGACCAGGACCGGATAGCTGGCGGGCACGGAGTCGAGCGTGAGTGCCCGCCGAAAGTGGAGCACGACCGGCTCGCGCAACGGTGCGGTTGGATGCGTGATCCAATCGGCGTGCCAGTGGAGGTGTGGCAAATCCGGAAGCGGGGCAGGGGTCTGGGCCGGAAGATGGAGACCAGCAAGAAGAACGGCGAGGATCGGCAGGCAGGTACGCATTGGGCAACTTCCTTTTCCAACCAACAAGTCTAGACCAGCGAGCGGGGAACGCCGTGAAGACCGGCGGCGCAACAGCAAGCCGGGATAAAGCGGAAGCAAGGCAATTGGCCTGGATTTTGCACCATCAATGGTGCAGAAATCGTCATTTTCGTCCGCTTTTGGTGAGGTGGTGAAAAGATTAACATTATTATTTTCTTGTACATGCAGTGAAATCTTGCACTATAAATGGTGCAGACACGGGGAGGGGGAGGGGGTCCGGACCGGTCACATCTCTGACATTTTGAAGCGGAGAATCTCCTGACAGTCCGGGAGCTTTCCTTTGCCGGCGCAGGAGGTGGGTTCCGCATGAGCCAAGTTTGCACGCGGGGCGGGTAATTCTTCGCAAGGCTGGGTACACCGGTTATGCGCTTGATTTATCAGGGTTGTAACGTTCTATTCATCAATTCCCGGTAGCCTACTCTAGGTGAATGCCCAAGTGCCTGAAATACGTTTATCTCAAGTTCAATTCCAGCCTGAATCGAGTCCGGTTGACGGACAAGGGGCAGCCCCTGCTGCTCCAGCGGAGGACTCGGCAATTCGCCGGTACCTGCTTTCCCGTGGTAATTCGGCTTGGGCCGATCGCGTCTTTCACTGGCTGATGGTGATTTGCGCGCTCAGCATCTTCGGAATCGTGGTGCTGATTGCGGGGGAACTGACGGTGCATTCCAAGCTGGCCTGGAGCACATTCGGGCTCGAATTCTTCACAAAGACCTTTCAGGATCCTTACACCGGGCAACCGAATTACTGGGATCCGGTGAACTCGCATTTCAGCGCGCTGCCGTTCATCTTCGGCACGCTGCTCTCGTCGATTCTGGCGCTTCTGATGGCGGTTCCGCTGGCAGTGGGCCTGGCGGTTTTCCTGACTGAGATGTGCCCCGGCGTATTGCGCGGTCCGCTGGCCTTCATTACCGAGCTTCTGGCGGCCATCCCCAGCGTGATCTACGGCCTTTGGGCGGTCTTTGTGCTGGTTCCGCTTCTGCGCGATTACGTGAATCCCTGGCTGATCAAAATGTTTGGCTGGAGTGGGCTCTTTGGCAGCGACAATCCCACCGGGCTGGGCTTTGTGGCCGCGGGCGTGATTCTGGCCATCATGATTCTTCCCATCATCTCTTCGCTGACGCGCGAAGTGATGACGGCCGTTCCGGGGTCGCAGCGGGAGGCGGTGCTCGCGCTGGGCGCAACGCGCTGGGAGATGATCAGCATGGGCGTACTGCGCAATGCACGCATCGGCATTGTGGGCGCCATCATTCTGGGCTTGGGGCGCGCGCTGGGTGAAACCATGGCGGTGACCATGGTGATCGGCAACACGCCGCAGATCATGCACTCGCTGCTGGCCAACGGAACCACCATGTCGTCGGTCATCGCCAACGAATATGCCGAGGCCACCAGCAACATGCATCGGGCCGCGCTGACGGAGATCGGCCTTGCCTTGTTTGTGGTAACGATTATCGTGAATGCCTTTGCCCGCCTGCTGGTGTGGATGGTGACGCGCGGCGCGCCGTCGGCAACGCACTAAAAGCAGGGAACAGGCAACAGGGATCAGGGAACAGGGATCAGGGAACAGGACCGGGAGAGTATAGATTGCGGAACGAACACAAGCTGCGGGCACAAATTCGAACGCTGGTCGATGGCGGAGCCACCGGGCTGGCGATCCTTTCCACCATCCTGGTGGTTGCGCCTCTGGTGGCCATCTTCATTTACCTGGTTTACAAGGGCGCAAGCTCGCTGAACCTGGATTTCTTTACGCAGATTCCCAAGCCGGAAGGCGAAGATGGCGGCGGCATGGCCAATGCCATCGAGGGATCGGGCGTTCTGCTGGCGATTGCCAGTATCATCGGCGTTCCAATGGGGATTGCCGGGGGCATCTTCCTGGCGGAGTTTGGGCGCGGAACCAAGCTGGCCAATGCCATCCGCTTCACCGCCGATGTGCTCAACGGCGTTCCGTCGATCGTGATGGGCATGGCCGCCTATTCGCTGGTGGTGGTTCCGATGGGGCATTTCTCCGCATTTGCGGGCGGCGTGGCGCTGGGGATCATGATGATTCCTACGGTGTGCCGCACCACGGAAGAGATGTTGCTGATGGTGCCGCATTCGGTGCGGGAAGCGGCCCTGGCGCTGGGCGTTCCGAACTGGCGTTCGGTGCTCTCCATCACTGTGCGCACGGCATCGCCGGGTATTATTACCGGATGCATGCTGGCCTTTGCGCGGGTGGCGGGCGAGACGGCGCCGTTGATCTTTACCGCGCTCGGCAATTCGTATTCGAGCGCCAACCTGAACCAGCCGATCGCAGCTCTGCCGTTGCAGATTTATGTGTACGCGCTTTCGCCTTACGATGACCAGCACCGGCTGGCGTGGGCCGGGGCTCTGGTGTTGATCGCGTTGATCGTGATTGCGGTTTCGCTGGTGCGCTACGTAACCAGCCGCGGTGTTTTGAAGGGAGCCAGCTAAGTGGGTGTCGGCATCGAGGTAACAACCCTGAATGCGTGGTATGGAACGAATCACACGCTGCAGGACATCAACCTGAACATTCCTGCCAATCATGCGACGGCGCTGATCGGGCCGTCAGGCTGCGGCAAGAGCACCTTCGTCCGTTGCCTGAACCGCATGCATGAGACCAATCCCATTGCCCGCGTCACCGGCACGGTGCGCATCGGCGATGTGGATATTTACGCCGACGCGAAGCCGGTGGAGATTCGCCGGCGCGTGGGCATGGTGTTCCAGCGCCCCAACCCGTTTCCGACCATGTCGATCTATGACAACGTGGCCGCGGGCCTCAAGCTGAACGGCTACAAGAACCGCCAGGCGTTGGACGAGATTGTTGAGAAGTCGCTGAAGAACTCGGCGCTGTGGGACGAGGTGAAGGACGAGCTGAAGAAGAAGTCCGGCGCCAGCCTGAGCGGCGGCCAGCAGCAGCGTTTGTGTATTGCGCGCGCGCTGGCGGTGGATCCGGAAGTGCTGCTGATGGACGAGCCGGCCTCGGCGCTTGACCCGGTTTCGACTTCGAAGATCGAAGACCTTATCTTTCAGCTCAAGTCGCAGTACACTATCGTGATTGTGACTCACAACATGCAACAGGCGGCCCGCGTGGCCGAGAAGACCGGTTTCTTTTTGAACGGGCGGATGGTGGAGTTCGATTCGACCCACAAGATCTTTACCAACCCTGCCGACAAACGGACAGAAGATTACATCACAGGCAGGTTCGGATGACGCGCATACGGTTCCAGCAAAGTCTGGATGAACTGAAGGAACAGCTTCTGGTGATGGCGGGATTGGCCGAGCAGGCGATCCAGCGCTCCATTGAGGCTTATCGTGTGCGCGACCTGTCCATTTGCGATCTGGTGACACGGAGCGAAGTTGCTATCAACCGCCTGGAACGCGAGATCGATCAGGCCGCGCTCGACCTGCTGGCCATGGAACAGCCGATGGCCATCGATCTGCGCTTCATCCTCGCGGTGATCAAGATCAATGCCGATCTGGAGCGCGTGGGCGACTCTGCCAAGGCGATCAGCGATCGCGTGCGCAACATCGACAAGATGCCCGCCGCGGATCTTCCCGTCGACATTCCCAAGATGGCGACGCTGGCCTCGGCGATGGTGCGCAAGTGCCTGCAGTCGTTTATCGAGGCCGATGCGGAGATGGCGCGCAGTGTGCTCACCATGGACGATGCCGTGGACGCGATGAACAAGGCGGCCTACAAGTCTTTGACCAAGGTGATGGAAGAGCAGAGCCATCTTGCGCCGCAGGCGCTGAATGCGCTGATGATCAGCCGCGCCCTGGAGCGGGTGGCCGACCATGCCACCAACATTGCAGAAGATGTCATCTTCTGGGTGCAGGGCGCCGATGTGCGGCACCACAAGAGCGTGCATGGCGGCCGGGATGCGAATGCAAAACGGACAGTGGTTGCGGAAGAGATCGGGAAAGCCAAAGAGTAACTGGATTTGTCCCCGGGATTCGGAATCGGGACGCTTTTGGTTACCTGGGGCAAGTGCTCTTGCCCCCTGCTCCCCGCAACCCGACTGGCTCTGCCGCTGACTTGCAAATAACTCGCCAACTTTCGAACCACCCATCCCGCCAAATCGCAGGCCCGACTCAACAAGCTGCGCCGTCACTTGCTTGAGCTCAAGCGCGTAATGCTTCCGCGCTGCCTTCGTCGCCTTCGCTGCCCCGTCACTCTTGAAGGAGGACGTTCCTCGTGAGCGACGTCAGCCCATGATACAGACTGAAAGCCGCATGACCTCAGACTTGATGACGCACTCCACCCCCGTAGTTT
This sequence comes from uncultured Occallatibacter sp., assembly GCA_964595345.1. Taxonomy (GTDB): domain Bacteria; phylum Acidobacteriota; class Terriglobia; order Terriglobales; family Acidobacteriaceae; genus Telmatobacter. The sequence continues at coordinate 20,733 of CAZQPY010000006.1, forward strand.
TTCATTGAACCGTGGCGACCAGCGCACCGAACGGCGGCAGCTCGACGCGATCGAGACGCAAAGTCCCGGAAACCGCTGCAGGAGCACTGAAGAGAGGCGTGGCGCTTGGGCCGCGGAAGTGGATTTGGCGGGTTTGGGGCTGGCCGGGACTTCGGAAGGTTGATACGCGGCCTGTCCGGCCGCGTTGAACGCCAGGACGCCGATGGATAGCGATAGGGCGCAACTTGCGAGTGACTTGGTCCAGTGCGTTTCGGGTTCCTCAAACGAATTTCAAAGTGCTGCAGCACTTTCGGATTGCTGTTGACGGTGTTTGTCAGCATGCATTATTGTAGGCTGTAGGAAAACCCTATATGAATTTGTTTCTCATTTGCAATTTTCAACTGCGGAACTTCCATTTGCAGCGTGGATCCCGATGAAGGGAAGCAGTTTTCTTCAAAGTCTCGCTGCCGGTGACGAGGCCGGCGTAGCCTTGCCCGCTCATCCCGTCGCTTGGGATCGGGTCAGCGGCATGGACACTGAGTTATTTAATAGTGGGTCAAGCTCTTGAGCAAGGGCGGCTTTGCCGTGGGCTTCCTCAACACCGGCGACATTCCTCTGGATGAGTCGATTCCCTGGGCGCAGATCGGTTTGGCTGTGCCTCATTCGGCTCGCGATCCTTGGACAAAGACTGACGAAGCGGTCAAGCCCGCACACGCAATTCACCTCGCGCCCCATGGCGTTGAGCTTCTTCGCATTCAATAGGCGGAATCCGATGACGACAAGACGTGAAGTACTTCGATTGATTCCGCTGGCTGTGGCCGCGACACCATTGACCGCCGGAGCTCTGGCTCCTTCCGTTTCCTCAAACGCGAAAGCAATGTTGAAACTCGACCCGGATCCAATCGCGCCACTCACTCCCTTGTCGCGCTTGCGAATCGAGAGCTCGGTGCAGGGCCACATCGTCGTGCGGGACGGCGACCAGCAGATCTATCGCGAACTCGATCTCGACGGCCACGCGGAACTCGTCGTTGGTGGCGCGCTGGGTACGCAAAGCATTTCCTTGCTCTCTCGCGACGGCAAGGTGCTCGACTTTCGAACCTTCTTTGTGGACTGCAAAACATCCATCGACGACGAAGGCGGCATTTACGCGGGCTTGCTCAAGGACCTTTATTGGACCATGGCCACCGACGGCCCCGTGGGCGCGATGCGCTACAAGGACCAGGTTTTCACGTATTGGGATTCGTGGCTTCTCGACAACACAAGCACGCTGAAGGGCATGAAGTACTTCTGGCCCGAGGTCAAATCGAACGTCGATTTCTATGCCGCGTCACAGCGCGAGGATGGCATGATCTGGGAGAATTTCGAGCCGCGCGCACCGATGGAGACCGAGTGGGAACGCCGCTTCAAATATGCTGATTTCGCGCGTCCGGCGGAAAATGAAACTCTCGAATTACGCCGCTCCCCCATCGAAAATCACGTCGAAGCATTCTTCCTCGAAGCCATCTATTTTTCTTGGAAGGCAAGCGGCGATACGCCATGGATGGCGGCAAAACTCGATGCCGCGATCCGCGCCGTGCATTACTCCACCAGCAATCCTTACCGGTGGTCCACACAACACGAACTTCTCAAACGCGGATTCACGATCGACACCTGGGACTTTCTTTGCGCAAGCGAAGCCAAGCTCGTCGATGGCGACATCATGAAGATCGATCTTGAGAGAACGCACTTCGGCGTCTTCTTCGGAGATAACACAAACTTCATCGCCGGCCTGCGCAGGCTGGCTGAAATGCTCGAATTTGCAGACCGCGCAAGCGATGCGCCGCGGTTTCGCGGCATGGCCGAGGCCATGGAGAAACGCCTCGACGCTCTCGCATGGAACGGCGAATTCTTCCGTCATTGGATTCCCGAGGATCCCAACCTGAAATTCGACATGGGTGTGGATCTCGATCGCCAGGTGTCGCTTTCGAACGCCTACTCGCTCAACCGTGGTATTTCGCATGAGAAGAGCGTGGCGATCATTAACACTTATCAGCGAATCCGCTCAGAGATGCCGGCATCCTCACCGGGCGAGTTTTATTCGATCTATCCTCCGTTTGAAAATGGCTTCAGTGCGGAAAACGGAAAGTGGGAGTATGTGAACGGCGGCGTGATGTCGTGCACCGCCGGCGAGCTAGCCCATGGCGCATTTGAGAACGGGTTTGAATCCTACGGGGTCGACATTCTGCGGCGCGAGAAATCCATCGCAGACCGTTTTCAGGGATTCGTCCCGGCCATCCTGCGCGGAAAAGCATTAGAAACTCCGCTTCGCAGTTTCCGCACCATCGACATGCGAGCCGTCGTCAACGCCGATTTCGGCGCTGGTAAACCCGGCGTTCCTGGATGGACAGGCGAACCTGGAAACGACCTTGCGGCAATGCCCTCCGGCAAGCAATCTTTCCGCGAAGTTCCGTTCGACGTGATCGACCCCGCATCCAACGGCCGCCGAGCCTGTCTCGCCATCTCGAATGCTCCCGGATACAAAGCGAAACAGACGCTTGCAATCAATGCCGTTACGCGTTCGTTTTATCTCTTGCACACCAAAGACGGCGACGACCTTGCCGGCAAGCTCACCGTGCATTATGCCGACGGCGCATCCCATTTCGAATACACTCGCGCCGGCGTCAACATCAACCACTGGTGGGCGCCGCGCGACAGCCAATACCAAATCCGCAATGCTCCCGAGCAGCGAGAACGAATGCAAGTGGCTTGGCGCGGACCTAATCGGATGTTCGGGGACGTCGGTGTTTATGTCGTGGGCTTCACTCATCCTCATCCCGACAGAATGATCGAGACAATCGAATTCGAGTCGATGGATACCGGCGCAAAGTGGATGATTCTCGGCGTTACGCTCTCGGACTCTCCCGTGTTTTTGCCGCTCTATAACGACGTGTCCTATGGCATGCCGAATAACTGGGGTGCGGCTGCGCTGGTATTCGCGCTTCTCGAAGGACTCGGTGGTGTGCAGGACAAGGGAGCGGCTTTCAACACCGCGCAGATCTCCCCAAGATGGAGCGCCGCCGCGATCGACCATACCGATGTATGCGTCCGCTACCCGGCCTCTCGCGGCTACGTCCGCTATAACTATCGCCATGACGCATCGGAAAGCCGCCTCACCGTCGAGTTCACGGGAAGAGCGGACGATTTCAATGTCGCCGTTCTGCTGCCCGAAGGCGCAACCGTGCGCAGTGCAACGCTCAACGGCCGGTCGGTGTCCATGGTCTCCAAGACCGTCGTGAAATCGCGCTATGCATGCATTCAAGCAAAACGCGGTGTGCATGAACTGCAATTGCAATTCGCATAATCTCCGCATATGTGGGGATCACGTAGAAGATGCGGGATGAGGACTTCTTTGTGCGCGTAATCGGAAGCAGTACACGATTACGGCCGATAGCTGTAGTTCCGATTCAAGTGCAGCGGGGCATAAGCAACTGACGCCTTGCCACTCAGCCTAACTCTCAACGAGCGGTTTCGTGTACTGCGATCAATTGGGTTGCGATGGGGACATCGTTCGCAACCTTGATCAGCAGCAGGGCCTCAAAATGGGGAACCGGAGCCCCGCTCTTCACATTGAGCTGGCGCATAATTTCTTCCAGCGAACCTTCGTCGCAGACGAAATCGACGGCTGCCTGAGTTCCGAGCGTCGAAATGCCTTCAAGAATCAGGGTTCTCTTGGAAGGATCGAGGCCAGGCACCAGCGCTATGATCGCGTAGTCCTCACTCACCTGACTTGGGAGGCGTGGCTCGGCCCGATAGATTCGCTGTTCGCCATTTCGCGGATGGAGATTCACGACACTTGCCCACGGATGTTTCTCTTCCGGAAGAACCTGGATGACAAATTCGCTGGTCTTGTGCACTTTGTCGAGCAAGGGATTCTGCATGGGCGAACCGAGGAAGATGAGGTTGTTGTTGAGGGCGTCGTCGAGTGTAAACAGAGCGGATCGTTTCACGCGAAACTCCCGTTCGAACCGATTGAAGAGGCGGTCGAGTTTGACGATTCCCATCATTTCGCCAACGCCCGTATAGTGCTGCGAAACCTGCTCGCGGGAGTCTCGATACGGATCGTAATAATGCATTCCAATCTTAGGATCGCCGACGAAAGCGGCATTGCTGACCACAACAATGGGAGCATCCTTGTCGAGGGCGAAAGGCGTCCAGAAGGTCTCGATCCCAATGGGGAGCTTGGGATTTTCGCGCCCTTCCACAAGAGGCCAACCCGTTCTCTGGCGCCAGAGGTAGGTCTCGACCCCGGCCATTGCCAATAAGCACATCAGGATTCCCGCGCCAAATATCGCCATGCGCCGGGTCTTGGCAGCGGAAGACGCAGTGGGCGAGTGAGCCACTGCTTTTGCAGCAGGCTCTCGTTCTGTGCTGGCGACTCTGCGCTCGAACGAAAGAGCGTACCCGCCTTTGGGCACCCCCACCAATATGGGATCGTCGCAGTAGTCTGCGCCGAAGTGTTCGGCCAGCTTTGCGCGCAAGCGTCCCACCTGTACCCGCACGCTCGAATCGGTCTGGGGGTCAAAGTCGGATTGCCGTCCGAGGACCTCGGTCGCAATCTGGTATTCCTTCAAATGCGTTGCCGGCACGCTGAGAGTGTGGCGCGCCAAATAGCGCAGCAACTTGGTCAGAGCTTCAGAGCCTTGCAGGAGCGGGCTATTGACCAGGCGCTCAATCTGCGCCAGGCACTCCGCCGCGGCGATGCCGTTTTTTCTCGGATAACGGTCATGTAACGTGCCTGTAACATCGGGCTCTTTACCGAATAAAATCAACCGTTTGCAATAGGTGACAAATCTGGAAACCGTCTGAGACCTCCTGAAACTTGTGGCCCGTTATTGCCCACTCCTACTCTCGGCTAGTTCGCTGATGAACGGCACCAAGTATCGCATCTCTGAGTTTAGGCCTGCAACCGAATTGCTACGCCATAAGCGCCAGGAACGCAGCTTGATAGCAGTTCCGACAGAAGAAAGCCTGAACCACTGGCAAGAACTTCACAACCAATGGGAGAAGAGTGAGCTGAAACGCAAGCTCGATACCCGGACCGCACCTCACCATCAACTTTTGGAGGACCAAATGGCTTTAAGCGCAGCACGATTCAGGGTGGGAATCCTGATCGCATTACTCCTCGGCCTGACCACACTGAGCCATGCTCAGTACAGCGCCAGCGTACAGGGCACAGTCACCGACCCCGCAGGAGCAGTTGTTCAAGGGGCAACCATTACCCTGACAAACGTTGCTACCAAAATTTCCGACACGACCACCAGCAGCGGCGCAGGCAGCTACCACTTTGTCAACCTGCTGCCGGCCGACTACAAAATTGAGGTGACGGCTGCCGGGTTCGAAAAGGCAGTTGCCCTTCGGCACGTATCCACCGATGAAGAGGCGGGCGTGAACATCGCATTGACCGTTGGCGGGTCGTCCATCACAGTAAATGTGACCGCGGTCCAAGAGGGTCTGAATCCCGACGAGGAGCGTCTTCAATATACATTGACCTCCCAGGACATCGAAGCCATGCCGATGCCGGACCGCTCGACCCTTACTACGCTTCGTGTGGCGCCAGGGGTCGTGGGCACCATTGAAACCACCGGCAGCACCAACACCAACATCCCTATTGGTCAAGCCGCGCCCGACGCTCGGGCCAACGGACGCGCAAACACTTCCAATGTCTATCTTCTGGATCGCATTCCGATCAGCAGCACCGAGAATACTGGAGCGGTGAACATGGTGCCGAATCCGGACATGCTCGCTGAAATAGCCCTGCAAACCACAAGCTTCGCCGTTGACAATGGCTCCACGACTTCCTTGCAGATCGACATGACGTCAAAGTCAGGCGGCAGCAAATTTCACGGCGACGGAGATATAAGCTACAGCTCAAAACCCCTGGAAGCTAATCCTGACTTCAGCGCCGGTGTAGCGCCCTTTCATCGCAAGTACTTCATGGGTTCTCTGGGCGGACCCATCTACAAGAAAAACACCTTCTTCTTCGGTTCGATCGAGAGGGTTGAGAACATCACCGCGCAGGGCGCGTCGACGGCCGCCATATCGGCCTCGGGTATCGGCGCGTGGACCGCTGCGCAATATAAAGCTCCTCAAGCTGGTTGGAACACCGCCGGTGCGGCTTGGTCAAAGATTTTCACCTACCCTGCCAGCAACCTGACAAGCCTGTTGCCCATCCCCGCCGCAACCACGGCGACGAATGCAGGCCTAAGCGCGGATACCTCCTATCCGAACCCTGCATTCGACGGCGGCACAGTCGCAGGGAACCAATTCGGCCAGGAGTGCGGCACGCCCTCGACCTTCAATCTGCCCTGCGATACGATCATCTCGCAGCAGGGTACGATCAACGACAACTCCTCGATTGCCGGTCAGAATTACAACCTGCGTCTCGATCACAGCCTGCGCGAGGACAACGATAGAATCTATGTCGGCTACTTCGGCACGCAGCAGAACTCGGACGACATCGATCCCCGGCCCGCATTCAACACTCAGACACCCAGCCAGACAGCTTACTTCTCGGCCGGATGGACCCACGTCCTCACGGCGAATCTCTCCAATCAATTCAATGCCGGCTACAATCGCTACTGGGGCGGCGGCGTTGGGAACCCGAATTACACGATCTTTCCTCACGGAAGCTTTTTAGGTGAGCAGAGCGCCGCAGGCGGATTCTTAGGCGGCCCACAGCAATCTCCTGACAGCCCATATGTTGGCGCCGACAGCAAAGAGCATATCTTTGCCCTGCGCGACTATGTGAGTTGGTTCAAGGGCCGGCACAGTTTCAAGCTTGGCTTCCAATCCTCGTTTAGAAATTACTGGCAAAACTCTTCCGCCAATTATTCGCGCCCTTACGGCGTCCTCTTCTCCGACGTTTTGGAGATGATGCAAGGCGAGGCGGATGAAATGTCGCTTTACACCATCGGAGCCTCAGGGGCCTCGGCCGGCAAGTGGGTCAGCCAGGTCTATGGCGCCGAGCAATTCCTGTCTTCCGGCTATGTTCAGGACGACTGGAAGATCAAGCCGAATCTCCAGGTCACATTAGGCCTCCGCTGGGATGATTACGGCAATCCCGGCGAATATGGTCAGGGCGCCGCGCCGTATGCCAATACCACGCTGGGAACCGGGTCAGCCCTATGGGATCAGGTCAATACCGCCTCTTCCCACCTCGTCAGCAAGGCCTTCAACAATGCCGAACTTTGGAACTTTCTGCCCAGAGGCGCATTCACCTGGTCGCCAGGATTCGCCAAAAATCTAGTGGTTCGCGGTGGAGTTGGCCTCTATCAGGACTCGATCAACTTGAACTTGATCACGGCAAACCTGCCGACGTCCACGCCGGTTCGTATCACCCTGACCCTGCACGACCAAGCAGAAACGTGGAACAATTTTTATGCCAACAAAGCTTGGGCCAGCTGCCCTAACACAACCGGGTTCTGGTGCATAGGACAATGGACGGGCAAAAGCGCCGTTGCAGGAGAGCCCAATCCTTTTGCAATCACTGGAACCCAGGGAACGACAGCTCCTTACGGTTTTCCTTATCCAGCAATTCCAGTCACCGGAATTTCTTCGCGCGGTCTGGCGCTCGGTCCTAACGGAACAATCTACCAAAGCGACATGTACGGTGTCGATCCCGACCTGAAGCCGCAATCCACTATGATCTGGAACTTCGGATTGGAACAGGAGTTGCCAAACAGCATTGTTGTCGGCGCCACCTACACCGGTTCGTACTCCTACGATCAACTGTTTGTGTCCAGCGCCTTCAACAATGCTCCAACTGCCGTCACCGCCCTCCATGGAGGGGCGCAGCCATGGACAGATGTTGGCAAGGTTAACTTGGTTCGAAACATGCTGAGCTCAAACTACAACGCCCTGATTCTGACTGCAACCCAGCACAAGGGCAACCTGAGCTGGCAAGGGAATTTCTTGTGGTCCCATTCTCTGGGTAACCCTGGAGGCGGCGATAACCCGAGTCCATACACAGCGAAGGCAGCGTATGGAACGGGTGGAGAGGATGTCCCCCTGCGCGTTACGCTTTCCGGCTCGTACCAACTTCCCGGCGGCAACTCGGTTGTGAACAAAGGATGGTCCTTGGGCGCCATTTTCATCGGCCAGGAAGGAACTCCGTTCACCGTCTACTCCAGCCAGGACGTGAACGGCGACGGGAACAAAGACGGAAACAACGATCTGCCCGACTACGTGCCCCAGCCGGGAAGTGGAATTCATTACGGTAAGTACTCGAACGCCGAGTACAAAGCGGGCATCTTCAATTCCTGCGTCCTCTCATCAAATCCCGCCAATAACAGTTCCTCCGGCGCTCTCTACGACTCCGCGAATTTTCCGCAGTGTCCGTTCAAGACGGTCACAACACCCAATCCCAATACCCTCGAAGGCAATGAGCCCTACAATGCCTTCAGAAATCCTGGCTATTGGGATGTGGACCTGAACCTGCAAAAGAAGATCGAAATGCCTTGGTTTGGCGATCAGAAGAGTCATTTGAACTTGCGCATTGAGGCAATGAACGCCTTCAATCATGCAAACCTCAATGGCTTCGGAGGATCGCTAACCATTGGATCGAGCTCTAACTTTGGCGCAATCCAAAGCGCGGCGAATCCAAGAATCCTGCAAATTGGCGGACGCTTCGAGTTCTAAAACAAGAGCGGCTGCGCATGAAAGTGCGCAGTCGCATCCTCCTCCCATCAAAGCGCCCAAGAGCAAATCGTCTTGGGCACTCCATTTTAGACAGGGCCTCAGGAGGACACATGTTTCGCGGATTCCGTGAGGCCAGGTCATCTCTCATGTCTCCAGCGTCTCTGGCTCCCGGTGCGCAAACTCCGCATAGCGATCAGCACCTCCGAGTAATCTCAGCGGGACTAACTGTCGACCCGGCTTCCAGATCGTATTATCGAATCCCATCCTGTCCGCAGAAAGCGGGGAAGAGACGGGCACCGAATTCTGTTGTTTATGGGCCGGCTCATTAAGCGCGGTTCCGGAGTCAGTGCCAGCGGCATTGATGAATTTGTATCGCATTTTTTCCTAGGAGTATTTCGTGAAAGTCTCGCTGCCGGCATTCCTGCTCATTTTTTGCAGCTTCGCCTTTGGGCAAACCGATCTTGCCTCTCATGTCGATCCTTTGATCGGCACTCAAATCAGCTCGCAAAAAGACGCAGGCAACACCGTGCCCGGAGCCACGCGTCCTTTCGGTATGGTGTATTGGAGTCCCGATCCAGTGGAAGGTGAGTTCTACCGGTACGGCAGGACGGACACACGAGGCTTCAGCGTCACGCACATGAGCGGCCCAGGCTGCGGCGTTTATGGCGACGTACCTATTCTTCCTATCCTCGGCTTGCCGCGCGTGCCTCCGCCCGTGCGCTCCGGTGCCTACCGCGCGGCGTACACGCATGCCGATGAAGTTGCCCAACCCGGCTACTACTCAGTCAAACTGGATTCCGGCATTGAGGTTCAAATTGCCGCCGAAGTCCATTCCGGCATCGCCGAGATACGCTATCCAGCCGGTAAAGATGTCCACACTTTGCTCATCGATCTGAGCCGCAATCTCTCTCGCGTCGACCAGGGGCAGATCGCCATCGACGGAAACCGGATTGTGGGTTCTGTCGCCGGCGGTGGGTTCTGCCATCTTGAAAACCGTTACCGCGTCTACTTTGCGATCGAGACCGAAGAGACGCCGCAGTCTGTGGGCACGTTCGACGAACAACACGTCAACCAGGGCGTTGCTTCCGCGACTGGCGCGCGAACCGGTGGGTTTGTCGCATTCGATCCAAGCATGAGCGTGCTCCACATGAAGATCGGAATTTCATTTGTGAGCTCAGCGAATGCCGAAGCCAATCTCGCAAAGGAAATCCCCGGGTGGAATTTCGAGAAAGTTCGCAGCGACGCGCGCGCCGCATGGAATGAGGCACTGGGGCACATCGTGGTCTCCGGCGCAAACGAAGCGCGTACGAAAACTTTCTACACGGCACTGTATCATTCGCTTTTGCACCCCAACGTCTTCAACGACGTCAACGGCGAGTATCTGGGTTTCGACGAAAAAATCCATCAAGTGCAAGGCCGGAGTCAATATGCGAATGTATCCGGATGGGACGTCTATCGCACTCAGGTCCAGTTGATTTCGATGCTCTTTCCCAAGGTGGCCAGCGATGTAGCCGAGTCGCTTGTTACCGATGCCGAGCAAGGCGGCGCGTTGCCGAGATGGCCGATTGCAAACGACGAATCAAGTTCCATGGTTGGCGATCCCTCCGACGAGATTCTTGCCAGCATCTACGCATTTGGCGCCCGCGATTTCGACACCAAGGCCGCGCTCGCCGCAATGGTTCGTGGCGGCGACGATCCAACTACTCATTTGCGTCTATATCCGGAACGCCCAGGTCTCGACGAATTTCTTGCGCGTGGCTTCATCACCATTGCAGCGCGTGACAACGGGAGCGCAACCGTGACTCTTGAAGACGAAAACTCGGACTTCGCGATCTCCCGCTTCGCGGCATCGCTCGGCGAAGGCGCGATCGCCCGGAGATTCTTGGCGCGTTCGGATAAGTGGCACGTCATCTTCGATGCGGAGACGAAGTACTTTCGCGGGCGCGGCAGCGACGGCGAGTTTCTTCCAAACTTCAAGCCCGACACAATAGACGGGTTTATCGACGGTAACGCGGCGCAATACAACTGGGCTGTACCGTTCAACCTCAAGGATCTGATTGAGGCTATTGGAGGAAAGCAAGCCACACGGAAGCGCCTCGACGAATATTTTAGCCAATACGCCACCTGGTATGGCGGGCCGTACTTCTTCATTGCAAATGAGCCGAGCTTTGGCCACCCCTGGATCTATAATTGGACGGGTCATCCCTGGAGAACGCAGGAAGTGGTGCGCAAGACATTGAACGACCTATTTACGCCCACACCGGACGGTGAGCCAGGAAACGACGATCTCGGTGCAACCGCGTCCTGGGTGGTGTTCGCAAACCTCGGACTCTACCCGGAGATACCCGGAGTTGGCGGCCTGACCGTGAATAGCCCGATGTTTCCCAAGGCAGAGTTGAAACTTGGTACTCATTTGCTTCGAATATCCGCACCGCAAGCGCCTGACAAACTCTATGTTGAAAGCCTTTCCGTCGACGGGAAGCCCGTTCGGAACTGGTGGATCGAATGGGATACGCTTCGGCAAGCAAACGAGCTAAATTTCACGCTATCAGGCAAGCCGAACTACGATCCCGGGATAGCCCCGCCGTCTTTCGGTCCAGATCGGCCTGGAATATCTACGTCGTTAGAGAGTCGCCCATAAGGATGATTCCCGCACACGGATTGAGAGAACCGCCATTTGGACTTATCCAAGTCACATGAGAAGAAGACCGCGAGCAATTGTGGATGGCCGATCTCGGACGCGGCAACTGCAATCTGAAACAGCCGGAAAGCTAGTCGGTAAATACGAAAGGATTTTGCATGAACAGGATCAAGTGTCTAAGTCTCGCGCTATGCATGATTGCCGGTGTGGCGTGGGCAAAGGACGACAATAACTTCTATCTGAAAAGCGGCGACACGGTTGTTTTTTATGGCGACAGTATCACGGATCAGCGGCTCTACACGATCATTGTCGAGACCTACGTTGCAACGCGATATCCCAAGCTTGACGTATCTTTCATTGACTCAGGCTGGGGCGGCGACAGAGTGTCCGGTGGAGAAGGCGGTTCGATCGACACACGTCTGAAGCGGGATGTCTTTGCTTATCATCCCAGCGTAGTGACCGTCATGCTGGGAATGAATGACGGGGGCTACAAGGCGGAGACAGAGAGCAACGACGCAATCTATTTCGCGGGTTATCGGCATATCGTCGATTCCCTCCATGCGAATCTCCCTCAAGTGCGCATTACCGCGATCCAGCCTTCGCCATATGACGACGTGACGCGCACACCTTCGATTCCTGTAGCGGGTGGCTATCAATATAACGATGTGTTGCGCAGCTTCGGCAAGTGGATTGCAAATTATGCGCCGCAAGCCGGCATCGATGTCGCGGACATGAACACAGCGGTCGTGAGTGCGTTGACTCAGGCACACGATATTGATCCGGTGCTGGCGAAGGAAATCATCGCCGACCACGTTCATCCCGGATTTGCCGGGCACATGGTGATGGCAGAGCAGTTGGTGAAGGCATGGAAGGGAAGAAATGTTGTTTCCTCCGTGACCATCGATGCTTCGCGCCCCGCAATCAAAGTTGAATCCGCGGAATTCGCGAAGGCGACAGAATTGTCAACGAGTGGCACAATCGCCTGGACTGAGTTGGATGATTCGTTGCCGCTTCCCTATAAGCAGTGGGAAGATATGTGGGGCGGCGGACCGACGATCGGTCTTATACTCAAGAGCACCGATCTCATCAGTGCGCTGAACGAGCAGCAATTGAAGGTCAAGGGATTGTCTGCCGGAACGTATTCCCTGAAGATCGATGGTGAATCGGTTGGCGCATTCAACAACGACCAACTGGCCGCTGGCATCAACCTGGCCTTGCTCAAGACTCCCGCAACAGAGCAGGCGATGAAGGTATACCACCTGGCCGCTTCGCATCAGGAAGTCCATGTTGACTGGTGGCGAAATGTTTCCATGCCGCTGGCGGACTACATGCTGCCGGAAGCCAATGCCGCTGTGGACGCAATGACGGCTCTGGATAAGACACTTGCCAAAAAAGTCCGGGAAGTGGCGCAGCCTGCGCCCCACAAATTTGAGCTGTCCCCGGTGCAGTAAGAATCTCTCCCACTGTGAAGGGCGTAGTTACAGGGACAGGATGGAACCTCGAAGGAATTGGTTCCGACGATCGCCCTAGGTGAGATTCCGGCTAGCCGGAATTGAGGAGCCGAAGGCCTGGAAAAGTCCGTCGATAGCTCGCATTCAATGGAATGCGGAACTCTCGCATAAGGAGAAAATCGCTGCGCAGTTACCTCGTTCTTCGCTTGCGAGTGGTTGGCATGGCGCTCGGGATCTACACTCTTCAGGAAAGAGCGCGCAAGGTCTTGCGCAGTTCCTCGAAGTTTTCACCCGGAGCAAGTAGCTCGACCTCGTCGTGAGTTCGCTTCCAAACTGGAACCGCCTTGGCAAGCAGCCTGCTGCCCTTGGCTGTGAGTTTCAAGAACCGGCTTCTGCGGTCCGATGGGTCCGGAATCAATTTGATCAAACCCCGCCGCTCCAGAGGTTTCAGGGCCGCGGTCAGCGTGGTGCGGTCCATCGCCAGCAGAGACGCCACCGGGCCCATCGGCGGGGGCTCCGGTCGATTCAGCGACATCAGCAGGGAAAACTGCCCGTTCGTCAGCTCGAAGGGGCGCAAAGCTTCGTCGAATCGCCGAGCCAGGGCGCGCGCGGCGCGCTGCACATGGAGACACAGGCAGGAGTCCCGTACGAGGAGGGTAGTTTCGTACGGAAGCAAAGAAAGACTTGACACGAGACGAGATTAGTTGATATCAACATAATCGTCAAGTGAAGTCCTCCCCCGCTCGACGGTTATGCCCATCAAGACATCCCGCTTGGGGTAAACTTACCACAAGATTGAGCAATATTGCTTCCCGAATGCGGTGCGGCGCCAGGAGAGCCCCCGGAAGATCGCGAACACGGCTGGCGGGTGTTGCAACTAGGTCAAGGACGAAAGACCGGCCCTGGCGTCGTGCGCGGCGCAATTCATCTTCCCCGATGGAGGTCCGAAATGTCATTTCTTCGCGATTTGAGAATTGCCATTCGATCGCTGGCACGCGTGCCTGCGCTGTGGTTCACGGTAGCTCTAACCCTGGCATTGGGAATCGGCGCCAACGCCGCCATCTTCACCGTGGTTCGCGCCGTGTTGCTGCGTCCGCTGGTGAATCGCGACGAAAGCCGGTTGCTCTATGTGCGCCAGAGCGCTCCGGGCATCGGCGTCACCAACATGACCTTCTCGATCCCCGAAATTCAAGACATAGGCAGCGGTCTGAAGTCGATCCAAGAGTTGGGCACATTTTCGGAGATAGACTTTACGCTTGTGGGTCTGGGCACACCGCGGGAGGTTCCGGCGGGCGTGGTAGACGGGCATTACTTTGAGGTGATGGGACTGCAACCGGTGCTGGGTCGCTTGCTGACTCCGGCCGACGACGGACAAAATGCCGCAGGCGCCGTGGTGCTCACCTACCACTTCTGGAAGTCGTCCCTGCACTCCGACCCCAGCGTTCTAGGAAAGACGATTCGGTTGGAGAGTTACAGCGGGGCACGCTCCGCGACGGTGGTTGGTGTTCTGGAGCCATCCGTGCCCTATCCCGTTGCGACCGAGATCATCGCCAATGTGGTGACCAGTCCGCATCACTTGTCCGCCACGATGGTGACGGGGCGCGAACATCGCATGACGGAAGTCTTCGGACGGCTTGCTCCAGGGGCGACGGTCGAACGCGCGCGTGCGGAGTTGAACGCCGTATACGCGGCAATGCTGGCGGCGCATCCCGAAGTTTACAAACCCGGGGACCATTACCAGATCGATGTGACGCGGATGCACGATCAGATCAATGCGCGCGCCAACACAATTCTGTGGGTGTTGTTTGCGGCGTCGGGCTTGCTGTTTGTGATTGCAAGCTCGAACGTGGCGAACCTGGTGCTTGCGCGAACTGTGCGCCGCGAGCCTGAACTGGCCGTGCGGGCCGCGTTGGGGGCCAGCAATGCCGTGCTTCGCCGTTCGTTGTTGGCGGAGAGCCTGGTGTTGTGCGTCAGCGGCGCGGTAGCGGCAATTGCGCTGGCCGTGCCGATGGTGGCTGTGTTGGGCCGCTATGCAGCGCGCTTCTCCGTGCGCGCCAACGACCTTACTCTCGATTTCAGCATGGTGTGGTTCGGGATTGGGCTGGCGCTGATCGCTGCGGTCTTTCTTGCATTCATTCCGCGGCTGCCTTCCGCGAATACTCCGCAGGGCGGGCTCTCAGGTCGAGGGACACGTGTGGCCGGAGGCAGCAGCCAGCGTTTACGCGTCTTTGCTGTTACACAGATCGCGGCCTCGTTCCTCTTACTGGCAGGGGCTTGCGTGCTGATGAAGACACTGTTTGTGTTGGAGCAGACCAGGCCTCCCTTCGAATCCGCCAACGTATTGGCTATGAATCTGCCGGTGATGTCGTATGGGAAGACGCCGCAACAGGTGTACGAGTTCTATCGGGACGTGCAACGCCGGATTGGCGCGCTGCCAGGGGTGGAGCACGTATCGTCTGGTTTCATCGCCCCGTGGCGTGACGAGCAGGGAAGCAACCTCAACTTCACCTTCGCGGCCCTCGGCGCTCGACGCGCGGACGGGCAGGATTTCCGCGCCAGATTCCGTACCGTATCGCCGGGATTCTTCGCTACGTTGGGGGTACCGATTACGTCAGGGCGGGACTTCAACGACGGCGACAAGGACGGCGCGGAACGCGTGGTAATCATCAGCCAGAGTCTGGCGCAGTTGCTCTACCCGGGACAGAACGCCCTGAACCGTAAACTTTGGTGGACCGACGGGGTGATGAAGTTCATCGGCATCAGCACCGAACCTAGGCGCATCGTAGCCGTAGTGCCGGATTTCGATGACGAAAACATCATTCCTGCACCGGCCATGACGATCTATCAGCCGATTGAGCAAGAAGGCTGGAATGGCCGCCTGTTTGTGCGCGCGCATGGCGATGCTTACGCGATGGTTCCCGCCATTTCCAGAACGATCCACGAGATGTCCGCCGACCAGCCAGTGGAGAAGGCCAGCACCTTGGGCGACGTTCGCGCCGAGGTGCTCACACCGGACCGTTTGAATGCGATTGTGTTTGGCGGATTCGCGGCAGTGGCGCTGTTGATCTCCGTGGTCGGAGTGGCTGGCGTTCTTGCCTTTTCCGTGAGCAGCAGAACGCGCGAGTTCGGAATCCGCATGGCTCTAGGCGCGTTACCCCGGCATATTCTGACCAATGTTCTTGCCGAGGGTGCGGCGATGGCCGGTATTGGCGTGGGTGCGGGCGTGGTGACAGGCTTTGTTCTTGCGCGCGCCATCGGCAAATACGTCGCAGAGATCCACCAGCCCGGCACACTCGCGTTCGTTGCGTCCGCAGTGGCGATATTCGTTGCGGCCGTAACCGCTTCTGCTGTGCCGGCAATGCGCGCTGCCAGAGTGAATGCCGTGGAAGCGCTCCGTTCGGAGTAGTTTGCCGATCTTCATCGATGTTGGGCGCAATGGCGTGACAGGCTTTCTGCGCGATGGACGCATGGCGACACACCCATCAGCGAACGCTCACAGTCAAGAGCAATCCGTTTGAACTTGTCTTGTTCCAGGAAGGCGGTATCGGAGTCGCAAAGTCCAAGTATAAGTAAGCAAGCGTTGGCCGATCTTGCAGGGCAAATGGCGAACTCACGCGAGCAAGACAAACCGCGTTGCCAACCCTGCTGGAGCCAGCGATTCCGGGTTCCAGTAAGAACCCGCCGGCTACTCGTCCTCGGCCCCTTCCAGAGTCCTTGGGAGGGCCCGGTACTGGGGAAGGGGAGCCGGTCACTTGATAACGGAGAGGCTCTGCGTTGCCCGATACAGGACGTGTCGCTGTAAACGGATATCGGTAACCGCGGGGTGATCGAAATACTTCTGTCGGTCCCATTCCATTCCGATCCGTTCCATGACTCGGATCGATCGCACGTTTCCCACTGCCGCAAACGCCACGACCTCCGGCATACGCAACGTTTGGAATGCCATTTTGAGAACAGCCACGCCAGCTTCAGATGCCAGACCTCTTCCCCAAAAGCGGGGAAGAAGACGCCACAATATTTCTACGCATGGGGTGAAGGAGGCGTCGAACGTCGGCACGGAAAGTCCGACGATTCCGGCGAACTCTTCTTCGCACTCCAGAGCGTATATGCCAAATCCTCTCTGGGCAAATCCCAACTCAATCTCTTCAAGGGCCGCGCGGCTTTCTTCGAGAGACCATGGATGCGGAAAGAACTTCATCACCCGTGGGTCAGCATTCATCTCCGAAAAGGCTGGCGCGTCGTTCGTCGCCACTCGACGCAAGCGTCCGTTGGAGGTAAGGATTTCTGAAGGTGCAATCTGCATGATATTGATTTGTCGCGTGCGCGCGATCGTTCCGGGAGGCACAATCTACACAGCCACGGGCACAGATATGTCGCAAGCACAGACGTTCCCACCTCCAATATTCTCATGGCTCGTCTACGGGGTGCCGTTTGCCTCGAATTACGGGTCATATCAACCCTACTTTTTCCCTGGAGGTTACAACGGAAACGGTATGGCCTGCCCTATGACCGAACTCTCGCAACCCATGGGCATCGCGGTGGATTCCCAACTCGACGTCTTCATCGCGGACAACGGCAATCATCTGGTCCGGATCGCCAATCCAAACAACCCGTATTGAAAGCCATGGCGCCGGGAGGAGAGATGACCTTCAGATACGGGCGCCGGCATTCCGTCCTTCCTGCATCGTTCTTCCCCATTGCCGGCCGCCTTGGGGATGATGCCTGGCACTTAGAAAGAGGCCGTCGCCACTTCGCTGGCAGCTTCATCGGTAGCGATCGCAATCGCATGGATGGTGGTCGCGCCAGCCAATGGGAACGGCTTCGAGTAGTAGAGCGAAGTCGGCGTGGGCGTAGATCCGTCTGTGGTGTACCGAATGGTGGCCGTCGCGTCGGCATCTGTGATGGTGACAAGTTGACTGGCCGGGTAGGACCCGCCGCTCGGGCTGATTACCGGAGTCGGCGCTTGCGGAATGATACTGTACTGCGCAGCGACGACTGAACTCTTCCAGTAGCCGTTGGCTGTCGCGATGGCCTTGACGGTGGTCGTCGAGGCGAGCGCGAGCGCTGTCGTGTAAATCGGCGAACTGGCCAGCGGTGTGCTCCCATCCAGCGTGTAGTGAATGACCGCGTTGGGCGTCGTATCGCTGAGCGTTACGCTTGCCGATCCGAGGTACTTTCCCGGCGGCGGCGCAAAGGTCGGAACCGAGGCTGAAGCCGGGTCGATGACGAATGTCGCCGATGCCACCAGGCTGTCGAAGTATCCGTCGGCAACGGCGATGGCATTGATCGTGTTGGTTGTGGACTGGCTAAAGGGAATTGGTGCGCCACTGACATAAAGGGTGGAGTACTTATTCGGCGTGCTGCCATCCAGCGTGTAATAGATGCTGGCATCCGGCGTGGAGTCGGTAAGGGCAATCGACTGCGGAGTGGCGTACGATCCCTGCCCCGGCGAGAATGTCGGCATCTCTACATGGCGCTCGCCCGCGACACGTTTTGGCTCAAACCTCGACACGAACCCGGTCTGCTGAACCGTATTTGGATTACTTACCGTTTTGTTGGTGGTTTGAAACGCGCCCGGCGTCACCGGGAAATTGGAGGAGTTCGCCGAGCCTGCGACAACGATGTGCCCGCTCGCATCGAGCGCAATGGAGGTGGCATAATCGGCCCCGTCACCACCTTCGGAACCGCGAGTCAGCGAACCGCCCAGGTAAGTGGAGTAAATCAGAGCGGTGCCTCTCGGGTTCAGCTCTGTGATAAATGCGTTGTCTCCGTAAACAGGCTCGGTTTGCAGCGTCGAATCTTCGTAACCGATCAGAGCCTGGTTCGATCCCTGTCTCGCTCCATGCGTGGTGGGAAAATCGGGGGTGTTCGAGGTGCCGGCAACGTAGGCGTCCCCGTCGCTATCCACGGCAATGGCGACGGGCTGTGGGTAGAAGTCATCCGAAAACCCTCCAAAGCCCGGCCAATAGGCCGGATAAGAGCCGCCAAGGTATGTGGAATAGCCGAGCGCGGAGCCGGACGGATTCAGTTTGGCGATGTAGATATTGGAGTTCCCCTGAAGATTGAAGAGTTGAAATGCGCCGGGGGATGCGGGAGCATTGGTGGCCGCGGTGCCTGCCACATAGGCATCTAAATCGCCGTCCAGTGCAACGGCGCCCGCTGGCCCGAGGTTCAAATAGGAGGAGTAAACGAGACCCGAGCCGTCGGATTCAAGTTCCGTAATGAATCCGGATGTGCCGGCGATGTTTGTAGTCTCATAGGCCCCGGGAGTTACTGGAAAGTCCGTCGAACCGGCGGCGCCGACGACATAGGCGTTCCCGCTCTGATTGAGGGCCAGCGCTAGCGCTTGATCGCTGCCGCTGCCGCCCAGGTAAGTCGAGTACATCAACGCGGTGCCGGTGGGGTTCATCTCGGCGACAAAACTGCTGGCGAAGCTGTTCGGCCCGCCGGGATCCGATTTCTGGAATGCTCCGGGCGTAGTTGGAAAGTCGCTCGAATAAGTGAAACCCGCAATGTAAGCATCTCCCGACTTATCGATCGCAATGGCATTGCCGAAATCGTACGAACTTCCCCCCAGGTAGGTGGAGTATAACAGTGCGCTGCCTGCGGGGTTCAGCTCAGTAATGAATACGGTTCCGTTATTGGCTCTCTTGTGGGCCTGGAAGGCTCCCGGAGTAATTGGAAAGTCATACGAGAATGTGGTGCCGGTGACAAAAGCATCTCCCTTGCTGTCGACGGCAATCCCATTGACGGTTGCGCTCTGGCTTCCTCCAAGATAGGTGGAGTAGATCAGCGCGGTGCCCTCCGGATTCAACTTGGAAATGAACGCTCCCGGCGGCGTAGTCTGAAAGGCTCCGGTGGTCACAGGAAAATCGTCGAGCCCGCCAGTGTAGCCGGCGACAAAGGCGTCTCCAACTCCATCGATGGCGAGAGCATTGACGGTTGTGTAAATGTTCCCGCCTAAGTAGGTCGTGTAGTTCAGGGCGGGATCGATAATGAGATCGCTGGAGTGATCGTAGCTTCCGAGTGTGAACCCGGCGTCGCGGCTGGAGAGCAGCGTGAAGTTGCCAGGAATCGGAACGCGCCGGCCGTCCCTGACTTGGTAAACGATGGGTTTGTAGAAGAAGACC
Organism: uncultured Occallatibacter sp.; assembly: GCA_964595345.1. Taxonomy (GTDB): domain Bacteria; phylum Acidobacteriota; class Terriglobia; order Terriglobales; family Acidobacteriaceae; genus Telmatobacter. Next base: position 40,610 of record CAZQPY010000006.1, read on the forward strand.
GGGCCGTGAATGCCTTTGAGTGCGAGATCTCCAGCCGGGGTAAGAATGAGCCTGTCTGCGCCGGTGAAATGGAGGCGGATGGCGCGCGGGTCTGCTTTCGGCTTGACCACGAAATCGTATTCAAGCCGACTCTGGTTGCCGTAATAGACAAGGTCGATGCCGTCGTAAACATCGCTGTAGCGCACGCGGGCGTAGGTCGGCACTCCCGTGTGCCAGCGCGAAGAGTCGCTGCCCGCAAAGTAATTCACTGTCCCAGGTAGTTGTTCTGTGCCGGCAATGCTTGCGTTACGCCGGGAGCGGACAAGCTCCATGCGAATTGCATCCGATGTGTACGTCGACTGTGCTTGCGTGGCTGGTCTTGCAAGTGTGAGGACAGCGGCCGAATCCGTCAGGAAGAGCGAGTAACCCGCGCCGCGTGCGGTGAATCTGACCTGCGGGTCGGTCTGGCCCTGGTTCGCCTCAAAGCTCAGGGGCAGCTTGCCATATTCCACCTCAGCGCTTGCGGCTTTTTCTGGCGTGGCATGCGCGGAGCTTTCCTCTTGCAAGGACCGCGCAGGGACGGAACTTGTTTGCGCAGGGCAGTGTGCGAAGAACGCCTGGGCAAGGAGACTCACGGCAAGCAGCCTGGGGAAACCGGACTTGATTCGCATAGCATCCAACTCCTTTGTCGACAGGGCAAGGAATGTAATCGCGAGGGGCGGTAGATCGGGGGGATATTCTTGTCCGCGACGCGCCGATTATAGCATGGGTGAGTTTTAGGGGAAGATGAAATGTATCTATCCATAAAACGCTGAAGCAGGCTCTAGACGCGAGTTTATTGGTAGGTCATCCCGGCGGAAAAGCAAGGGTGATGCTTGAGACATAGTTAGTTGGCAGATAGCAGCCAGTAGGAGTGGCTAATGTCTGTAGGTCGATTTCAGCTCGACACGAAAGAATCTCTATCGATCGCTGGCATAGATCGCGCCAAACAAATGAGGCGCACCGCAATGACTCTTCCCGTCCTATTGCCACTGCTGCAGCCGAGCGCCCGCTTGCGGGTTGAACGAAGCTTGCAGAACTTCTCAATCGTGCGGCTCCGGCCAATCCACGACTCATGCTCGTTACAGGAGTCTTTATCCAACGGGGCGCAAAGCAAACATCTCACTGCGCAGCGTCGAAACAAGGCGCACGATCGCCGAAGCAGACTCCTGCGCAATCATGCATACCGTACTGTCGCCGGGCATGCTGCCGAGGAGGTCAGTGCGGTGAAGCCGGGCAGCTATTGCTTGAAGCGGTCGGAGACAGCCGCGGCCAGCACAGTAGCCTGTAACCAGCCCATCAGAATCAGAATCCAACGCGACCACATCAACAGCCAATACACCGGAAGACGGCGCGGCTCGTGAAAGGGTGGATCGGGAGCCCATCGATCATCCTGTCCAAGTTTTACCAGCGGCAGTGAGTTTTCTAGCGAATAGACGAACGGCTGGAACCTTGGGTAGGCGCTGGTTGGCACCTTGTCTGTGGCCCAATTCACATAAGCGTCTCGTTCGGTAGGGGCCATCCATCCGCTTGCACCGGCGATACCGAAGATTGCCCAGCCCAGCACAACCACCAACGTAATCGAGTAAAGGATGCGCAGCGGCGACTCGCGCAGCCAGGCATAGGCCTTCAAGCACTCCTTCCAAGGGGGCCGGCTTTGCTCCGCGCGCAGAGACTGCAGTCGATAAAGCACATGCTTTTGCCCTGCCAGATCGCCCGTTTTCGCAAACTGATTCTGCAACTGCAGCCAGGGTTGGGGATTGAACTGAAGCGCTGGCTTCTGGCGCATCAGCCATTCGACTCGCTCATCGACGCGCAGGGGCAGTTCTTCGGGCAGAAGGCTTTTCTCCAACTGCTGTGGAGTGGGGGTGACATAGAAGCTCAACTCGTCATACTCCAAGCCGTCGAGCAGGAGATTGTCTTGCCGTGGCCAACCGGGCTTGTCGTCGAGAATGTGTTTGATGCGCGCTCCGCTCAAGTCGAGCCAGGCCCGCTCCGGATGGCGAATCCCGTACCAGACAAAATCACCGCCAACGACCGCATTGTGGAGGCTGAGGTTGCCGAAATCGCCCCCGGCGCACTCGACAAATCCTCCGATGCTGCTCTTGTAAAGCTGGACCGAGCCGTAACTCCAGAATCCACGGCCGAGATAGACACTGCCACCGATCGTGGCGTCGTAGGCAATCAACGAATCGGGCGAGTCGGCGTCGTCGCCTTTGGCATCGAGGCAGGAGCCTGATAGCTCCAAACCACCTGTGATTGTGGCCCCTGGCAAACTCAACGTACCCATCACGCTTGAATAGGTGAGCGAGAAGGACCCTTCCACCGAGATCCCGCTGGCGCTCAGCCCGGCCTTAAGAATACAGTTCCACAGCGTGATGCTGCGCGTGCGCGCCGAGTCGAAGTTGATCTGGTTGGGAAATGTGCATTGCCAGAAAGCCACCGGAATAGCGAGCTTGCACTCGGCCAGATCGAGATCTCCAGTAACCGTAACCGAGTTGACCCGCAACCCCTTCGGATCCAGCAGTAGCGCCGCATCCGCGTTGGTCGCCAGCCAACGCAGAAGGCCCGCGCGTACCTCGGGTCGCGCGGCATCGGTCGCGCTGTCGGTCAGTTTGTCTGGTCCAACCGAGCGGCAGAGGATGGCGGTCTCGGCTTCGTTCAAATCCGCGGCACAGCATTGCCGGGCCAGATCAACCAACTTTTGTACGAGCATTTCGGCAGCGGTCGGCATCGGACTCCTATCTCTCCCTGAAAATCATTTAACTCTCATGGCAGATCTGTGATCGCGGGGCGACATTTCTATACGAATCCACACTCGATGAGTGCATTTGCGATCGTGCATTGCATAAGATTGCGTCAGTTTGCGCCCCGGCCCTGTGTCCGGCAGCCGCATCGAGAAATGTGCTCCACCGACTTTGCAGGACCTATCCAAGTTGTCACAGAGATCCAGAAAGCTCTTGTCGGAGCCACCGCGCCCACGCTCTGCGAAGTACGCGGCGCCGCGCAGGCGATCTCCCGCAAGCCAGTCTCAAGCCCAACTGAAGTCGCTCTGCTTGAGCGGAAGCGTGCGAATTCTTTTCCCAGTGGCAGCGAAAATCGCATTGGTTACCGCAGGCAAAATCGGCGGCAGAGTTGGCTCACCCAGGCCAGTCGGAGCATAGTCGGTCTTGCGCCAGTAGACCTCGATCTTCGGAGCTTGCCTCATGCGCATCAGTGGGTGGTTATGGAAGTTCGACTGCTCGATTCTGCCGTTGACCAGGGTGATCTGTTGTGCCATGTGGCTCATGCCTTCCAAGATACCGCCCTGCGCCATGCTCTCCGCCGCAGCAGGGTTGATGATCTGGCTCCCCACGTCTCCGGCGGCCCAAACCCGATGCACTGTGACTTTGTTTTGTGCGTCGACGCTTACGTCGGCAACTTCAGCGAAGTAGCCCAAGTGGCAAAACCATGCGGCAATGCCCATTCCTCTGCCCGGCTCCTTGCTCCGCTTGGCCCAGCCTGACTTTTCCGCGACTAACTCAAGCACTCCTTTGAACCGCTCCGGGATGAGAGCTTCTTGTCCCGAGGGCTCGTGATCTCCCACGGGGTCGTGTTCGCTCGATGACCAGGGGGACTGCTTGTTGTCGAGCAGATCGAGCTGGAATTCGAGCGGATCGCGCCCCGCAGCGAAGGCCAGCTCATCGATGAATGACTGCGCTACCCAACAGTAGGCGTTGTCACCCGGTGCGCGAAGCGCTCCAGTGCGCAGCATGAGGGGCTGCTTCGAGATGTAAAGCGCATAAGCCGGCGGAAAACCGGCAGGATAGGTATCCTGACCGATGCCACCGCCGGAGGTCGCATTTGTCTCGTCGCCATAGGTGATGAAGTGATGCCGCCAGGCAGTTAGCTTGCCGTGCGCATCGAGGCCGCCTTTCAGGCCTACCGTTCCGCCGGGACGGAAGGGGTCGTGTGCTATGTCGTCTTCGCGCGACCAGAGCAGCTTGATCGGCGCGTCTATCTGCAGGGCGGTCTGCTTTGCGATCCAGGCAGCCTCGACCAGGTAGTCGTTCTGGAGGCGTCGGCCAAAGCTCCCGCCGGAGCGCACCATGTGGGTGGTGATATCGCTTTCCTGGATGCCGAGAGTTTTGGCAACCAGAGAGAGGCCGTTGCCAGGCAGCGTACTGGTGGACCACATCTCCAATTTGCCATTTTTCCAGTGCGCTGTGGCGCCTTGGGGCTCCAACGTGACATGCGCAATGAAGGGGTACTCATACGTCGCATCGACCACCTTGGCCGATGATTTGAGCGCGGATTCCACATCGCCATACTTGCGCAGGGAATTCGTGGGCTGGGTCTTGAGAAGTTCATCCGCACGTTTCTTGAAGCCCTCGGTGCTTTGTGTCGCGGCAGGGCCAAGATCCCAGTCAACCTTGAGTTGTTTACGCGCCATCTGCGCCTGCCACCAGCTGTCGGCTACGATAGCGATGCCCGGCTCCATGCCCGGCTCCCACGGTGTCAATGCGGCGGGAGTAATGCCGCCATCGATCACCAGAACAAGACGCACACCCGGCAGTTTTTTGATCTCGTCGACGTTCGCACTCTTCACCTTGCCGGCAAACACAGGAGCCTTCTCAATCGCCGCGTACAACATCCCCGGCAATTCAACATCGATACCGAAGAGCGGCTTGCCGGTGACAATCGCGTGCGTGTCGACGCCTCGCTGCGAGTGGCCGATGATGCGGTAATCCTTGGGATCCTTGAGCTTGACGCTGCTCAGCGCAGGCGTGGGTAGGGCCGCGGCTTTGACGGCAAGTTCTCCGTATCCCGCCGAACGTCCCGAAGTCGTGTGAAGCACCCGGCCCGGCTGCGTCGTGCACTCCTCCGCCGAAACACCCCATGTTTGTGCAGCAGCGGCGATCAGTAACTGGCGTCCGGCCGCACCGACGCGGCGCATCGGCTCCCAGCCCTGGGGCGTATTATGCGAGCCTCCGGAGAATTGACGCCCGTAGATCCTCTCGTTCAGATCGGCCTGCTCGACGCGAACATCCTTCCAATCGACATCCAACTCCTCGGCAATCAGCATGGGCAACATGTTGCGCATGCCCTGGCCCGACTCCGAGGCGCGCGCCATGATGGTCACCACACCATCGGGAGCGATGCGGATGAAGGCCTGTGGCTTGAGGTCCGGCGGTGTTCCCGGTCCCTGAGCCGCGGTGAGCGGCGGGCGATAAAGCTCCAAAAAGAGGCCGCCGCCCGCGAGGGCCGTTAACTGCAAAAACGATCTGCGATCCATGCGCATCGGGTGTCCTCCTTTCACTTCGTCGAAACAGCGGCGCTCGCATCCGCAGCTTCGTGAATGGCTTGGCGAATACGCGTATAGGTTCCGCAGCGGCATAGGTTGCCGCTCATGGCCACATCGATATCCGCGTCGGTGGGATGAGGCGTGCGCGCCAGCAGGGCGGCGGCAGACATGATCTGCCCAGCCTGGCAGTAACCGCACTGCGGCACATCCAGCGCCTCCCAGGCGACCTGAACCGGGTGCAATCCATCCGGCGAAAGCCCTTCAATGGTAGTGATTGGCTCGCCCGTTACGGATCCTACATGCGTCATACAGGATCGCACCGCGCGCCCGGCCACAAGGACCGTGCATGCGCCGCAAAGACCAATCCCGCACCCGTACTTGGCGCCTTTGAGGTTCAATGCGTCACGCAGCACCCACAAAAGGGGCGTATCCGGCGACACGTCCACTGTTGCGGGAATGTTATTCACATTCAATTTGATAGGCATCCGTTCACTCCACAATCCGGTCAGGGGAAAAGGATCGGCGACGAACAAAGGCTTGAGACTGGAGTTTATCAAAGATCCGTTCCTGGATTCCACCTGGAAGCAACGCCGAATTGCAATTTGGGCGCAAAGCGACGCGAACCGAGGTATCCGTCTTGAACCCGATCACGCTATGAACGTCGGTATCGTCGAGTTGCGAACCCTGCGAGGGAAACAAATGCAAAGATTGATAACTCGGATCACCGAGGATGGATTTCCTGGCTGGCATCCATTTCAGTCGCCAATGATTGGAGCAAATTAGAATCCTGACAGCCGAAATACAGGTTCCAATTGGCCGGGACAAAGTCCAATTCAGGAGGGCTCCAGCGCGGTAGCTGACCTCACGGCTGCACGCTCTCGTTTTCCGCATGCGCCAGCACCACGGCCGAATTCGCCCCGGCTTGATCGAAATACTTCACGAAGTGTTGCGTCTCGTCCGCCTGCACGGACGCAAGATTGCGCGCCCAGCGGTAGCCGATGGGCTGGTAAAGTAATTCAACAGCAATCCTGAACGGCCCAGGTGCCCCTCCGGCGGGAATCAGATATTTGGTTATGCTGCTGCCGCCTTGGAACCCGGGATCGGTAGCCGCCTCGCCGCGAACGGCAATATCGGCGGATGCCGTTGCCTTGTCAAAACCGGCAGGCAGAATGCGGTTGTCCTTCAGATACTGCGTCGCTGTTAACAACCCGGTCGTCACCTTGCCTGCCGCATCGCCCAGGATAGGCTCAAAGATCTGCACCTGATTCGGAGAATTGATGATCGTAAAGTGAGGCAGGTAACGGGCCGGATCGGTGTCGTTCAAATTACCCGCAATCGACCCGTCGGTGTTGAGTTTGCCCGATTCAAAAATGGTTCGCCCATCTGTCGCCGTCACCGTAACGTGCAACCAGGCACGCCGCGAAGGGAACGAGGTGGGAAGTTTGTGACCAGTCAGATTCTCCACCTTCACCGCAAACCGAACCTCGCCTTCCGCAACTTCGACCGAGCCTACCGACAGATGCGCAGCCTGCGATTGCAGGTATGCAACGGTACGGCTGGCCGCTGCCTCCAGATCCGCATCCGGCGCGGCAACGCCCAGTTCGTTGCGATGCGCGTTCAGAATCCGCAGCATCAGGAAGTTCGATCCATCGAAGTTGTGACGGCGCACGCCTTGTTTCGGGTCGCTGTAGAGAATTGCAATCTTGACCGGATCGCCGACCTCCGGCATGTGGCACTGCTGGCAGCTTTGCTTGTCGCGGAAGTCGCTATGCTGCCATTCCAGATACACCATCTGTTCCGGCAGCGTTCCCACGGCCTTGCCATCCGCGCCTAGCGAGGTGGTGAAGAGCGTATGGCAACTGCCGCATAGCGCGGCCTCCCGCATATGGTTCGAAGTGCTCAGCGAATAACCGGATCCGCTCAAATGCAGTGGCTGAACCTTGATGGCATCCACTGGAAAGGGGCCGAAGAGGGTTCGCACAGAGTCGTTCAAGCTGGCAACCTGAAAATTTCCGTTGTAAGCCGCTGGCGTTCCTAGCCCGGTGGGCTGAATCTGATGGCAAACCGTACAGGAGACGCCCTCTGCCGCGGCGTCGGATTTATTTTCGGCCTTAAAGGGCAAATGCGCAAAGACCGCGGTATCGTGGCCCGCGGCCTGGTCTATGCGATGCGCTAGAGGCATATGGCAGGTGGCGCACTCGTTCTGAATGGCCGCTGAATTTCCGGAATGATCCTGGGTCTCGCGGCGCACGCTGGCCAGCCAATACGGATCGCGCGAGGAGTTAGCCATCATGCTGCTCCGCCATGCCGTGCCAATCGAGGCGTCTTCTCCCTTGGCGGTTTTCAGATTGTTATGGCAAACCATGCAGCGCTCCGAGGTGCGAAAGGCATTCGTCGCAGCGTCCTGTGCACGCCCGGTCCCTACACCCAGCGCAAACCACACAACCGAGGCCAGAAATCCGTATCTGCAAAACAACATGAGCCCCCTCCTGCATACGAGGATAGAGCAGACTTGCAAAGAAAACCGGATGCAAAAGAGAGAAACCGTCTGCGTGCCATTGTCCCAAGCTCTACAAGGCGCTAGATCTCCGGAAAGCTGTCGAATCCTTTGCTACCGAGCACCGCTTTCAGGCACTCATAGGACGGATGTTTCGGTGCGCTGGCCGACTCCCTGTGCGCAACCTAAAAAGCTTCATGTCGCTTTCGATGGCCCCGCGTACCGATCGCCATGAATCAAGCTTACAAACGTTTCCTGTGGTTACGGCATATAAATACACGAAGAGAATCCGGATTTGTATCGCGGACAAGCTAACCATATCCACAACCCGTGTAAACTTAAAGCGGAGGATTATGAATGAGTACGAAACAATTGATGGCTGAAATCGATCGTGGCATCAACGCCTTGCAGAAGGCTCGCGCCTTGTGTTTGAAAGGTGAGGCTGTTGCACCCAAGGCTAAAACAGTCGCGGCTAAGACAGCCAAGGTAACCAAGGCGCCGGCAAAAAAGGCTGCTAAGGGGGGCATGAGCGATGAGGGCCGGGCCCGGATCGCCGCTGCACAGCAAAAACGCTGGGCCAAGGTTAAGCGGGAAAAGAACAAGGCAGCTAAGGCGGCCAAAGCCGCTTTGGTCGCCCCTGCAGCAAAGTAACCCGGTCTCATACACGCATGAAGGCCCAGAGGTTATCAGCCTCGGGGCCTCTATGTTTGGCGGTGAATTTCTCGGCCAGAGCATCTCGAACAAAACAACAGTTGCCCCCAGCCCGGCCATCGCAAGGGTCGCCCCCCGATGGTGTTGGGGACCGGTTGCTGTCAAAAGCCCGAATCGGTCCCGTGACTCAGCAAATCTTACCCGGAGGCGACTTTCCATTACGCATCGACAGGGCGCCACAGCTGTGCGTTTGAGGCTTGTGTCCGGCCCGACCGTTTCTGTTTGCGAAATGGAACTATGGTGTCATTTTGTTCGTAAGCGGTTCTATGCGCATATATTTGATCTACTCGGCAGACGGCTACGATTTCCTTTTGTGTTATCCGACTGTGAACCCACTTCTGGAGCCCGTTGCAAAATCGATTCCGTGAGCCGCGTCGATGGCACTTCACTTCTCCATCGATCGGTACCCGAAAACGTTCGCTCCCTATTGGGATTACCCCGGCTCGCAGGGATGCCTGTCTCAAGACTTCTTGCCGGGGCAGTTTCGATCGCACCTTTTGAAGGAAGCCGCTAGATGCGAGATGGCCCTTCTGGAGTTTGCAGGGACGGGTCGCGACCGTCTGATCGGCGCGGAAGACGATCCAGTATTCCCTTTTCGCGACGATCTCGGATCGGTCCGTTTTGACTGGACCAAATTTCCAAAGTCGCAACGGTCTTTGCGCACCACAGAGGACTCTTGCCTAACTCACAACGCGCTGGCATCGATCGCAATCGGACCGGATCCTTTCCCCGCGTTCAAGGAGCGCCTTCGCAAGACAAAGTTACTTCACGGGAGCGGCATAGAGAGTAACGTTTCCGCCGAGGTTGGAGTCGGATAGAGGCTGAGTCAGCAGGCTGTCCCACGGCTTGCCCGGATGACGAGCGGCCCAGAACTCGAGCCATGCCGGTGGCCTTTCGCCGGAGAAGAGCGAGAAGCTCTGCGGTTCGGATGCGTACTGCTTCATCAAGCCGGGATTGGCAGAGGCACGCACCAGAAAATCCACGGCATCCGCGATCGTGCGGTTGTTGACGCGCACGCTGTAAAGGTCGGTTCCCTGGCGCGCGGCAAGCTCGGCGATCATGACCAACGGTGCGAGCGCAAAGCTCTGGTAGTGCAGAGCATTCTCGTGCCGGGTCATTTCAAGCGGCAACGAGCCGTCTGAGTTCATCTGACCGATGGCGCGTTCGTATTGCTTCAGCGCACGGCGGTACAGCCCGGCGTCATTGGTCAGAATACCAACCGATGCGGCGCAAAGCGCGCGCCAGTAGGCATGATTATTCTCGCGCGCAGGTTCATCGGGATGCGGGTCCTGATCGAACATATGGTCCGATACATCGTGCATCCACCTGAGAATCCGACTTCTCCGATCGGCGGAAACGGCCGGATCGGATTGCACAATGGAATATGCCAGCGAAATGGAGCCAAGGGTCCACTCCACTTGGTACCACGCTTGACTGCTCTCACGGTAGGTGTAATCCAGCAGCGCTTTGGACGCAGCCCAGCGTGCAAGCAGGCTGGCCACGCAAGCGGCTTCCGCGTGATCGCCTGTGGCCACGTAGCGGCTGGCGCCGTCCGTCACCGCATACTGAAGCCTCCGATAGGGGTCGGTGGCTTTAGCCTCTTCCGGATTGACCGGCCCGTTGCTGCCGGTGAGATAGTGGTGTGGAATGACCATGCGGCCAGCCGGCGGATCAGGCTGCTCTGAGTTGGTGCAGCCATGCTTGTCTTTGAGAGCCAGAAGCACGCGTGGATTCGTGGCGGATGCAAGCTCGGCCCTGCGCGCAGCTACATCCAGAAACGACGCGGTGGGATTGACGATCTGAGCTCGATCGATCCGAGCTTGTTTAACTGGATTCTTTTCCGCAAACCCGTCGAAGGACGCTGCCATCAGGCATACGAATAAGATGGAAAGCGTTTTGCCATGTTTCAAGCGCTTCAATGTGACCTCGATTCTCTTCAGCTCTGGGCGATTGGTGGACGATTCTCACCATACCACTTCTGAGGCTATTACCGGGTACTCTCACTGGAGCTCGCCGGTTTGGGTTGGCTGACCTTTGTCTCACATCCGCTGGCAGCTTACCTGTCTCCTTGCCACTACATCATGGGAGGCATTGTGGAAGTCTCGCTCACCTTCTGGCCGCTCTCGATGGGCGTCAACGCGGGACGATGGAAACAACAAGCTGCTAGGGGATGGGTTGTCGGCGCGGATCGTTGTGCTTGTTCGGCTTCGCGCTGGCGGCCTTTTTGGATTATGTCTCAAGCCAGCCGATCCCGAATATCTTGAGGGTGCGGATGCCGCTCTTGTTCAAGGCTTGAAGCTGGAGCCCCATAACTTCTCGCTGCAAAGGACTCAAGTAGCGCTCATGTTGAGTGGACATGAGTTTGCCCAGGCGAGAGACCGGGCTACCGTTCTGCATCGCCGATCGCCGAACGACGGGATGACTTATGGGTTTCTTGCCGAGGCGGACGTCGCGTCGGCGACTATCCGGAAGCTGAGACCAATGCGCAGTGGATGATGAATGTGCGGCCCAATAACACTCCAGCGCTTTTGGTTGGAGCAAAGCTGCGGATGCTGTAGGGAGATGAGCATGGCGCGATCGATTCATTTCTTAGTGATTCTAATCGCCGTCCCGCTCGATGGGTCTAGCCTTAGCCGTCTCCACCAGATACACGATCAGTTCCCGAATCTGCTCCGCTTTGCGGTCACTGACATCTGTGAACTCGATCCCGACTCTGAAACCGTCCTGTCGGTGACGCAGGATGCCGGCTACCTGAAAGTTGGTCCCCTCCACGCATAAACGAACCTCGACGCGGCAAAAGGCATCGGCCCGAATGGGACCGCCAAGTTCGATGCAACATCCCCCCAGGCTCAAGTCGACAATTGTGCCCGAAAACTTCTGCACATCCGGCAGGACCCGAATCTCAGCCCGCCCATTGAATTTGAGTCGCGGATGTGCGCGCCGCGAATCTTCCTTGTACGCGACGCTCAGCGGACCCTTGACGGAATGGTTTCTATCGGAATCCACGAAATCTCTCCGCGGAACAAATGGGGCCCACGCGTAATACAAATGCGTTGGCCTCATCATACCCGAGGACGCTGCAGTCTAATTGAATAGAATGTAATGCTTGGACCCGATAGTAATGAATCCATTAAGGAAAAAGAACCACTGGAGTGTTTTCATAGACGCCCAAGTACAGATCTGGCGGACGCCAACGATGGAATGAGGCTCCAGAATCGCGGTGCCGGCTTCGTCGTATAACTCCCCAAACCGGCCGTGCCCCAGGTTGCGATAAAGCAGCAGCGGGCTCTTATAGGGGGAGTCCGGATAGCGGCTCTCCAGCTCCGGATAAATGTGGCCTGTGGCTACAGGGATGTCCGGCCATCCGTCGTTGTCGAAGTCTTCCAGACCGGCTCCCCAGCAAACATAGCGGTTGTCCACTGCCAGTCCGCTCTCGCGCGTAGCGTCTTCGAAGATTCCCTTCCCGAGATTGCGGTACAGCACTGGAAGATCGCCGGCGAAATTGGTTTTGAAAATATCCAGATGACCGCTTCCGCCCGTGTCGCCCACCGCCAGACCCATCCCGGCCTGCTCCTGGCCGTCGTCGCTATAGGCCACCCCGCGCACGCCGCCTTCTTCGCGAAAGGTGCCGTCGCGATTGTTGAGAAACAGCAGGTTGGTGATGCCCGCGTCAGGCTTTGAGAAGCTGTTGCCGCCCAGCACCAGGATATCTATCCATCCATCGTTGTCGTAGTCAAGAAAGGCGCACCCGCAGCCGATCGATTCGAGGATGTAATTCTTGGGAATCGGGGAGCCGTAAAGTACCGGGTAGCCGATGCCCGCTTTGCCTGCCACTTCGACAAAATGAGCGCCGTACGGCAGACCCGACCTCTTGCCCCTGGGCAGCGCGGCGATCTTGTGGGGAACCACGCCCTGCGCAAAGCAAGCCGATGCGGCCGCCGGCAATGTGCTCAACAAGAATGCTCGCCTTGTCTGCTTCATCCCTGCTCCGCACCAAGAATTGGCGCCCTTCGGCTGACGCGAAGTAGGCTATCATACGGCGCGGGACAAATGGACGGCGCGGAACAGCGGGCCATAAGCCCCGGCCTGCTACTACAAGCTGGGCGCCCCACTTGGGCAATCGTATGAAGTCTTTGAACTATACGAAGCAGTGGTTTTGAAAGGGCACGACTTTAGTCGTGCCGCAAGCTCGCCTCAAAAGCCTTGGGCTTCAGCCCCTGAGGGAATGTTTTGAAGCTGCCAAAACATCCCTCGGCGGCTAAAGCCGCAGAAAAAGTAGCACCGTCAGCGGCACGACTAAAGTCGTGCCCTTTCAAAACCGACTTGTTCAATTTCCGAACGGTTCATGCGATGGTCCAGGCTTCTCGCATCCTCCTCACCCACCCAAACCGCCCCCAGCGGCGCGAATTATTATGGCGCGCCCGGCTTGCGTCCCAACGTGGTTGCCGGATGCAAGAAGGCGACCAGTGGAAGTGCCCAGTCGCGCGTCATCCGGGGCCTGTCCGGTCCGAATGGCTGGATCAACTCGGCCTGCTTCACCACTCCCGCTGCTTACACCTTCGGCGACGAACCGCGCGTCGATCCGAGTCTGACCGCCGACGGCATAGCCAACTGGGACTTCGCCGCTTTCAAGCACACTACCTTCGGCCCCGACAACAAGATTGGCTTCGAATTCCGCGCCGAAATCTTCAACACCTTTAACCGCACCCAGTTCGGCCCACCGGCCAATACCGCCGGTGCGGGCAACTTTGGCGGGTTCTCCGGCCAGGTTCAAATGAACACTCCACGTCTGGTCCAGTTCGCCGGCAAGATCGTCTTCTAAGCGGCTTCCCAACCGTGGGAGTGCGGTTTTCCGCCGCGCTCCCACGCAATCTAAAAACATTGGCCGGATCGAACCGCCCTCTTCGTTCGTCGATCGAAATCGATTCCGCTCACGACCGCATCCGGCAATCCACGATGATCGAATCTGCTCATGCCCACAGCGGTTCCACAATTGCAGTGACGGGCAACTGATTTGTGCGTCGGGAAAGCCCTGGAGTGCAGTTGCGTTCTGCCCTTTCGTTTGCTAGTTTGGCGTACATGCCGCAGCCTGTGCCCGAGCAACTCAGCCGGACCATCGAGACTCTCTACCGGACCGAATCGGGCCGGGTTCTGGCCACGCTCGTGCGCCTCCTCGGAGACTTGGACTTGGCCGAAGAGTCGATGCACGAGGCCTTCGCTGCCGCTCTGGAGTCCTGGCCGCAGGCGGGCATTCCCGACAAGCCGCGTCCTTGGCTGATTTCAACGGCCCGCTTCAAGGCCATCGACGCGATCCGCCGGCGGGCGCGCTTCGACGGAGCGCCGAGCGATCTTGCGCTTCACGCGGAGGCGCGTGTTAACGACGCGCCTGAGGAGAATGAGGAGATCGAAGACGATCGCCTCCGCCTGATCTTCACCTGCTGTCATCCCGCTCTGCCTCCGGAAGCACAGGTTGCGCTGACCCTTCGAGAGGTCTGCGGCCTGACCACGGAAGAGATCGCCCGGGCGTTTCTGGTGACGCCGGCAGCGCTCGCCCAACGCATCGTGCGCGCCAAGACCAAGATTCGAGAGACGCCGATACCCTACGAGGTGCCCACGCCGCAGGAGTTGCCGGAGCGGCTCGACGCGGTGCTTCAGGTCATCTATCTCGTCTTTAACGAGGGTTACTCGGCTGCGTCGGGCGCGGAGGTAACGCGAGCCGAGCTGACCGTCGAGGCGATTCGGTTGGGACGACTCTTGGCCGACTTCCAACCAAAGCCGGAAATCCCGGCCCCGGAGGTAATCGGCTTGCTTGCCCTGATGCTGCTCCAGGAGTCCCGCCGCGCCGCCAGAACCTCTCCCACCGGAGAGCTGGTCTTGCTGGAAAATCAAGACCGCTCGCTCTGGAACCGTGCGCAGATCGCGGAGGGACGGTCACTGGTACAGAGAGCCCTGAACTCCCGCCGCTTCGGCCCTTACACACTGCAGGCTGCGATTGCGGCCGTTCATGCGCAGGCGGAATCGGTGGCCGCGACAGATTGGCAGCAGATAGTTGCGATTTACGACCAATTGGTACGCATTCAGCCTTCGCCGGTGGTGCATCTGAATCGTGCCGTGGCCATTGGCCTGCGCGATGGCCCAGAGGCCGGGCTGGCGCATATCGACGCGGTGTTGGCACAGGGCGAATTGGCAAATTACTACCTGGCGCATTCCGCTCGTGCCGATATGTGCCGCAGGCTGGGCAAGGCCGCCGAGGCTCGGGATTCGTATGAGAAAGCTCTGGCGCTGACCCAACAGGAACCGGAGCGGCAATTCCTGCAGGAGCGGATTCGGGGGTTGGGATAAGGAATGTTCGTAGGCGCTTCCATCCCCGGTCCCCAAAAGCGAGGGACCGGGGGCACCCTCAGTGCGGTCTGGAGACCTCACTGGGACCGAGGCCACCCGCCAATTCCTGCAAGCGCGGATTCGGGGGTTGGGATAAGGGATGTTCGTAGGCGCTTCCATCCCCGGTCCCCAAATGCGAGGGACCGGGGGCACCCTCAGTGCGGTCTGGAGACCTCACTGGGACCGAGGCCACCCGCCAGCTGAAATAGAAAATGTCCGGTGGGCAGGAGGCTCCGGCCTTATGCCTTGCATGATCAAGTCGAGGGTGCCCCCGGTCCCTCGCCTTTGGGGACCGGGGACGGGGAATCGAGCTGCTTGTAGCGCATCCACGCAGGCAGTTGCCAGCCTCTCTCGCAGGCCGTCCATTCCGATTCGATTTCTACGGTTCCGTGCATTCCCGTTTGATAATGGCGATAGCTTGACCAGAGCCACTCCTCGGGCTTGGTAACGAGGCCGCGCTTGACCGGATTGCGATGAATGTAGCGCAACTTCTCCACGAACTTCTGGTGCGATGAGACGTTGAAATCGTAATAATGCGCCTGCCAAAAGGGCCTTTCGCGGCTGCGCATCGAAACCGACAGCTTGAGGGCCTGAACGGTTCTGGATAAGAGCCCGCGCGCTGGCTCATTGACCAACAGATGCACGTGCTCCGGCATGACCACGTAACCCGCAACTGCAAAGAGATAACGCAGCCGAACGCGCTCCAACGCATCTTCAAAAAGCTCCATCGCCGCGACCGTCGATAGGTAGGTCTTACGCCGGAAACAGCTGAAGGTAAGGAAGTGAAACTCCCCCGTTTGCTGATAACGGATGCGCTCGCCTTTCATACACTGGGAGGATACTCCAACCGAAAAGCTTGTGCGGCGCGGTGCCTCCATCCCCGGTCCCCAAAAGCGAGGGACCGGGGGCACCCTCGGAATGGTCAGGAGATCTCAGCGGGACCGGCGCCACCCGTCCGAGCTTCGCAAGGAGGTAAGTCTGTGCCGGGGAGGTGGAGTCAATCAGCCCAGTTGAAACCCGTGCAGCCGTTTTGCGGCATCTTCATCGAAGGTCAAGGTTGCCGAACAACCTCTCCAGACGCCGAGGGCGCCGATCAAGGCGTCTTCGAATGTTCCGATTCCATTGCGGAGCGATACAACGGCGTAATAGACCTCTTGCTCATTCTGAACCTCGAGTGTATCCGCCGCTAACAGCATTTCGATATCGTTCGCAATCTGCTGCCGGGAACGTTTGAAAAGGCTTTTGAGAACCCACACAACTTCAAGGATACTTAACAGGCTGACGAAGCCCGGTTCTTGCTCGGTCAAGCGCCGCTCGATGATCTCCGTTGCGCGAAGAGATTGCTTTGGATCGTCTTGCACAAGGTAGCGCAGCAGGACGTTCGTATCGAGACCAATCATTTTCTTCGCCGAAATCTTTCTGTAGCGCCTTCCGCAATCGCCCGATCGATTTCTTCAGGAGATGCCGGTTGGGCCGGCCTTGGAATCATGCCCTTGAGCCTGGCAGTTGAAATTTTGGGCAGAATGATCACGCCGTCCGGGTGGAAGAAGAACTTGAAACGGTCTCCCGGCTTGATTTGCAGGCGATCGCGAACCGCTTTGGGGATCGTAGCCTGTCCTTTACTACTGAGCGTAGCTTCCATAAGACGACACACTCCTCTCTTTACATTCTATCAAAAGTAAAGATTCGAGGCGTTCGCTGGCAGCATTCCAGCTCAAGCGGCCCCGCAACACTGCGCTTTTCAAAGATTCCCGATCGCAAGAAAAAATTCCTTGCGCACCTTGTCGAATTCCTGTCCGTCCGTTCGACTATAGGGTGAAAGCAGGGTACAGAACAAACCGGCAACCCGAAAACAAGCCGCTCAAACAGTAAGCCGCTCAACCATCAACCCTCGAACTTGTAACCGAAAGGAGATTTCCCCATGCGATTCATGGTCATCGTCAAATCGACCCCGGAGGCGGAAAAAGAATGCGCCCTCCCCGACCCCCAGCTCCTGCTGGAGATGGGCACGTACAACGAAGAGCTCGTGAAGGCTGGCGTCCTGCTCGCCCTCGATGGTCTCCATCCCAGCTCCAAAGGCGCGCGCGTCAAATTCTCCGGCAACACTCGCACCGTCATTGACGGCCCCTTCACCGAGGCCAAGGAACTCATCGCCGGCTTCTCGATCTTGCAGGTCAAGTCCCTCGAAGAGGCTATCGAGTGGGTCAAGCGCGCCCCCAACTGCAATCCCCTCGGCGACTCCGAAGTCGAAATCCGCCAGGTCTTCGAGATGGAAGACTTCGCACCCATCCTGTCCGAAGAGCAGATCCAGCACAAAGTGGAGAAGCGGGCTGAGCTGCCACTTCAGACTGCCAACAAATAGCGGAACCCGAGCTCAAGGCCCCCAGCCAACGCTTAACCCAAAGGAGACTTCCCCATGCGATTCATGGTCATCGTCAAAGCAACCCCAGAGTCGGAAAAAGAAGGCGCCCTCCCCGATCCGCAACTCTTTGCCGAGATGGGCAAGTTCAACGAAGAGCTCATCAAGGCAGGTGTCGTGCTCGCCATGGACGGCCTCCATCCCAGTTCCAAAGGCGCGCGCGTCAAATTCTCCGGCACGTCTCGCACCGTCATCGACGGTCCCTTTACCGAGGCCAAGGAGCTTGTCGCCGGCTTTTGGCTCTGGCAGGTCAAATCCCTCGAAGAGGCCATCGAGTGGGTCAAGCGCTGCCCCAGCCCGCACGCCTGTGACTCGGAAATCGAAATTCGCCAGGTCTTCGAGATGGAAGACTTCGCCCCCGTTCTGTCCGAAGAGCAGATTCAGCACAAAGTTGAGAAACGCGCTGAGCTGTCCCTTCAAACCGCCAACAAATAGCCTCGCTAGCGTCCACGGATCCATAGCCGGTGCGATCGGTAGCCCTGTCCGCTACCGATCCTGCATCGACTCACTTGCCTCTGCCGTTGACCCAACGGGAACCCGAGCTCTGCAGCGAAACCAGCGTTGTTACCTAAGAGGAGGTCAGGTCAATCGATGAGAAATGTGATCTATGCCATCAACATTACGCTCGACGGCTGTGTCGACCACACCAAGCAATCCGTCGACGATGAAAAGCTTGAATATTTTACGCAGCTCACACAAGAGGCTGACCTGCATATCTTTGGGCGCAAGACCTATCAATTGATGGTTCCCTATTGGCCGGATGTCCTCAAAGGCCCATCCGAGACAAAAGCGGATACGGAATTTGCCCGTGCATTCTGCGCCACAAACAAGATTGTCTTTTCGCGATCCTTAGACAGTGTTGAAGACGGCAATGCGCGAATTGTTCGTGGGAACCTTCACGACGAAATACTTAGCCTGAAACAACTACCCGGCAAAAACATCTTAGCCGGCGGCGTAGATATTCCTTCACAACTTATAGAGCTTGGCCTGGTGGATGAATTTCGTTTTGTCATTAGTCCAATCATTGCAGGAGAAGGAAGACGGCTGCTTGAAGGTGTCAACCTGCCGAAGAGTCTGCAACTAAAACTTGTCGAGTCAAAGATCTTTGAATCGGGAAGTGTTGCGCTTCGTTATTTGAAACAGTGACGGCAACATTTTCGGCAGTTACGCTGCTGGCTCTCACCGGGAAGGAGGAGGAGAAGGACAATGAAATACGTTTGTTTCGGCTACTACGACAAAGGCAAATTCGACGGCATGACGGAGGCCGAGCGCAACACTATGTTCGACAGATGCTTTGAATACGACGACCATCTTCGCGCCACCGGGCACTGGGGTGGCGGCGAAGCGCTTCAGCCTCCGGAGACCGCCTTGACCCTCTCCTGGAAAAACGGGAAGGGGGCAACGACCGACGGTCCCTACACGGAAACCAAAGAACAGCTCGGCGGCATTCTCCTGCTTGAGGCGCGAGACATGAATCATGCTGTGCAGCTCATCGGCCAGCATCCGGCTCTGAAGTACGGCAACATTTTCGAAATCCGGCCAGCCGGGGACATGAACGAAATCAAGAAGGCAAGCGAGCAGCGGCGGAGGCAGGTCGTTGCACCCTGAAGACGGCTCTCGTTTGTCGCGGACGGAGCCGACAAAGCGCTGGCAAGCGCAGAAACAACCGCTGCCGGCGCCGCCGCAATCTTCCGCAGCGCGAGCTGTCAACTGTCGCCAACGGACCTACGCGCTGGTCGAGCAAGTTTGAGCGGACCTCGGAACATCGGTCCTGTGAACGCCCATCTCAACGGAATGGGTTCTCAATGAACGATTGAACTTGCTTGCTTCTTGCCGCTATAAGTGACGCGCCAGACGCTTCGAGAGCCATCGTCGGAGACATAGAGCGACCCGTCGCGGCCTGTGGCAACGCCAACCGGACGGCCCCACACCTGACCGTCTTTGGTCGCAAACCCGGTGAGAAAATCTTCGTAACTTCCCTCGGCGCGGCCACCGTGCATGGGAATCCGGATAATCTCGTAACCGGCGCGTCGGGCGCGGTTCCAGGAGCCGTGCTCGGCGGCAAAGGCATCTCCAAAATATTGCCGGGGAAAGATGCCTGAAGCTGGGTAGAAGAGCATCTCCAGCGAGGCCATGTGGGGCTGAACCAGAACATCGGGTGTGATGACTTTTGCCGCGAGGTCGACGCGTTTGCAGTCTCTTGCCTGGTCGGCGGTAAGCGCAGGCGCTTGCGGATGGGGGCCGGTTCCATTGGCGCAGGGCTGGGGCAAACGCGGGTCCAGATGGCCGCCCATGTAATACCATGGCCAACCGTAAAATCCATCCTCCTTGACCGAAGTCACGTAGTCCGGGACGAGATGATTGCCGAGATCGTCCCGCTCGTTGGTGGAGCACCAAAGCTCGCCGGTGGTGGGATTGATCGCTTCACCCACGCAATTCCGCAGACCGGAAGCGTAGACCTTGAGGAACTTCCCTTCGGGCGTGTATTCGAGAATGTCTGCGCGATGGAACTCGCGGGGATGCGTATCGGCGTCGTCCACATTGGAGCCGGACCCGACAGACACAAACATATGCCGGCCGTCTTTGCTGAATACGACATCGCGCGTCCAGTGGCCGCCTCCGGTGAGTTGGGCGTATCCGGGAATATCGGGGACCATGGTCTCGGCAGCCGCGGTGGCATGCAGGTCGCCGGAGTGGTACGGGAAGCGTTGGATGGTGGTGGTATTGCCCACGTAAACGTACCTGGGATTTGCGGCCGGATAGAAAGCGATGCCGAAGGGATGATCGAGGCCGGTGGCGAACTTCTCGATCTGAGCGGCTTTGCCGTCTGGTCCCACGCCGCGCAGGACAAATAGAATGCCGGCCCCGGAGTCGGCCAGAAAGAGATCGCCGTTGGGCGCGGACCGGATCAAGCGCGGCATGGTGAAAGTGCCATTGCTGAGCGCCATGTTCTCTTTGTTTTCGGAACGCTGCATCGGCGCCGAGTCGCCACCGGCATAGAGCGTGACCTGGAAGCCTGGTGGTCCGATCGGCCAAGCGCCATCCGGCCGCGGAACCAGATGTGGAGTGTTGTTGACGGACTCTTCGGGCTTTGGTTCCGGCAAGTCAGCGAGTGTAATCTTGCGGCGAATGCCGGGACTCTGCTGGTCCCAATCGGCAAATGCGGCCTGACCGGTTACAACCTGCTGCGCCGGCAGACGGATTGGCAAAAGCATGGCGAACGCAACGAGAGCAAAGCGCATGGGGAATCGCATAGACTGAAATCTCCAGCTTTGGGAAAAAGTGGGTCTCCGACGGCGTGTCTGCGAACTGGAAACCATGATAACGCCAACCGCCGATCCATTGAGTCTGCTGGCAAGCAGCTTTCAGAATTGCGCGGCTTTGCTTGGTTCGCCTGCTCCAGGCGGCACACATCCTTTCCCCAAACAAAGTGGGTCGGATTCGGGGGCCGCGAAGGCGGCTTCACTGACCTCGGCGCGCCTCAGCGGAGTCTGAAAGAGTTTCCGCTGGCGTTCTCCGACGCGGGGCCGCCAGACGCAAGATGGCTGTTTTAAATGAGAATCAGACCTTTCGCGGGGCGGACAGATGGGCCAACCTCCCGATTTGCGGACGTGGATCAATCTGCAAGAAGTTACCCGCGGCCCGAGAACGACGAAAGAAGAGTTCAGGGATGCCATCCGTCGGTTTCCGACAAGTCCATTTCAACCAGTTGGCGCGCCTTGATGTCGCGCATGGGCGGCTGGCCGAAGAGTCGGCGGTACTCGCGGCTGAACTGGGTAGCGCTCTCATAGCCGACCTCGAAGGCGGCGCTGGCCGCGTCCAGTCCGTCGGTCATCATGCGTACGCGCGCCACGTGCAGGCGCATCCGCTTCTGGTACTGCAACGGGCTCATCTGGGTGAGTGTGCGGAAGTGTTGGTGAAACGTCGAAACGCTCATCTTGGCCACGGCGGCCAGGTCCTCCACGCGCAGAGGTTTGGCGAAGTTCTCTTTGAGCCAGACGACGGCTTTGGCTGTGCGATTGCTCTGCTCGCCCAGTGTGGCGATAGCGCGCAGATGCTTGCCCAGCGGCGATCGCAACAGACGGTAGACGATTTCCCTTTGCATCAGACCGGCGAGGAACGGTATGTCGCGCGGAGTGTCGAGCAAGTCCAGCATGCGTATGCAAGGGATAAGCAACTCCGGTGTGGATTTGCCGATCGCCATGCCGCGTGTACCCGCGCAGACGTCTACCGACAGGAACTCTTCCTGGCTCAGGATCTCCCGGACCGAGGGCATGTCGAGTTTGAGGATCAGGGCCAGGATCGGCTTCTCCTGGCTGGCTTGCGTCACTTGGCTGATGACCGGCATGTCGATGGAGGCAAGTTGCAGCGTGGACTCATCGCAGACATACATCGCGCCACCAATGTTGACATGCTTCTGTCCTTGCCCGTAGATGATCATCGAAGGCTCGTAGGTGGCCGAGTTGCAGCTGGTCAAGGCGGTCCGGCGAAACAGGCGCAGACCCGGCACGGGAGTGATCTGGTCCCCTTCCACCTGGATGTGGGCGGCGATCTTGCGGGCCAGCTCGGACCGAAGGGCAATCACTTCGCCGCCAGCGCTTCCATGGCCGACACTTGCCTCACCAGGCTTTTCTGTCCGGTTTGCCGCTTCAATCTGCATGATTCCCCTCCAACTTCAGCGTACTTCCGCCTGGGCACTGCGTGTACAGGAAAATGGGTAACTCGGAGGATTAGGCAAGAAGTTCGCAGGATTGTGATACCGCTCGAACCTCACGTCTCCGTAGTATCGAGTTGTCGGTGAAGACGCGTCACCCCGCCGGGCACTCCATCACCTCGCAGCTTGACTGGAGGGATTTGGCACACCCACAGATTTAAAAAAGGAGACACAATGCAAAAGCGCACATTGGGAAAAAGCGGCCTTGAAGTTTCAGCCCTCGGCCTGGGCTGCATGGGACTGAGCTTCGGCTATGGCCCCGCGACAGAAAAGGAACCGGCGATCAAGCTCATCCGCACGGCCTTTGAAGGCGGCGTCACTTTCTTCGATACCGCCGAGTGCTACGGTCCTTTCGCCAACGAAGAACTAGTCGGTGAAGCGCTGGAGCCCTTCCGCAAGCAGGTGGTGATTGCCACCAAGTTCGGTTTTCAGAACGGAGATTCGAAGACAGGTTTGGATAGCCGCCCGGAACGCATTCGCGCAGTCGCCGATGCGTCCCTGAAGAGACTGCGCACGGACGTCATCGATCTCTTCTACCAGCACCGCGTCGATCCCAATGTCCCCGTCGAGGATGTAGCCGGTACGGTGAAGGAACTCATCGCCGC
Organism: uncultured Occallatibacter sp.; assembly: GCA_964595345.1. Lineage (GTDB taxonomy): Bacteria > Acidobacteriota > Terriglobia > Terriglobales > Acidobacteriaceae > Telmatobacter. Next base: position 63,239 of record CAZQPY010000006.1, read on the forward strand.
AGGCAAGGTCAGACACTTCGGCATGTCCGAGGCGGGCGTTGAGAGCATCCGCCGAGCTCACGCGGTGCAGCCCATCACTGCCTTGCAAAGCGAGTACTCTCTGTGGTGGCGCGAGCCGGAGAAGGAGATCCTGCCCACGCTCGAAGAGCTTGGCATTGGCTTTGTTCCCTTCAGCCCGCTGGGCAAGGGCTTCCTGACCGGCGCCATCAATGCGAGCACTACCTTCGACAAGTCGGACTTCCGCAATATCGTGCCGCGTTTCGATGCGGAGAACCGCAAGGCCAACCAGGCGATCGTAGATGTGCTGAGCAAAATCTCCGCGCAAAAGGGCGTGACCAACGCGCAGATCGCTCTCGCCTGGCTGCTTTCCCGCAAGCCCTGGATCGTGCCCATTCCAGGCACCACCAAGCTGCATCGGCTGACAGAGAACCTCGGTGCCGCCGCAGTGGAGTTGACCTCCGACGAACTGCACAGCATTGAAGGCGCAGTCTCCGGCATTGAGGTGCAGGGCGCACGCTACCCTGCGCAACTGCAACAGCGGGTCGGCCGGTAACACGAGGAGAAGATCCATGGCCATCGGCGAACAAGCACGCAGGAACCACGATGAGTTATTTCCGGGTCACACCTCCAAACTGGCGGTGACCGACCCGGAACTCATCGAGACCTTCGACAACTTCGCGTTCGACGAAGTGCTTCGTCATGGCAATCTGGACGCGCGGACGCGGTTGATGGTGCAACTCGCGTCCATGATTGCCTGCCAGGCGTAGCGCGAATATACGCCGTGGCGCTCCGTGCAAGTACGGACTTTGCGAAGATTTGCCAACTCACTCCACCATGCCGCCTCAATCCGCTTGCTGTTCGTCGGGCTCGCGATTTGCCTACAGCTTCCTTCAGATTCCACCTCGCGATGGACACCCTTGCCGTTCCGCCGATGCGCGATCGGCCCGCGCCGGCGACGCGCTCGACAACAGATTGCCGATGCTCGGGAGACAGATGGCTGCGCGGCCGCGCCGAACCGGGCATTGGGGCGGGCAAAGGAGCGGACATCCTGCGCTGAACTTTCCAGGATGTCGAACCGGGATGTCGAACCGGGATGTCGAACCGGGATGTCGAAATGCGCGGAAATCGCTTACCGCGCCGGAACAGAGACCTTCGGTGCCTTGCCGCGGGCTGATTTCGGCAATGGAGCAGAGTCGAAATCGCTCCTGCAAAAACGTTTGATCGATCCGAGTAAAGCGATTGCATAAAACGAATTGCTTCTTTTCGAAAGGTGCGCGAAAGGAAGGTCTTGCGCCGCCAAGTTTTTCTTGACAAGCTGGCATATTCGGCGTATCTATATTGCGTTTAGAAAACGCTTACCCGAACGATTTCTAAACTCGGCCACCGATGAATTCATGCCCGCGAGGAAGAGGATCGGGCGACTTTTCGATGCGCGCATAGTTAGTTCTAGAGCGGAACAAGGGTGATCGTTTTGCCGGGCGTGCCTACGGGCTGGATTTACTCTGCTTCCGCTCTAGCTGACAACGCCGGCACCAACCGTGGAACGACCCAGAGGAAACTCCGAAAGCGAAGCATGCTTTCGGAACAGGGCCAAGAGGCAACCGTCGGATTTCCTCGAACCTTTGCCTCGAACAAAGAGACATTCGGGCGAGCAAGACAAACGACACAAATTCAGTTCTTGCCGCCCACGCACTTTCGCGGGCGCGTCTGCGGCTGTTGGTTCCCAGTCGAACCGTGGAGAGAAAGAGAGATCGCAACACAAGAGATCGTTTGCTCAGGAGGCAAACCAATGAATCATCCCACAACAGAAAATCCTTCCACTGCAAGCTGCACCAAGGCAAGGAGCCAGGCAAGGAGATTGATGCGGGGATATTTAGGGCTATGCTGCGCATTGATTGCCATGCTCCTCGCGCTGGCGCCTGCAGGGCGGGGCCAGGACAACGCAACCATCACCGGAACAGTGACAGACCCGACCGGAGCTGTGGTGCCAAATGCTGCCATTAACCTGGTCAACCCCGCAACCAACCAGATGCGCCAGGACACGTCCAATAGCGCGGGATCCTACCGGTTCCCCAACGTCGGTGTCGGCACCTATACGCTAAGCGCATCGGCATCCGGCTTTCAAAAATTCTCGCGCACCGGCATCGTGGTGCACCCGGCGCAGACGCTGGCAGAGGATATCGCCCTCACCGTGGGAAGCCAGCAACAGACGGTGACGGTTGCGGCGGACGCCTTGCAGGTTCAGTCGGAAACCAGCGAAGTGAGTACCTTGATCAGTGGCGAGCAGGTCTCCGAGCTGGCCACCAATGGCCGCAACGTGACGCAACTGGCGGCCCTCGGGCTAGGCGTCTCCAATAACCTGCCGCCATTCAGCGGGGTCAATGCGCTGACTTCGGCCAATGGCATCAGTTTCAATGGAACCCGCACCGAGCACAACATCTATCTGTTGGATGGAGCCGAGCAGAACGATCGCGGCTGCGGCGGCTGTTTCATGAACCTGCCTTCGCAGGACGCCATGGCGGAATTCCAGACGCTGGACAGCAACTACAGCCCAGACTACGGTATCGGCTCCGGCGGCACGATTCTGATGGTGCTCAAGTCCGGTACGCGTAACTACCACGGAGAACTCTACGAGTTCAACCGCAACACCGACTACGATGCCGCCGACTACTTCAGCAAGTCTACCCCTGAGTTCAAGCTGAACGAGCCGGGCGGCAACATCGGTGGCCCGCTGTGGATTCCGCATGTGTACAACGACAACCGCAACCGGACATTCTTCTTCTGGAATGAAGAATGGCGGCGCCTGATTCAGGGCAGTTCTCCCTCGATTCAGAATGCCATCCTGGCGGCCAACTTCCCCACGGCCGGCCAGTCTCTGGCCTATACCATTCCCGCCGGCGGGCCGACTCCGCTGGTTCCAACGACTTCCGACCCGGCCAAACTTGCGCTGTATACAGCGGACGGCTTGAAAGCTGGAATGCCGTTCCCCAACAACACCATCCCCGCCAACCTGATTGACCAGAACGCGGTCCTCGAGGTGAACGCCGGCACCTTCCCCAAGCCGAACTATAACAACGGAACGCAATACATCGCGTCCATTCCCCAACCCACCGATGTCCGCGAGGATGTGGTTCGTATCGACCACGCCATCAACAGCAAATATCAGTTGATGGGCCACTACCTGCACGACACACTGCTGCAAAACTACTTCCCGCCGCTGTGGGGCGACAGCACCTACCCGACGGTGGGCACCATCATGACCAACCCCTCGTACACGGCGGTGATCAAGCTGACGCAGACTTACACGCCCAACCTGCTCAACGAGACCGCTTTCCTTTACGCCGGCAACAAGATCACGCTCACGCCGACGGCCGGACCCGGGGGATCGTTCCTGCAGCCCAGCGGCTGGACGGCCACCAGCTTCTTCCCGGTGGCGGACGCGGCCATCAACGACATGCCCGAGATCGATCTTCAAGGCTCACCGCTGAATGTCAACTGGAGCGAGAGCTATTACCCCTGGAAGAACGGCTACGAAGGCTTCGAGTACCGGGACGACCTCTCCTGGACCAGGGGACGCCACCAGTTCAAGTTTGGCTTCAGTTGGCTGCACGACTACAAGAATCAGCAACTGCAGGCAAACACCCAGGGGACTGCGGTGTTCAACTCGAATAACTTCTCCGGCGACTCGTATATCAATTTCCTGCTCGGCGACGCCTCCAACTTCAACCAGCTTCAGTTCCTCTACGGCAAGCACTGGGTCAACAACAACTACGGCTTCTACGGCAACGACAACTGGCACATCGCGTCGCGGCTGACGCTGAACCTGGGGCTTCGCTTCGACGGGCTGCCGCACGCCTTCGAGCGCTATAACAAGTTTGCCAACTTCGTTGCGGCAGACTACAACACATCGCTTGGAAACCCGGTCACGGCGGCCGGCACGCTGACGCCCTCGTCGCTTTCCACCTTCCCCGGCACCACCGGTTCGTTCTATCTCAACGGCATCGAAGAAGCGGGCGTCAATGGCTTCCCGCGTGGAAACGTCAAGAACGTCTACAACACTTGGGAGCCGCGCCTCGGATTTGCCTACAACCTGAGCGGCAACGGCAAGACGGTGCTGCGCGGAGGATTTGGCATGTTCTATGAGCGGGTGCAAGGCAACGACGTGTATAACGCCGCCTTGAATCCACCCTTCGCCTATATCCCCTCCGCCAACAACGTCTATTTCTCCAACCCCAACACCAGCGCCTTGACGGGAGTAACGACATCGCAGTCGTTCCCGTCGAATCTGACCAACATCAAGTACAACTATCCGCCGCCGGGAACCGCCGACTGGAGCTTTGGCATTCAACACGAGTTAGCGCCATCCGTCGTTGCGGTGGTGCAGTATGTCGGCTCTTCCGGTTGGGACCAGAACGACGATCGCCAGATCAACACCCTGCCGTTGGTCGATCCGGCCAATGCGGCGAATCCCTACGACGATAGGGAGGGCGTTGCCAACGGTACCTTGAACGCAAACGCGTACGTTAACTTCCCCGGATTTGCGGCCATCAACCAGGAGGAGAACGAAACCAACTTCAACTACCAATCGTTGCAGGCAGGTGTGCGCCTGGAGAACCGCCATGGACTCACCACGCAAGTGGCCTACACCTGGTCGCACAATATCTCCGACGTGAGCAACGATCTTTATGGGCTCTCCGATCCCTACAACACCCGGTATGACCGCGGGTCCGACAATACCTTCGACCGGCGTCACATCTTCAATGTGAGTTACATCTATGCTCTTCCGTTCTTTCAGAGGAGTACGAACATAGCGGCACGCGAGATTCTCGGAGGCTGGGAGATCTCCGGCGTCACGGTGGCGGAAAAGGGTGTACCTTTGACCATCACCGATAGCGACAACACCATTGGTTTGGGCTGTTGCTATACGAACCGGCCGAACCTGGTGTCCAAGGTCTCCTATCCAAAGACAACCGGCGCCTGGTTCAGCACCAGTTCCTATGCCGATCCAGTAGCGCCTTGGAATGGAGGCCCCAATCAGGGCTTCGGCAACACCGGCAAGGACTCCGCCGTGGGACCGGGAATCTTCAACTGGAACCTGTCCCTGTTCAAATCCATTCCTCTCACCGCTCACGAAGGGACGAAGATCGAGCTGCGCTTCGAGTCCTTCAATACTTTCAACCACACGAGCTTCCAGGGTGTCGATACGGGGTTCCATGACGGCAACTTCGGCGCCGTCACCAACGATTACGGCCCCCGCACCATGGAACTTGGAGGGAAGATTCGCTTCTAGGTTGTGACCACTTCTTGCGCAGCAATGGCACCCACGCCCGGCCATTGCTGCGCAAGTTTTCTCTTCCGCGAAAAACTCCGTGTTGCGCGGCCCGCTTGAAACGAGCGAAAATGCCAGTGGAGAGGCGCGTGAAGCCGTTTGTGCAAGCTGTGCAAGTGGGAATCGTTCTTGCAGTGTTGCTGGCCGTGCCGGCGGCAAGCTGCTGGAGCCAGGCAGCGGCAAATGCGCCCGACCAAGGAAGCCTGGCATTTGCGCTCGAGCAGCAAGGCAAATACCCGGAGGCCGAAGCGGCCTGGCGCAGCGCGATTCAGGCTCATCCTGCCAACGCCGAGGCATATGCACACCTTGGCTTTCTCGAGTCCCGCCAGGAACACTATCCGGAAGCCGTGCGCCTTTACCGCAAGGCTCTGGCACTGAATCCCACCATTCCTGGCCTGCGTCTGAACCTGGGACTTTCGCTCTTCAAGTCCGGCGCGCTCAAAGAAGCCATCCAGACGTTTGCACCTCTGCTCAAGGCACTGCCCTCATCCTCACCCGAAGCGTTGCGGCTTGAGACGCTCATCGGGTTGGCTCACTATGGACTGGGCGAATATGCGGCGGCAGTGCCTCCTCTGAAGGAGGCCACATCCGCCGATGCGCAGAACCTGGCGCTCCGTCTCGCTTTGGCGCACAGCTGCCTGTGGAGCAAGCAATATAAGTGCGTGCTGGATGTTTATCACGAGATTCTCACGCTGAACGCCGAGTCGGCCGAGGCAGACATGCTGGCCGGCGAGGCGCTCGATGAAATGAAGGACAATGCCGGCGCAACCCAGCAGTTCCGCGCAGCCGTAAAGGCCGATCCAAGGGAGCCGAACGTACACTTCGGCCTGGGATATCTGTTGTGGGGCTTGATGCAATACGAGGAGGCAGCGCAGGAGTTTCAGGCGGAGTTGACCAACAATCCCGCACACGCCCAGGCCCTGGCCTTCCTGGCGGACACGGAGATGCGCTTGAGTCATCCCGAACAAGCGCCGGCATTGCTTGAAAAGGCCCTCCACATCGATCCCGGAATCGAACTGGCACATCTCGATCTGGGCATCTTGTATGGCGATGCGGGACGCAAGGACGATGCCCTCAAGGAACTGAAGATGGCCGCAAAGCTGAGTCCTGAAGACCAGAATGTGCACTTCCGCCTGGGGCGGTTCTACCAGGCCGAAGGAAGGAAGGATGAGGCGAAAGTGGAGTTCGACAAGACCCGCAGCCTGCAAAAAGCCGCCGACGAAACGGTCTTCAGAAAGCTCCATGAAGCCCAGGCCAAAGGCAAACCCGCAGAGGAAACTCAAGCCGCGCCGGTTGCGAAGTGATTGCCTGCAGAGCGCTCATGCGGTGGGATGCTTGCGGACATCCAAGGAAGAACAAGCGGAAATCCATTGGCCGGGATTCGATGTCGAAAGAAGATCAGTGCCTTTCGACCAGCCCCGCCGCCTGCCCCGTCTTAAAGGAATCCGGCGTCCGGGATGTGACCACGCCCGCCCCTTCGCGTACGACATAGAAACGGTCGGCGGCCAGGTTGGTAAGCGTCTCCACTTTTCCGCTGGGCCACATCACTTCCGCCTTGTCTACGCTTAGGTGTTCACCCAGACCAAAGTGGATGCGAAGATCGTTCTGCGACAGGTAGCTGCCGCCGCTGACGACCTCGCCCAACTGCACCAACTCGCCGGCCGTCGCGCGCACACGCGCATTCAACGCCAGGCGATTGCTTTTGACGCCTTCCAATTGAAAGCTGATCCAGTGGTTTTGCGGGCCCCCTTCCGGGCGAAGAATCATGGGCTGACCTTTCAGATTCTCAACCACCGCCTCCAGCTTGCCATCGTTGAACAGATCGCCGACGGCCATTCCACGGCTCACCTGCGGAATCTGAATCGCCTCTCCGACCGACTTGCTGATGTTTGTGAATGTCCCATTGCGTTGATTCATGAGCAGCAACTTCGGCTCGAGATATTTGAGATTCGAAGATAAGCTATCCACCTGCGGATACACATGCCCATTGACCAGGAAGATGTCCTGCCATCCGCTGTTGGAGAAGTCGACGAAGGCGTCGCCCCAACCTACATATCCGCGTGTGGCACGGCCAATTCCCGAGGGTACGGAGATATCGGTGAAACTCATGCCGCCGTCGTTGCGATAAAACGCGGCATATTCGCTGTCGAAGTGGGAGATAAGGAGAGACATGCGCCCGGTGTGCATGTAATCTCCGATCGCAATTCCCATGTTGGCCTGTCTGGATCCGCTCTCGCTCAACGCCACGCCGGAGGAGAAACTGACATCCTCAAAGACGCCGCGTCCGTTGCCCTGGTAAAGATAGTTCGGCTGCCCGTCGTTGGTGACCAACAAATCAAGTTTTCCGTCGTTGTCGAAATCCGACCAGATGGCGGTCAGTCCGTAGCGGTGTTCTTCATCGCCCACACCGGACTTCTTCGTGACGTCGGTAAAGGTTCCATCCCGGTTGTTGTGGTAGAGATTGTCGGGGGAGCCCTTGAGCCCGCGCGGACCGCATTGAACATCGATGCCCATGTATTTACAAATCTCGCTGGAACCGAATGCCGCCATGTTGCCCAGGTTGAAATCCACATAGTGCGCAACAAACAGATCGGCCCAGCCGTCATTGTCGTAATCCCCAAAGGCCGCTCCAGTGGCCCACATCGTGTCGCCGCCTAAACCTGAGCTTTTGGTCGCATCGGTGAACGTTCCGTCCCTGTTGTTGCGATACAGAACCACTCCGCCAAAACAGGTCACCAGCAGGTCGGGCCAGCCGTCGTTGTCATAGTCTCCCACCGAGGCGCCCATGGCCCAGCATGGATAACCCACTCCAGCTTTGTCGGTCACATCGGTAAAAGTGCCATCGTGGTTGTTATGGAACAGCGCGCTGCGCGCCTTTTGACCATGGAGCGCCATCTCCACGCTTTGCGCATTGGTGAAATAGATGTCGAGCCAGCCGTCGCGGTCGTAATCGATCAGCGCAACGCCGCCGCTCATCGACTCCACGATGAATTTCTGCTCGGGACTCGACAAGTGCTCGAATTGGATGGCAGTCGAGGCTGTAATGTCCGTCAGTTCCGGATACGTTCGCGCCACCGTCGGTTCGACTCCAGAGGCGGGCGTCGGCGGCTTTGCAACAGGTGGCGGCGTTTGCCCCGCGGCGATCAAAGCGAAGCACAACCCTGCCAGGACCACGCACAGATGGAACCACTCGGAGCCAAGTCCAGGCGTGGTCAGGCCAGCCTTCGCGCTCTGATGTCTGTAACGGGTCATCTCTCCATCTGGCTGCGCGTTCTGGCGTCGCGGGCGATCTCAAAATCACGCCGGAACCCAGGTGAATCGCGCAAGCAATTTTACCGCGCAAACGGAGTGTCCGTTTCGCGATTTTACGCCTGGGGCAATCGTGCAGATTCATGCGCTCTGGCGCGCCGTTTCGCTGCCGCCTCGGCTGAGGCGCTGCGGTCGTCGGAGTCGCCCAATCGCACAACTGGCAGCGCAGCAAGTAGGGGCTTTAACCCCCTGAATACGGCCCAAGACGCTTGGCCTTCAGGCTCGGATGAAGACCTGGCGCGGCAAGTACAACGGTAGTATTAGCCAAATTCATCTCGATCCCGCGGGAAAGGGCTTGCGTTCCCGGCGACAAAGAGGTAGATTGTCTACATACTGATGTAGAGGGTCTACAGCCTATGGCGACGAAAAGCACTTACCAGAATCGAATTGAACTCCTGCAGGGAACTTTGGACATGCTGATCCTGAAGACCCTGCAATGGGGAACGCAGCATGGTTACGGGATCAGCCAGGCGATTCGAGCGACCTCGGGCGAGGTGTTGCAGGTAGAGACGGGTTCGCTTTATCCGGCACTTCATCGGCTGGAGCGGCAAGGTTGGGTCACTGCCGAATGGAAGCAGAGCGACAGCAATCAACGAGCGAAGTTCTACAAGATCACAAAGCTCGGTAAAGAACAGTTGGCCTCCGACTATGAGCGTTGGGGCAAGATGGTCGCGACCATTGAGGGAATCATGACCGCCAGGCGAGGTAATGCATGAGCATGTTTCAGTTCTTTCGCCGCAAAAGGGATCTGAGTGAAGAGATGGAGTGCCATCTCAAGATGGCCACGGCTGACCGTGTGGCACGCGGAGAGTCGCCGGCAGAGGCCAGGAGAGCTGCGATGCGTGAATTTGGAAACCTTCCATTGATTGCCGAGGTGACACGTGAGCGCTGGGGATGGCTGCGCCTGGAGCGGTTGATGCAGGACGTGCGCTTTGCGGCGCGCCAGTTGCGCAGAACGCCGGGATTCACCATCACGGTGTTGGTTACGCTCGCTTTGGGAATCGGCGCCAATGCCGCCATTTTCACGCTGGTGAACGCGGTACTGCTGAAAGATCTGCCTGTCGGCGATCCAAAGACTCTGGTGCACGTGGGCAACGACGGGCACGACTGTTGTGTTGGCCACAACCCTGCCAGGGAGAGCGGAAACTATTCAAACTTCTCGACGGACACGTATGAGCAGCTAAAGAAAAATGTGCCGGAGTTCGAGGAATTGGCAGCGATGCAGGCTGGTTGGGGGTATCGGCCGATCATTGCGCGGCGCGACGGCGCGCTGGCGGCGCGTTCGGTGATGAGCGAGTTTGTGTCGGGGAATTATTTCAGGACATTTGGATTGAACCCATCGGCGGGACGGCTGTTGATGGACTCGGACGACAGGCGCGGTGCTCCAGCGACCGCGGTGATGAGCTATGCGACATGGCAGCACGATTTCGGCGGAGATGCGGCGGTCGTGGGCAGTACGTTCTGGGTGAATACGAAGCCGGTGACGGTGGTGGGGGTGGCGCCGCGAGGATTCTTCGGAGATCGAATGGCATCTTCGCCACCGGAGTTTTATCTGCCGATTGAAACGATGCCGGATTTGGCGAATGCTTCGTACGTACACAACCCGGAGGTGAATTGGCTCTACGTGATTGGGCGCGTGAAGCCGGGAGTGGCGCCTGGGATGCTGCAGGAAAAAGTGAATGCGGTCTTGCGCCAGGCGTTCGCAACGCAAAGCAACTTCTCCACGGAGAACGGCAAGAAACTGTTGCCGAGAGTGCATGCGACACTGACACCGGGCGGATCGGGCATCCAGACACTTCAAGAAGACTACGGGGCACATCTCCATCTTTTGATGTGGATCTCGGGACTGGTGCTGGTGATTGCCTGCGCCAACATTGCGAACCTGCTGCTGGTGCGGGGCATGGGCAGACGGACGGAAATGTCAATACGGACGGCCCTGGGAGCAATGCGGGGAAGGATTGTTCGGCAGCTTCTAACGGAGAGTATTTTGCTCGCTGGCGTAGGCGGGCTGCTGGGTTTAGGCCTGGCCTATGCAGGGGCGCGGATGCTGCTTTTGCTTGCGTTCCCCGGTGCGCAGAATATTCCGATCGGCGCGAAGCCGTCGCTGGAGGTGATTGGGTTTGCGCTTGCGCTTTCCATGCTGACCGGTCTCCTGTTTGGCGTTGCGCCCGCCTGGATTTTGGCGCAGGCCAAACCGGCGGATGCTTTGCGCAGCGGAGCAAGGACTACCGCGGCGGGAACATCGTTGCTGCAACGGACATTGGTGGTATTGCAGGCCGCCTTGTCCCTGGTGCTGCTGGTCGGCGCGGGATTGTTTACGCAGAGCCTCAACAAACTCCAGAATATGGACTTGAAGCTCGACGCGCGCAATCGCTACATCGTGCACATCAATCCGCAGGCCGCCGGCTACTCGCAGACACAGTTGGAAGCACTTTATCGGACCATGGAAGACAGGTTCATGGCAGTGCCCGGCGTCGTCAAAGTGGGACTTTCAACATACGCTCCGATGGAAGACATGCGTTGGAACGACTGGGTCAGCATTCAGGGCCAGCCGAAAGCGCAAGGGTTCGCTGGATTTGTGAAGGTCAATGGGGACTACTTCGACTCCGTGGGGACGAAAATGGTGATGGGCCGCGGAATTGACATTCGGGATACGTCGACTGCTCCCGCGGTGACCGTGGTGAATCAGGCCTTTGTAAAGCAGTTCCTGGAAGGGAAGAATCCGATCGGACAGCGGATTGGGCAGCCGAACATGCCCGGCGATTTTGAGATCGTAGGTGTAGTTGAGAACACCGTTTACACCGATGTGAAGTTGAAAGATGCCAGTATGTATTTTGTTCCACTGATGCAGCGGGCTGCGAGCGACAAGGGACCGATTGAGCAGGATCTATCGCTCTATACGGGCACCATGGTGCTTGAGACTGCGCGGCCGATGAACGACATGGAGAAGATCGCACAAAGGACGCTTGCCGGCATCAGTCCGAATTTGACGGTAGTGAGGTTTCAGACATTTGGTGAGCAGATTACCGAGCAGTTCACCGAACAGCGATTAATTGCACGGCTGACCATGCTCTTCGGCGCACTCGCTCTGCTGCTTGCAACCATCGGTCTTTACGGGGTCACGGCCTATTCCGTCGAGCGGCGCACTCCGGAAATTGGCATCCGCATGGCCCTCGGCGCAGAGCGCTCAGGCGTAATGGCGATGGTGATGCGCGGAGCGCTGATACAGACTGCGCTCGGTCTGGCCATTGGCATACCGGTAGCGATAGGGTGCGTGCGGTACGTCAAGGCGCTGCTCTATGAAATTACGAGCGCGGACGCGCAAGTGATGGCGGAAGCGATCATCGCTCTGGCAGTGGCGGCGTGTATTGCCGGCATAGTTCCAGCGCGGCGCGCTACGAGCATTGACCCTGCCAAGGCGTTGAGGACCGAGTAGGCCGTAACAATCAAGAGAGGGCTGCAAGCACCCGGACGATTGCCCGCGGGTCGGACTCGATTTCGCTGCCCTTGTACTTCAGTAAAAAATCGTAATTGCCCGTCAGCCCGGTCTTATCGATTAACGGCTGCCGAAACCGCCGCGCTGGCAATACCGCCAGGCGGCCCGTCCGCGACGATCATTCGCCCATCCTGTGTCAGTTATGACAAAATGCAGCCATGAAAGCGTTGGTTCTCACGCAATACAAACATTTGGAATTGGCTGAACGACCGCAGCCTCTTCCTGCAGCCGACGAAGTTCTCGTCAAGGTCGCGGCCTGTGGCATATGCGGGAGCGATGTGCATGGTTATGACGGGTCTTCCGGCCGCCGTATTCCCCCGCTGATCATGGGGCACGAAGCCGCAGGCGTCGTCGCAGCAGTCGGGCAAAACGTCGGAGACTTGAAACCCGGCGATCGCGTTACGTTCGATTCAACTGTCTCTTGCGGAGCGTGCCCCTTCTGCATTCGCGGAGAGGTGAACCTCTGCGATCGGCGCGAAGTCGTCGGCGTCTCTTGCGGGGACTTTCATCGCGACGGAGCCTTCGCCGAATATATCGTGGTTCCGCGGCGGATCGTCTACACGCTACCCGATTCCATGTCCTTTGCCGAAGCCGCCATGCTCGAAGCCGTTTCCGTGGCCTTGCATGCGGTGGCCGTCACCGGCTTGCGAGGAGGCGAAACCGCGCTGGTCATCGGCGCAGGCATGATCGGGCTTCTCACTCTGCAGGCCGCGCTTGTCGCGGGTTGCAGCCGTGTTTTTGTCGCCGATATCGATGCATCGCGACTCCGCCTTGCCCAGTCGTTTGGCGCATCCGAAGCTTTCCTTCTTTCAGGTGCCGATCTCGCGCGCGAGTGCCAGAGATTGACGGAAGGCGCCGGAGTCGATCTTGTTTTTGAAGCGGTAGGCAGAAACGAAACAGTCGGCTTGGCAATTGGAGCGGTCCGCAAAGGAGGCACAGTCACGCTGATCGGCAACATCACGCCCGAAGTCACCCTGCCTCTGCAAAAGGTGGTGAGCCGCCAGGTGCGATTGCAGGGAACCGCCGCGTCCGCGGGAGAATATCCTCGGGCGATTGAGCTGATCGCAGCCGGAAAGATCCAGGTGAGACCCCTCATTTCGGCCGTCGCGTCCTTGCAGGACGGCGCTCGATGGTTCGAGCGCCTCTACGCGGGTGAGCAGAATCTGATGAAGGTCGTGCTCTCTCCAAACATGGAGTTACTCCAGTGAACAACACCCTGTTTGATCTTTCCGGCCAGGTTGCCCTTGTGACCGGCGCCAGTCGCGGGTTGGGCCAGTATTTTGCGCGCGCTCTCGCCAAGGCGGGTGCTGACCTCGTCATAACCAGCCGGCGGCGCGAGACTCTCGCAGCGTTCCAGGCTGAGATCGAATCCCTGGGCCGACGGGCAGTCTGTCTTGAGCTGGACGTTCGCGATGAGAAGAGCATCCAGCAGATGGCCGCGGAAGCAGAAGCGGCCTTTGGCCAGATTCACATCCTGGTCAATAACGCGGGCTGCAATGTACGCAAGCCTGCCCTGGATGTCACCTGGGACGATTGGAATCTGGTGCTCGACACGAACCTTCGCGGCAGCTTTTTCGTGGCGCAGGCGATTGCGCGAAGTATGATCGCGCGGGGCTACGGGCGCATCGTCAACATCGGGTCGGTGACCAGTGTTTTTGGATACGCGGGCCTCGCGCCTTATGGCGCCAGCCGCGGAGGCGTTCGGCAACTCACCATGAGCCTGGCCGATGACTGGGGACCGCATGGCGTCACCGTCAACTGCCTCGCTCCGGGATGGTTCAAGACCCAGCAAAACCAAGTGCTCTATGAGAACAAGGAATGGGTGGATTATCTCGTCGAGCGCATACCGCTGAAACGCCCTGGAATGCCCAGCGATCTGGATGGCGCAATTGTCTTCCTTGCCTCGGAAGCCAGCCGTTATATCACCGGGCAAACGCTGCTGGTGGATGGAGGAATCTCCGTCGGACCCACCCGCGCAACCGTGTCACCAAAACCAAAGAATTGACTCTACGCCGCCTGGGATGGAATTCGGCGCAGATCTTGAAGCAAGAACAGGTAGCCGCAGATTCCAGCCACCAGATAGACGCCGGCCACCGCGAAGGCCAACGTAAACGAGTGACGCGCATAGACCAAATACCCGGTCATAATGGGAGCGGCGATGCCGGAAAGTTGGTTGGAGAAGTTAAGAATTCCTCCCACCCTTCCCACGCTTCCTTCCGGTGCGATGAGAGATGGAATCGACCAGCCTACGGGCGCCGCCGCAGACAGGCCGCCAATGGACAAGCTGATCCACGCGAGTGCCTGCATCGGGCTATGCGACCAACCAGCGCCCAGGATTCCCAGTCCTAGCGCCGTGCCCGCTACGAGGACTGTCATCCGCACTCTTCCCGCATTCCAGCCGCGTTGTACCAGTGCATCCACCAACAGTCCGCCGATCGACAAATCGGTTGCCGTCGCGATCAGCCATGGGACACCCGTGTACAGGAAAGAATGCAACAGATCGACATGGAGCGACTCGGAAAGATAGCTCGGGAGCCAGGTGAGCAGAAGATAGAAGACGTAGTTGTACGAGCCGAATCCCAGGGCCAGTCCAAGCACCTTTTTCTGCTGCAACAAATAACCGAGAGATGACTGCGCAATGGTTGTGCTCACCGCGCCCTCAATGCGCGCCTGAATATAGGCTCGTTCTTCTTCTCCAAGCCCCGGGTCGTCTTCCGGCTCCCGATACACGGCGAAGAACAGAGCGAAATAGAGCAGGCTGATAATCCCCGTAGCGGCAAAACTCAACCGCCAACCGATACGCAACAGCAACAGGCCTATCAGCGGCACACCGATTGCCGGTGCGAGCTTCGCTGCGGAATCAAAAAGGCTGGTGGCAAAGCTTCGCTCTTGTTGCGGGAACCAAACGCCGATCGCCTTGGCATTTGCAGGGAACGTCGGCGCCTCTCCAACACCAAGCAAGAAGCGCGCCGCAAACAAGCTTCGCGTGCCCAGTGCCGCGGCAGCTCCGAAGGAGGCGACGCTCCACACGAGGGTACTGATGCGCCCCACCAGCTTCACCCCCCACTTGTCGAGGACAACCCCGATCGGGAGTTGGCACAGCGCATAAGTCCAGTTGTATGCGCCCAGCAAATAACCAAAGGTGATATCGGAGATGCCGAAACCATCGGTCAACGCGCCATGCGACACCGAGAGATTGACGCGGTCAAAGTAATTGACCAACACGCCAAGACCCAGCAGGCAGCCGATGCGCCATCTGCGCCGGGCAACGGTAGGACGAATGGGATTTTTCATCGTCGAAACTCGCTATTGGGCAGTGAGCTCCTCCACTCCGCCTCGATTCCAATCACCTGCCGCGAACTGCTCAGTCTGCCAAGGAAGCACCCAACGACAATAAGCGCCAAGATAGGCCCCTTGGGTCAATCAATGCCATGCCCAGATCGCTTGCCGCTTGTTGCTGTGGACTCGCTGCTCTCCCCTGGAATTGGTCGCAAAGCAATGTATCGGGTCGGCCCGATGAGATGCGTTGAATGGCAACATCTTCCCAGGAGGCCCGATCGACAAAATGGTCCGGCGCTAGTGGAATCGGTGCTGAAGCGTAACCCGACGGCCAGCGCATCGACAGCTCCGATCCATTCGAGGTTAAGGCCACTTTAGCATGGGGCGACTTCTGCATCGCCCCGTTCATGGTTCACTCGCTTCGCCTCTCTTCCGGCCTCCTCGACCGCCCGACCTGCCTAGCGCATTGGCCAGGCAGGTAAGCATTCGAAGGGGAAGCCAGATAGATCCTGAACAACTCAAGCGATTTTTTTCGAGGTAAGCAGCACGGCCTTTCCTTTTGCCTTCGAAGAACGGATAAAGTAGAAGGCCCCGTAAATCCCCCAGGCGCCGGATATACCCAGCGCCAGCAATGGCTCCTTGAACGTGCCAAGGCCAAAGACTGGACTGATCAGGTAAAAGGCCATGCAGACGATGTTGGCTGCCAGTCCGAAACCGGGAATGAGCAGGTGACGAACCACGTTGTAGTCGTGACGCCTGTGATAGGCCATGATGCAGAGCCCGCAACTCAATGCATAGAGAATGAAGGTGCCGAAATTGGAGGTCAAAGTTATAGTAAGCAGCGAGTTCGGCAGAGCCGCCATCTTGTCGTGCGTACTATAGCCAAAGCTGGAGAAGATGCCGTGTGGCAGTGCCGCAATCGAGGCATCGGTCGGAGCACCACCATCGCCAAAGGCCAGAGAGACCGCAACCACGCCAATGACCGCGGAGATAATCGCAAGCGCCCAAATAGCACGGCGCGGCGTTAGGGATTTAGCGTGCAGAATGCCAAAATGCTCCGGAGCTTCATCGTCTTTTCCCATGGCGTAGGTCACGCGAGCACCCGTGTTCATGCAACTCAAAGTCGTACCAATGAGCGCAAGGAACACCGTGAAAGCCTCAGCCAGCATGAAGTATTTGCCATTCCCATGGCCCAGGAAACCGTCGCCGACGATGATCATCATATCACCGATGGGGGCAGCGGAAGCAGCCGCGCTCTGCATCGTATACCCGGAATTCAGGAAGTAGTTCGCAGCGAAATACTCAATCAGATAGCACACAAGCCCCTGAATCAGCAGCGAACCAATTACAGCGATTGGTATATGCTTGGTCGGATTCTTGGCTTCGCCTCCCATCGCCGTTACCGATTCAAATCCTACCAATATCAGAATTGCGACTGTCGCCTGAATAAATATAAAGCTGAATTGGTGCGGAGCGATCACCGAGATGGCGTTCTTGTGGGTCAGGAAGTTGCCGCTGGCATCCTTCTCGGGATAGTCGATGGTGAAAGGGACCGGCTTTCCGGCAGCATCCAGCAACGGTGCGGGGACCCCGCTCGCGTCTCGAATTGTTGAACCATCCTTGGCCGTAGCAAACTGATAGGAGTAGGTAGCCAGCGATTGACCGTCATACTGGAAGGCAGCGGATCCCGCGGGATGGCTGGAACGATATCCAAGCGCCAGAACGCTGAATACCATCAGTGCGGAGATTTGAACGATGTTGATGGCCAGGTTGACTGCCGTCGATGCGCCGGCGCCCCTTGATGCGATCCAGGCGACAAAGAACGAAAAGGCGATTGCCACCAGAGCCATGAACAACGGACCTGGATTCGAGCCACTCAGGAAGTTCGGAAAAAGGAAGCCGACCACATAGCCTACAAAAATACCCGTCGTGGCAACCATCACGCCAGGATAAACCCAGTAGTAAAGATGCGATCCCCAGCCGACAATGAACTTGACGATGCGGGCATATTTGAAGAACCTGTCTTTGGATAGAAGAGCCTGCTCGGCATAGTAATAACTCGAACCTGTACCCGGATAGAGCTTGGAAATCTCCGCATAGGCAACCGCGGTAGCCAGACAGAGCAATAACGCTGCAAATATGCCTAGCCACATAGTTGGCGCCGTTGTTCCTGTCGTGGCCTGGATATAAAACGTAAGCCAAAGAAAAGCGCCGGGGGCTATGAGGGCCATGGCATTGCTGGTGAGGCCGGTGAGCCCCAAGGTGGCCTGCATCTGTGGTGCTTTGCGCTCTGTCATAAATCTTCTCCTGAGGTGGTGTGCGTGCGATTTCGCCCGGTGATTGTCCCTTTTATCGTTCGGCCTCCACTCAACAGGCCGGACTTTTCGGATAAGACCGAGGTATTGGCTTACAGGCTAACGCTCGGGGGATGAGGATAGAATGATGAATCGATCAGGAACCGCGGCGGACCTCCTGGAATCATTTGTCTTTTCTGCGATGCGCGCATGACTCATCCATTCTCCGGAATCGAAAGACGCACCAAGGGGATCGCGGCTTGTTTACGGATTGCGTCCCGGTGCACCTTGAAGACACGCTCCTGAAGGGGCGAGGAGTTGACAAAGTCCTGGTAGGCTCTCTCCAGGTGTGCGCGGAAGTACGCGCGCGCCTTTGACTCGTCCGTTTCAACTGCGGCCTTGCGCAGGTTGTCTCCCATCCGCTTGAGAATATGCAGGCGCGCAACATCCAATACAGCCGGATCGTAGGGAACGGCAAGGAAGCGAAAGAAGTCTTCAGCGGAAGAAAGTTTTGACAACTGTTCAAGCACAGTCATATCTCATCTCCTTTAAACCAATTGCGGAAGTCAGGTCGTGGCTGGCACGGTGATGAAACTCCAGCAATTCTTCGGTGTTGATTACACGCTTGGTCTGCATGGAGCGCTGACGTACCTGGGCCAGGACGCACCGCGAGCGTCCTTCATCCGCAGACAAGCCAAGTGACCGCAGAGCATCTGTAACGGATGCGAGTCCCGAGTGCTTGCCGAGAACGATCTGCCTGGAGCGGCCGAACGTCAGCGGCGATACAGATTCATACGTTGCGGGATCCTTCAACAATCCATCTACATGAATGCCCGACTCATGCGTAAATGCGCTGGCGCCCACAATGGCCTTGCCAACGGGTATCGGACGGCGAGCGGCCGCGGATACGATTTCCGCAAGCCGCGGAAGCTTCGTCAGATCGACATTGCAGCCGGTTTTATGAAAGCGATGGAGGCCGGCGGCAACTTCTTCCAGGGCAGCGTTGCCTGCGCGCTCTCCGAGTCCTAGTACGCAAACACTCGCGTGCGTCGCGCCTCCTCGAATCGCCGCCAGTGTGTTGGCGGTTGCAAGCCCCAGATCGTCGTGCCCATGAAATTCAAGTTCGATTCCAATCGCGGCGCCAAGTCGGGAGAAGGTGTCGTATACAGCGAACGGCTCGAGATGACCCAGCGTATCGGCATATCGAAAGCGATGGGCTCCGGCGCCTGCGGCAGCCTCGGTTGCGTTCAAAAGGAAATCAATGTCGGCACGACTGGAATCTTCGCCTCCCATCGCCACCCGCAATCCGCTGTCAACCGCATACGAAACAACATCGCGAATGCGGCCAAGCACTCCGGCGCGATCGATATTCAGCTTTGCCCGCATCTGAATATCGGAGACAGGAATGGAAAGGTTCACTCGCTTCAATCCTGTTCTCCGGGCAGCGTCCACATCCTTGCGTGTCATGCGACACCAGGCAATCGGCTCGGCGCGATGCAGCGCTGTGCCAATCGCGGCGATTTCGCCGATTTCACGATCGCCCATAGCGGGTGTGCCCGCCTCGATTTCGTCCACCCCTGCATCTTCCAGCGCAAGCGCGATAGCAAGTTTCTCATCGAGGGTGAAAGACACTCCCGGCGCCTGTTCCCCGTCTCTGAGCGTTGAGTCGTTCATCACAATCCGAGGTAATTCAGGCATAGGTGGCCTCCATGGACATTGAAGTGCCTTGCAAAGTCGATACGATCTGAGGAAGCACTTGGAGAACCCTCTCAATGTCGCAGTCGGTGCTCTCGCGCGAAAGAGAGAAGCGGACAGATCCGCGCAAGTGACTGAACGGAACCTTCATGGCCGTCAGCACGTGCGATGGATGCATCGAGCCGGAGGTGCAGGCGGACCCCGAAGATGCAGCGATAAACTCTCGATCGAGCATCGTAAGGACCGCGTCTGCCTCAACATTTTCAAAAGCGATGTTCAACGTGTTTGGAAGGCAGTTGCTGCGGTCGCCGATTCGAATCGCCGATGGGATCAGACGCAGAATCTCATTTTCGAGACGATCCCTCAATCCGGCCATTCGCACCTTGTCCAACTGCAGAGTGTTCGCGGCGAGGTCGGCTGCAACTCCGAAACCCACAATCGACGGCGTGTTTTCTGTTCCCGCGCGCCTGCCCCGTTCTTGCCGGCCACCGCGTATGAAGGGAACAAGTTTTACACTGTGCCGCACGTAGAGAGCGCCAATTCCCTTGGGTCCGTGCAGCTTGTGGGCCGAGATCGAAAGCATATCGACTCCCGTGGCCGCAACATCCACAGGCACGCGTCCCGCAGCTTGCACCGCATCGCAATGGAACAGTGCTCCCGCTGCATGAGACATCGACGCCAGCACCTCGATCGGAAACACCACGCCGGTTTCGTTGTTTGCCCATTGGATCGAAACAAGTGCGGTCTTTGCGTTCAGCGCGTTTTGATATGCTTCAAGATTCAAAGCTCCGGATTTGCCAACCGGTATGCGATGAACCTTTGCCTTCCCCGCCCTTTCAAGCTCTGCACACACCGCCAGGATGGCGGGATGCTCCACGGCTGAAGCGATGATTTCGTTGCGCCCATCCTGCGTTTGCAGAGCGGAGAAGATTGCCGTGTTGTTTGACTCACTCCCACCTGAGGTGAAGATGATTTCGCTATCGCGGCTTGCGCCGATAAGTGCGGAGATCCGGCCGCGGGCCGTCCTGACGGCATCGGCCGCAGATACACCCATTCCGTGGAGAGCGGAAGGGTTTGCAAATTGTTCGCACATGAACGGCAACATAGCTTCAACAACACGAGGATCTGTTCGCGTCGTCGCATTGTTGTCGAGATAGACCCAAGGTCTGTTTTCATTCGTCTCAATCATGGCGAATCTCCCTGGAACATGCCCGTCAGCAGCAGGACTTCCCGCAACCGCCTTTGGACCTGGCGTTTGGATTATCAAATGAGAAGCCGGTGCCTTCCTGGCTGTCGACAAAATCGATTGTTGTTCCAGATATCAATTCCACCGAGGAGGGATCGATCAGGATCTTCACTCCGCGGCTTTCACATCTGAAGTCCTCGGGCTTTGCTTGTTCCACGAGTCCCATCTCGTATTGAAGTCCAGCGCAACCTCTCGACCGCGCTTCCAACCGCAGTCCCGCAATTGAATTGGGCACCGCGGCAATTGCGGAGTGCAGGGCATCTGCCGCAGCTTCAGTCAGTTGAATCATCCTGGCAACCTCCCTCTGGCTCTGCCTTGTAGAGAGCACGTAGGATGCCATTCGCTCCACGCTGATAACGCAAGAACTTATAGGTCTTCAGGAGGATGCCGGTAAGCTTTGTCGCGTTTGCGACATGTCGAAAGCCCTTCATTGCGGCAAGGAAGGACCGATACCGACGAAAGCATGAACATCGGCAACCAGGCGGGTCCGCGCAAGCAAGCTTTCCCCGGATTCATCGCCAAAGCAGAGTGCGAAGTCGCTGCACTCGGAGCAACTTGGCGCGGCGCACATGCTGAACCCATCTTCACGGCAGATCATTCGAAAGAAGAATTTCTTCCACTTCATATCCTGATGGTTGCGACTTGCGAGGCCGGAGAAGTGCCCGATCATCAAGCGGGACAATTCGTTTCTGTTCGCCAGGCCGAGATCTTGCCACAGATGGTTGGGCCGGGTCGCGCGGCGGGCAACCAGGAAGGCAAGCAGCGAGTCGAGAGGTGACGAGACGGTTCGGAACCGCCAAAGAAGCTCACGCAGGCAACGCTCCTCTTCACTGACTACCGGCTCGGCATCGAGGCCGAAGTCTTCCAGATCTGGCAATGTGCCGGGAAAATACCGATCGATACTCCGGCGAAGCGAGGCCCCGCAAATCCCAAGCGCCTCGGTGAATGGAACTCCCGCAAGGCAATCGTCGACTGCTGCGGCAAAGATACAGGCCAGGACGTGACCGTCAAACGGATCGCAGTCCGCCTTTAGATTTGCCTGCCGCAACTGGTTGTACATTGTCTCTGGCGTCATCGATTGCCCTCTCAGGATGGCCCGTGTGTCTGGCAGTTTTTCCCGCAAACGCGGGAGCAGGCGCCACATCCAATACATGCTCCTGGGTCCGTTACCGTCATCACCTTGCGCAGAATCTCTTCATCGTCATCCAGACCAACGATTTCGCCATCCTCCGTCAGCCCTTGAAGCGTCATCACGTCACGCCCGCACACCTTGAAGCATCGCCCGCAGCCAATGCAGGTTTCCGGATCGATGGCTAGAAGGTACGAGGGCTTCCATGCTCTGCCATCTCGTGTGAACGCCTGAACTTCCATTTGTGTCGCTCCCATTTATGCTCCGGCCGCTCTCAATTGAGCGCGCTTGGATTCAAGTTCGCGGTACAGGTCAAACGCACGCTGTGCAACCGCGGGTATCTGCTCCCAATGGATGGGCAATTCTTCGGAAAGATCGTGCAAGTTGAGTTTGGCCTGTACTGCCTGCGAAGATAGCCGTTTCACTTCCGCTGCAATCGATTCCATCTCTGCCAAGTCGCCTCACTCTCAATAGCGCGCAACATCCGGGTATTTCTCGATCCAGTCGATTCCCTCCGCGACGATTCTTTCCCCCTCGGACTCCAGCTTCTCGAAACTGTCAAACCCGAACCGGTGCACATCGCGCAAATGTTTGTTGAAGACAATCAGCCTTCCCGCCGTCAGTACAAGACGTCCGAATCCTTCATGATGCAATTTCATCAGCGGAGATACCATTACACCGGTGATGCGCTCAATGGTGAGGCCTATCGCGTTATAAAAGAGCTCCATGTGCCAGAGAGTTTCCGGATCTGGATCGCTCATGATAGGAATCTGAAGACGCTTTTCCCTGGTCATGATGTACGGTTCCAGAAGATCCCGATCGCTCTTTGCATCCCATGATCCATGCAGATCCTGAGCCCGCCACTGCTTGATCAATTCACCGAGGAAGCCACGCACCACCGGCGCAGCTGTTTGCACTGCACTATCAGCCATAGATCACCTCGTCTTCAAAGTCGATATCGCGGTCCCTGTCCTTATTCAGCGCCTTGCGAAGCCAGGGCGGAGG
Source organism: uncultured Occallatibacter sp. (assembly GCA_964595345.1). Classification (GTDB taxonomy): domain Bacteria; phylum Acidobacteriota; class Terriglobia; order Terriglobales; family Acidobacteriaceae; genus Telmatobacter. Next base: position 86,021 of record CAZQPY010000006.1, read on the forward strand.
ATTGCCGCTCAAAACTTTTTGCAATTGCTGCAATGTGTCCTCTATAGGCTGCGTCTCTGCCACCTTGACCGGGTGAACATTCTTGGCGACAACACGAGCTGCGCCCGAACCGCCTATCGCCGCAACATAGAGGATCGCGCAGTCTTTGATCGCTTCGAGCTTCGGACCCAGCTTGTCTTCGTTTCCGTCTTCTTCCAGGGTGCCGCTGAATTCGACATTATGGTCAAAGCGGCAGTGCTCCGCGCTGACTTCATAAATGGCAATCCTCTTTGCCCATCCAAAGTGAGCATTGACGTGCTTTCCATCCTCGGTTGCAAATGCGATCTTCATACTCCTCCTCAGAAAAATGCTGTGCCTATTGAGGCAAATCCAACGTGACCAGATCCTGCGGTACCTGGTGTGGCGGCATCCACGTTTCCGGCGTTGGCTCATGGGCACTGTTCATGAAGGTATTTCCAACGCTGAAGATCATGTCGCGGGTCCCACGGTATCCGACCGACAGCTGCTGGCTCGCACCGAGGCGGTCAAAGACCGGGATTCCGATATGAAACAAGGGAATCCGAAGACGCTCTGCAGCCTGCCTGCCGTGCGAATGCGTAACAATCAGATCGGCGCCCATGGCCCTCGTCTCAAGATCTTCCAGGTCGCCGAGCAATACCTCTTCCACCGGAATTTTTTCGAGCACGGGCGATGAGGTTGTAGTCACTGCGACTTGAATCTCACAGCCCATTTCATGCAGCCAATGAGAGGTTGCCGAGAGCAAATCGGGCTCGGCGGCGATCGCCACTCGCTTGCCCCCGAAGTAGAAGTGTCCATCGAGCATGGCGTCAATCAACTGGCTGCGCTGCCGCCGGTATTTCTTCGGCACGGGAACTCCGCCGATCTCGGAAAGGAATTCCATCAGGGCATCGTTCGCAGCCAACCCGGTGAGTCGGTCAAAAAGCTTGTATGGGACATTGGTGCGATGCTCCAGCGTGATCGCGGCTCCGCGCATTTGCTCGCCAATGGCCACCGTCCAGCATGCCGACCCCATCCGCTGAATCTGAGTAACCGAAATGCCGCCGAGAGTTGTAGGTGTGAACTCCTCGGGTACATGCCCATCCAGAGAGCCGGAGAGATCCGGCAGAAAGACCGGATCCAGGCTGAACGACTCGAATATGTCGCGCAACTCCTCAATGTCGCCGGCTGTAATGTGGCAGCCTGGCAGCACGTTGACGCGGCGCGAGTGCGTGCCCTCACGCAACGGAATCTCCACCAGTTCTTCAATCATTCGCGTAACCGCGGAGGCCCATCCATCCTGAAATGCGCCTTCAAAGTCCGGCGTCGAGACATCCACCAAAGCAATTGGATCCAGCTCAGGATGGTTCACCCGAATCAGTTTGAGAAATCCCTTTAGATCGTCGCCTTTGATCTCAGAGATTCCGGTTGTGCAGATTCCGATCAAGGACGGCTTGGTGCGAGAGGCGATATTCACCAGCGCCTGCTCGACATTATCGAGTCCTCCCAGAACAGTCGCCACTTCGCTCATCGCCGTCGTTTGCATGGGGATCGCTTCGCGGAAATGGCGCACAAATAACACAAGCCCAAACGAAGTACAGCCCTGGGAGCCATGCAACAAAGGCATGGAATTGTCCACTCCCAAGAAGGCCAGCGCCGCGCCAATCGACGGGCTCATCTTCAGCGGATTCACTGTGCAATGCTTTTTGCCGATCGTCACTCTCGCCATGTGATTGTCCTATGCAATGTGGATCGAACGCATTTCCTGAATGGCTGAAAACTCCCAGGGTGCGGGTTTACGAATCTGCTCCCAAATGGGATTGGAAAGAGCCTTGTCGATTTCATTCACCAACGCCACAATGCCCTCATATCCTGCATAGGCGTGGTGGCGCTCCTGGTTGATATCGAGCCACGGCATCTTTGCTTTCAGCGCTACGAACTGGGTGCGCCCGCCGGAGAGCATGATGTCGGCGCGCGCTTCTTTCAGCATTGCGTACATCTCCCGCGGCTTCAGATCGTCGAACATATGCGCATCGTCTTTCATAATTTCCTTGATGCGTTCCTTGTCGTCGGGCGTGGACTTTTTCACGCTCGTTCCAATGACAGCAAGGCCGGCTTCCTGAAGAGCTGCGACAACCGACCAGGATTTCACCCCACCGGTAAAGAGCAAAGCACGCTTCCCTGAGAGCCGGGACTTGTACGGCGCAATTCGCTGCCAGGCACGAGCTTCTTCCCTGGTAACCACCGCTTCCGTTCTGACCAGCAGCTCTGCTGGAGCTCCGCGATCGACCAACAGTCTTGAAATTCCGCGCAACGCCTCGCTCATATCTCCGATGCCGTAGAAGGAACCTTCAAAGAAGGGAATCCCGTACCGCTCTTCCATCTTGCGGGCCACATTAATCATGGCTTTCGAACAAACCATCATGGCTGCGCGCGCACGGTGAGAGCGAGCAACTTCATGGTATTTCGCGTCTCCCGATATGCAGGCCAGAATGCGGATTCCCAACTCATCCAGCAGCGGCTTCACTTGCCATAGCTCGCCGGAGAGGTTGTATTCGCCGATAATGTTGATGTCGTACAGAGTCGTCTCGGCAGGCTCTTCCGTGCCGATCACATAGTCCAGAAGCGCTTCGCCTGCTAGTTTGTTGCCAAGGTTCTTCGATCCGACAAACCCGGGCACATTGACCGGGATCACTGGCTTGCCCAGCTTTTTTCCAGCTGCTTTACAGACGGCCTCCAGATCGTCGCCAATCATCGCGGGCACACAGGTCTGATACACGAAGACTGCCGGCGGGTCATACTTTTCGACCACTTCCTTGATCGCTCGATACAGATGCTTTTCACCACCAAAGATGATGTCCTGCTCGCTCATCGCAGTCGTGAAGCTGGTGCGATAAAGATTCGACCCCGATGACTTCGCGCCGCGCCCATCCCAGGAGTGCCCTTCGCAGTTGATCGGCCCATGAATCAGATGCGCGACGTCCGTGATGGGCTGAAGCGCGATCTTTGCACCGTCAAAAGCGCACCCTCCAGCCGCGGCTCCGGGAGCAAGGAGTTTGTTACACCCCTTCTTCCGGTCGGTGGAAGGCTTGGCCTGGTTTGTGGCGCAACCAGGCTCGTTGAAGACTTGCTGGATTTTGGAGCCAAGAGTCCCCATCGCCACTCCTTTTGTCCGTACTTCCACACAGCGTCGGAAATTGTCGTGCGTCATCAATGCGACAACCAGTCGTAGGCCGATTCGGGCTGGCATCGCCCTACGACGAATGCCCAACACCGACGCACCTTAGCGAATGATGTCGAAGCTGTAGTCGGTCTTTCCTGGTTCATTTGTGGTCTGGTCCATGTGATCGAATATTCTGTCAAGAATCTTGACCAACACGTTGAGCCCGCCTTGATAGCCCCATACAGGATTGCGATGGTGATGATGGCGATCGAAGATCGGGAATCCAAGGCGAATCAAAGGCGTCTTGGTGTCACGCTCCAGGAACTTTCCATAGGTGCTCCCGATCAGGTAGTCAACAGGTTCAGTAAAGAGCAATGAACGCATATGCCAGAGATCCTTGCCTGCATACGCGTGACAGTTCTTTCCAAACGGCGATGCCGCAAGCAATGCTTCCATCTTTTCCTTCCACGCCGGCCCGCCGTTCGTGGAGAGAACGTGCACTGGCTCCGCTCCAAGTTCAAGCAGGAAGCTGGTTAGACCAAGGGTCAGGTCGGGGTCTCCGAAAATGGCGAACTTCTTTCCGTGAATATGCGCACTCGAGTCGGCGATCGCATCAACCAGCCTGCCGCGTTCTTTCCGTATCGCATCCGGAATTGGTTTGCCGGTAAGCCGCGAGACCTCCATCAGAAAGCGGTCCGTGCCTTCCACGCCGATCGGATGATTAAATGCAATGACCTCTTGTCCGCTGGCCTCGATCAGGTTCAGCGTCTTTTCCGTGCAATACTCTTGCATCGAAATGGTTGCGCTGGCATGAATCGCATTCGCGGCATCTTCAAGCGTTGTCCCGCCGTCGTACATGCGGAACTGGCCGTCCCCGGGAGTGTCCCACACATCGCTGTTGTCGCCGAGAATGGTGTACTCGACTCCCATCAGGTCAAACAGTCGCTTGATCTCGCGAATATTTCCAACGGTGTAACCGTCAAATCCGCCGATAAAGTTCAGCTTGCCATCGGGCTGACGCTCCAGTTTGGGCGCAGTGCCGGCCTTGCCATTCCAGAAGTGATCCAAGATGCTCTTGATCACATTGTCGTAACCCGTTATATGGCTTCCGATAAATGCGGGAGTGTGTGCAAAAGGGACATCGAATTCCATGGGAACTGAGCCCTTTTCTTTCGCATTCTTGATGAAGGAATTCAGATCGTCCCCAATCACCTCAGCCATACATGTGGTCGAGACGGAAATCATCTTCGGCTTGTAAAGGTTGTAGGAATTTGCGAGACCATCGATCATGTTGGCGAGACCACCCAGAACGGCCGCATCTTCGGTCATGGACGATGACACAGCCGCGGTGGGCTCCTTGAAGTGGCGAGAGAAATGACTGCGATAATATGCGACGCAGCCCTGCGAACCATGCACGAAGGGCAATGTACCTTCGAAGCCCAGAGATGCGAAGACCGCGCCCAACGGCTGGCAGGCTTTGGCCGGATTGATGGTCAGGGTTTGCCGGGCAAAGTTCTTCTCCCGGTAATCTGCACTCTTGGTCCACTCGCTCACGCGCTCGAGTTCTTCGGCCGGCACGGTATCTTCGAACATGCACTTCTTGTTCGCGAACATTTCCGTGTATTCGGCGCCGCGGAACAACTCAAAGTGGTCGATCACCTTCTCTGCATTTTGACTCATATCGTGTTTTCTCCTCTCAGGGAAGCCGCGTTGTTTAAAAGGGGGCCTTGGTCAGCCGCCAAACCGGCGCATTGATAGCCATGTCCATGTCGCGCGCGAAAATCGCAAACCCGTCGTATCCGTGATAGGGGCCCGAATAATCCCACGAGTGCATCTGGCGGAAGGGAACGCCCATCTTCTGGAAGATGTATTTTTCCTTGATCCCGGAGCCAACCAGGTCGGGCTGCACCTTCTCCACGAACTTCTCGAATTCGAAGCTGGTCACGTCGTCGTAGATCAGGGTTCCGTCTTTCACATAGTGGGTCGTGCGCTGGTAGTCGTCGTTATGGCCGAATTCGTATCCGGTGCCGACGATCTCCATGCCCAAATCTTCATAAGCGCCAATTACATGGCGAGGGCGCAGGCCGCCGACAAACAGCATGACCTTTTTTCCTTCAAGCCGAGGACGATACTTGGCGATGACCGCATCCGTCAGCTTGGTGTATTTCTCGATCACGCGCTCCGCCCCTTCCTTGATCTTGTCATCGAAGTTGGAGGCAATCGCGCGCAGCGATTCAATGATCTTAGTCGGGCCAAAGAAGTTGTACTCGATCCACGGAATCCCGTACTTCTCTTCCATGTGGCGTGAGATGTAATTCATCGAGCGATAGCAGTGGATGAGATTCAGCTTGGCATGCGGCGTCGACTCCAGTTCGGCCAAGGTTCCATCGCCGGACCACTGCGCGATGACGCGAAGGCCCATTTCCTCCAAAAGAATCCGCGAAGACCACGCATCGCCGCCGATGTTGTAGTCGCCGATGATCGCGACATCGTAGGGCGTCGACTCGAATCGCGCAGGCTTGTCGCCCAATTTGTCGAAGACAAAGTCCCGAATCGAGTCGTTGGCAATATGATGCCCGAGCGACTGTGAGATTCCGCGAAACCCTTCGCACCGCACCGGAACAATTGTCTTTGCATACTGCTTGGCCTTGGCCTTGGCGACTCCTTCGATATCGTCCCCAATCAGGCCAACCGGGCACTCCGACTGAATCGAGATCCCTTTGTTCAAGGGAAACAGAACTTCGATTTCATCAATGATCTTGGCGAGTTTCTTGTCGCCGCCGAAGACAATGTCGTTCTCCTGAAAGTCGGAAGTGAACTGCATCGTGCCAAAGGCATCCACTCCTGTTGTGCCAATGAAGTAATTGCGCCGCGAAGCCCATGAGTATTGTCCGCAACCGACCGGACCATGGCTGATATGAACCATATCCTTGATCGGACCCCACACCACGCCTTTCGATCCGGCGTATGCGCAACCGCGAATGGTCATCACGCCCGGAATCGTCTTGAGATTTGACTTGACGCCGCAGTCCGGCTTGTCAGCCGAATAGGTGTTGAGGTGCTTGGCGCGCTTCTTGGCGCTTTTCTCCGGATAGGCCGCCAGAACTTCGGCGATCACTTTCTGGTTCCGCTCTTTGATTTCCTCAATGCCGACGTTATCGCTCATGATGAACCTCACTCAAATGGATTTGAAAATAGGGGCACCGCTCGTGTTAAGATACGGCGCCCGCCTAGTCGCTGCAGCTACGCCGCTACTTCTGCGGCCTTCTTGCCAACCAGAGATTCATCGATGGTCTTGATGATGCCATGCTCCATTAACATATCTTCGAGTTCGTCCATCGTAATGGGCGTGGGGATCACACCTTGACCATTATTGTTGTGGATCTTCTCGGCAAGGTTGCGGTAATGCTGAGCCTGTTCGGAGTCGGGCGCATACTCGATCACAGTCATGCGGCGAAGTTCGGCGTGCTGCACGATGTTAGCGCGGGGAACAAAGTAAATCAGCTTGCTGCCAAGCTTCTTGGCCATGTTTTCGGCAAGTTCGAGTTCCTTGTCGGTCTGGCGCTCATTGCAGATAAGACCACCGAGGCGAACGCCTCCGGAGTTTGCATATTTGAGAATGCCTTTGGAAATATTATTGGCCGCGTACATGGCCATCATTTCGCCCGACATGACGATATAGATCTCCTGGGCCTTGTTCTCACGAATGGGCATTGCGAATCCGCCGCAGACAACATCGCCAAGCACATCGTAGGAAACATAGTCGAGGTTTTCGTAGGCGCCATTCTCTTCGAGGAAGTTGATGGCAGTGATAACGCCGCGGCCCGCACAGCCGACACCGGGTTCCGGTCCGCCGGACTCAACGCAGCGGATGCGCTGATAGCCGTATTTCATGACCTCTTCCAGTTCGATGTCTTCGACTGTGCCCTTCTCGGCAGCGAGACTCAGGATGCTGTTCTGCGCTTTCGCGTGAAGAATCAGGCGCGTTGAGTCGGCCTTCGGGTCGCATCCGACGATGAGGATTTTCTGCCCCATCTCTGCCAGTGCCGCCAAAGTGTTTTGCGATGTGGTGGACTTTCCGATTCCGCCCTTGCCGTAGAAAGCAATCTGCCTCAGTTTAGCCATCGTTCCCCCTCCTCAGTGTCGTGATTCGTTCTCGCATTCAAAATGTTTCACTTGATTCTTCGTCTGCATCAAGCAGCGTAGTGGCCAAGTGCTGTCGGATGAGAGATGTTTACTCGCGCTTTGCGTCCCTGCCATCCGGCGTACGCTTATCTATATGCAATCCACTTGCCAAACCAAATACTCCGTTAACTTACGTGCCATGTGTGTTTTAGTGGATTAAGCGATGCTGTGCCGAACGCGACAATCGGAGTTTCTCTTGTAGGGTATGCGACGGAAGTGTCTTGAATGAGTTCATGCGCCGCGCTGCAGTTTCGAGAACTCCGCAACAAAATTCCCCAACTCAATCGGAATGCGCTCGATGTTGTGTTCGGCGAGAAAGCGCGCCTCGTTGCGCGTTGGCTCTTCGGGAAGAATGGCCCAGTGCTTGTCGGAAGAGCGCTTGATGATCTGGTGTGCAAAGAGACGGTCAAGTTGCGCCGCGAATCTGCAACCGAGAAAAAGAAAGCTCCTTCCCTTGCGAATCTCCTGCACCGAGTGCGGAATCGGCGTCTGAATGTCGATCTCTGTAATGACTTCGACAAAGTCTGAGTCAGACACTAGATAGTTGCGCGCAGGCCAGACGGATCCGAGTGGCTGATAGAGCAAAGTCCGCCAGTCATCCCGAAGGTCGTCTGCTTCTACTCCCGCAAACGTGCCCTCGGAATTGTAAAGATAGATCCAGTCGCCAAAATGCTCCGCCTGGCTGACACCCTGCGCTATCCCCCAGTCACTGCGTGAACAAAGCGCCTTTTGCGGCAAGTCGTCGTACCACGCGTGAACAACCAGGGGAAGCGACGGCTGACTCATCATCAGAGTGTGCAGTTCGGTTGGCTGGACATCCGAGGTGAATGCGTCCGTCATTGCGGTAGTCACTGTGCTGCGATGCTTGAAATTCTCAATGAACTGGGCAGCCGCGCCAAGATTGTTCCTAACCTTATGGGGCACGCCGCTCTTCGCGGTCAAGTGCCCCACCAAGGCCATAGGCGACGCGGGCAACTGCGCGCTCGCATCGTTGAACGACAGCACACCTGGGCCTAAAAATGGAATTGCCTCGCCGCGATCGAACGCTGCCGCAATCGAATCGAGCGCGGCGCGATTCACGCCGGCACCTCATCCTCGATCAACTTTCGCGCCTCAACCGTGATCGGCAATGTCGTTGATGGAGCCATCGCCGGCAGTTCCAGACGCCAGCCATTTGCAAGCGTGATCAGACCACCCCACATCTCAGGCTTTTCAATCTCCACGATCGGTTCTTCCAGGTCCTTCTTTGCCACATAGGCGGAAAGCACGCCAGACTGACTTCTGCGGATCATCACCTTCATTGCGTTCCTCCATTCGATTGCCAGGCGGCCAACTCTTGCTCGAAACATCCAACAACGCGATTGCTCGCGAACTCAACCATATAGACCGCCGTTCCCGAATCCGCATGCTGCCCAACCTGCACAATCTCGCCAACCTCTCCGTTGCCAACCAGCAGCGCCTGGGGCGGCTGGTCCGGATAGGAACCATCATTGAACAAGTCTGCCGCAGCATGCACGCGCTGTCCCCACTCATAACGCGGTGTCATCACATCTTTCATGCCCTCTCCCCTACTGCAAACGCATCAATTGAGTCCAGTTCTTTTCTCTTCATCCCCACGCGATAGCCGCTCTGGATGAACTCAACCCCGTAGATGTAATACTGCTGAAGATAGGTGCCTATCGAGATCACATAACCTTCTTCTCCCTTTTTGACCAACAACTCGCCGATATCCTTTCCCGGAAAGGTGCCGTCGTTGCGTACCATGAATTTCGACCGCACCTTTTGCCCGAACTCAAACTGAGGCGGTCCTTCCAACTCGACAACCCAGCCATCGCGCACAATGTCTGCCATTTCAACGCCTCCGTTGGTCCCAGCGCCCATGATCCGTTTCAATGAGCGCGTGCTTGTTGTTTGAGTCTTGTTTTGCCGCGATCCGTTCTTGAACGCGTTCGCGTACGAGTGGGTCGTCATCGTGGCGCATCGCATCGAGAGCATTTTCAGGTACTCGCCCTGCAGCTTCGTAACGAACCCGAAAGTGTGGATGAAATCGCAAGGGCAGCAATTGCGCAGGGGAAAGACGCTCGGCCGCGGCAAGGCACACAGAGGCGTCGGAGTCGTTGACAAGTTCCCGCAGCCACTCTGCGGGGATCCGCTCAGCAACAACCCGTCTAACCTCTGGATCCGGATCGTCGATCATGTTTGCCAGATGAGATGCGCCAATACGGCGAGCGACAACCTGCCGAACGTAGTAGTCAGGGTCCGCCATCATCGGCGCCAACTCATCGCCCTCGAGGTGAGATGCGACGCGAATACGGACCTCGCGGTGGTGATCATCGCGCAGCCTCAACAAAAAACGGCGCGGAAGCCGCAATGCGGCATTCCAGCGAACGGATTCATCTTCATCGTTCAACATTGCAGTCAGCCGGAAAACATCCGCGTATTTGGCGGCTGCCGCGCGGACTTCGAAATAGGGATGAGTGAGGAACTCATTTGCGAGCACCGGATTGGTTTTGAAAAACTCTTCGATCCGCGCGGGAGAGCGGTCGTGAACGCAGATGTGCTTCTGTTTGCAACGATCCTCGCGTGTTAACTCGCGATGGACACACCCGCTGCAGCACACTTCATGTCCCTGCCAGTCGAAGGCCTTCTCAGGTTTCCGCGCCATGATCCGTCCCTCCCAAGCAAATCCATCCTTCAGCGACGAATGAGTGCGTCAACCGGCAACAGTGTCGAAGATGGTGCGCATGCGGTTGCCGTGCCACTCGGGCTGGTGACAACAAAGCCCGTCGCAGATCGATCCTCGATAAAGTCGACCACAGATCCATTCAGCAACAGGCCACTCGCGGCATCCAGAAAAAGAGAGATCTCCGCATGTTTCCAAACAATCTCATTTGCCGCCGGGTGATCGGCAATGTCGAATTCAACTGCGAGTCCCGAACATCCGCCGGGGCGGACCTTGAGACGGAAGCCGGCTTCTGTCCCGGCGGAGAATCGCATCATGCGCCGGATGAACTTGTCAGCCGACGGCGTTATGCTCATGGCTATATCGTGGCTCTTGGTCATCTACACCGCCGCTGCATATCGTGGCAAATCGGGGTTGACGATGCAAGTCTTCGGCATCGGGCAGATTGCCGCGCATTGGGGTTCGTCGAAGAAGCCAACGCATTCCGTGCATTTGGATGGGTCAACGAAAAAGGCGAAGTTCTTTTCGAAGATCGCATCGTTCGGACATTCGTTCGCGCACGCCGAACATCCGGTGCAGTTCGATTCCTTGATCATGTATGCCATTTGCAATCTCCTTTTTCTGCCGCCTAAGTCGTGATGAGCGCACCCTGCCGAATGTCGGCGTCGCCGCGCCTGGTATGTTGAATTTCGCCACTCTGCACGCGCTGCAGATACTCTCTGAAATAGGCGATCGCAGACTGCTCGATGAATTCGAGCGCGAAACGATCCACTGGTTCGATCCCGGCTTTCAGCAGGCCCTCGCGCGGGCAGTGGCCAATTCTCGACACGAAGACCGCGACGCAATCGTTGATGGCGCGAAGGACGGTCTCCAGGCTTTCCTCTTCCCCGAAACCTCCCTGACAGTAGTTATCCACTCTGCGATGGCCAACAAACTTGACTCCGGAGGTGCTGGCTTCGTAGATCTGAAATTCGCGCGCATGGCCGAAGTGCTCGTTGATTCGGCTGCTCCCCTTGGTGGCCACGGCGATGAGAATCGAGATGTCGCTCTCGCTCCCCGCGAGCGTTTTCAATTCGGCATTTCTCGCTGCAACCACTTCCGCACGCTGCCTCTCCACGTATTCCTGATATGCCTGACGGATCTCGAGGTCGTAATGAACTTCCATTTCCATTACTTTCTCGGTAGTGAACTCGTTGCTACGATCTTCGCCGAGCAGGCCCACGGCATCGGCACGGCACTGCCGGCAATGGCGCATCATGTTCATCTCGCCTTCGCAGGAATCCTGCAAGGACTTCAGTTCCTGAGCGGTCGGTCCACGCGTTCCGTTCAATCCAAAGACGGTGCCATGTTCGGGCGCAGAGATCAGGGGCATGATGTTGTGCAGAAAGGCGCCACGCGACTTCACGGCCTTGTTGACATCGGCCAGATGCCGATCGTTGACGCCTGGGATCATCACCGAGTTGACTTTGCAGAGTATGCCGCGCGCCGTCAACATCTCCAGGCCCAACAGTTGCCGCTCACTCAGAATCCGCGCGGCTTCAACACCTTCATACCGCTTCTTGTTGTAGTAGATCCAGGGATAGATCTTCGCGCCGATCTCGGGATCGATCATGTTGATGGTGATCGTGACGTGATCGATATTCAGCGCCTGAATTCGGTCGACATAATCAGGCAGCATCAGCCCGTTGGTGGAGAGGCAGAGCTTGATATCCGGCGCCGTCTGGCTAACCAGCTCGAATGTTTTGAATGTTTTTTCAGGATTCGCAAGCGGGTCACCAGGACCGGCGATGCCCAGCACGGTCATTTGGGGAATGCTCGAGGCCACGGCAATTACTTTCCTTGCCGCCTGTTCCGGGGTCAGCCGCTCACTCACTACTCCCGGTCGCGATTCATTCGAGCAATCGTATTTGCGGTTGCAGTAGTTGCATTGGATGTTACACGCTGGCGCAACCGCAACATGCATGCGCGCGTAGTGATGGTGCGCTTCTTCGCTGTAGCAGGGATGATTCTTCACCTTTTCCCAGATCTCTGGGGAAAGATCTCCTTGCCCTGCGGAAGATCCGCAACCGGATTTTGCCTTTCCGCTTTTTGAAGCACAGCCCGCTTGTGCTGCAACAGGAAGAGCGGGCTGCATCACGACCAACTGTGCGTCGGCCTTTCGATTGCCAAGATCCATTGCATCCTCCTGAGCGGCGGAAGTCACCCGCACTGCGGGTACTGCATAGGCTAGAGCAACTGAATCGCCAAAGTGGAAGATGCAGATACGGAGCGGTTTATATAGATTTGTCTTGTGTCGGAATCATGACATGGAACAAAGCGTTCGACAGGTTTTGTCGCATAACGGCCAACACGGCCGCACTCGCAGCCCATTCATTCGTACAACACGCCACCCGGTTCACTGAAGTTGGGAAGAGTCCTAGAGCAGGAAGTGGAGAGTCAGAATCGCTTGATTTCTACGCTGTGCTTGCGCAGCGCGTAGCCCATCTGCCGAGCCGACAACCCAAGAATCCGCGCCGCTTTTGCCTGAACCCAGCCCGATCTCTCCATCGCCTCAACCAAACGCTGGCGTTCCGTGGCATCGTCGGCACTTGAACCTGCGACAGCGGCAATCTTCTCTGGATCACTATCGGCCGCGACAGTTGGAGGCTGCGTGATCTTGCGCACGGGCCATGAACGTTCAGAGGCGGGGACGACAATCGGAAGCGCAACATAACCAGCTTCATGTTGTGCTTTTCGGTTCATCGACCTGCCCATCACAAGGGAGAGACAGCTATCGTTGCTGCAAGCGAAATCTTCCACTACGATCATTGAGTTTTTTGCCAACGCTGCCGTGCGCTTGACGCAACTTTCCAACTCGCGTACATTTCCAGGAAAGTCGCAGGCTGTAAGCACATCCATCGCACGTTTTGAGAGAGTGAGCGACACTCCGTGCTCCTGGTTAAAGCGGCGCAAGAACTCTTTGGCAAGCATTCCGACATCCTCGCGGCGTTCGCGCAAAGGAGGAAGAAAGATCGGTACCACACTAATGCGATAGTAAAGGTCGGAGCGGAACTGTCCAGACAAAACAGCCGCCTCCAGGTTTCGGTTGGTTGCAGCGACCAGGCGAACGTCGACCTTGATGGTGCGGCTTCCTCCGACGCGCTCAAACTCGCCTTCCTGCAGCACGCGCAACAATTTGGCCTGGAATGCAGCGGATATCTCTCCTATTTCGTCGAGAAAGAGAGTGCCTTCGTCGGCCATTTCAAAGCGCCCCTTGCGCAACCCGACAGCTCCGGTAAACGCTCCTCGTTCGTGGCCGAAGAGTTCCGACTCCAGCACCGTCTCCGAAAGCGCCGCGCAATTCAACCGAATGTACGCCTTTTGGCTACGAGGAGAATATTCATGGATGGCTCGCGCGAACAGTTCTTTGCCGGTGCCCGACTCTCCACAAAGAAGAACAGGAAGATTACATCGGGCTACCTGCTGAATCTTTTCCACAACTTCACGAATCGCAGAGCTCTCGCCGATAATCCAGTCGATCCCATCCTGTTTCGATTCGGTGCGCTGTTCCAATTCCTTTTCAAGTCGGTGACGATCCGTCATCAGCCTTTCGCGATCCCTGGCTACCAAAGTCTGCAGTGCCACGGTCTGGCCAACAAGATTGGCCACCATTGTCAGGAAGCGCACATCTTCATCGAGGGTATGCGGAGAAGAGTTACCGTCCAGCCTCTCGATCATGATGGTCCCAACCGTGCGACTCTCTCCTTTGATGGGAACGCCGACGAAAGACCTTTGAATAGAAGTCGAAGCGTCCGAGTTCAGCTCACTCCAGTCCGCAAACAGCGGGCTCTCCGCGACATTGCGAACGATTAGAGGCATTCCTGAGACAACAATCTGGCCTACTGCCTGTTCCGGAAGCCGTTCAAAATGCTCGCGAGCAGTTGCCTCACTCCATCCGGAGCCAACGACCGTAGTGGTGCGATCTTCTTCGTCCAATAGTGCAATCAACCCGTTATTCATGTCCAGGAAGCTGGCTAATAGGTTGATGACGCCAGACAGCGCCACCTCAAGCCGGGCTGGGCGCGTGAGCAATTTCGAAATCTCGTAGATACCAATCAGCGCCGAGTGCGCACGGCTGTTCGACTGCATGGTACGCTCCGAGTTAGGGGTCTCGTGATTGCTCGACACGCCCCCCTCCTTCCGGGAGAAGGCAAACTTCTTGTTGCCGATGGGGTCCGAGTCTTCGCGGACACATTTATTCAAGAATGAGAAAGACACCAACCGTTTTCCGCACTTGAGTGCGGGACGCGAGAACGCCTCAACCTCGCCGGTTCGTAGGCATATTTTGGCAGAGATTCCATGAAGGGTCAAACTTCCGTAGAGGACGTACCGCCAGAAGTCCACTCCAATCTGGTCTATGCTGTTGAAATATAGAGGCGTTGAAAATGTTCTACCTTGAGCCGCAGCACGGTCAAAGTTGTTTGCGCGCCAACAAGACTTGCGCACGACAACATAGCCAATCCGATAAAGGGAATCAATAATCCGCGCTGCACGCGATTGAATCCGCTTCGAATGACTCTTATCACCATGTCCTCGTCGGCACGGACCCTATCGATACCATACTGGCCATGATATGTCCATATTGTTTTTTTGTTTTGTACGGTCATGAAGAATTAAAGGCTCACTGAAGGCCTTGGAAAATCGCGGTTCCTGCAACGAAGCGTTTCCGGTTTTGTACTCGGGAGGGTGTCCGAAACCCGGGTCGGCATCGAGAGCAGACCCTGAATCGGGCCGGATTGGGCGTTGTCTGGGCCCAGCGAATCCTGACTGCTTTCGCCGAGCCATTGACCTCTCTCAGGCCCGCCATAGAGCATGGAGTCGCTTAAACACCAATCAAAACATTGGATGCCTTCACGATTGCGCTGACTTTGTCGCCTTGTTTCAAGCCAAGCGCGTGCACACTCTCCCGAGTAATCGATGCGACCACGGTCGTTCCGCCGTCGAGCTTTATCTCAACTTCACTGTTCACCGCTCCGTCATGAGAGCTGATCACTGCACCCGGCAACACATTCCGCGCGCTCAACTTGCTTCCGTCAACGCCTTTGCCAACGATCACTTCGTTGGCCTTTACAATCGCATAAGCCGTTTTGCCTGTCTCCAGACCCAATGAGTCAACGCTGGAATTGGTTATGATCGAGACGATCTGTTCTCCGCCGTCCAACTCCAAGGTGACTTGCGCATTGACTGCGCCCTTGGTGACATCCTTGACCTTTCCTTCAAGCACATTGCGCGCACTGATCTTCATTGATCTCCTCCTGGAAACCGGGGAGGTGGCGACTATCCGCACTCGGCCGCAGTTCCTGGAATCAACAGTACCACGCGCCATTTGCCGGGCTGAAATCACTTGGATTGCCCAGCCTCGCTTTCCCCTGTTTCAAATCGAGAATCCGCCACAACGTTGTCGGCCACCTTGTTTGTGTACCAACCCGCGCGCGAGGGCGTAAAGCTGTCAAACGCCGGGACGTATGGCTTGATGTCCAGCAGCGGAGTGCCGTCCAGCATATCCGCGTCGGCTACAAATAGTCTGTTCCCTTGGATGCCGAGAAGACGAACAACAGAAATCCCGATGTGATTGGGCCGGGCAGGCGAACGCGTCGCAAAGACGCCCCGACCCACCTCGTCCATATAGGGGCACACCGTCATCTGCGCCTCCGATGCGCGGTCCATGAAATAAATCAACCAAATTCGCTCAAACTCTGCGAGGTCTGCCAGGCCGGGCACAAGCTCCGCAGCCAGTTCAACGACTGCTTCCGCGCGCTTACCTGTTGCGCCCTGAATAGGCGTACCGGTGGCCTGTTTGAACGGAGTGTGTATCAATCCGATGGGCGCGATTTTGAAAGTTGCCGCACCGGCGCACGTTTCCCCATTGGTCATGATTGCCTCGCATGAGTTCCGATTTGCGTATATGCTCCAGCATACCTCTGGCGGTGAATCGCCGCGAAGCTTTGAAATACGAACGCTTCCATCTTGAATCCCCGCCAAACAGGCAATCTCCGCGGGACTATTTGCAACTCAAGCTGGTGTCAGTGGCAGGCCGATTCAGGAGATCGAATCCAGGCTTTATGTTTCAGCTATTTCCGCAGGCCTGGATCTTGCGTGCATCCTTGCGATAACCAATAAGCATTTGGTTCAACTCGACTGAAAGCCCGATATCATTTCAGAAACGGGCGATGTCACCCGTGGCCGCATCATAGAACGCATACGCGTAGCCAGCGTCCAAATAAACTAGACCTGCGACCTTCTCTGGAACACGGGTCCCGATTGAACTCAACTCTTCGCTCGCGATTGAGAGGCCCACGAGCACTGGCCTTACCAGTTTCAACTGTTCGATGACCATGCGGCTGATTGGAACTGGCGGAGCGGCCACCATCGAAGATGTGCTCTGCGCATTGCCAGAAGCTAACAGCAAAAAACGCGATCGGGCGACGGCGAGACGCCAGTTATTTTGTCACCGCAACGGTCGCCGCAGGGGCGCAGAGGAAATAATTAGAAGGCGAAACGACTACCGACTGTCGGAGCAAGGTTGTTGTCGGAATGAAAGGGGACGCCCGGGCCATGAGGGATGGCGATATCCAATCCGCCACTTACGAAGGAATATGCAACTCCAGCAAAAGAGTCGAAGCGCTTGCTGAAGTGGTGATCCACATAGAACGACCCCTCGTTCAGGGTTCCAGCGCAGGACGCGCGCATATTGCCGATGCTGGGGTTCGTCGAGCAGGTGGGTGGAAGGCGGAAGTCGTTTTGCCGCTGTTGAAACCAGGCAAGAGTTACATCGGTCTTGCTACGGTAAGTGTACTTTGCACCTGTCCACCAGATCTGCACCAACTTCTCGGAATCAAGATTGTTGTCTTCGACGCCGCTCAGGAAATAGCCGCCCTGGTCGGATGCGCCAACGCCCAATGGGTTCGCGGGATTGTTTTGCCAGATGTATTCGTAGCCGGCAAAAACTTTGAAGGAGTCCGACGAATACTTAACAGCTGCCAGCACTGCGTTGTTATCGGTCACGATGCCATAGAGCGTATTGTCCGTGGAAATCAAGTTGGCCCCGGTGATGGGGTTTGTGTTGATGCTGTCCGTGGTTGACTGATAAGGAGCGGCCGCACTTTGAACCCCGAGCAGCGGGTTCAGCACGCTGATCGCCTGATTGTAATGCTGGAAGACGGCGTCGGCCGAGAACTTGCCTTCTTTTCCGCCGAGGTCGAAGCCAAAAGCGTTGTTGTGCGCCTCTTCCGCGGTGCAGTCAGCGGCGGTCCATGTTGCGGAGGCCGAGTAGCAGCCGGCGGAACCATCGGCGAATTTATACATTGCGCCGAAATGGACCTTGCCGGCGGTGAGGCGATACTTTATAGCATCGTCCCAACGGGAGTCCTCGGTGTCGCCGCCGCCAGCCATCGTTCCGTTGTACCCGATATACGAAAAGGCATAGGAGCCTCCGGCCGGGTCGTAAAGAAGCATTGCATCGGTTCCCAGAGAGCGGTGACGACCGAAGGTCAGCGTGCCGAAATGCTCGGACGATATCCCTCCATAGATCTCGTCATTGAAAGGTTGGCCCGCGCGCGCGCCGTCGATGGCTATCGAATAGCTTGCCCTGGGAAGGCCGTTGTTGACGATGTCGGTTTCCGACGCGTTGGCGAGCAGGCCGGACTGCGGATTGATGCCGGTCGACGCGTTGAATACAACGGACCAGCCGTGCACAAACTCTTCCTTGCCCCTGATTCCCAGCCCCGTCTGCTGGAGGTTGTTGGGCGCCATGAGGAATCGATGCTGGTAGCCGTTTCGGTTCACCAGCGATTCGCCTTCGTAGTTATAGCCGTTCTCCGGCAAGCCGTGGCTGACCCATCCAAGGCCGGCATCGAACGCGCCGTACAGCGTAATGCCGTGCCAGGTCAGCGCGCAGTCGGTGGTCGAGAACTCGTGGCCGCTCGTGCAGGGGTCGGCGGTCTTCCGCTGCTCCTGAGGGTCACCCTTGCCGCTCTGGCCGAACGCCAGCGTCGATGTGAAGATGAGAACCGCAGCTGCAAGAACCAACTGTACCTTGGTCATAATGCCTCCAAAACAAAATGACGATACGCAATTTTATTTCACGACTCTATACGGATTACAATAACGATTTCATGAGTTTTTCCAGATTGTCTTTGAATCTATCAAACAATGGATTCCGGGGACCCAGCGCTCCGGGTGTAAGATTCCATCATCCCAGCCTGTTGGACCCGACCTGTAGCGGCCAACATCCAAGGCGGCAACATGGCCCAGGCAGACGTTCTTTTGACCCCTCGTGAAGCGGCAGCGGAAATCGGCGTAAGTTACGCCACCATCAAGCAATGGATACTTGCCGGAAAGCTGACTACCACCAAAACTCCCGGCGGCCATCACCGCATTCCGCAGAGCGCGCTCTTTCCGCTGTTGAAATCCTCCCCCACCAAACCGCGGATCGAGTCCCGGGAGCGCTTTCGCACCGTCAGTGGCCGCAATCAACTGGTCGGCAAGATAGTCGAAGTGAAGATCAGCGGTCTACTCGCCAAAGTAGTGCTCGCCATCGGCGATCAGAAGATTATCTCCATCATCACTGCCGATGCCGCACGGGAAATGCAGCTGCGCAAAGGCCAGGTTGCCGCGGCTCTCATGAAATCGACGGAAGTGATGATCGTCCGCGTATAACAGTGGTGCGGATAACAAGCGGGTTCAGGTGACCGCGGATAATTCTGCCGGTCTCAAGCACTCCTGTAGCTAGCGCAACTTGATCCCCATCCCCGCTCGACATGTACAATTCGGCGTTTTCACCGCCATGGATCGGAAGGCACGATCCCCGAGGAGCGCACTTGCAAGAATAAGGTGGATCGCTATGTCTCCTTCGGTGGAATCGACAGCGATGGCAAGGCCTGCAAAGTGATGGAGCGCATGGATCGTCCCATTGATTTACCCAAGCAAACCAACTCCCCGGTCTGAGCAAGCGCCGGAACGGCGATGCAAAATGCCCTCAACCGCTGAAGGGTTGCACCCTTGAATGGGTTTTCCCCTCCAGGCAAGGACGCGTGGGATCGAATCCGACTCTCCACAACTGGCCCTCGCCACCCGGCGAGTTTCAAAGGCAGTGCGAACGCGTCACTGTGTGGAGATTGTAAACCCGTGTTTGATAAAAACAGCATGGGCAGCCGGGCTATTGAGAAACTCTACAAATCTTCGCGCAGCTTCTTCGCTGTGTCCGCCTCTAACTACTGCTACCGGATAAACAATCGCATCGTGCGTCCATTCCGGGGCGACGGCCACAACGCGAACCTTCCCGGAGGTTAGCGCATCGGTAGCATATACCAGACCCGCGTCGGCATTGCCCGTTTCCACGTAGGTAAGAACCTGGCGAACATCCTTGGCCAGCACAAACTTCGTCTTCAGCGAATCCAGAAGATGGAGCGCGCGTAGAGTCTGGTCGCCATACTGGCCGGCCGGCACGCTTCCGGGATCTCCCAGAGCAATCACATGGACGGAGCGATCCGCCAGACCCTGAAAATCTTTGAGCCTGGAATCCTGGGGCGCAATCAGTACCAGCGTATTCTTCAGGAGATTACGACGGGTCCCTGCCACAATCAGCTTCTTCGACTCCAGTTCGTCCATCGGTTTAGTGGCAGCAGAGATGAACAGATCCACCGGAGCGCCCTGATCGATCTGCGCCGCCAGTGTTCCAGATGCGCCAAAGTTGTTGGCGAACTCCGCAGCCGGAGATGCCTGTTTGTAAGAAGCCTCTGCATCGACGATTGCATCCTTCAGACTTGCAGCCGCCGAGACGGTTAGAGTTGTCTGTGCCCAAGCCGGACTTGCGCACGACAACACAGCCAACCCGATAAAAGAAATCAATATCCTGCGCTGCACACCATGGAATCCAATGACTGTCATCACCATGCCCCCTGCCTGCACGGACTCTGTCGATACCATACTGGCTATGATATGTCCATATCGATTCTGCTTTTCATGTTCATGAGAGATTGAAGGCTTGGTCCATGCCCTGAAACCTCGTTGTTCATGCAACGCAGCGTTGCGGGTATTGTATTCACGACGGTGTCCAAGATACAAGTCGATATGCGAGCAGACCTTTTGTGGCAAGGTCTCAACTGCCTTTACGCCACTTTTACAGGTTTGCGGTTCTAATCACGCCTATCGCAATTCACTTCACTGCATGAGTTGCTCGAAATTCCCCGTCACTCCAAGAGGCACCGATGATGATTGCAAAGTCAATCCTGCACAAAGGTCTCTGCACTTGCGCCCTTGTCCTGTTACTTGGCGGCGCAGTTTCCGCACAAACCGCGCCGGCGGAGGCTCAACAGCCCGCGCCCGACGCGGGAACCTCAACTGATTTCTTCTTGATGCCCGGTTCGGACTTCGACCGGCCTGGGCTCGTTCCTCGGGCAAATCTGAACATCGGCATTGGTCACACCTTCGGATTCCTGAAGAAGGACCCCATTGGCGACGAACTGACCTTCGCCTATACCTACGAAAATGCCGGTTCCCATGGCTTCTTCCACACCGCCTTCGGATCGCATACGGAGGCGCTGGGAATCATGAAGAACTTCGGAATCCCCAAGACCAAGATCGTTACAGGCTACTCCTGGATTCAGGCCGGCCTCACCAGCTTTACGGGATATGTCCATGTCGAGAATCGTTTCTACGACGGCGAGTCGCTCGGCGCGGCGATCCACTTCAACGATCGCAACTCCATCTGGATTCAGGAAAGTTATAACAAGATTCCGACCGTCCCGTGGTACACCACAACTGGCATTGGCTATACCTGGAGCTGGTGACGAGGACGCCAGGCATGGCGGCATCGACCATGCCTACCTCGCACTCAGTGCCGCATTGGTATTGGTGGACGAAAATACCGGCAAGGATTTGAAGCGCTTCGACTTTGCATCGCCGGTGCGCCTGGCTCATCTTGTCAGCGGCAAAGACAAAACCCTGCTGGTGCTCACAGCCGACCAAGCGCTGCATCGCATCCCGTTGCTTGCAGCAGATATTCCCCCCAAACCGGCGGCGGTTTTTTCGTTTCAAATGTTATCTCGCACCGAAAGCGGCTGAATTGATACAGATCACCGGCCGAGCGGGCTCAAGGATCTGGAAATATGCACCGGCTCTCCGGTCTATGATCATGCCCGTGCAAATCGGCGGAGACCATGGCGACTTTTTCAGGACCGATCTGCCCGCCGATGATCACTTCGGAGGTTTTGCAAATTTCCAGACGGGGGATAGTATCACCACTAAATGAGCGAGCAGGCTATCCTGCCTGTCCATTGAGCCGAAATACGTAAGCTACCGATTCCAGAATCGGCAGAATCTCTCAGGTCGCCAGAAGCGACATCTTCAGGCACAAACCGGGCATAAAGACGTGCGAACACTCGCTTTCCGATCTCCCAGGCATCGAGCTTGCGCCGTTCTTCCTGGAAGATTTGCTACTGGCTCAACGAAGGGAATGGTCCGTCCAATTTCGGTGCGCTATTTCAGGTTTGCAACGGCAGCCACGAAGGCACAGGCGACCAGCATCCTCGCAAGACGTGTCGGTTCAGGTTAGTGACGGGCGGCCCAGAAAATGGAGTTCTTGAATATTGCCGTGAACGCCGAATTGTCGAACAGTTCAGGATGGTGCCCCATGAAGATGTAAATGTTTCTTGCTTTGCAATTCTCGTTTGTCCAGATTACCGGATGATCGCCCATGACGATCTTGCTCTCCGGCTTATAGGTCTTCTCGTCCACGCTTGCCAGCACATGAACATGGGCGCGAGGGGACTTGTCCCAGGTGTACCACTCCTCTTGCTGGATGACGAACGGATTCGCCACACCTTTCATGCTTGGGTGCGCGGGGTCCTCGATGGTTACCGTTCCATCCGCGAATGTGGGAATATAGCTCGTGAAGCGAATTCCTCCCATGAAGTCGGAGAACCAGGGCCACATCTTGAATCCATCGAACTCGCCGAGCAGCGTGGCGTGATGAAACCCAATCCATCCACCCTTGCCTTCGTCGATGTATTTCTCAAAAGCTGCCGAGGCGGTGGGCGTCCAGTTATAGGGCGGATAGTTGAGTTGGATGAACAACCGGTAGTGGGCCAGAAAGGCGTCGTCGATCTTGCCGGTGTCTTGAATGTAATCGATGGTGAAGTTGTTTTGCGCAGCCAATTTGTCGAGCCATTTTTTCGCGGCGTCTACAAATGGCGCATGCAGTCCGCCGGGCTCGGCGAGAGCGACCACGCGGAAACTGGTCTCCCTGTCGGTCGACGAAGCCGCCTGTACGAAGCCACAACTTATGTTCAGCAGCATCAGCGCTTGTACAAGCTTGTTGCGTAGTAGAAACGTGAGCCATCTGCATCGCATGTCGATTTCATCCCTTCGTATCGGTTGCAGTGTCAAAATCCTGGGTCCTGTGTCGGTGCAGATTATTTCTCTCTGGGTGGGGTCATTTCCAAAGCCCAGATGGCGGTGGGGCGCATATACATTCCGGCGCGGAAATTGCCGGTGACATCCCATGCTTCGGGCGTGCGAAACCAGTATCCTTTGGTCTCGTAGATCACGTGATAGAGTCCCCAGGTGGCCTTATAGGCTTCATCCTTCTTGCCCTCGCTCATCAGCAGTCCGGCGTATCCCAGTGTTGTTCCCACCCAGACTTCCTTGGCTTCCGCGTTGGTCAGAATCGTGCCATCGGGAGCCATGCCGTTGGCCGCGCCCATCTCGCCATGGCCAAACTTCATTACATTGAAGTCGAATATCTTCTTCTCGGCGGATAACTGCATATCATGAGGGACGATATCGCCCAGGCCGGTGAGATTGGCATACCACTGTCCCGCCAACTGATCGGTCTGAATGTCCTCTTTGGATTCGCCGCGCGTGTCGTAGCGGAAGTATTCTCCATTCCATAACTGCGAGACATAGGTCTTCTGCCCTTTCAAAAACAGGGCGTGATACTCCACCGCGGCTTTGGTGTCGCCCAATGCGCGCGCCGACTCTTCCGCGGCGCGCAGGGCCGCCAGCCACAAGCCGCCTGAATAAGCGCTCACTCCGCTGGTCACCCAATCGTCGTAGGTTTGATCGGGGTAGTCGCTGTTTTCTGGAACACCGCCACCGTGGTCGAACTGGCGCAGATACTCCACTGCTGCCTTGACTGCTGGCCATGTCTCGCGAAGAAATTGGGTGTCGGTGCGGCCGGTCAAAACGTAGTCGCGATAGACCATCAGCACAAACTTGGAGTTGAGGTCCTTCCAGTCGTTGGTGTCTTGCCAACCGGGTTCGTTGACGGCTACAAAGGGATCTCCTTCCGGCACGCCGAGGTCATGCGGTACGGCGCCGATCTTCTTGCGTTTGTGGGTTACCGGCTCGCCGGTCTGTTGGGTCTTCCAGACCCAGAGTCCCTGGTCCGGCCACTCCTTGGGCACGGTATCGGCAAATTCGCGCAGCACCTGTTTATCGATCTCGGGCCAAAACTTCAAGAGGGGCAGCGATGCATAGAAGCGCACATCGAGGGTCCCGTAATAGGCGTAGTCGAAGCACTCCAGAAGAGCAAAGGAGGGAACGGCCTTGGGGTCCGAATCCGCCTTGCGTCCCCAAAAGGTTCCTCCGTCGGTCAGCGCGTAGAGTTCATTGAAAAGCATCCCGCGATACCACAGTGGTTTGCTTTCATCGTTCATGTAGGGTGCTTGCCATTTGTCCACTTCCGCGCTCCATTCTGCGGCATGGAGCAGCCCATCCTTTGCGATCTTCCAGGCGTTCTGGCCCGACGTCCCATAGAAGTCCGTATAACGGCGATTCCACTTTCTGCCTTCTCCAAATTGGACGAGCGGGAAGTCCCAGGCAATGACCATTGGGACGATCTTTTTCTCCCCTGGCCGCAGGGTGAAACGCAAAGCGATGGCCCCGCCCAATTTCTCCTTCTCGCTTACCCACGACTTGCTGTCGTTGGCGAGCCTGCCGTCTTTGGCGAAGGGAAGCCAAACGGCCTTGCCGTCTCCGCTGGCCTGAAAGGTGGTCTGATAGCTGACTTCCACGCCTTCCGATTCCAATGCTGCAATAGCGAACTGACCGTCCCATTCATTCGGAGAACTGCCGGCGCGGCTTCGGTCGAAGACGATGCCTTTCATCGTGCCCGCGCCGTCCACCTTCTCGCTTACGAAGTCGTTATGGTTCCCTTGATTGGGAGTGCCGGCAAAATCGCGCGTGAAGGTGCGAAACCAGCCCGACATATTAGTCCACGATAGCAAGACGGAGACGGTAACGGTCTTATTGGTGGGGTTGTCCGCGTGCCAGCGGTAGACAGCCACGGGATAGCTGGATTCGCGATAATTCCGAGGAATCACCGGTGAAAACTGCTCGAGCGTCACATGCGCGGGGAACTTGTCCCACTTGTAGTCGAACCAGGATTTTGGAAAGAGCGCGTAGTAGTCGCCCGCCCCGGTGGGATAATCCCATTGCCAACTGGACAGTTCGCTTCCCTGAGGATGGCCGTTCATCAACACCTTGGCCGTGCCCTGGGCATCGCCCTCGGACTGCTGGAACATGGCGAATTGATTGGCATAGACCGGCTCGTATTTATGGACGGCGGCCTTGATATGCCAGCGCGAAAAGTCGCCGCGATAACTGCGGGAAAATGTGCCGGCGCCAAACCCGCCGACCGGAGCACCCTGCCAATAGCCGTCGTCGATATCGCCGGCGGTGCGCGTCACACCGGGATTCGCCAGGGCAAGTCCCAGCGGGCGCGTCCAGGCAGCCTTGGGAATGCTGTCCTGTCCGAATGCGGCGGAGCGTAAGGCCAGACAGAATGCAAGCGCCAGGAAATGGATCGCTGCTCGTTTCAATGTGCCTCCAATCATGACTCGGAAGTCGCGCAAAACCATGCTCGTGCAGAGGCAGAGTACCAGTAACGGACCCACCGGCAGTTCGATGGCCCGGCTGTCGGAGCGTTTCGAGCACTATTGACCGACGCCGTACGGCCGGCATGCAAGTCTCAAGTCTATTGAATCTGCACGCTTCGACCAAGCCACAGCAGGGCATTCTCAAAGAAGAGATTCTGCTGCGGGCTGGCGAAAATCTTGTTGCCGTGGCCCATGTTGGTGTAAATCATCTTGTACTTCGTGTTGGTCCAAGTGACTGGAATATCGCCGCCGGAGAGGGTGTCTTTGAATCCTAGCGGATAATTGGAGGGCGCAAGCGTCATCAGCACTTTGATATTCGGGCTCTGGCGCGGATTGGGCCGCCAGCTATACCACTCGTTGGCGGGCGAAAGAATGCTCTTAGGCAAGCCCATCGTGGTGGGGTGCGAAGGGTCGTCGATGACCAGGGCAGCAGGCAGAGGGGGCCAACTGTTGCCGTAGAAGATGGTGCCGAGAAAGTCGGCGAACCAGGGCCAGGTTTTGCGGCTGTCCATATATCCCGCGACGTGGAAGCCAAACCATGCGCCTCCGTGCTCCATGTAATCCTGAAATGCCGCGCGTTGCATGGGCGTCGAGGGTCCACCGTCCAGCCACATAACCACTTGATATTGCTTGAGGACGGTTGGGTTCATATCGTCCCAATTGGTTGTCGCTTTGAATTCGAAACGATCCCGTTGCGACTTCTCTTCAAAGAAAGCTATGGCTTGCTGGGAAAAATCCATGTGGTCTTGCTCCACATGCGTGGAATGGAATGCGAGGACATGAAAGGCGGGGCTTTGACCAAAAGCGCCTACTGTAGTGCAGGCCAAAGCCGTCATGAGGGCAAGAGCGCGCGTGCATGGAGTCATCGATAAACCTTCCCGGCCGGCTCTGGTATTTCTGCTGTTTCTGCCGGCCGAAACCGCACTTTGTTAATAATGATAATATAGTTTCAAGGCGAGGTTTTCAAAGGAATGAATATTCGATGCAGCACTTTCCAGCTTCTGTTCTCGCTCTTGCACTCTGGAAGGGTCATACCAGCCTGTGCCGCTTTGGCCGCCACTGCTTTGGCGAGTGCGCCTTTGAACGTGTATGCGCAGGGCGACGCTCCGCAAGGCAGAATGATCACCAGTCTTGCCGTAGCGATCAATCCTGCTACCCACAAGGTATATGGTGTGAACGAAGATGCGGGCACGGTATCGGTAACGGATGAACGCAGCGGCGCGACGCGCGAGGTGAAGGTGGGGAACGGACCCATTTCTCTCGCCATCAATAGGCTGACTGACAGAATCTATGTCGCGAATACTGGAAGCGGTTCGATAAGCGTTATCGACGGCAAGCGGGATGAGGTAATTGCAACGGTTCAAGGCGAGGCCCATCCTTATGTGCTGGCGGTAAACGAGACCACGAACAAGGTCTATGTAACCAATACCTACAGCAATGCGGTTACGGTCATCGACGGAGCGACGAATACGGCTTGGGCGATGAAAGTGGGTTCGGCCGATGGCATCGCGATCGATTCCGTCCATAACACGGTTTTTCTCATGGGCTATGAGGATCCCAATATCCGGATGGTTGACGGCGCAACCGGAGCGGCAAGCAAGGTCGCGGTTGGCGCCCATCTATGGGGGATTGCCTTCGACGAAGCCTCCGATACTCTGTATCTCGCTCATACCGGCACCGCGGATATCGTCGCACTGAACAGACAGACGCATGAGGTGCGCACGCTTCCGGTCGGCGCAATCCCTTGTGCGGTGGCCGTGAATCCCGTCACTAAAATGATCTATGTCGCGAATTATGGCGATCGGACGCTGAGCGCTATCGACATGGTCACAGGAAAGGTTGTCGCCACATTGCCCGTGGGCGAACATCCACAGGCCGTTGCCGTCGATGTGGCGCGCAATCGCGTTTATGTTGCCAATGTTCACGGAAACAGTGTCACCGCGATCGATGGCGCGAAGAATGCGGTGATTGGATCCTACGCGGCGGGCAAAAATCCGTATGGCCTTGCGGTTGATTCATCCACCGGGCAGGTCTTTGCTGCGAACTACGGCGATCCTTCGCTTACAGCAATTGACGGGCCCCTCAGCGCGGATCGAAAGTGAGCAAATAGTAAGATCCTGAGCCCGGGCGATTCACAGATTAGGCTCAGGCAGCAGCACCGAGGGCAGCGCGTCCAGCGCCAGGGAGATCCCCCCCAAAAGCACGGCGCGGTCGCCAAGTTCGCTGGAGGCGATCTTCGTCACTGCGAATTCGCTTCCCTCCAACTGTTTCCGCAAAAACTCGATCACCACCGAGTGGCCGCCAACCTCTCCGCCCAAAAGAATAAGGCCGGGGTTGAGAATCAGGGAGAGATTCACGATAATATCCGCCATGATCTCGGCCAAATAGCCGACGATTCTCACTGCGCACGCGTCGCCACTTTGCGCCAGCTGGAGGATGCCCGATGCATCCATATTGCGGTGAGCACCAATTCCTCCTTGCCCTGCTTCCCCCGTCTCTTGCTGCCACCGCTTCAGAATTCCCGACGTAGTCAGCACCGACTCCAACTCGCCGAATTCGTGGATCGTTGGCTGTCTGCGCGAGATGGAGGGCAGGCGAAGATAGGCAATCTCGCCGGCAGACCACTGCGAACCATGATGAATCCCACCCTTCAGAAAGATCCCTGCGCCTACATTGGTCCCGATATTGATGTAGATGAAATCCGACTCGGTTCGCGCCGCGCCACAATATTGCTCCCCCTGCGCGGCCAGGTTGGTATCGTTCTCCACGATCACCAGGCATTTGGCGATCTTGCCGAGCATGGCGCGCAAAGGCACCGAGCGCCATCCCTCCAGCGTGCTGATCGATAGCACGCTGCCTTCTTTCACATTGGCGATAGCGGGCACACCGATGACCAGTGCAAGCAGTCGATCGCGGGTCTTTTTCTGTTTTTTCAGCAGACTCTTTAACGCATCTCCAATGTAACTGCAAATCGCTTCGGGGGTCGTCTTTTGGTGGAGCAGCGAGACCTTTTGCTCAGCGATCTCGCTTCCATTCAAATCGGTGAGCAAAAAGGAGAGCCGCTCGGCCGAGATTTCCACGGCCAAAAGGCAGCCTCGTTCGGCTTTGAACCGGATCATGTCCGGCGGACGCCCACCGCTGGATTCGCCCCCGCCTAAGGGCTCGACAAGGCTCTTCGACAAGAGATCCCGCACAACATTCGTGACGGTCGGAGCGCTGAGCCCGGAAGCGCGAACGAGATCGGCTCTGGAACAAGAACCGCATTCGCGCAGCAACTTCAAGATGCCCTGCGCGTTGGTGTGGCGCATGACGGACGGTCTGCCAATGGGAATCGTTCTCTTCTTCACGCAGTCCTTGGAGAGGCATGAGCCTAGAAGTTACTATAAGCCCGATCGCGCTCGGCAGTCACCGTTAGGCAGTCCGAAGCGCGCCCTTTGCCGACCTTTCCAGCCTAAAGAATCTCTTGCGTCGAGCCTGCTTCAGGTATCATACTAAATAAACATTAGGAAGTATAGGAAAGCTGCGCACGCAAGAGGAGCCGTTGCTGCTCATTTGCGTGAGGCTTCCGGCCCGTTGCGGTCTTTTGAGAGGACGCCGCGCAGAGATTTGGATCGCAGTCCGGCTTGCTCAAAGGTCATCTGGGAAGGCCGCCACGCAGGCATGAATCTGGATGGATTGAGGAACGGAATGATTGCAGTCAATCAACATGCGCCCCGCTGGATTGCCGGAATCGAGCCTTCAAAAGAATTGCTCGCAGCCACCGGCACCCAGATTTTAGAGATCGAATGCCGAGAGCAGCCGCACCGCCTGCGCGATCTGATTGAGACCTATCGCGGCGATCCAGCGCTCCGTAAAGAACTCCGAAAGTTCGGCGCTTTCGCGACAAAAAAGGGTCCCATCCTTTTCATGGGAATGGGCGCGTCCTACTGTTCGTCTATCTGCGGATCGGTCTTCCTGCAAACGCAGGGAAGATTGGCATTCTCGGTGGACGCGGGCGAGTGGCTACATTATGCCCGCCCGGTTTGGGACCAGGCCGCGCTCACCGTCCTTCTCACCACATCGGGAGAAAGCGCGGAACTGGTCGAACTCTTCAAATCGGCAAGTAACAGGCCGCTGGGTCTGCTCTGCAACAACGCCGCCAGCACTTGCTGGAAGCTGGCAAAAAACAAGCTCCCGATCCTGGCCGGTCCGGAGTACGGCAATGCAACCAAAACATACATCAATGCGGCGGCCGCGTCCATCATTCTCGCGTCTGAGATTCTCAACCGCCCTTGGGAGGAAGACGCTCAACGTGCCGCGACTGCGTTTGCGGCAAATCTCGATCCGGTCTTTTCTCTGCGCGGTGAACTCGATGCATTTTGCCTGGGTGCTGCCAATATCGAAATCGTCGGACGTGGCGCAGCCTATGGCGGCGCTACGATGAGCGCGCTATGCATTCGCGAAATGAGCGGTTTCCGTGCCGCACCGCATACCGGCGCAGCGTTCAAGCACGGCCCGAACCTGGATGTCGATAGCTCGCATGTGGCGATCGTCTTTGCGCTCGGCCGCACGGCCGCACTCGGATTCAAACTGGCCGAGGAATGCAATCGGCGCGGTGGAAAGGTGGTGCTGGTTTCCGCCGAACAACGCGCCGCCACCCAGAGTCTCTTTCCTGTCCGCATCGACGCCGTTCCAGAACCGTGGGAAGGCATCACCTCATTGCTTGTCCCGCAAGCGCTCACCCTCGCCATGATCGAGAGAACCGGTTGCCGGCTGCCGCCACGCTTTCAATACGGCAAGATGGAAGAGTAGGGTGCGTGCTTTGAAGAGACGGGAGGAAAATTGTCCCTTTTAGAAGCGGCCCCGCAAACTCGCGTTCGCCGTGGATTCATTTGGAAAGTCTCCTTGATCGCCGGACTGGGAGGCATCCTCTATGGCTTTGACATGGGCGTGATCGCGGCCGCGCTGATCTTCGTGCGTGAGACCTTCTCGCTCTCTATGCAAATGGAAGAAGTCGTCGTCAGCGTCGTGCTGGTCGGCGCCATGTCTGGCGCGCTTGCGGGAGGCGCAATAGCCGACCTCATCGGCAGGCGCGCCACGCTGCTGTGGGGCGGTGGCATCTTTCTGGCAGGCTCACTCCTCGCGCCTGCCGCGCAAAATGTGGCGACCCTCATCGTGGCCCGTGCGCTGCTTGGAGTTGCCATCGGCTTCACCTCCGTCACCGCCCCGGTATTTGTCTCGGAGCTTGCGCCCCCCAACTCGCGCGGAACCTTGATCGGCCTTTACCAGTTCGCGCTTACACTGGGTATCGCACTGGCCGATCTCACCGGGTATTGGCTTGCGGGACAACATGCTTGGAGACCGATGTTCGCAATGGGCGCGCTGCCGGCCGCGGTCTTCGTCCTTCTCCTCCTCACACTTCCGGAGAGCCCACGATGGCTGGTTGCGCAGAACCGCATCGCCGACGCCAGGCGCATATTGAGTACTTACACCGACGAAGCAGGGACCGGATTGCTGCTCGACGAGATCGGCTGCGCCCTGCAGACAAAGATAGAGCGCCGCTGGAGCGCGCTCTGGAGTCCGGCGGTACGTAACTCGCTTTTCATCGCCGTCGGCTTCACCGTTCTGCAGCAGGTTACCGGGATCAACACCATCATCTACTACGGGCCGCGCATCTTCCTTCTCGCTGGCATCACCTCCAACGAATCCGCAATCTTCGCCACTCTGCTGGTGGCAATCACCAATGTGTTGGCTACCGTCATCGCTTTGCTTCTGGTCGACCGCGTGGGACGCAAGCCGTTGCTGTATGCCGGCCTCGGCGGCATGACGGTATCCCTGCTCATGCTCGCGTATTCGTTCCACAATCCATCGGCATTTGCCGTCTCGCCCGGATTCCTCGCCACCATCTGCCTGCTGGTCTACATTACTTGCTTTGCTTTCAGCATGGGGCCCATCGCATGGATTCTCGTCTCCGAGGTCTTTCCGCTGCGGGTGCGCGGCAGGGGAGTTGCCGCCGCATCGCTGGGTTCCGGCGCCTCCAATTTCATTGTCTCGCTTACTTTTCTTTCCTTGATCAAGGCCGCTGGAAACACAGGTACCTTCCTCATCTATGGCGTGTTCTGTATTGTCACGTTGCTCTTCGTGCGCTTTGTCGTTCCGGAGACCAGGGGGCGTGAGTTGGAGAGCATTAGTTCTGCACAGAACGTAATGAGGGATTAAGCGAACCCGGCTCAAAAGATCCCACGCCGGCCCAACCGAGTCTATGAGGCGCCTGAAAGCATGACGCAACCGCAAATCTTCAGCAACTCCGCTGAACAAGAGGCCGCATCGGCCAAAGAGCATACAGGCTATGTCGTAGGCATCGACATTGGAGGAACCAACCTCCGCCTGGCGCTCGCCGATAGGTCCGGCACGGTGCTGGCAAGGTGCTCCTCATCGACAGTTGGCGCTTGCGGGGCAAATGCGGTGATGCCTTTGATCGTCGATGGAGTGAAGAAACTTCTTGCGGAGGTCGGCGCACCATCGGGCGCCTTGAGGGCCATCGCCGCCGGCGCTCCTGGAATTACCGACTGCGATACGGGTACCGTCATTGCAACTTCTTATCTCATGGGATGGCGCAATGTTCCTCTCCGCGATCTGCTCGAGGATGCATTCCACGTGCCCGCCGCGGTGGATAACGACGTGAACCTTGCCGCCATCGGCGAAAGCTGGGTCGGCGCGGCCAAAGGAACGCGCGACTTCGTATTCATCGCAATCGGGACTGGCATCGGTGCAGGCATTGTGCTGAATGGCCGCCCATTTCGCGGCGCGGGCTGGACGGCGGGCGAGATAGGCTACATCCTTGTGCCCGGGATACCAGACATGCCTCACATACAAGGTGAGCCAGGCGCACTGGAAAGCATGATCGGAGGAGAAGGAATCAAGGCGCAGTGGCAGAACCTTTGGAGAGCTGAAGGCACTGCGTTGCCAAGAAATCTCACAGCAACGGAGATCTTCGATCATGCGCTGGCCGGCGATCCTCTGGCGCGGACCATCCTGGATCAGTCGGCTCGCTTGCTATCGCATGCGATTGTCAACATCGACATGGTGCTCAATTGTCCACTCTTTGTTCTAGGCGGAGGGGTGGGCATTCACAGAGCATTCCGCGATGCGACAGAGGCTTTGTTGAAACAGCGGAACATGCGCGCGCAACCCCAGCTCGTTTGCAGCGCACTTGGAGCGGAGGCGCAGTTGATGGGCGCATTGCGTCTCGCGCTCGACACCGCAAGCACTCATCCAGAGCCCTTCTTGAGCGAAAACTCAGTTGATCGGGCCCGAGCCGTCATTTGAATTCCGAACTCCTCGATCGTTCGAGGGCTCTAGTCCAGCCCGATAGTTGAACGGCAACTTGTCCGTGCAGCATCCAGGCAGTTAGATGCCATTTGGGCCTGCAGATCGGGCGAATTTGTCCGTCTCTCAAAATCTCACCCCTGTTTGCGCCCCGAATTCTAACGCCTGAAGAAGGTGCACCGGGATCGGCCCGAGTGCACCCGAGAACAAAAGAGTCAATGCCTGGGCAGGCGGCCCACATTGTATGTCTCCACCGATGGGGCCTCGGAGGACCCATTTCTCGCTTGCGAGATTTCCGCAGTCAGCCCCCCAAACGACGAGAGCGCGACAAGCGCTTGGTTGCCGGCACTCAGGATCTCAGGGACTTTCTTGTCAAGACGCAAGAACTCCTCGGCGCACATCGCGGCGAGCCGAAGCCTAATGCAATGGAAGATACGCGTGCGTCCAACGCCGAGCGACTCGCGCGCGCGAAACATTTGAGAGCCCAAGGCGACATCGCTTACATCGTCGACAGCAAGTTCCCGGAGCGGCGCGATTGGAGAGTTGATTTCTCGCAACCGAGTCTCCAGCAAACCGAGGACTTCGCGATCCTCTCCAGAATCTTCGATTCCTCCACTCAAGCGCCCGTTCTGGTTATCGCCGGCATCGGCTCAAACGGAACCAAAGCAGCGGGAGAGTACTGTCTCTCTGTTGCCAGGCTCACCGAACTCTCTCGCATTGCGCCGCGCGGATGGGAGAAGATGAATTTCGAAGTGGTTCTTAAAGTTCAAGTTGTTCAGGGCCATCTCGGTGCAAGCCAAATTGTCGCTTCGGATTTCTGGTAAGCCCTTCCCGGTGTGGCGTTGCTGCGCGGACAGGCTTGAAGATCGGCTACTCTCAGGCAAAACTCCAAAGGCGGCCAGTTCAGCGCCGAACAAGCCCAACGCTTCGCTTCGCCACCACCCAGTCCGGGAAACGTGCGATGACCTGCCACCAATGGCCGATCTGCCGGGAGAACGGCCGCCGGCATCGTTGACATGAAGATGCCGACTGGCAAAGGTTCCTTGACCCACTTCGATTGTGCGCGTTGGGCATTCAGGCCAAAGTCTTCCCCGAATCCGAAACCAGTCCTTCGAGTTTATAAGCGTCGTTACAGTGTTTCCCAAGGAACTCCAAAAAGACTCTCACCTTCGGCGAAGCGGCGAGTCGCGAAGGATATAGGGCATACAGCTCAATTGGCTCCGGTTCCCAATCCGGCAGTAGCCGCACCAGCCTGCGCTCTTTCAAATCTGTAATGACTTCGCCTTGACCGAGCGTCGCAATGCCTGCTCCAGTGAGTGCGAGCTGACGATGCACGGAAGGATCGGGCACCGACACTCGTGCGATGACCTGAATCTCACGCGTCTCACGTTCGCGGCGAAGGCGCCACGTCGCATAGTCGCCGGGTTCACCCAGCGGGCCGCAGCTGGTCACAATGCAGGAATATCGCCGCAGATCGGCAGGCGATTCCGGACGCCGGTATCGCTGGATAAAGGCAGGGCTTGCATACAAGCCCAATCGTACTTTCATAAGCGGCTTGACCAGCCATCCCGAATCTTCCAACGGTCCAGCTCGGACGACCACATCGAAGTCCTCTTCGCTCTCCCGCTCCTTCGCGTGCAGCAATTCGATGTGGACGCGTAACTCCGGGAACATGAGCAAGAACTCGTTCATGAGCGGCCCCAGCACGAAGCGGGCGAAAGCGACGGGCGCGCCGACGCGCAGTTTTCCTTTGGGAGTGGCCATCATTGCGCCGATCGCTATATCTGCCTGTTCGGCTTCTTCCATCACTCTTTGGCAGTGGGTGAGGTAAAGTCTGCCCGCTTCGGTCAGCCGGACACTGCGAGTCGTACGTTCGATCAGTTGTACATCCAGCCGATCTTCCAGTCGGGCAATCGCGCGGCTTACAGACGATTTGGGAAGGTTGAGACGCTTAGCCGCCAGCGTGAAACTCCTCGATTGAGCCACCAGCGCAAAGTAGTGAAGCTCGTTGAGATTCGTCATCGCCGCCCTCTATTGTTCCATCGTGGCAACAGTGTATTCCAGGCAAGTGGATTGTCGCATCGATCTTCACCCAGCCTAATCGAAAGACCCAGGAAGTACGAGAAGGAGGAAACGAAAATGTACTTAATCGTTGGAGCAACTGGAAATGTCGGAAGCGAAGTCGTGGCACAGCTACTTGCGGCAGGCAAAGAAGTACGTGTTTTCACGCGGGACGCTGCGAAGGTCTCTCACCTGGATGGCCACATTGCGGTCGCGGTTGGCGACCTGACCCAGACCGATACGTTTGCGAAAGCCGTCGCTGGCGTCGAGGGAGTTTTTCTGATGAACGGCGTGCTCGAAGGCGGCGCATTTCGTCGCTTGATCGATGCAATCGAGACGTCCGGGAAGCCGCGGGTTGTTTTTCTTTCGACCCTCTTTGCGGCATATCCTGACTCGCCCATCGGCCAGGTGCACAAAGAAAAGGAGGACGTGATCCGCGCTTCAGGTCTCCCCTATAGCATCGTGCGCGCAGGAAACTTCATGACAAACACCTATCAGTGGCTTGAAACCATCAAGAGCGAAGGAGTGGTCTATAACGCGACGGGTGAAGGAAAGACAGCCCCGGTGGCTCCTCAAGACATCGCAACCGTGGCAGTGCGCGCTCTTGTCGATCCCAGAACCCCGGAGATCCTCGAGGTCACCGGCGGCGAGCTGCTCACCCTGTCAGAACAGGCAGGCATTGTCTCGCGCGTGACGGGCCGGCCAGTTCGGGTTGTGGAGATCGATAGCAAACAGGCCGAAGACGGCCTGTTAAAAGCTGGATTTCCCCCGTTCGTGGCAAAAGCTGTCTCTCACTCCTACGAGGACATTCGCGGTGGCAAGATGGCATTTGTGCGAGATACCGTTCAAGACACAAAAGGGGCATTGCCGGTGACCTATGCAATGTGGGTCGAATCCCAGCGGACGCGCCTCGCCTAATCTTCGTCGCATCGGGTACGTGCCCGGCAATGCCGGGCATTCTCCCTCCTGCGCCAGGCTCAGTGCAGCCAGATCCTTCCCCGGAGCCCGATCGGAGATTTCAAACGGGCGTTAATCTATTACAAGATTAGCTACATTATTGGATTTGCGGTACTTAGAACGTCTCCCCGATTTGCAACCGTATCACACCTGGAAGGAGTTCATTCCTGCCCTGCAGAATGTTCTCATCGCGATTCTTCCATACGGTCTGTGTGCCATTCTGCATCCGGGATGGCAGGGCAGCGCGTGAGAAGCGGCTCAGGAAGCGATTCTTCCGAGTTCCCGAGCAGGTGGACAGGTTAGCTGACGGCTGGCTCACAGCACTCTGCGGATCCGCGTCCACAGAGTGCTGCCGGCGCTGTTGGCCGGGGAAACTGAGGCAAGACAACCAGGACTCAATGGTTCCTGCAAGGGTTCGAAGGGCCGAAGCAGGGAGTTTTTTGGGTTATCATTGTGATCATTTATATGATAAAAAATCAACGGAGCGACCTTTGAGGCAATTATGCTTCAAAATTGTCATTTTCGCCGTTCAGCCGAACGTCGGCCCGACGCCTCTGGCCTTTGGGAAGGCAATTGCAGCCTCAATGACGGTGATGCTGCTCCATACGACGGGCGCGGCGTATGCCGGCCCAAAGATCACCTGGATGGGCCTGCGTACCCATTGCTCGCACGAGGTGGTTTCCAAAGGAGAGCGGGGAGTTTTCACTTGACCTTGTCGAAGACGGAGGATTGCCGACTCGTCAGTTCAGCGCCAGGTTTCGGAAGCATGGTTCAAAGGGGCACTGGTCTTTTTGCGACATCCTTTTTACGAATGTTTCCCTTTGAAAGACGTTACCGCCAGCCCCGATAGCGCTTTATTTCATTCACCGCAGGAAGAGAAACGGAAGAGAACAGACCGCATGAATCGCAGAACATTCTTATCGACGACGTCGAAAACATTGATTGCCGCGGGTGGCGCGGTCTCGTTGCACTCATTCGCCGCGGGCAGCGAACCGCTGAGCTTCAAGATCGATCCAGACCATCGAGTGGCCAACATTCCGAACGATATGATGGGACTCAGTTACGAATCGACCCAACTCGGCGACCCTAGCTACTTCGCGCCGGCGAATACAAGCCTCGTAGAGCTCTTTCGCACGCTGAGTCCTGGCGGCAACCTGCGGCTGGGCGGCAATACCAGCGAATTCACATATTTCAAGAGCACGCCAGGCGTCTCTGCTCCGGCGTGGTCGCCGAAGCCGACCCAGCCGCAAGAGCTGACGCCGATAACGCCGGATGCATTGCGTAACTTGCGCGCGTTTCTCGATCGGACCGGCTGGAACTGCATTTATGGCTTGAATCTTGGCACAGCAACTCCCGAGCGCGTGGCTGAAGAGGCTGCGGCGGCAATCGAGATTCTGGGCCCGAAGTTGGTGTATCTGCAGATCGGCAACGAGCCGAACAATTACATCCGTTACAAGCTGCGCTCCGACACATGGAACGAGCATGCCTATCTGACCGAGTGGCTCGCCTTTGCCCGAGCCATTTTGAAGCGCACGCCGGATGCGCGCCTCGCCGGCCCGGATATGGGCGCGGAGTCCGCCTGGATGCAGGCCTTCGCAAAAGAAGCTGTCGCGCAGTTAGGTCCCAGCTTAGTGGCGATGTCCGATCACTTCTACGCGGCAGGGCCGCCCACCAGGCCCGACGTGACGCTGGCCTCTCTGCTGACCGAAACCAGGAAGATCGGCCATGAAATGGACGTGATGCGCGGGGCGGGTGCTCTTTCGAAGCTCCCTTATCGCATGACCGAAGTCAATTCCTGCTATCTCGGCGGGAAGCCCGGTATGAGCGACACATTCGGTTCGGCGCTATGGGCAGGAGACCTGTCGCTGAAACTCATTGCGAATGGATTTTCCGGCGTCAACTTCCATGGCGGTTCCGGCAAGCAGATCCGCGCTTCGCTGGGCGGCACACTGCCCGGCGACATCGTGTCGCGGGCCGCCGCAAGCGATTCCTACTACACCCCGATAGCCGGGAGTCAGGAGTCGGGCTTCACGGCGCGTCCCATCTTCTATGGCATGATGCTGGCGGCGCGACTGGCCGGACAAGTGCTTCTCGACAGCGATTCGTCGCGCTTGAGGCCTGAGATCGCGGCCTATCCAGCACTCTGCCCCAACAACCGCGAGATGAGAATTGCTCTGTTCAATAAAGGCCAGGAGGAGTGCGGACTGGTTGTCTCTACCGGAAAGCATCTACGGCGCGCCACTGCGTTGCGTCTTGCCGGGCCAGCCGTCAATGCCTTGAGCGGCACGACACTGGGGGGCGCCACGGTGGGCGCGGAGAACAAGCTCACGCCCGTTCACGAGGATGCACTGCCAGGCGCCGGCAAAGATGCGTTTCGAATTACCCTGCCGGCGTACAGTGCGGCGCTTGTTACAGCAACCTGGTAGTCTTCGGCCATCGATGCTGGCGCAGCATGGAGCGTTGATCCGATGGCCGCTCCGTCATGTTCTTGTAAGTTGTAATCGAGAGGAAAATCATATGCGAATCTGGAAGCAGATCGTTTTTAGTTCATTTTTTTTCGTCGCATGCGGTTCTGCGGTTTGGGCCAACCCGGCAGATGCAGCGCTTCCGGCAGGAGTCGCCCTGATGCCGCTGCCCAAACAGATCGGCGTGGGCGAGGGGGAGCTGCAGATAGATCCGGGTTTCAAAGTCGTTTTGGAGGGCTACAAGGAAAGCCGACTAAATGCCGCCTGCGCTCGCTTCTACGATGTGTTGGCACGCAAAACCGGAATCACCGTATGGAACAACGCTTCGGGTCTGCCACGCCTCCGAGTTGTGACGACAGGGCCCAGCAAGCCGGTGCAGTCTGTTGACGAGGACGAAGCTTACCGCCTCGAAGTTACCCATCGGGAGGCGGTTCTCACTGCGGCGAACCCGCTCGGCGTTTTGCACGGCTTGCAAACGTTCCTGCAACTTGTCGTGAACACGAAGCACGGGTTTGTTGTGCCGGCTGTGAGCATTACCGACGAGCCGCGCTTCCGCTGGCGCGGTCTGATGATCGACACCAGTCGGCATTTCATCCCGGTTCCCGTGATCGAGCGCGCCTTGGACGGTTTGGAAGCGGTGAAGATGAATGTTTTTCACTGGCATCTTTCCGACGACCAGGGATTCCGCGCCGAAAGCCGCCTCTTTCCGCTTTTGCAGGAGAAGGGATCCGACGGGCTTTACTACACGCAGGAGCAGATGGCGGAAGTCGTGCGCTATGCCTGGCTACGCGGTATCCGCGTGGTGCCGGAGCTGGACATGCCAGGCCATGTCACAGCATGGCTCCCCGGCTATCCCGAACTCGGCAGCGGTCCGGGCCCGTACAGCATCGAGCGCAAGTGGGGAATCTTCAATCCTGCGCTCGATCCCACCCGCGAAAGCACCTATACGTTTGTCGATCGGTTGATTGGCGAGCTGACAGCGATCTTCCCCGACGCGTATTTCCACATTGGCGGCGACGAGTGCAACGGCAAAGAATGGAATGCGAATCCTCAGATCCGACAATTTATGCAATCGCACAACTTGTCGGACACGGCAGCTTTGCAGGCGTATTTTTCGCTTCGTGTGCAACAGCTGGTGATGGCCCATGGCAAGATTCCCGCCGGATGGGACGAGATCCTGCAACCTTCTACTGACAAGCGTGTGCTCATTCAGTCCTGGCATGGAGAAAAGGCATTGCTGCAAGCAGTGGGTCAGGGAAACGATGTGATCCTATCGAAGGGCTACTATCTCAACATGAACTCGCCGGCGGGTGAGCACTACCTTGTGGATCCGCTGGGAGGAAATGCCGCGTCGTTGAAGGATGAGCAGAAAAAGCATGTTCTCGGCGGAGAAGCCGCGGTCTGGACCGAATACATCTCCAGCGAGACTATCGACACGCGCATTTGGCCGCGCAATGCTGCCATTGCCGAACGCCTCTGGTCGCCTGCGCAAGCGACACAGGACGTCGAAGCGATGTATCGGCGCCTGAATGGGATCTCGATTTACTTGCAATACGTAGGGACGCAGCACCAAACGCAATTTTCGTTGATGCTCGAACGCATTGTGGGCGGAGACAATATTGAACCGCTCGAGACGCTTGCCGGTGCGTTAAAGCCTGTCATGGCGTATGAGCGTCCCAAGGGCGGGGCCTATAACGCATTTGACCCTCTGAATCATCTGGCCGATGCATTGCCTGCCGAAAGCATGACTGCGCACAGGTTCGGTGCTCTGGCGGAGAGCCTGAGTAAGGGCGCCGCGAGCAGCGAAGAACACTCCCAGGCACGCCAGCAACTGCTGCTCTGGCAGAACAACGATGCAACGCTCGAGCCTCGGTTACAGGGCTCGCCTCTGGCCGCCGAACTCATTCCACAATCGCAAGGATTGAAGCGAGTAGCGGAGATCGGCATCGAGGCTCTCGATCTGTTGGAGTCTCGCAAGAAGCCTGCGGGGGACTGGGCCGAGCTGGCGGCGAAAGAGCTTGCGGCCGCAAGCAAGCCGCAAGCGGCCACCGTGCTGGTACTGACCGATCCGATAGGCGAGCTGGTTAAAGCCGCACAGACGCCTCCGCAACGATAGAGATTTCAGCGTCAACCCGCTGCGTTCTCAATTTTCAAAGGAGGAACTCAAAAAATGACAATCCGAGATAGAGCTATAACATTCACATTCCTCGTTCTGCTGATATTTGCAGGCCGTTATACATTCGGACAGGAGACAAGGGCCAGTCTGGGTGGCAAGGTGACCGATCTGCAAGGATCTCTCGTACCCGCCGCAACCGTTGTCTTGACGGCGGACGCAACAAAGGTGGTGCAAACGACGACGGCAAACAACGTTGGCGAGTGGAGAATCGACTTTCTCTTGCCTGGTATCTACCATTTTGAGGTCAGTGCACCTGGTTTCGAAATGTCCAAGTACGCCGC
Source organism: uncultured Occallatibacter sp. (assembly GCA_964595345.1). GTDB lineage: Bacteria > Acidobacteriota > Terriglobia > Terriglobales > Acidobacteriaceae > Telmatobacter. The sequence continues at coordinate 126,215 of CAZQPY010000006.1, forward strand.
TATTGAGTTGCGCATCGGTGATGCGAAGACGATCGACACGCAACTGCGTGTCGGCTCACGATGCCTTGCGCCAAATGTCGGTTTTCCGCCGGCGTTTGAGAACAGGTAGTTCTCAGGCGTGAGACCCCTCAAATCCCCGCAGCAATAAGAAACTGAACCCGTTCAACTTTTCTATGCGTTGAGCGCGACGATCGGATGGAGTGGAATAGTCCGGATCAATCCGGGTAGGTTAGTCGGTTTGCAGTCGCCAATGAGGCTCCTTCGAGGATTTCAAGGGCAGGTCTCTACTCATCACTCCACAACCAGCGTAACGCTAACGGAGTGCGAAAGCGGTCCCGAGGTTGCCGTTAGTGTTACTAGGTAAGTTTGCGTGTTATGGGTTTGCGTGTTGGTTGAGCCGCTATTGCCGCCACAACCACTTAAGCCGTTTATTAAGATCGCGCCCAAAGCCAGCAACAATAGCAATCTCTTGGAATGCCCTAAGCGGCTTCCAGTGCGGCGCGCTCGACCGGCAAACGAAAATAGCAGGATTCCCCAGAGCAGCGGAGGAATGGACTTGGCAGGTGCGCCCTCGCGATGGATATTTGCTGAAGTTGCGGATGTCTGAATTGTCAGTGCGACATTGGCCGATGACGAGCCCGCAGGCAATGTTTGCGGCGTGATCGTTGCGGATGCACCCGGAGGCAGTCCGTAGACAGTCAGATTCACGGAAGCGGGAAAAGTCATGCCCGCCGATGGGTTTATGGTTAGCGAATAGTTTGCCGCCTGCCCAGCATTTACCGTCTGCGTAGAACCTCCTCCAGGTGCTGAGGGTTCCAAGGTGAAGTCCTCAACCGCCTGCGTCAATGAACTGCTGACGCTTGAACTGAAGTCCGAGTCTCCGCTGTAAGCAGCTGTAAGTGAGTGTGAGCCGACGCCGAGGCCCGAAGTGGTCAGCGCAGCTACTCCGCCGACTATCGCTCCCGAGCCTAGCGCGGTCGTTCCATCCATAAAAATGACCGCTCCTGTCGGCGTTCCGGCTGGGGAGGAGACGCTTGCCGTCAGAGTGACCGCAGACTGCGCCAGGGTAGGGTTTGAACTACTCTGCAGCGCTATTTGGGCTGTTGCTGCGCAGGCCAAGATCGTCTGTTGCACCGTCGCCGCTGCGGCATAATTCACATTGCCAGCTTGATTAGCGGCCACGATCACTGTGCCGGTGCCGGTAATACTCAGTGTGTTGGCAATAATGCTTCCAGGACCTGAGATAACGCTGAAGATTACGGGATTCCCGGAAGCGCCCCCCGAAGCACTGAGCGAGAACGGCGAGGCCCCGTAGATGACAGGCGAATTGAGGGCTCTGAAGTTAATAGTCTGCGCAACTTGGCCGATGGTTAGCATACCGCCCGCTGTGCCAGTGTAGTTCGGGTCATTGACGAGGGCCATAACCGCATAACTGCCTGCTGCTGCCGGCGCGGTTGTCGAGCCGTTGTAAGTTACGCTCAAGGCCAGATTTGACGGGACAGTCGTTGCTGCCACCGAGAGTGGAGAACCGGTATAGGTCTGCGACAGGCCGCTCAATGCGATTGTCGCCGTGGCCTTAGAAATTATTAGCACACCTTCCGCTGTGCCGGTGTAGTTTGAGTCTGTGATAGTAGCCGCGACCACATAATAGCCAACCGCTGTCGGCGGAGTTGCCGAGCCGTTGTAGGTCACGCTTACGGCAAGACTTGCCGGAGTCGTCGTTGCCGTCGCCGAGAGCGGGGAGCCGGTATAGGACTGCGATAGGCCGCTCAATGCGATGGTCGCTGCTGCCTTATCGATGTCCAGAGTTCCGCTTGTCGTGCCGGTATAGTTTGAGTCGTTGACGGTGGCCACAACCGCATAACGTCCCGCTGCTGTCGGCGGAGTTGCCGAGCCGTTATAGGTCACGTTCAAGGTGAGACTTGCCGGAGTCGTCGTTGCCGTCGCCGAGAGCGGGGAACCACTATAAGTCTGCGATAGATTGCTTAGCGCAACTGCCGCAACTGCTTTAGCAATGACCAGCGACCCGTTTGCCGTGCCGGTGTAGTTCGAGTCATTGACGGTGGCCACAACCGGATAACTTCCCGTTGCTGTCGGCGGAGTTGCCGAGCCGTTGTAGGTCAAGCTCACGGCCAAAGTTGCCGGAATAGTCGTTGCCGCCGCCGAGAGCGGCAAACCGCTATAGGTCTGCGACAGATTACTCAGCGCGACGCTTGCTACTGCCTTTGCAATTACGAGTGATCCGCCAGCCGTGCCGGTGTAGTTCGAGTCATTGACGGTAGCCACAACCCCATAGCTGCCAACTGCCGTTGGCGGAGTTGCCGAGCCGTCGTAGGTCTCGTTCACAGTGAGATTTGCCGGTGTCGTGTTTGCCGTCGCCGAGAGTGGGGAGCCAGTATAGGTCTGCGACAGATTACTCAGCGCGACGCTTGCCACCGCTTTTGCAATCACCAGTGTTCCGCCAGCCGTGCCGGTGTAGTTCGAGTCATTGACGGTAGCCACAACCGCATAGCTGCCAGCTGCTGTTGGCGGAGTTGCCGAGCCGTTGTAGGTCAAGCTCACGGCCAAAATTGCCGGAGTAGTCGTTGCCGCCGCCGAGAGCGGCAAACCGCTATAGGTCTGCGACAGACTACTCAGCGCGACGCTTGCCACTGCCTTTGCAATTACGAGTGATCCGCCAGCCGTGCCGGTGTAGTTCGAGTCATTGACGGTGGCCACAACCGCATAACTGCCTGCGGCGGTTGGTGCTGTTGTCGAGCCATTGTAAGTTAGGCTCACGGCCAAATTTGCCGGAGTAGTCGTTGCCATCGCCGAGAGCGAGGAGCCGCTGTAGGTCTGCGATAGACCGTTCAGTACGACCGTCGCCGCAGCCTTCGTAATGATCAGCACACCTTCCGACGTGCCCGAATAGTTTGTGTCAGCGACGGTGGCCGCAACTACATAATCGCCGGCCGCCGTTGGCGCAGTTGTCGAGCCGTTGTAGGTCAGGTTTACGGTGAGACTTGCCGGAATCGTCGTGGCCATCGCCGAGAGCGGAGAACCGGTATAGGCTTGCGAGAGATTGCTCAGCGCGACGTTTGCCACTGCCTTCGCAATTACCAGCGTTCCGCTTGCCAAGCCGGTGTAGTTCGTGTCGTTGAGCGTGGCCACCACCGCATAACTACCTGCGGCCGTTGGCGCAGTTGCCGAGCCGTTGTAAGTTAGGCTTAAAGACAAGTTGTCCGGAATCGTCGTGGCCGTCGCCGAGAGCGGAGAACCGGTATAGGCTTGCGATAGATTGCTCAGCGCGACGCTTGCCACTGCCTTCGCAATTACCAGGGTTCCGCTTGCCGATCCGGTGTAGTTCGTGTCGTTGACCGTGGCCACCACTGCATAACTACCTGGGGCGGTTGGCGCGGTTGTCGAGCCGTTGTAAGTTACGCTTGCAGCCAGGTTTGCCGGAATCGTCGCGGCCGTCGCCGAGAGCGGGGAACCGCTATAGGTCTGCGACAGATCAGCAAGCGTGACGGTAGCCGCAGCCTTCGTAATTACCAGCGTTCCGCCAACCGAGCCGGCGTAATTTGCATCGTTGACGGTGGCTACAACCGCATAACTGCCTACCGCCGTGGGCGGCGTCGACGAGCCGTTGTAGGTCAGGTTCACAGCCAGGTTTGCCGGAGCCGTCGTCACCGCCGCCGAGAGCGGAGACCCGATATAAGTCTGCGACAGATTGACGAGCGTGACAGTTGCCGCCAACTTGACATCGAATCCGGTGCTAGTGGCTGTAATGGTGTTACTACCGTACGAAGTAGCCGAGGCTTTCAACGTATCGCCGTGCGCGACCGTGGAAGAGCTCAAGTCGGTGAAGTTTGCAATGCCGTTTGAGTTCGTGGACGCGGTCACGCTTCCGGATGTGTTCAGCACGCCCTCAGAGTCCGACATAGAGATGGAAGCGCCGGAGAGAGCAATTGCGGTTCCGTTATCGTACAACTGCACGGCCGGAAAGGGGAAAATCACAACTCCCGGCGAGGTATTGGCCGGCTGGGTCGCGAAGGCCAGCGAGTAGGCCGTCTGCACCGCGCCCGCATCCACGCAGGAAGCGCCGTACGCCGTCGTCGAACGCGCGTTCCCGCGCTGATCGGTTGCAGGCATAATGATGGCATTGCCCAGCGCATCGTTGCCCAGCGTTGAGGTTCCGGCGCAGATGCCGGCGCTACCCGGCAACGGAGGCATGGTCAGCGTAGGCCCACCGTAGTTGCCCAGCGCGGCAAGTTTGATGCTGCTCGCGGTTACGCCGCTCGTTATTCCGGCAACTGCGTTGCCGCCGTTGTCGTAATAATCTGGACCGACTCCCAGACTGTCGGAGATGAGATCGTTGACCAGAATCGCATTGGGATTGCCCGCCACGTAGCCGCCGATTCCCGCGCTTTGGGGGAGGGTGGCGGAATTGCCGCTGAGGGTGCTATCGGCCACCGTCATATATGCCGAGGACAAGTAGATGCCGCCGCCATAGCCGGACGCATTGCTCGTGAAGGTGCTGTTGCTCACCGTCAGCGGTCCGGCCGAAGTGAAGATACCGCCGCCGCTTCCATTTGCTGAGGTATTGCCGCTGATGGCGCTGTTGCTCACCGTCAGCGTTCCGCTGTTCGAGATGCCTCCGCCATTCGCGGAAGTGGAAGTATTGCCGCTGATGGAGCTATTGCTCACCGTCAGTGTCCCGCTGTTCGCGATGCCTCCGCCATTCGCGGCGTTAGAGCCGCCGGTGATCGTTAGTCCGGAGATAAGCGCCGCGACGCCGCTGGATACATTGAAGACCTGGTACGAATGGTTGCCGGAGACGCTGAGCAGGTTCGCGCCCGGCCCGGCGAGGTTCAAGTTGGCGCCGATCGTCAGCGTGCCGCCGGTCGTCACATTATATGTGCCAGGAGTGGCCGCGCTCAGGTTCAATGCGCCGGCAAAGGAGATCGTCGGCATCAACGCAGCGGTCACCGGGGTCAGCGTCGTCTGCGGAATCGCTGCTGCCGCCGCAATCGCATCGCGCAGGCTGCAGGCCTGTCCAGGGCAATTTCCGGCCGCTGCGGGCGCATCGTCGGTCAGTGTAGTTACTGTTATCACAGGCATCGCCGTGTTGGTCAGGTAGAGAGCGGCGTTCGAATTGATTCCCGGCACAGTTGCGGTCACGGTGAAGGAACCGGTGGTGCCGTTTGCAGTAGGAGCTGCGACCGTCGCAACTCCGCTGGCGTTTGTGATTGCCACAATGCTGTTCGTTGAGTTGGAAAACGACGCGCCGGCTCCGCTGGATGGGGCCGTGAAGGTCACCGACACGTTGGCCAGCGGAAGGCCCTGATTCAGCAGCGTAACCTGCAACGCAGCGCCAAAGGCCGTGCCCACGAACGCCGATTGCGGCGTGCCGCTGCTCGCCGTGAGAGTGGCTGTAGACGCCGCCGTCGCCGTTACTCGAGTAGAGTTGGATGTCCCATTGATAGAGGCAGACGATGTATCGGTCGTCGTGATGGTCTGACTTCCGACCGAATTCAGCGTTGCTGAAAACGTTCCCCTGCCGCCGGTCAACGTGGAATTGGCGGGCAGAGCCGCTGACAGGTCCGAGCTGGTGAAATGCACCGCGCCGCCGTAGGTTGTAAACGGGTTGCCGAACTGGTCCTCGGCCGTTGCGGTGAAGGTAAAAGGAATACCCTGAACCGCGTAGGCGGGCGTGGAAACCACAAAGGATAAGGCGAGCACTGTGATGTCGCCGGATGTTCCGGTGATATAGGAAGAAACCGAGTCCGTCGCAGTTACTGTGTTGTCAATGCCCGGCTTTTGCAGAATGAGGCTTCCGCTCGTCGCGGTGCCGCCTGAAAGAGTCAGGGTAGCGGGTGAAACGGAAACGGTGTTGTTGTTGCCATCCGTCGCGGTCAGATTGACCGTGCCGTTGTAGGCGCTGGTCATATTCCCGTTCGGGTCCAGAGCGGTAACCGTGATAGAGCCTGCCACGCCGGAGACGAGGCTCGTGGGTGCGCTGACGCTGAAGTGCGTTGCCGGCAACGCTGAGGGCAATGCGCCGGAGATTCCCCCTTGTGTCGACGAACCGTTGACGCTGCCCAATGCGTTGAAGACCGGCGTGGCAATGGCGGTGCCAGCCTTGGCGCTGCCGCCGCTCGCCCCCGCGGTGGCCGTTCCGCCGCTTGTCCCGCTGTTCGCGATGCTGACGTCGCCCGTGTTGACGAAGATCGCCGGCCCTAGCGCCGCCCCGCCGCCGCCGTAACCACCGTTAACGTCGCCTTGGCCGCCGTAAGAGCCGCCTAAACCAAATGCGGACCCGCCGCCGCCAAAGCCGCCATTGCCGCCACTGCCTTCGCAATCGTGACCGCCCGCACCGGCGCCGCCGCCGCCGCCGAAACCGCCACCACCGCCATTGCCCGCGCATCCTCCGCCCGCACCTCCTCCGCCACCAAATCCGCCGGCCCCGCCGTAACCGCCGAACCAGCCGCTGCCGCCGCCGCCGCCGCCATTGCCGCCCGCGCCGGCATAGCCGGTACCGGTGGACCAGCCGCCGCCGTCGCCGCCGCCCGAGTCGCTTCCATAGCCGCTGCCGCCCGCGCCGTTGGGACCAGCGGTGCTGCCGCCATTACCGCCGGCAGCCAGCATACCGCCGCCGCCGCCGCCACCACCGGCGCCACCGCCGCCGCCATTACCGCCGGCAAAACCATCCATGCCGCCGCCACCGCCGCTGCCGTTGCCGCCGTCGGTACCACCGCCTGCACCGCCAACCGCCTTGGAATTCAGAAAGTACGTATTGCGGACGGTCACAGAGGCGGATGACTGGTTAACGAAGAGCCCGGCGCCCGCTCCCATCCCTCCACCACCGCCCTGGAATCCCCATCCGCCCGCTCCGCCTTGCGCAAGAGCGTTCTGAATCTGCAGATTGGCCAGCGTCACCGTGGCGTTTTCATCCACGAAAAACACCCGGTAGAGGCCGTTGCCGTCGACGATGACCTGGCCAAACTCGCCGCCGTCGATGGTCAGAATCAGCGGATTGGCCGATGAGTTGCTCAAGACCGGCGGCAGCGGGCCGCCTAGCGTAATGGTGCAGGGAGTGCTCACCGTGCAGCTTGCGCTGAACTGGATGGTCTGCGTTCCCCCGGCGGCAATGGCCTGATTCAGCGCATACCGCAGATCGTACCTTCCGGACCCGTCCGCATAATTCACACCCGCGCCCAGCCCCGGATTCCCCGAACGATCCATAGAGTTCGTATCGGTGAGCAAAGTCACCGTCCAGGTGGTCTGGGCCTTCGCCGTGGGCAGCGCAACCGCCAGCAACAACGCGCAAAAGATGCCTCGCCAAAGGCCGCGCTGCCTTTTCTTTTGAGCGGCGACCTCGGCAGCCTCGCCAGGCAAATCAGCGCGGCGGTTGGCGAGTGTAGCGGTAGGCGCCGGAGTCTCAAACATCGAAGTCTGGGTCGTCTTGCAGTCGATCATCGAAGAAGCCTCGTTCTAACAGTTCCCTGTGAGCAAATCCGAGAATGAATACAGCTTTCCTGAGGACTTGACCGGTTATGCCCGGAGCAAGCGCCTGCACGTCATATCGCCTATGGGGACTTAGGTGAAAATCAGCAGATAGATGGGTGAGTCGCGCATTTCCTCAGCCGGCCTCGCGGCCCCGAAGACAGGGTTGGCAGCAGCTGCTGAATCGGACGCGTTTCTCACGCTCCGTATTAGACACTCTGCCGTCTGTCTCCGCAAGTGCCGGTCGTCGCATATCTCAACTATGACTTCCGGCATATGTGGCCAAAGCTAATCTGGTCTATGATTGCCCGCAGATGAGATTTGCGATCACGCCCAGGCAGATATTTCGATACGCAGGTTTAGCGGTTTGCCTGACGGCAACCTTGCCCGTTGTCGTCCGCTTGTTCTTTGTGTTCCCGCTGAAACTAGAGGCCTCCATCTTTGCTCATGTAACGCCTTCCCCTATCGCTTTGCGCGCGCTTTTTATCGTAAGCATCGCTCTCTGTCTTGGATTTAACGCGGCCTTCTGGTGGAACACGCGCGACATCGGAACCGCAAGACAGTCGAAGACCGCCTTTGTTCTGCTCGTTCTTCAGTTAATCGTAGGATTCAGATTTACCGATTGCCTGTACATCGTAGCTGTCGAGCTGCCCTTGATGCTGCCCTTCCATGAGGCTCGCAAATGGCTTGCCGCACTGTGCGCTGTGCTGATTGCATCGGCGGCCATGGCTCTGGCCACGGGAAACTTCGAGCCCATGGTTTCTATGCCGAACTCATCCCTGTTCATCTCCGTGCCGGTCACGATTCTTTATGTGTTGGCGTGGATAAGTCTGGCCTTCGGCGCCGGGTACCTGGCCGCCAGCGAGACACGCAGCCACCAGGAACTGGCACGCGTTAATTCGGAGCTAATGGCCACGCAGTCGCTTCTGTCCGACGATACTCGTTTGGCCGAGCGCCTGCGCATCTCGCGCGAGTTGCACGACGTGGTCGGCCATCATCTGGCCGGGTTGAGCATTAACCTGCAACTTGCCTCGCATATGGTGGAGGGTCGCGCGGCCGCGCCGGTTCGCGAGGCCCATCTGGTTGCCAAGCTGCTGTTGGCGGAGGTGCGCGAGGTGGTCGGCGGGTTGCGCGATCCGCGGCAGACAGACCTCCGCAAGGCCCTTGAACTGGTCAAGAACGGAGTAATCGCGCCGTGCATTCATCTTGAGTTGCCGGACGAGCTGGATCGAGTCGATCCGGTTTGCGCTCACGTTCTGTTTCGCTGTTTTCAGGAAGCAATCACCAATGCGATCAAGCACGCCGGCGCTTCCAATCTGTGGGTCGAGCTAAAACAATCCGAGGCCGGATGGGAGATGCATGTCCGTGACGATGGGCGAGGCGCGGCCAGCATCTCTCCAGGCAATGGACTGAGAGGAATGGTGGAGCGGTTGGAGGAAGTCGGAGGGAATTTGCAATTTGGAAGCCGGCCGGGCGAGGGATTCAAGCTGCGCGCCTGCATCCCGGGCACGGGGAGGTTGGCATGATTCGCGTGGTTCTGGTTGAAGACGAGATGCTGGTGCGCCGCGGTATTCGAGGACTATTGAACCTTGGAAAGGAAATCGACGTAGTCGCGGAAGCAGCCGATGGCGTAGAGGCCATTTCAGTGATCCGCGAGCACCGGCCGGACGTTGTGTTGCTGGACGTAAGAATGCCGAAGCTGTCGGGAATCGATGTGCTTGAGACTCTTCAAGCGGAAGGTTCGCTTCCTCCAACCATCCTCTTAACCACGTTCGACGACGATGCCGCATTGCTGCAGGGTATCCGGTCCGGCGCGAAAGGATTTCTGCTGAAAGATGTCTCCATTGAGAGACTCACCGAGGCCATTCGCTTGGTCGCGGCAGGCGGAACGATTCTTCGGCCGACGGTAACCGAGCACGCCTTGAGGCGGCTGGAAGAGAACCGCACGGAATTTGAATGTCATGAATCGCCGGACCCGCTCACGAAACGCGAACTCGAGGTTCTAAGGCTGATGGCCGGCGGGTACAGCAATCGGGAGATAGGCGATGCTCTTGAAGCCTCGGAAGGCACGGTGAAGAATCACATATCGAGCATTCTCTCCAAGCTAGGCGTCCGCGACCGCATACGAGCGGTACTGAAAGGCCTTGAGTCCGGCCGCATCTGACGAGCCGATGGAGGCCAGTTAGCCCCGATCTCTGGCCTTCTTTTGCACATCGTTACCCTCCGGTAGCGCACGATCGCTTCATAGCACGTCTGACAGCCGATCCAAGGGGAGGCGAAGGTGTCCAGAAGAACCTGAGTTCGCCAAAATTCCATCCGTTCGGAAAAGCAATGAGTCTTAACAGCTAAGAGCGGTCAAGAACGCGCATGACAGGGCGTCGCCGGATGAGAAAGGGCTGCTGAAAGGCATGAAAAGATGCCAAACGAAGCTCAGTGACCGACAGCAGACTCACAGGTTCTGTTGGTTTTTTTGGTACTCGAAAGATTCGCTGAGGCTCAAGCAGCAAGTTGGTAGCGACGATGCAGGCCACCCAATCTCGGCAAAGCAACGATACCGCAGGATGCGCTTGGGTTCGACTCCCTCAGGCCGCCGGAAGACGTTTGCTTCACCAAGTCAAGGGGAGTGCGGTCCTCGTGGAAATATCGGATGTAATCACGCATCAGGCTACGCTTTCTGAGCCGTGAAGAGTACGACGCACTTTGTGGCGTGATTAAGGAACGGTTTCCGAGTCATTTATCGGAGTTCATCGTCTCGGTCCATTCGGGAATGCGCCTGACAGAGCAGTACTCCTGCACATGGGCCCAGGTGGATTTTCGGCGACGGACCATTGATCTGACCAAAACCAAGAACGGCTCTCCTCGAACGGTGCATCTGAATGCAGACGCCATGGATGCAATAGAGACGATGAAGCGACCTAAGCAAAAGTTGAGCGACCCGGTCTTTCCTCGGGAGGGCTCCAAGGGACGGTTTGACACCCGGTCATGGTTTCAACTGTGCCTGGAAGAAGCGAAAATCAGCGGATAGGTATGGCACTCCAACCGGCACACGTTTTGCTCCTGGTTGGCGATGGCCGGGGCATCGATCAGGGAAATCCAAGAATTGGCAGGTCACAAGACGATCACCATGTCCGCGCGGTATAGTCATCTCTCCCCGGAACACCGACAATCTGTGGTGGAACGTATTGCCAGCGGAGCCGGTCGTCCACAAGCACCGAAGAACACAACAGGCACCAAAACAGGCACCAGACAAAAACGGCCACTCGCTGAGGAGTGGCCGTTCCCAGTCTAAAGCCTTTGGAATCTTTTGGTGCCGGGAGGGGGGGTCGAATACCGACCTATATTAAATCTACGTAACTTACTGATTCGAGATTCGCTGAAATCGCTCAAATCGCCAGAACCAACACCTTCAGGCACAAACTGGGCACAAATCGGATTGAACTCTCGCTTTCCGATCTTCCTGGCATCGAGCTTGCGCCTTTTTTCCTGCAAGGTCCGCTATTGGCTCAAGAGGGGGAATGGTTTGTGCTTAGGGGTGAGCCAGTTCATGTTTACAAAATCGGCAGAGAAGTCGGTTAGTCCTGCAATGTGCCTCCCGCAGGCCATGTCATCTTCCAAATCTTCTGGGTCGTCACTCCAGCCAGGACCGGCATGAGGAACCGCTCAATGTCGCCCACGACGCGCGTCAACGGGACAGCCTCAATGTGGAGGCGGTTCTTCGTGTTGAACGCGCCTCACTGGCGCCGCTTCGATTCATCTTCAAAGAATTCGGAAGTAAACGCGAGCGACAGTGCTGCGATGGTGGGAATCGCTGTCTTCCTCCTTTCAAATGTCCGCATGATCGCCTCGGCGAGAAGCTGTCCATCAAACGGGAAAAGCTGAGATAGGGTGCGCAGATCGTGGAAGTCCTTCATGCTGCTGTTCGCTATGCCCAGTTTCACCATTGCCTCAAACTTCTCTGCGACCACTGTCTCCTTGGGATAGGCGAGCAGCAGTGGCGCCTGCCCGTTGAGGATCGTTGGAAACGAAGTTTCGACGGGCGGGGGCGTGGTGGCGTCTCCGAATCCGATATCGATTTGCATGGGAATCCGCGCCCGCTCCAAATAGCTCAGGAAGCTTAAGCCACACGAAATTGGAGAGCAAGTATCACAATGTTTTTATCCCGAAGTGCCGTAGAAAAGTATTGTATGGAAGTCTCCGTCCTCACCTGAGCGAGGTCTTCCGCAAACTTGCTCGGCAAAAGGAAAGCCGGATCGGGCAAGGTCATCTCCAAGTCGATCACGTCCACATGATGATCTCGATTCCGCCGAAATACGGGGTGTCGCAGGTGGTGGGATTCTTCAAAGGGAAGAGTGCAATCCACTTGGCACGTGTGTACGGCGAACGGAAACAGAATTACGCAGGTCAAAGCTTTTGGGATCGCGGATATTTCGTGTCGACGGTGGGGCGGGATGAGGCCACGATTCGGGAGTACATCCGCAATCAAGAAAAGGGAGACCAGCGCCTCGACCAATTGAGTATGTGGAAATGACCTGCCACCGTAAAGTTGGCTCAAATCAATCGGGGCCGCGTTAGCGACCCCGCTCAAGATGGGATGAGACGGCTGGTCTTGCGTACAGCTAACCCTGTCGTACACGCCATCAGCACGACGAGCCGAAAGGAAGTCTCAAACTGGGCCCGCAATGCCTGGAGTTCTTTGGGCTCGAGAATGTCAGGCGCCCGGTGCCGTTTCGCGCTCTGCCGGTCAAACAAGGCGGGATTCTTTTCTTGCTCGATCCACTTGTTTCGAATTGCATGGTTGAACAGGACACAGAAGACACTGCGGATTTTGGCATTGCTTGAATTGGCGAGAGCCGACCCATCCGGCCGTTTTTGCTCTCCCAGCCAACGCTCAATCTCCACTGTGCGTACAGCATGGATATCGAGCATGCCCCATGACGGCCATATCCAATTGTTGAGGATAGACAGGAAAAGTGTTACGCCTCGGCTTAACCGTAACAGAATACGGAATCGCACCGTTTTGTTACCGAACGGCACCTTGCAAAATGCCTTCGCAAGCGCGTTAGCTTGGTTCGTCTTCAAGAACGATCTTTCCTGCTCTACGGAAACTCGTGCAACAAGACGAAATGGCTTGGCGCAGGAAACGAGCGATCAGAGATCGCAGATTTCCAATTCGACCACAACTGAACAAACAAACAATTTCGAGGGGTAGCAATGACACAACGAAAGCGCAAGTTCCTCTTCCGGATAAACTCGCTTGGCATTCTTCTGGCGCCGTTACTACTCGCCATGACCGGACTAGGATCCGGGAAAGGCGATTTGACACCAGCAAGCCTCGGACAATCAATGAAGACTCTGCTCGAAAGGCTTGTACTCACAACGATCGTGGTTTTCATACTTCTCGCCACACCTAGCTCCGGATCTGCGGCGGCACAGGCTTCTCCAACAGCGTGCACATTGAGTGGAGCGACGGGCGCAGGAACGCCTTCCTACACTCTGAACGTTGCCGCGCCAGTCTCCGGCGGCGGCGATAGCTCGTCGGAGATTAATAGCGCGATCAACACCGCCTCCGCTGCGGGTGGAGGCAACGTCGTACTACAGGCAGGGACCTATTACATTTCCAACCCAATTACCGTGAAAACCGGCGTCAACCTCACTGGAGCTAGTGAGGCAACCACGATTATTCAAGCAACCACCGCGCTGGGGTCCGGGTCGGTTGTCCAGACGAGCACGAACAACAACATCACAATTCAGAATATGACGCTCAATCAAGATGGAAGCAATCAGACTACTCGGAGCCTAAGTAACTATTTGCTTGATCTTCAGGGCGGAACCAATTACATCGTGGAGAATGTTGCTACGCGCAATCCATCCACGTATTCGATAGGGATTCACTACGGCACCTCGACGTTTTGCGTCTTTAATAACAATGTCCAAAACACGAACATGTCAGGCAACTTTGCAAATCTGGACGGTATTCATGTTACCCATGCCTCATATGGAGACATTGTGAATAACTTTGTAGACCAAATGGCAGGTGGATCAACTGGCGGAGACGACGGCATTGCTATCCAGGTGGAATCATGCGGCACGGGATGCAATGACAATGGCGACTCTTCGAATATCAACGTGAAGGGCAATATCGTGCGAGGCGGCGCCACCGCGGGGGATTTTGATTTTGCAATTAGCGGAGGTTACACAATCTCCAACGTCACCGTTACGGGCAATGAGTTTTGGGGTGGTCCCGACGGTCTTCGCGATGCCAATTTTGGAGGAGGGGGCACGCTATCGAATGTGACAATCACAGACAACTTCTCCCACAACAACGCTGCGACTCCACAACAGGCAGGCTTGCCTCAGCGCGGCTACACTCTTCCGTACAATACAGGAATCACGCAAACGACCATTGATGTTAGTGGCTGGTACTGGTGCGCCGATGCCGGAGGAGTTCCTGTCCCGAGTTCTGGAACTTCGAATGGAGTCACGGCAAGTGGTGTTGTTCAGTACACCACCTGCACCGATGCGCCATCAACGACCGTTGCCCCACCGGCCTATCCGCCTAACAGCGGCTCCGCTCCGGCAGTTCCGACGAATCTGACGGCCACTACGGCCTCCAGCGGCCAGATCAACCTGAGTTGGACGGGCTCTACTGGCGCCGCCAGCTACGATATCTTCCGCAGCACAAGCAGCGGTTTCACGCCCGGCTCCGGGAACGAGATCGCCAGCGGAGTCACCACCACGACGTACGACAACACCGGTTTGACGGCGAGTACGACCTACTTCTATGTGGTCGAAGCGGTCAACAGCTTCGGCACCTCAGGGCCATCAAATCAGGCCTCGGCGGAGACGTCGTCAGGGGCATCGTCCAACTGCTATGCGGGCACCTATTGCCTCAAGGGCACACTTCCCGCCACAGCGAACTACAGCAACATTTACGAGGTTCCGACCGTGGCCGGCAACAGCACCTACGTAGCCAGCCTCTGGATCAAGGGAACCGGAGCAATCCAGCTATACATCGATAACGGGAGCTGGGGTTCGAATATCAGTGGCGCAATGGTGACCTGCACCGCCAGCTCGACCTATACCTTGTGCACGACGCCCGCTTTCAGTACGGGAACCAACACCACGCTGACCTACATCATTCAGGATTCGGATGGTGGAGTGGGTACGGTCTACATGGACAACGCCTTCCTGGGTGTTTCCGGCGGCACAAATGTTCTGGCCAATCCGGGCTTCGAAAGCGGGAATGCGAACTGGACCAACGGTAGCGCGGCAACCTGGGCCATCGGGCAGTTCTAATGGTTGGTGGATTCGTGCATCCATGAAAAGACTGGGCATTGTGACTGCGAATCCCTATGGGCATCTCTCTTCGTTTAGTCCCGGTAAGTGAGAGCCCTCGGGGTTGGGTTTAGCTTCATGCTTATTTCGCAGCGGCTGTTGAGGTTGTGCAAATGTAGGAGCGCTTTCTGCTTTCCACATTTGCACAGCCTACTGCGAGATTCCTCCGGCGTCAGAAACCCCAATGGGCCATGCGGGCGCACTTGGTTGTAATCCTGACGCCAGCTTTCGAGGGCCTCTTTTGCATCGTCCAGGGTAACCGTCGCGAGTTCCTTGCAGGCTTGCCTCCCCTGGGTTGGCGGGGTGGACAGCGCAAGCGACTGACGCGGCCACCAGCACTACCAGCAGTAAACAGATTCCGCAATTACTGAACTTGGGGCAGGATATACGGCCTTTATGTGGAGCAATATTTGCATGTTCTTCTTAGGCCAACCAGTGGGCGCTCCTTTCAACGCGCTGTCGATCCCGTGTTGACTTCCCAGGAACTCACCGGCGGCTTGGGTCGCATCCGGGCCAATTCCGGCGACGGTGATCAGAATTGCGCCCGTTTTCGGATCAATCAGCCGGGAAACAACTGCATAGTCGTCGACCAGATGGCCGCGTGAATCCTTGACAACTGACCATATCCGGTTTGAGTCCGAGCGATCTTTTACGTGGTTCCCGCCCTCGAAAACGAAATGCAACGACCGTGTTACCTCGAGGGTCAACTCATTATTGAATCCGCCAACCAAGATCACAGGCCCATCGCGTAAATCACCGATCGAGATGTCATGTCCCCAGCGCAGTTCGAATGCCTTCGCTCGCCGATTTAAGAGAGAGATCAGAGGTGTCGCGGCCGCAAAATCGCTTCCCGCTACATAGTCTTCCGCTCGACCAATATCGCCGGCATCGATCTTTGTGCTACCAGGTAAGTCTACAAAAAACTCCTGACCCTCCTGCTCAACATTGTGGGTTGTGCGATATCTGTTGAGGAATTCTCGTGAAAACTGATAGACCGCATTCGTGCCGAAGTAAATAAGAACCGGACGGGAACTGTTCAAGACCGGCTCCCAAAACAAATCTGTGGCCGTTTTCTGCGTCTGTCGGACTAGAACTGTGCACGCGACCCCCAACAAACAGGCGATCGTTCCAGCCAAGATGTAATATCTCCGGCGCAAGCGACGAGCCTTGAATACCGAAACGCCGGAGTTAGAAATCATGGAGTCGATCGGCAACGAATGGAACTCAGGGGTCGTTTGCAGAGAAGAAACTGCCTCCGGAGCATGATCGGTAGCATGCACTTGACCAGCGCGGGTAAACACCGGTTGATACGAGCCCTGATGAATCTGGATCCGAATTGGGCTCTCTGCCCCCTCGCCGGCGTAATACTGGGCCAAGCGCTTTCTGAGGTCGCTGGCTCTCACCCGCACAATCGGATCATCTCCTGTGTTGTAGTCCGGGTTCCGAGCAAAGACGTTTACGCCAACGATCCTCTCCTTGAACATTGCGTCGTGACCGCCAATCGCTTGGTTGACCAGATATTGAAGGAGTGATCGGGCCTGTTTGCTCGTTCGAAATGCTGTGCTCGCCAACATGGCGGACAATGCCTGCTCTATTTGAGGAGGGGCCAGCTCGTCGGAACTGGCCTCAAGCAGAGGTTCGCATTCAGAACCCGCAGTTCCAGTTGGAGATCCCATCTCAGCGTCCTTCACAAAATTGCACGAAATTTTAGATCAACCCTACCCCAACCAACCCTTACATGGCAAGAGGGGCTCTCTTTCAACAAAAGATGAGCCTGAAGGGTCGGTCATGCAGCGTAATGGATATCCGGATGGTTCCAAATCAAGAATTGAGTCTGGAAGCGGTTGGCCGGCCTGTTGCGGCCGACCAGAAAAGTAGGTTTGAGGCCGAAGATCGACAGCACCAGTGGCTGGGGAACAGGCGTTGGTAAGCCGGGAACTCGCCCGGTTGGGCAAGGTGGAGCGAGGCCCGGTGCAGCCGCCATACCGAGAAGATGAACTGCGCTGAGCCGGGCGAGGGTGGTGTGTCAGATCCCCCAAACACCACCAGCGGGCCAGCGGAGGAGAGCGCCGACCACCGTCTGCAGTCTCCCCAGCGCTCTATCTGCGTGCGTATGCCCAGGCTTAACCGTAACAAAATACCGCATCGCACCGTTATTTGTTACCGCACGGCACCTTGCACGAGGGCTTCACAAGCGCGTTAACTTAGTTCGTCTTCAAGAGCAGCCTTTCCTGCATCGTGAAATCTGCAGCAAGACGAGATGCTTCGACGCAGGAAACAAGCGATCAGAGATCGCAGATTTCCAATTCAACCACCACTGACTATCCAGAACAATTTCGAGAGGTAGCAATGACACAACCTAAACGCAAGTGTTCCTTCCGAATTAACTTGCTCGGTATTCTTCCAGCCGCACTTCTATTTGCCATGACCGGAGCGGCATTCGGGCAAGGCGACCCGACAACCGCAAGCCTCAGAGGATCTATTAGCGATTCCGACGGAGCTCGCATTACCCAGGCAACCGTCACCCTCAAAAGCACAGAAAAGGGAGTAGGCCGCTCGGCAAAGACGGATGGACAGGGCGGGTACTCTTTTGGACTACTCCCACCCGCCGCATACACGCTCTCTGTCGAGGCTAAAGGGTTCAAGGCCTATAAACAGAATGGAATAACGCTGAACCCTGGCCAATCCGCGAGTCAAGATGTGACGCTAGTTCCTGGCTCTGAGGTAGAGACCTTGACGGTCACCAGCCAAGCGCCACTGCTTCAATCCGAAGACTCCAACATCTCAGCCGACATCGACTCACGGCAGTTGGTGGAGTTACCCCTCAATTTGCGGAACATTATAGGGCTTACTACCCTGAATTCTTCAGTCAACAACACAACCCAGGCTCAATCTCTCTACGGAGGAAGCGCCGCGACAAACGGGAACGCGGATCAGGACATCTCTTTTCTGAGCTTCGCTGGCGGATATTTCGGAACTTCTGCATTTATGCTTGACGGCGTCTGGGACACGTCCGGCGACTGGGGCGCGGTAATTTATGTGCCGTCCGTGGATGCGGTGCAAGAGTTCAAGATCCAAAACAACTCGTTCACGGCACAGTATGGCTGGAGTACGGGCAATGTAGTAGATGTGGTTACAAAATCTGGAACAAGCAAATTCCACGGAAGCGGATACGAGTTCTATCGCAACTCGGGAATGGATGCGAACTTGTGGTTCGCCAATCACAACAATCAGCCAAAGCCTAGTTTTAACCGAAATCAATTTGGCGTTTCGGCGGGCGGTCCCTTGTTCATTCCCCGCGTGTACAAGCAAAAAGAGAGGACATTTGTCTTCGGGCTTTATGAGCGGCTCAAAAGCAGCACACCGTCTCTGTCTACCGATACGGTGCCGACAGCAAACTTCCTCTCCGGCGACTTTTCAGCTCTGCTTGGCGCACAGGTTGGCACCGACGCCCTTGGCCGCCCGATCCATTCCGGCCAAATCTACGACCCGAACAGCGCGCGACAAATCATAGAGGGACAAATCGACTCGAAGACCGGGTTGACCGCTACTGCCAATGGCTACATTCGCGATCCAGTTCCCGGCAATACCATCGCAACCTATACGACTCTAAATCCTCTGGCAACAAAAATCCTATCGTACTATCCAAAACCCACAGGCACGGGCCTTGTGAACAACTTCACAGCCTCTGCGGCCGCTCCAACGGCTTCAAATGAGTACTTGATTCGGATCGATCACAACCTCACCGACGCTTCGAGAATATTTGGTCGATATTCCTACAAGCAAGAGTACAAGACCGGCACTCCAGAGACCTGGGGTGCAAACGACCCCGCCGGTCCCGGTAATCTGCGGCCCAACAATCGCTACAACCTTACCGGCGGTTTTAGCCACGTATTTTCCCAAACGCTGACCATGAATGCGGTAGCAGGTTTTTCGCATTGGGGTGAGGGATCGACGAATCAATCTCTGGGATTCAAGCCCTCGACCCTTGGCCTGCCCGCGTTCGTGGATGCCACCAGTCCCGAATTTCCGATCATAAACGTTGGATCTCAAACCTCGCTCGGACCTAGGGGCGGGGCGGAAAACACAGCATACCGTCCAACGGGAAGCGCCTCCGTGGACTTCCTCAAGAGTCTAGGCAAGCACGAGATTTCGTTCGGTTTCATGGGAGTGCAATCGGAGAACAACTTTTCCTCGGTATTTCAAACATCTCTTGGCTTTGGTGGCGGGTTTACCAACGGTCCCGATCCTGACAATCCCACCGCGAATACCGGCAACGGTGTAGCTCAGGCTCTGTTCGGAGTGACCGATGGGGGCACTACCGGGTCGGCATTCAACCCCGCTATCTCGAAAAAATACGCCGGCGTTTACATCCAGGATGACTGGCATATCGTCCCTAAGGTAACGCTAAACCTAGGCGTCCGCTATGAGACTCAGATGGCACCAACCTATCGGCACAACACTGCCGAGTACTTTGACCCGGCGGCTGTTAACCCGATTAGCACTGTAGTAAGCAAAGAATACCTTGGTGCGATGACGTTTGTGAGCTCGGGACATCGGGGTGTCTACGACACAAATTGGATTAACGTCGCACCGAGAATTGGCCTCTCCTACAATCCGACTGCAAAGTTCGTAGTCCGCGGCGGATTTGGAATATTTTATCCACCTCAGAGCTACTTTGGTGAGACCGCGACTGACGGCTTCTCGACGAGCACGAGTAGTCCCTCTCCCGTCGCTGGAACTCGCCGGCCAAACCCTGCAGTGACCATCTCCAATCCTTGGCCTCAGGGCCTGAGGGCGGTTACTGGAAACGCACTGGGAATGCTTGAAGATGTTGGCTACAATGCCTTCACCAACTTCCGCCGCCGCCCCGCCTCTACGGTTGAGCAGTTCATGGGGGGCTTTCAATATGCATTTACAGGAAACGACGTTCTCGATGTGACTTATGTAGGCAATCGTGGAACACACATGCTCCACGATTGGCAAAACGATACCCAGATCAATCCCAACTATCTGTCGCTCGGAGCAACCGCTCTGAATTCAGCGGTCCCGAATCCGTTCTACGGGGCCATCACAAATGGTAGTAGTTGCGGATTGGATCAGCCAACCGTTTCTCAAGCTCAACTCCTGCAGCCGTTTGCGGAGTTCTGCGATGTGCAGGAACGAAACGCGCCGGTTGGTTTCTCCAACTACAACGCGCTGGAAGTCAATTTCAACCACCGCTTTTCTCAGGGTCTCAACGTGCTCGTTTCCTATACGTTCTCCAAGTTCCTCGACAATGTCGAAGGGGCAAACGACTGGGCTTACACGAGTAACGCGGGACCCGCCAATAACTACAACCTTGCTGCCGAAAAGAGCGTCGACTCTGGCGATATCCCTCAGTCTCTGGTCGTGAATTACATCTACGACCTTCCTGTCGGGAGAGGAAAGAAACTCGGTGGTGACTTCAATCGCGCTACCGACGCCGTCTTAGGCGGGTGGCAGATTTCCGGTATCAGCTCCTTCAAGTCGGGCATTCCGCTCGGCATCAGTGGAAACAACATCAACTCATACGGCGGCAACCCGCGTCCGGATGTTATTGGTGAGACACATCTCGCACATCGGACGATCAACGAGTGGTTTAACACCGGCGCATTTGCCTTCGCGAAGTTCGGAACGTTTGGTACAGCGCCTCGTAACTTTTCTAACCTACGCGGGCCGAACTACCAGAATTGGGATCTATCCGTCATGAAGAACTGGGCATTTACCGAATCCAACCGGTTGCAATTCCGAGCGGAGATGTTCAATGCCTTTAACCACCCTAACTTCTACTCACCTAATACCGGGTATGGCGGGTGCGATCCAAATTTTGACGCTAATTGCTCGTCTTCGTTTGGCAAGATTACTCAAACGTTCTTCGCTCGTGATGTTCAGTTGGCCGCCAAGTTCTATTGGTAAGAATGTGCTCAAGAACCTAACAGCCTTCGTGATCGCGTTCCTCGTCTGGCCTGCACTCTTAGCGGGCCAGACGATGGAGCGCGATCGTCTTCAATCCATCCTTGCCGAGGCCCGGCACGCCCAAGGAATGAATGACCTTTTCAGCGCGGTCACTTTCTACAAAGAGGCAACCGAACTTCGCCCGGACATCGCCGAGCTATGGGCGAACCTTGGCGTCGTTCAGTACCAGTCCGGAGCGCCGGGAAAAGCTGTCGAGAGTCTCTTGAAGGCTCACGGACTCAATCCTTCACTCTTCGTCCCAGATCTCTTTTTGGGGTTGAGCTATCTCCGCTTGGAACAGGCAGAGCACGCTATTCCATATCTGACCAAAGCTCTTGATCTAAACTCCTCTGACCCACAAGTGCATCTTGCTCTGGGCCGAGCCTACTCATTGCAGGGAAGCCTCTTTGCATCGGCAACGGCATACGGCAAAGCAGTTCAACTTGATCCACGGAACTCATCCGCGTGGTTTGAAATGGGAATCGAGTACCTCGAATTGGTAGAGCGAGACTCGCGAACACTTTCAGAGGTCGCCCCCACGTCGTCCTTTGGACAGGCTCTGCTTGCGGAGTCACTTGTCGGGAGACGACGATTTCTCGAAGCTGAAGACCTTTACAAAGTAGCTATCTCCGCCCCGGTGAAGCCGCCCTGTCTGCACACCGCCCTGGGCCTGCTCTATCTCAGGGTAGAGAACGCGGACGCTGCACGAAATGAGTTTCTTGTGGATGGGCATGCAGATGCAACATGCGGACTGTCGGACCTGGGATTGTCCGGCCTGGCAATCGAAACCGGCCTCTATGACGATGCACTCGGTCGCTTGCAGGCGATATGGAATCGCGACAGGGGTCTGCTGGCTGCCCATTTTGACGACGTCGTCGAAGCGCTGCCAATCGACCGGGTTGTCGCATTCGAAGGTTTTCTTTCAGCACGGCATCGGGTGGGCGCGATCGACGATGGCCTCTTTGACGCGCTGTCTGCACGTGAACCGCGACTGTCACAAGATCTGTTCACTCCATCATCTAATTCATCGCTTCCAGCTTCCAATGAATTGGCAATTCAGGCCGCGAAACAGCTCTATACCGCTCGGCACTACGGCGCTTGCGCACAGCGCCTCATGGGGAGTGTCGAAGCTGGTAGCCAGCGGGAAATGGCCTTAGCGTCGGAGTGCTCCTTTCTCTCGGGACGCTACTCCGTAGTATCGCGTGTTAGCACTCTCTGGCTGAGCAAGATGGGCACCGATCCTTCTGCTCTCTACTGGTCCATTCAGGCCAATGAAAAATTGGCGGTGGACGCTTTCATACGATTTGAGCGGATCGATCCCGGGTCTTCCAGGACCCATATCCTCCTCGGAGATCTCAATCGTCGCCGCCAACGATACGACCAGGCCGAAGCGGAGTATGGCAAGGCGCTTGAACTGGCACCCGGCGACTTTGCCGCGCTGGTCGGCATGGCGTGGGCATATCGTTACGACTCGAAGCTTGAAGCGGCCAAGTCCTACTGTGAGCTTGCTCTCGCGCAGAAACCCGGCGATCCAGAGCTAAACCTTCTTATGGGAGAAGTTATGGTGAGCTTGTCGGAATACGAGGGCTCGGAACTGTATCTGCATAAGGGCTTGAACGCCAAACCGCAGATGCGCCCACACGCGCATGCACTTTTGGGGAAGGTGTACGCCGAAACCGGCCGGATTACGGAAGCGATAGCGGAGATGCAAGTTGGCCTAGAGGGCGATGAAGACGGAAGCCTGCATTACCAGCTTGCAGTACTGTATCGAAAAACCGGAGACATGACCTCTTTTGCCCAGATGGTGAAACAGTCCAAGGCGCTCTCTCTAGCGCGGCGTAAGCGAGCCGAGATTGCAGTGCAAGGATTGTCGGCAACACCGGAGGCAGACGACGGTCCTTAGTGCCAAAGAAAGCACAATTGTTACTGCCGACCAATGAGCCGAATTGCCTTGAAAACGCATTCGGAAACCAACATGTATGTTGTGAAGCTTTGTTGCTGGACAGTCGTCCATGGGCTTTACCCAAACCATTTATCGAAAGTGGAGCGTTTATGCAGGTTTGGAGCAATCAATCGTTTCGTCTTCCTGTCACTGTGTCATACCTACTATCTTCGGTTTTGTTCGGCCTGTGCACAATGCTGCATGCCCATGCGGAGACTGCCAGTTCCGCTGCTACAGTGACGAACGGAACTACAATATCCACTCATAACGGTGCACTGCGGGTCGAGGTGTGCAACGACGATGTTCTTCACATTACCGCCGCACCAAGTGCGGAAGCGATGCAGCATCCTTCGCCAACACCTTGGATTATTTCGGCCTGCAAGGCTCAAGCATTGTCTTTGTCGCGGAAGGATGGCCTGACAGTATTGAGGACC
Source organism: uncultured Occallatibacter sp. (assembly GCA_964595345.1). Classification (GTDB taxonomy): domain Bacteria; phylum Acidobacteriota; class Terriglobia; order Terriglobales; family Acidobacteriaceae; genus Telmatobacter. The sequence goes on from CAZQPY010000006.1 coordinate 149,387, forward strand.
GCGAGTCTTGAAGCGCATATTGCTGAGGACAGTGGTATGGTTGGGTTCTTCGACCTGGCAGGCAACAACCTCCTACAAGAACAGCCAGACCGATCTTTTGAGCCGCTGGCAACCCAAGGGCCGGTGAATTATCGTGTTCAAGACAATTTTAAGCTTGTTGAAGATGAAGCGATCTATGGTCTAGGCCAACATCAGTCAGGCTCTCTCAACAATCGAGGGTTGTCCGTTTATCTGTCGCAGAAGAACACGGATGTTGCTGTCCCGGTATTCGTCTCAACGCGAGGGTATGGTGTTATCTGGAACACAGCCTCGTCCACCTTGTGGGACAATCGCTTGGCCCACTTGCTCACTCTGACAACGGCTGCTGCGAAAACAATTGACTACTACTTCATTTATGGACCAGAGCCGGATCAAGTCATCCACCAGTATCGAGAGTTGACCGGTCATGCGCCGATGTTCGGCAAGTGGGCATATGGCTTCTTCCAATCGAAAGACCACTATCAGTCCCAAGCCGAGTTACTGCAAGTGGAAAAAGAGTACAGAAACCGCCATATTCCTCTCGACACTATCGTGCAGGACGCTCCGTGGTGGACTAAGCAGGGTTCCGATCATTTCAATGAAAACTATCCGGACTTCGCGGGCGCGGTGGATACTTTGCATCGGGACCACGCCCACGTCATGCTCTCCATCTGGCCAAATTTCGATGCCGACACACCGTTAGCTGAGCAGATGAAGGGGCGCAATATGCTGCTCTCTGGAACTCTGATCTATGACGCCACCAACCCCGAAGCGCGCGACCTCTATTGGAAAGGACTTGTAGGACCACTGTTCGACAAAGGGGTCGATGCCTTTTGGCTTGACGCCTCGGAGCCGGAACAAATCAACGAAACACAGGGCATTCAGCCAGGAAGCAGCATCTATCTGGGAGACAGCGCTCTGTACACCAACGTCTATCCGACCGCGCATTCCGGCGGGATTTATGAGCACTGGCGCGCTGCGACCAGTCAGAAGCGGGTGTTTATCCTCACGCGTTCTGCATTCCTCGGAAATCAGAAGAATGCGGCGGCTACTTGGTCAGGGGATGTTTACAGCACTTTCTGGTCTCTATCAAAACAAGTGCCGGCTGGGTTGAACTTTGTCATGTCTGGGTTGCCCTACTGGACAACTGATACTGGTGGATACGGTTACCCCGCGTTCAAATCCACCCAGGATCCGGATCTCCAGGAACTGTTCACCCGATGGTTGGAATACAGCGTGTTCTGTCCCCTCTTTCGCAGTCACGGCCATCGCGCGGACAATCGCAATGAGTTCTATTCCTACGGGCAGAACACGCCGATCCTGATTCAATACGACAAACTTCGCTATCGCTTGTTGCCTTACATCTACTCCTTAGCGTGGAAGGTCACGGACCGGGACTATACGTTGATGCGCCCATTGGTTATGGATTGGCGAAACGATAATAAAGTTTGGGAGATCGGCGATGAGTTCATGTTTGGACCTTCGCTACTTGTAGCGCCGGTCACCCAAGCCCGAGTTCTCACACGCCCTGTCTACCTTCCGAATGGTCCTGGCTGGTATGACTTCTGGACCGGCGCATCCGTTGCAGAGGGCCAAATTGAGTCATACGCCCACCTTGATCGTATACCTGTCTATGTTCGTGCGGGATCTATTCTTCCACTCGGTCCTGAGATCGAGTTTGCCGATCAGAAGCCTACCGATCCAATTGAACTGCGAGTGTATCGCGGCGCCAACGGACAGTTCGACCTTTATGACGATGCGGGAGACGGATATGGATACGAGCAAGGAGAGCGTTCACTTATTCCCGTTCACTGGAACGAGGCAACAAAAACGCTTACTATCGGCGAGCGATCCGGCAGCTATCCAGGAATGCCGCAGGTAGTTCGATTTAACGTTGTCTTTGTTGGCCCGAATCATGGCTCCGGAGAAAATGTGTCATCCAAGGTGGACAAGGAGGTCATTTATTCCGGGAGGGCTGTCCAAGTCATCGAGAATGCTGATTCTCATTGAGGCTATATTTGCCTGCCAAATAGACACGCAAGGCCGATATTCAACGTAACTGAATTGGGAGAGCAATCCTCGAAGGCAATGGACGGGATTATGAAGAAAAAGTTGTGGACGCGACGAGAAGTGGTGCAGGGGCTTTCCGTGTTAGGCGGGGGCGCCCTAGCGGGATTCCCGGGAGTGCGCACCTATGCGAAAGGCCTCGACTCCGATGCGGAAGCCGAAGACTTGTTGCCCTTTGTGAATATTGCATTGGGAACCGGCGGGCACGGGCACACTTACCCTGGTGCATCGGTGCCCTTCGGCATGGTGCAGTTGAGCCCGGATACTTTTAACGACGATTGGGACTGGTGCTCGGGCTATCATCGTTCCGACGACTCAATCATGGGTTTCAGTCATACGCATCTGAGCGGTACGGGTTGCGGCGATCTGCTCGACTTCCTGGTTGTGCCTCGCACCGGTCCTGTCCGTCTGGAGCCGGGCGACCGCCAACATCCTGAGACCGGCTACCGGTCACGCTTTTCTCACGCCAACGAGTACGCACATCCGGGCTACTACTCGGTTGTGCTGGACGACACAGGCGTGCGTGCCGAGTTGACGGCCACGGAACATGCAGGCTTTCATCGCTATACCTTTCCCGCCAGCGGGACGAGTCATATCCTTCTCGACCTGACCCATGCGTACGGGAAGTTCCCTAAGAACATTGAGTGGTGTAGCGCGCGGCAGCAGGGCCACGATCTGATTTATGCCGGACACGCGACACATGACTGGGCCGAAGGACGTGAGATGTACATCGCACTGAAGTTCTCACGGACTTTCGACCGACTCGATTTCTACCTCGACGGAAAGCGCGTGGAGAGCACGAGTGAGGAGTCGCACGGCAAGAATCTTAAGCTGGTTGCGCACTTCCAGACGAACGCGGGCGAGCAGATTCTAATCAAGGCTGGGATCTCCGGTGTCTCTGCTGAGGGCGCGGCGCGGAACCTCGCCGCGGAGATTTCCGACTGGGACTTCGATGGTGTGCAACGCGCGGCAGAGATCTGCTGGCGTCACGAGCTAGGCAAGATCCGGATTAAGACTACAAACGCTGATCGCAAGAAGGTTTTCTACTCTTCGCTCTACCACACCATGTTGGCGCCCACCCTCTTCGACGATGTGGATGGGCGCTATCGCGGCATGGACGGCAGAATCCATTATCTTGCCAAAGGGCAGCGCAACTACACGACATTTTCACTGTGGGACACTTATCGCGCCGAGCATCCGCTGTTCACGCTTATCCATGCCGACCGCGTGCCGGATATGGTGAACAGCCTCATCCGCATGGCCCAGCAGAGTTCCGCTGGGATTCCGGTGTGGCCGCTGCAGGGAAAGGAAACCGGCTGCATGACTGGCTACCACTCTGCGGCTGTGATTGCAGAGGCCTTGATGAAGGGCTTCACAGGCATCGACTATCGAGAAGCCTACACGGTGATGAAGAGGCGGGCCTTTGAGGACGACTACCGCGGCTTGAAATGGTACCGGTCGCTGGGATTCATCCCCGCCGATCTCGAAGGGGAGTCGGTTTCCAAAGCGATTGAGTACGTCTATGACGATTGGGCGATAGCGCACGTGGCCGCCAAATTAAGAGATGGTGCGAATGCCAAGTTGCTGCTCGATCGCTCTCGCAATTATCGGCATTATTGGGATGCCGAAAAGGGCTTCCTACGCCCCAAACTCAAAGATGGTTCCTGGGCCACGCCCTTCGATCCCATCGAGATGGGCCACTCGAAGCAGTGGCATGACTACACCGAGTCCAACGCATGGCAAACCACTTTCGGTATCCAGCATGACTTGGCTGGGGTAATCGAGATGATGGGAGGTAAAAAGAAGTTTGTGTCGAAACTGGACGGGTTGTTCAACCAGCCTCCAACATTGCCAACCGACGCGCCTTTGGACATTGCTGGAATGGTAGGGCAATACGCACATGGTAATGAACCGAGCCACCACATCGCCTATCTTTATGCCTATGCGGGGGTTCCGTATAAGACACAAGAGCGAGTGAGGAGCTTGCTGGAAACTATGTACAGCGATGAGCCGGATGGCCTGGCTGGGAATGAAGATTGCGGGCAGATGTCTGCCTGGTTTGTGATTAGCGCGCTTGGATTCTACGCGGTAGATCCGGTCAGTGGAAATTATGTTTTTGGCGCGCCGTTGTTTGATCGAGCAGTGGTTGACCTTGGTCTTGGCAAGAAATTGATTATTGAGGCCGAGCACAACTCTTCAAATAATAAGTACATTCAATCCGTCAGCTTCAACGGCAAGCCCTATAAGAAAGTCTGGTTCCGGCATGCAGACACGACGGGCGGTGCAACCATCGTAATGAGCATGGGGAATCAGCCGAATAAGCAATTTGGGGCGGAAGAAGGCGCTGCACCGCCGTCATTTAATTATGCCGAAGAGAAGAAGTAAATCCCCTCTTGTCCAAGAAGGGATTTACAGCGATAACTGGTGGGCATTTATATGAAAGGTCCCATCCTTGAAATCGTCGGCGTTTCCGCCAACGTGCCCCAGATAGGATTGGACAGCCCGCCCTTGCCGGAGATCGATCTCCCGGCCATGCAGCGGGTCGATGGCGCAATGGTCGTGATGATACGGACGAAGGGTAATCCGGATAGCATGATTCCGACTGTGCGGCAAACATTGGCTTCCATCGACGGCAACGTTCCGATTCAATCGCTGAAGACCGCCGATATGTGGCTCAGCGCCACACTTACCCAGCGGCGTTTCACCACGATTCTGCTAGTTCTATTCGCCGGGATTGCGGTGATCCTGGCCAGCATCGGTTGCTATGGTGTTTTCAACTATTGGGTAAGTTGCCGGAGGCTGGAGATCGCCATTCGGATGGCAATGGGAGCGGGGACAATGGCCATCTTACGCCGTACTGGAAGACAAGCCGCGATGTTAGGCGCGCTCGGGTTAGTCGTTGGGCTCACAGGAAGCTGGGGCGCTTCGCGATGGCTCAGCAGCCTGGTGTTCGGCATCAGTGCACACGACCCCATTGTTCTTGCGGTATCAGCGCTGAGCGCGTTGCTGATTGTTGCGTTGGCAGCGGCGGTGCCTCTGTGGCGCGCTTCGCAAATTGATCCCATCGAGACGCTTCACGAAGTCTGAGGCAAGGCAAGAATCGGCCAGTCTTTCGTCGAAGGAAGGATCGGTACCGGTATGTCGCCCTTCCCGCAAGTTTTCGATTTGACACGGTCCCCGGCGGGCTCGGGTCGGGACCGTGTACGGCTGGACGACAACACAACCGGAACCTGCAAACCGGTGCGTGGTAGTGGCTGGAAACGTGCGTCGGTCTGTTCGTCAATTGAAACAAAGCGTTTCTACTGTCCCGCTGGCCGACCGTCCAATGCGCTTTTGCGAAGCAGGTCCGCGATATCATCCATCTTTTGGTCCAGCATACTCATCTTTCGCGACACTCCCTGGACCTCAGATTCGGCACGCTTGTTCACATCGAAATCGAGTTCGGCACGCAGCCGGTCCCTTGAGTCCTGTCGATTCTGGCTCATCATAATGACGGGAGCTTGTATCGCCGCAAGCATCGAAAGGAACAAGTTCAGAAGGATGAATGGGTACGGATCCCACGCCTGCTTATCGAGGAGGACATTGGTCGCAGTGTAAACCGAGAGCAAGACGGCAAACGTAATAATAAAGGTCCAGGACCCGCCGAACCTTGCGACGTGGTCGGCAATTCGCTCTCCGGTGGTCTCCACTTTTTCGATCACGTCATTTGGATTTCGGCTGGCGCGACCCCGCACCAATGCCTGGGTGGAATGGAGCTGGCGGCCAAGCGTGGTCATCAGGTCCATTCCCGCCATCGGCTTTTGGGTTAGCAGGACTGCGATGTCGTCGAATGAAACCTCAAGGCATACAGTTTCCGTGATCGCCATGGCGTCGGTCTGGTGGGCTGTCTGCTCGAGCATTGAAGCGAAACCGAAGAACTCGCCTTTTCCAGGTTCGTCGACCACCACCTCCTGCTGGTCGTCGTCCACGGTGAAGACACTCACATTCCCCGAAATAATCACGTAGGCCGCGGCCCCGGGGTCTCCAACTTTATAGATTCGCTCGCGAGGTGCGAAGGTTTGCATGTCGACCTGGCTAGCCAGAAGCGCAGACTCTTCATCGTCGAGCAGAGCAAAGAGGGGGACATTCTTGAGCACTTCCGGTTTACACGCCATGTATCGTCTCCTTGTGTTCGAAAAAACTGATTGTAGTCGACCGCTGTGAATCCCTTATTGCACGCCGCTATGACGACCAGGGCCGACGCATCTAAATGCCGAGTAGGCTGACCAAGTAGTCATTGTCCCAACCAGCTTTGAGGCGTTTTCCGTTGGTGCCGAGTTTCGATGTCTTGTTTTGTTTGAGCAGGGTCAGTGCGAGCGGGTGATGACGGAGAAGTTTTGTGCGGCCTGGCCGACACGATTGCGGCTTCGGTCTTCGCCAAAGGCCACGTCGCGCACCCTGTGTAGCCTGTTTTGGTTGCCCCAGTGCTCGCGAATATCCGCGTTGATCGGCCCGGCTTTGGGCTCAAGACTGCTGATGTATTAGCGGGTTTCGCATTCGGTCTTACCGCTCGCTTTGTGATAACGCTCTGCCTCGATATGCACAAGCGCGGTCAACTGCGGCCAGTCGGTGGCCTGATCGACGAGCGACAGATCGCCCAGCGTCGAGCAGGTGGGGTCCCTGTTGCTGCCGAAACCGACGCCGCAGCCAGTTCCGCCGCCAGCGGTCGACTCTCTCCGGCCATGCTTTTACTACTCAACCGCCGCTCAACAGACTGTTTCTTCAAATACCGGACCAGCGTGCTCAAAGCCATCACTTGACTGCGACAAAATTCACTTCACCCCATCCTGCTCCTCCAGTACAATCCAGCCAAACGAGCTACCTACTGGCGGCTACGTTGACGAACTACAACTCCAGACTCTTCAACCACGAAGAGTCCAACACAGATCAAACTATTTTTACAGGTGCGTAGGTCAGACGCATACTCTCCTTTCCCGCCGAGTGATTCGGCTGCATCCACTCAACTCTTCGATTACCTGGTGCATTTTGCATGACTGACCACCTCTACCGCCGGGTCAAAAGATCCCTGAGTGACGTCCGGCGAACCGTTCTCAAGGAGGACCACATTGCTATGCGGGAAAATCTCTAGCGTCTCCAATCCGTGAGGAACAACGATGCGGTCATATTGGAAGAGCTTAAGCTCCTCTTGCTCCGTCAAGACAGAGCAGGAGCCTTCTAGGACCAGCAAAACGGTAAATCCTCTAGGTTTCCATTCGTGCCGTCCGGTCAAAACGGTTCGTGCAATGCGGAAGCGATCGGTCAAACGTTCGTCCACTAAAGATTCGCGGCGCATGACGGAATCTTCCTCGAAGACCTGCGGCACACAACGCCAGCGCGCTTGTACTGCTTCAACAGGCCAGGAGTCGAACGCGAACATATCTAATGCGAAATCTACATCGCGGCCCATGAATCTGGCAGACTCAGGAATGACTCAAATCGCCAGAAGCGACATATTCAGGCACAAAGTGGGCACAAATCGGTTTGAACTTAGTTCTGAAAGTCAGGCACCGGAATCAGAACGCGCTTTCAAATTCTTCTGAGCGGCAAGCGGGGAATACCTACCAGTTTGATGGGTCACACGAAACGGAAACGTTCTCAAGGCAGGTCTGCTTGGCGCAGCTCTCGACGGACAGCGCGAAACGCTGTGTCGAACTCAGGCAGAGTTTCCATCTGATGACCGAGCCGACTATTCCACAGCGATTTGAGCCGCGATTCTTTGGCGACGATTCGATATTGTAGGCCGGTAATCTCCTTGTTCCGGAAGCGGAGTTTCTCCTCGATTGCCGGAAGCAACAGATGGAGTTCAACTCCAGCGTGGGTGGTGAGGAACCAGAGATCGTAGAGGTCGCGGGGTTCATTCCGTGCCCGATCTCCAAGGGCGACTACCTTTTCAGTGGCGATCTCGTTCAGGCTGTATACGGCCACAGCGCGGCCCTCGGGGATGTCGTTGAACTCCTCGTAAGCTCGCAAAACCTCTCGTTGCTCGACGAGGAAGAGCACGGTTTCCGAGATGGTGATATCCACCTTGACCGTATTCGGATTCGGGAGTGGCCCTTGGTAGCCAAGATAGAATGTGTGGCTGTTGACATGGCTCTGCCGGTCTTCCCGATCAAAGGC
>CAZQPY010000007.1:0-33058 GCA_964595345.1 uncultured Occallatibacter sp.
TGATGATGCGCGCGATCTCCAGCGCGGACTTGGTGTCAAAGCCTTGAGAAGCCTCGTTTTGGCTCTCGGTGGTCAATTGCTGAAGCAGGGCTGCCTGGTCTTTCTTGCTGTCTTTTTTGGCGCCGGCATTATCCTGGATCATCGAGCTGGTTAGCATCGTGTCTGTCCCCAATTTTTGATTATATCTTTAATTTGCGCTACTGTCGGCAGAATTCTCCCTCCCCGGAATCGCCCCAAAACAGCACATTGCAGGTTCGTTACAAAGCCTCGCGCACCGCGTCGTGGAAGGCCGGTCTCAGGGTGCGAATTGCATGGTTGCTTCGGTCGGGCCATGTCCGATTCGTCAGCAGCGCCACCACGATCCGGGCATCCAGATCGATCCAAAGAGAGCAGCCGCTATAGCCAAGATGACCGATCGAATGGGTCGAGAAATGATTGCCTGCCGAAGAGTGCGGGGAAGGCGTGTCCCAACCCAGTGCCCGCGAACTCCCTTGCGGACTTTGGCGTTCCGCAAACAGTTCAACGGTTGCATGATCAAACAGGCCCTCCGGCCCGTTTCCGTCCGTCGCCCGCAGAATCTCGCTGCCGAACCGCAGCAGGTCGGAAATATTCGAAAAAAGCCCGGCATGCCCGGCAGAGCCCTTCAGCAACCAGGCGTTCTCGTCCTGCACTTCGCCCTGGATCCGCCGTTGACGGAAGGTGGAATCCTCCTCGCTCGGCGGAATCAGCGTGCGCAGAGCCGCCGGCGGGCAAAAAAGCGTGCGATCCAGTCCCAGCGGGGCAAAGATCTCCCTCTCGACCCAATTCGCCAGAGGCTCTCGCACAACGACCTCGAGCGCTTTGCCCAGCAGTATGAACCCCGGATCGGAATACTCGGCCCTTGCTCCCGGATCGGCCTCCAGCGGCAGCTCCAGGCAGCTGCGAAACAGCGCCGCTGGAGAATTTGCCGTGCGGAAGAACTCCACGTACCCCGGCAGCCCCGAGTTGTGCGCCAGTAGGTGACGCACCTTCACATGATGGGCGTGCGAACCCGGTCCGCGCCCGATCACGAACCCCGGCAGCAGCTCGCCTAAAGGAGCATCCAGGTCAAGCTGGCCGCGCTGCACCAGCAGCATCGCCGCCGCGGTCGTGGCCACCACTTTGGTCACGCTGGCAATGTCCCACATCGTCTGCGGAGTAACGGCGGGCGAGTCGTCCTCGTAGGTAAAATGGCCCAGCGCGTCTTCCAGCAGAACCTCGCCTTCGGCGCCGTTCCATCTCAGAACGCCAAAGGCGCAGCCGGGAAACGTGCGGGCCTGGATGGCATCCTTCAGAACGTCATATACGGGTTCAAACTGCTTTATTGCTTCAATGGAAATATTGGAATGCGAGATCATATCGTTCTCCATCACTGCTTTGCATCCTATCGCGATTCATTCTCCGCCGCATGAATTTGTACCTCTTTCGGCGCGCAACAAAATCGCATACTATCTTTGGATGCGGGACCTTCGTCCATTTAATTCGTCCAAGTCATTGCGGTTCCACGGAGGGGTGGATGCCTTTGCGTAGATTTTCCTGGGTCGCTTTCCTTGTGGTCGCTCCTTCGCTTGCCGGCTTCGCTCAAACAGCCGGTTCGCCCCAGGCGGCTCCTGCGTCAAGCGCTCAGCCTTCACCGCCGGCTGCGGAGCCCATCCAGACTCCTCCGGCCGCCCAAGACGCTCCCGCCAAGATCACCTACACCGTTCCCGCGGGAACCAAGGTCCTGCTCCAGTTGCGCAGCGCGCTCAACAGCAAGAGCGCCAAGCCCGGCGACGGTGTCTACCTGGCTTCCACCTTCCCGGTCGTTGTCGGAAACCGCGTCCTGATCCCTGCCGGGGTTTATGTCCAGGGCGTGGTAGATCGGGTCGCCCGCGCAGGCAGAGTCAGCGGCAAGGCGCAGCTCGACATGCACTTCACTTCCATGATCTTCCCCAACGGCACGGTGGTTGAAATTCCCGGCATGGTCAACAATCTCCCCGGCGCCAGCCAGCAGTCGGTAAAGAACGATGGAGAGGGAACCATCGAGCAGGCCGCCGACAAGGGGCGGAATATGGGAAGAACCGCCGAGATTGCCATCCCCACTGGCGCCAGCACCGGGTCCATCGCAGGTTTGGGCACCGGTCATCCGCTCGCCGGTGGACTCGCCGGGGTGGGCGCCGGGCTGGCCGCCATGGGAATCGTCTCGCTCTTCACGCGCGGTGCGGATGTCAACATCGAGCCTGGCACCCAGGTGGAGATGGTGCTGCAGCGTCAGCTCGTACTGGAAGAGGGAAACCTCAACCAATACGGCGCGCCTGGATCGGCCGCGCCCCTTGTTCCGTCCCCGAATCAACCCAAACCACTTGCCAAGCCGGAGCGCGGACGCGTGCTTTGTCCGTTCGGGGGCCTCGGTTGCGGTTAACCTAGAAGAGACATGTCCACCCTTCCCCCAGATGATGACTTCCCGCAGACCTCCGCTCAAGAGAGCGAAGATCTTTTGCCTGTCCCTGAACCGGCCTCCACGCATCCGGCCCCCGCGGTCGCGCCACACAAACTCGGAGGAGTCGGCCTCTGGGTACGCGATCTGATCGTCTCCGCCATCGCTTCCATTCTGATCATTACTTTTCTCTACCAGCCGGTCCGCGTGGAAGGCACCAGCATGTTGCCTCGCCTGGTGAATCACGACCGCCTCTTCATCAACAAGTTCGTCTATCACATTTCGGCCATCGAGCGCGGCGACGTGGTGGTCTTCCACTATCCCCGCGACCCTGAAAAGAGCTACATCAAGCGTGTCATTGCGCGCCCCGGCGATCGCCTGCGCATCGAGCATGGCCAGGTCTGGCTCAATGGAAAACTGCTACCGGAGCCGTACGTCCCGGACGAGTATCGCGACACCCGCTCCATGGACGAGCTCATCGTTCCTGAGGATACGTTCTTTATGATGGGAGACCACCGCTCCATCTCCAGCGACAGCCGCGAGTTCGGCCCCGTCGCCCGCGACCTCATCTACGGCAAGGCGGCCTTCGTCTACTGGCCGGCGCGGGACGCGGGAGTGGTGCACTAGACACCAACACCTCGCGCCTTACCCAATCGTCTGGCCTACTTGATCATCCCGCGCAGGGAATCGATGAACTTGTTGCCCGCAAAATACGACAGGAAACCGACTGTAATCGCCCCCCACACATCGAGCACCGAGACTTTGATGGGGAACTGCGAGTCGGAAAGTCTCGAGGTTACGATGGTGAACGCGGAACTGAGGATGGCCACGCCGACGATGTCTCGCAAGATCTTGATCGCCAGGATCAGACCATCCTTTGAGACCGCCTTTGCGATTCCTTTCAGCCCGGGCTCCGAGGTCAAAAGGGTGAAGAACTCGCCGATCGCCCCATCGTCCCCGCGGACCGACACCACCAGGTAAGCCAGCAGTCCTCCCAAAACTGCGAACACGATGATGAGGGATTGGTCGATGCCTACCTGAAAAGTGGCGCTCTGTCCGAACGACCGAGTGGGAAAGTAGCAGTTGTTGATCTCCCCCACCTTGGTGCAGACCGAAAAACGCCCGGAAAGATAGTACTCGTAATTGCCCGGCGTAAAGTCGATGGCTCGCTTGATCCGCCCTGACAGCGTGGTCTGGCACGATTCCTCGTAGAAGGCCCGAAGGTCCCTTTGATAAGGGGTGACAGCCGGAGACCGCATGGCTTGACCCTCGATCTGATTTGGGGCCGCAGTCGTGGTCTGGCTGTCGTCCATCAGCTTCTTCAACTGTTCCGGGGTCATCGGTCGCTGCGAGAGGTTGAAGAACACCGTCAAGTGGTCTTGCGGTTCCAACACCAGATAGGGCTCCTGCATGATTTGCCTGTTCGACGTTGCCGACATCGGGGCCGAGCAGAGCGAAGCCGAAGGCGTCAGAATCGCATGCATCATCAGCTCGATCGACTTGGTTTCGATTTCTACGGGCTGGGTCAGGATGTTCTGAATATCCGCGACAATATTCGAGTTCGAGCCCAGCTTCAGCGGTAACTCAGACGGCGTCAGCGTGATTTTGAGTGGGGTCGATGTGACCACGTTGGCGCTGGAGCTTTGCGTTTCCGATGGTTGATCTGGCGGCGCATTTTGAGCGTCCGCTGTTTGTTTTGCGGCTGGTCCAGGCAGGGGCGCAGCGGGGCTTGTTGGCTTGCGTTTTTCCGCCGAGGTGGCGGCAGGGGCTGTCGGTCCGGTGGCTTGCGCGGGATTGGCCGCGGCAGTTTGCGCACCCGAGGCCAGTGGCGGCGGCATCAATATGGCAAGCAGGATCGGGCAGAGCCGAAACGAAACATGCTTCAGTTTCATCAGGTTCTCCGGGGAAGGGAGATCGCTGTCTGCCATTGGTGCACGTTAAAACCCGCCAAGTCAACAGAAAACCGATTGGCCGCCGCAGATTCTCCGCTCCCTTGCGTCGATGCTAAGCGGATTCTCCGGCGGCCTCGCCCTGCACATGCACCCGCTCCTGACGTGCAATCAACCAGTAGACGCAGGCCCAGTTCATGGCGGCGAGAGCACCATCGGTAAGGAGACTGGCAACCGCGGCTCCGCGCCAGGAAAAGGGAGGGATGAGCAGGACGTTCAAGGCCAGATTGAGGAATGCCGCGGTGATCTGTTGGACAGTTCTGTACCATTGCGAAACCGATCCGGTAATGGTGGTTCCCGCCGCATAATGAAAGCAGCGAATGAGTGGAAGCAGACAAAGCCAGCGCAAAGCTATGCTGGACTCTGCAAAGCTTTTGCCGAGGACGAGTGGGAGATAGGGCGCGCCAAGATACATCGCCGCGGCTGCCCCAAGCGAATAGAGCACGGTGGTGCGCAGAAGCTTGAGTGAAAAATCGCGCGCATGACGCACGCTTTTGGCGCCTTCGCGGAAGAATTGGGGAAACGCTGCGGAATAGATGCTGTAGATGGGCGTGCTGGCAACGTCGATGATGCGATACGCGGCGGAATAGATGCCCGCCGCCGAGTTCTGTCCGATGCTGACCAGGTAGGTCTTGTCGATGTCGTTATAGATGGAGATCGAAGAACTGGAGAGTGAGAAGCTGATTCCTTCGCTGATCTCCGCCCAGACAAACCGGCTCCATTTGGGCAAGCCAAACTTCCAAGTGACAAGCAGGAACCCGATGACCGCGACGATCGAAGAAGAGATCCAATAGAGGCTGGTCCACATGTAAGCACTGGCCAGCACGTGGGTGTGCAGCACATGAAGATAAAGGAGTCCTGCGATGACTGCGCGGGCCATGTTGGTCAACGCGATAAGCTTTGCGCTATACGCGAAATTGCCGCGCGCCTGAAAAGCCTTGCTCGACAGCATGGCGATTCTGGCAAAGAGTGTGTCCGACAGGGCGACAAAAGGAATGAGGATCTGGAGCCCCGGGGAGAGAATGAAGTGCCCGATCAGCATCGTAACCGCGGTGACCGCGACGAATCCGACCAGAGACAATTCGAGGGCAAGTCCCCATGAGGTTGGGAAGCGGCTCTCGTCGCGACTGACATCGCGGATGATGATCAAGTCCATGCCGATGGTGCTGAACTGCGCCAGAACGCTGACCAGGGAGGCGACGCCAACGAATGCGCCATACTCATGGCTACCCAGAGCGCGCCCAATGAGGACGAAATACGCAGCCTGAAACCCGAGAGCAAGTCCCTGCCCGAGGAGCATCCACGTGGAGTCGCGCGCCAATCGCGATGAGCCGCCTTTCTCCGATTCCTGCGATGTGCTGGGCTGTTTTCGAAGCATCCGGAATAATTTCAAAATCAACAAGGGCCTCCGGGTATTCCGTGAAGAACAATCATAAGTCGGGGGAGCGACGGTCGCTCACGCTGCGCGAGTACGCGTAAGGCAAGGTAATTGCGGCTCTGTCCTGCCGAAAAAAATCATCGAGATGCTGTCGATGGCCAGAAATCCGCTTTGCGTCGAAGGAAGAATGCGGGATCGACGCCGTTTGTAATCATCCGAGAGTTGCGGAACTCGTCCGCGACACGGCGAAAGAAATAGTCGGGAGCTGCGTACATGGATAGCATAGCTTGACCGATCGCCCGCGGGTACTTTCGTTGCGACAAGAGGATATTCGCATTGCGAAGATGCTCCTTGGCCTGCAAATGCTTCAACGAGATCATCGAGCGCAGGTGCGGTTCAACAGATTCCATGCTTTCAGGCGCAAAGTCCCATAGCTGAGATAAGAGCAAGTACTGAACATAGAGCCCATTGACCGCCTGGGGGATAACCAGGCGTGTCGATTGAAAGGGATTATGACGATATCCGACCAGCGCCTCGGGAATGTAGCGTATATCAAACTGCAAAGCCATGCGCCACCACATGTCCGCATCTTCAACGGAGACGCTTTGGCGATATCCGCCGATGCTCAGAGCCTTTTCGATATTGAGTACGACACTGGGGTGACACAGAGTGAGCAAGTATCCCGACTCCACTACCTTGCGCAGGTCTTTGGGATTGCCGCGCGTGCAGCGAAACTGTCCGACGCAAAGCTCCTTCGGATGGTAGTCCGCATCGGAGTGGAATACGCCAGTGTCAGGATATTTGCCAATGTAATCGAGGATCCGCTCGATTCTGTTGGGGTAGGAAACGTCATCCGTATCCTGGCGAACCAGCCATGGAGTCTTCGCCTCGCGAAGCATGCAATTCAGGGCCGAAGTGAGCCCACCCTTCGGACGCCGGATGATTCTGAGCCGCGGATCGCGAACGGACTCAATGTATTCGATGCTTCCGTCGGAGCAATCATCCACGATCGCGAGAATATTGAAGTCGCTGCATGTCTGTGCCAGAAGACCTTCAATAGCTTCGGGCAGGTAGGGCATTGATTTGTAGACGGGCATGCCTACTGTCAGCAGTGGTGTCATGAAACGCCTCATTCGCAGGAGATTGATTCCTGCGGTCCTCCGACGTGTAATCGTCAGGGTTACGGGACTGTCAGGTTGTCGAAGAAAGCGCGCGAGAGTAAAGCGCCTCCAGTTGCGTAGTGAGCACTTTCAGATCGAAACGCTCCCAGACCCAGCGCTTGGCGCGTTGACTGCATTTCTCCCAGAACGGATCGTCCGTAAGCATCCGAACCAGGTAGACAGCGAGAGAATCGATATCCTTTTCAGGGGCCAGGAGACCGGTCTCGCCGTGCAAGACAGCTTCTTTGATCCCCGCGTGGTCAAAGCCGACTGCTGGCAGCCCGAGTGCGTGCGACTCAACAAACACAAAGGGAACTCCCTCGGTATTACCGTCAGAAGCTTCAACGCTCGGTCCGCAAAATACTCGTGCGCGGCGCATCCAATCGTGCACCGAATTGCCTGGTTCCGGATCCATAAGCTTGCCGAGAAAGCTGCAGTTGATCTTGAGTTCCTTCGCCTCCGCCTTCATCGCCTCGCGAAGCGGACCATCTCCGATAATGACGAGTTTGACTTCAGGGCAGGTCTTTGCAACCTTGGCGACTGCTTTGAGAAGATATGGTCCGCCCTTTTTTTCGACCAGGCGGCCGACATAGAGGATCAGGTTGGGGTCCCGAGGCTCGTTGCCTGGCTTGAGCTTGTTCAGATCCAGACCTGAGTAAACAACCTCCATCTTTTCTGCCGGGAAGCCCGATGCAATTGCACGATGCATGATGTATTGCGAGGTTGGGATAAACTTTGTGACCCGCTCCCAGAGCCTCTCTCGCCTGCGCAGATAGATGCGGCCATCCTGTGTTCCTGCCAGATACGGGTCCCTTGTGGTGACATCGTAGCCGTGAAGAGAACAGACGAGGGGAACGTCAAGTTGTTCGGCAATCGGTATTGCAATGGAGCTATCGATTGAGAAGTGTGCGTGAATCAGATCTGGCTTCTCGGCTCTCAGTCTGTCGAGAAACCCCGGACCGAACCCGTAATTCATGAACAGGGAACGGGCGACCTTTGAGAAGCATGTATTGTGCCTGGTTAGAAGTATGGACCGGTCCTGAACCGGTAGTCCATTTGTTATCGGCATCATTCCGGCAAATCGAACATCGAAGTTGCGCAGAGCCCCGGCCTGAGCGAAGATGAAGGTCTCGCTCAGGGGGAGCAACTGGTTCCGATAAATGAGGATCTTTCGCATGAGACGACGTTCTCCTATATTCGACGAGCGTTTATCTTGCTATGAGCAGATGGGTGGCAATCAGCCACGGTTTCTGATCATGACAACTGAGCCGTCGAAATCGAAGCTGAAATCCATCTCGCTGAGACCTGCGCCACACATGGTTTCGCGTAGCCGCTTGCGGTCCTGCGTATGAAATAGCAGGAAGCCGCTGCCTCCGGCGCCGACAAGCTTGCCGCCGGTAGCGCCGCCAGCGGTGCGGGCCAATTCATATAGCTCGTCGATTCGGTTATTGGTCATCCCGTTCGAACGGCCACGTTTACGGAGCCAGTGTTCGTGCATGAGCTTGCCAAACTGGACGATGTCGCCAGCTTCC
Organism: uncultured Occallatibacter sp.; assembly: GCA_964595345.1. Lineage (GTDB taxonomy): Bacteria > Acidobacteriota > Terriglobia > Terriglobales > Acidobacteriaceae > Telmatobacter. Next base: position 8,454 of record CAZQPY010000007.1, read on the forward strand.
AGCACGGATTGAATCTCATGGCCGAGCTGTTTCACAAAGTGGAGTCCATCCAGCATTTTCTGATCGCGCTCTTCAGACTTTTTCTTCTGGTCCTCGAGAATGCTCGACGCGCTTCGTGTGTTCCCAACGAAGAAGAGCATAAGAGAATCGCGTAGTTCATGCACTGCGGTGTCGGTCATGTTCAGCGTGGAGACCGTCACAGTGTCATCCTGATTGTATTGCTGGCACAACAATCCACCGTAAGCTGCAATATATTGATCCTGCTTGCCGACGGGCTCCTTGAGACGAACCATCTCGATATCTACCGCGCCTTGTGCGAGGGTCTCGGCATCGTCGCGATGACGGCCGTGTGCTCTGAGAGCGTGCACCAGCCCCACAAGAAACGTCCCGGAGGAACCGAGCCCTGTGCCACCTGGGACATCGGCAACACTGACGATCTCAAGGGGCTCATCGATGTCGTATTTGAGGAGCGCTTCACGAATGAGCTTGTGCTTGATATCCTCGCGACAAGGCGCGTGCTCGGTTTCGGAGTACTTCAGAAAGTAGCCCGGGAAGAAGTTGCGATTGATGCTGATATAGACATATTTATTGATCGCGGCGGAGATTACGAATCCGCCGAATTCGCGATAGTACGAAGGGAGGTCCGTACCTCCTCCGCCGATGGAAATCCGCAACGGTGTCTTGGTGATAATCAAGAGTGTCCTCCTGGCTCGTCTGTAAGTTCCGGATGAGATCCGGTTGGGGAATATAGATTCTTTACTTGGTGGAATAGGCTGGTGTCGGCTTCTGCAAGGCCTTCGTGCGAACCGATTTCAAAGAAGCGCTCCTTCACCTCGTAGCCGGCGAGCTGGCCGCGCGCCACAAGAGATTCGTAAACCCTGGCCAAATCGAATGTATCTTCGCTTTCCCAGGAATCGAAAGCCTCGGCACGAAGAATCCCGAGACCGTAATCGATGTACTCCATGGATGCATCCGGATGAGACTTGTCGTAGCGAACGATGCGGCCTTCGCCGAACTCGACGTTACTCTTGTCCCATCGGTTCCCATTGTGAAAGACGGTCATCAGTCCCTCCGCTCCGCTCTCCGCGAATCGTTCGTACACCAGAGCAAACGAAGTTGGGAGATAACTGTCTCCGTACATGATCAGGAAATGGTCTCCGAGCAGCGGAAGCGCCTGTTTGATCGCTCCCCCGGTCCCCTTCAGCACAGGACCATCGAAGGAATACTGCACTGCAAGCCCATAGGCAGATCCATCGCCGACAAAATCGCGAAGCTGTTCACCGAGATGCCCAACACAGAGCACCACCTGGCGAATGCCCTGATCCCTGAGAAGGCGCAACTGGTGGGCGACGAATGGCTCTCCTCCGACGCGGAGCATCGACTTGGGAATCGTCGCGGTTACCGGGCGGAGGCGTGTCGCCAATCCGCCCGCGAGCAATGCCAGGCTGGGAAGAGACCTAGACTTTGCAGATTCGCTCATCTTCAAAGAGGCTGAGGATTGAAGCTTTGAGGGCAGCATAGGTCGACCTCTGACATTTCCAACCAAGACTCTGAATTCGATCTGTATTGAGCCGCACCACAGGTACGTCTCCCTTCCAGCCGCGATTGCCGCCGGTGTGCTCGTAAAGCGGAGGCGTGGTCGGTTTGACGACCTCCACTGCCAAATCGGCGATCTCGTTGACGGTGATATAGTCGCCGGTTGCGACATTGAACACCTGGAACAGATCCTTGCAGTGGGTGTTCGCATGCAAGACGGCGGAAACTACATCCGAGACATGAATGTAAGACTTGCTCTGCTTTCCATCGCCGAGAATGCGCAGCTTGGTTGGATCTGCAACAAGGCGTCGAACGAAGTCGAATCCAACACCGTGGGTCTGGCGCGCGCCAACGACATTTCCGAAGCGGAACGCACAGGCGGTGAGACCAAACATGAAGCAATAACTGGCAATGAGCACTTCGCCAGAGAGCTTGCTGGCGCCGTAGGTGGAAACCGGAATCATTGGGCTGTGGTCTTCAGTCGCCTCGATTTCTCCGAGGTCCCCGTAGACACCGCTACCGGAAGCATAAAGCAACCGCGGCACGCCAGCGCGCCGCATGGCCTCCACAACATTGTTTGTGAGCATTGTGCCCTGATAGAAGTCCACTTCAGGCTCAGTTGCCGCGCGCGCAATGTCGGGATTGGATGCCAGATGAATCACAACGTCGTGATTTGCAATCGCTTCAGTGAGCAGTGCCAAATCGCCGACATCTCCACGGACAACAGTAAGTCTCGGGTCGGAGAGGTGATCGGCATAATGCCATTCACGTCCAGAGGAAAAATTGTCGTAAAGTGTGACCTTTTGCGTTGCAGGATCGGAGAGTAGACGGTCGGTAAAATGGCTGCCAATAAATCCGGCTCCACCGACGATGAAATAGCGATGACTAGGCTGAGATATCACTGTGTATGCCCCACCTTTCAGTTCAACGAGAGTATGTGTATCGCCTGTGCGTAAAGTCGCTGGCGCGTTTCAGGAGTATGTAGTTGACGTGCGTGGCATGGCGAGAATCATCGATTGCATTTCTAGCAAATAGCGGTTACTGCCGTGACGATTAATGTTGACCAGACTCGAGTATCAATAGTGTCCGGTAAGAGCCGATAGCTCTGTGACTTTCCGGAATAAGAACAGTCTAGCATTATACTTGCCTGAAAACAAGGTAGACATATAGGGCATTTCGCGGAGTCGGTAATAGTACATTTGGATATGTGTTGCAGTAGATATGCGGTAGTATAAGACGTTCATTGTGGTATTCGAATGGCGGCCGGGACCATCAGTTCTGCAGGCGTTTGCAGGCTGACAAGCGCAGCGGAACGTTGTAATATGAATCCGTCCGGCGGAGGAGCAGTGAGAATGCGGAACTGTGCGTACAAACTACCTTGCGGCTCTGCGGCATTAGCTTTCGGTCTCCCATCCTTTCCGCGAGAGAACAGAAAAGGCTTGGTGCCCAGGCGCTTACAAGAGTTCCTGACTCTGGCCCATATTCTAACCATATAACTCCAAGGAGGCATGCGGATTGCCGGCGACGATGTGAATCCCAAGAAATGAGCAGCGATTCACGACCTGCGAAAACGATCAGACCGCGATCCGTTGCGCTTGCTCAAGGTTTGTGCACGCGGCGATTGGTCTGCCGATGCTGATATAGTCAAAGCCGGCATCGTGCATAGCCTGCACACCAAAGAGATTGCGACCGTCGATGACGATAGGGAACCGCAAAGCCGTCTTAAGTCGAGGCAGATCGATTTCCGCGAATTCTTTCCAGTCGGTCAGGATGACCACCGCGTCCGCATCTTCGGAAGCTTCGTACAAGTCGACAGCATAAGACATCTGCGACGACTCGGGAAGGACAGATTTGCTGCGATCCATAGCAGCAGGGTCGAAAGCGCAAACGCTCGCACCCCCGTCGAGGAATCTTCGGATGATGTCGATCGCGGGGGACTCGCGTATGTCGTCGGTGTCTCCCTTGAAGGCCAAGCCAAGTGCGGCAATTCGCTTGCCGCGCAATGTCCAAAGTGCAGAGAGAACTTTATTGTAGAACCTGTCGCGCTGAGTGTTGTTGATCTTGCGCGCTTCCTGCAGAAGTTGAAAATCGACGCCCTGTTCTTGCGCAACAAGATGAAAAGCTGAGAGATCCTTGGGAAAGCACGATCCTCCGTAGCCGAGACCTGCGCGAAGAAAGCGTGGTCCGATTCGACTATCCATGCCCATTCCAGCAGCGATGTCCTCAATGTCGGCATCTACGGCCTCTGCGAGATTAGCGACGGCATTGATAAAGGATATCTTCAGGGCCAAGAATGCGTTGGATGCATGCTTGATGATCTCGGCGCTTTGGGCCGAAGTGGCAAGAAGCGGGGGAGGCGAGCTCTGCAAACAGTTTCCGGGGAGCGCACCGGGCTGAGCGTAATAGCTTCCACTGGTGAGAGGATGGTAGATGCGATGAAGCAGATCAGTCGCGCGCTCGGTATTGGCGCCCACGACAATTCGGTCGGGATGAAGGAAGTCTGAGATCGCCGTTCCTTCGCGCAGAAATTCAGGGTTCGACGCTACATCGAAGGAGCTACCGGATACGCCGTACCGCTGCAGAACGCGCCGGATCCACTCATTGGTGTAAACGGGCACGGTGCTCTTCTCTACGATAAGTTTGTATCCGCAGATCGACGATGCTATTTCGGAGACGACTGCCTCCACATAAGACAAATCAGCTGCGCCGGTGTCGCTCTGGGGAGTGCCAACAGCGATAAAGATTGACTCTGCGTTAGCTGCGGAAGTTCGTAAATCGGTGGTGAAGTCAAGCGTGCGGCCGAGATGGCGAGCGAGCATCTCCGTGAGGAACTTCTCGAAGATGGGCGTCTTGCCTGCGCGCAGTGATTGGACTTTAGCCTCGTCATTGTCGACACAGATCACATGATGACCAATCTCGGCGAAACAAACCGCGGCTACGAGCCCGACATATCCGGAGCCCACAACGCAGATAGATACTGGCGTGAAGGGAGTTGTAAGTAATTTCATGTGAAACTATCCTTCCTCGGGCTGCGTTCTGCATGCCGGTTGGGTTCGGAGAAGCAATGGGAATCCCATAGTTATCAATTGAGTTCCGATGGGATCTTGTAGTATCTGCGTCGTCGGCTGTAAGAATATTGTGTTGCGATGTCAGTGAAGGCCCTGTTACATTGCGCCCCGGCCCCACAAGACCGCGGGCACTGTGCCAAGAAGAATGCGCGCATCCAGTAGCAGAGACCAGCTGTCAATATAGTCCAGATCCTGTTTGATCCAGGTTTCGAAATCGGTGTTGTTGCGTCCGCTCATCTGCCAGAGGCAAGTGATTCCCGGTTTGACGCTAAAACGACGAAGGTGACGGGCATCCTGAATGCGAAGCACATCCCTGACCGCCAAGGGACGGGGGCCAACCAGGGACATATCGCCCCGAAGGACGTTCCAAAGTTGCGGCAACTCGTCGATGGAAGTCTTGCGGAGGAAAGATCCAATCTTGGTGATGCGCGGATCGCGGCGAATCTTGAAGACAGGACCCGAAACCTCATTCATCGACTCGTATTTGCTCTGCTGCTGTTCTGCATCGATGACCATTGTTCTCAGCTTGAATATGAAGAAGCGCTTGCGATTCAGGCCGTATCGTTCCTGGGCAAAAAAGACCGGGCCAGGTGAAGTGAGCTTGATTGCGATTGCCGCAGCCGCGACAATTGGCGCTGAAGCAAGAAGAAGCGCAGCTGCGCCCATGATATCGATGGCCCGTTTTGCATATCCAGTTGAGTCCTGCCGGACCATACGGAGGATCGCGAAGAGACCATGCGCACTGGCATGTGCGTCGAGGTGTCCGATGCGGGTTTCAAACTGCTGTGCGAGGTATCGGACCTCCACGCCAATCTCTTCGCAGACCGAAAGCGCGTGCTGGGACTGCGAGTACATGGACTTGATCGGGAGAGAGCAGAAGGCAGTTTGAACGGGATAGCGGCGGAGGATAGAGCCGAGGTTGTCGAGCGGGCCGAGGTATTTCTGCGCCATTTCGGGCGTACCTACGAACTCGTCATCGACGATGCCCACGATATTGTAGAGGGGAGAGTCCATCAACTCGGCAAAGAGCTTCTGCGCCCGCGGTCCCGATCCGATGATCATGACCTCGCGGCGGTTCACAACAAAGGTCAGCACGGCCCAGCGGGATATGCAGGCTACCCCCAGCAGCAAAAGACCGAGGGAACTGGATGCAACAAAGAACCAGATGCTCCAGATCAAAGAGCGCATCAAAGGAGCGTGGGCGGACCCGGCGCCAAAGACCATTACCGAGCAGCAAAGCGCGCTGACGAGGTTGCCGATGATCTGTTTCCGGATCAAGTGGCTACCGGTCGCGAGCTTTCCGCCGGCGACAATTTGCCAGCAATAAGTGAGAGAGATAACCAGGCCAAAATCCCAGAGACTCAGCTGAGGTTGTTGCCATGAGGTGCGGAAGCCGAGCGCTGTGTCAGGGTGTTGAAGGAACCAGAACGTGCCAAGCAATACGGTGGGAATCATATCGCGAAGAACGACGTACATGCTTACGCGGACGGCGCCGAGATCGTCAAAATGTCGTCCAGCATATTTCCATGAGAAACCGCGCTTAGTATTACCGGATGTTGTCAATTCTGGAAAGGTAGCTTGTATCTCATCCATAATAGAAACCTCCATATAAGTGTCTGTTCAGAGTGTCGTACGTAGTGCTAACAACTCACAAGCGATAGTTCTGCTATCGATGCGCTGGTAAATGTGCCCATGAACAATGGCAGGAATCTGCCATAACCAATTAGCATCGAAGATTCTATCCGCGCCCACCTGAGCGCGCTCACCCATCCGTCGTTTACACGATGGGCAGGCTTGCCGGCGGTGCGAATTCTAGTTGCGAATATCAATGCGTCAGGTTAATGAGCATTGCACTGGTGGGGCTCACCGATATGCTGAAGACCCCGCCGGACGGCGTGATGGTTTGCGATACCGGGGTTCCAGTAATCTGACCCGTGGTGCTGCCGTCGAAGGTCTGGCCACCAAAGGTAACCCCATTTGTGGCAGTGTAACTGCTGGCAGTCAAGGCAAGGACAGTCCCGGTGTTGTATCCAGGTATGGAGAACTGCAACGTGCCTGTTGCGACCTGATCCTTGTTGATGATGATCAGGTGTGCGACTCCGTTCTTGTCGAGCGTGGCCCAGACATCGACATTCGAATTGGTAAGTGTGGTGACAGGGAGGATTTGCGCCCCATTCCCAGCGGCCTGCGCGAAGACAAGCATCCCGTAGTAGAGAGGATTCACCTGGGAGAGCGCATACTGATTGATGCCTGTTTTGGTATTCGTGGTGACGCTGATGTTGAAAGCGTTGTAAGACATGCCGGTCGACGTATGCCAGTTGACACCATCGATGCCGGCATTCGCGAAGGCGAACATGGTATCGATGCTCCACAGTGCAGAGCTGAAATTGTTGCTCAGGCCAGGCTGGCCGCCGCTGCAGATAGAGTTCATTTCGCCCATGCGGAATTTTGCGCCAGCCTGGTGGGCAATGGCCGCGTAAGGTCCGAAAAGGGCAGGCGCAGAAGTCGTGGCAAACGGCTGCAACAGCAGATTGAGAGCTGCTGGATTGGATTTGTTATAGCACTGGATGTAGCTGTGCTGTGTGACGATATTGACGGGAAGTCCACCGGAGGCAAGCGCGGTCTCCATGCCTGTCATCCAACTCGAGTTGGCAAGAGCCGGATCGGCGAATCGCTGCAGGGATGGAACCGTAGCTTGTATGCCTTGCTGCCAGGTGTTCTGCTCCGCCAGGTAAGGAACGACGCCATAGGTGTCGCCGCGGGCGCCGTTGCTGACATAGTTGTCCGGTTCATTTCCAATCTCGAATGCGTCGATGCTGCTGTTGGGAACTGTCGAGGCGTAGGCAGACGCCTGGCTTTCCGCAAGGCTGAGGCTCTGCAGGTCGAGGTTCACTCCGAGAATGTAATGCACATTGAGGTTCTGCGCGAGTTGCGAGAAGGGAGCCACCGTAGAGGCATTGATGGTGCCGGTATCCACGCTGTCGCCTGCGACCCTGATGCTCAAAGGTGCTGTGTTGTAAGCCATGAGGTTGTTGAGCAGAGTTTGGAAGATGGTGTCCGTGCCTGTTGTGCTGGATCCCATCCAACTCGTGACCGTATTCCAGTCGAATGAGAGGCCGAGGAAAGTCGGCGGAATAGCTACTGTTGGCGTGAGGTTGACCTGTGAAGTGGCGAGCAGATTCGGTGGCAGGGGCGCTGTTCCGCTGACCGCGACCGTCTGCGTGCTTCCGGCTACACCGCCGCTGTTATCCGTAACGGTGAGAACCGCGTTCTCCAGGGCCACATAGGAGGGCGAGAAGACCACGTTGATGGTGCAACTGGCCCCCGGAGAAAGGCTTGCCGGGAGCGTTCCGCAGAAGTTCGATTCGGTGAAGTCGCCTGCCGCCGTGTTGTATGCCGGTGTAATGGAGATCGCGGAGATCACCAACGGGGAGGTTGCGGATCCGCTGTTGGTAACGGTGAAGCTCAACGGAGCGCTGGGGGTGCCGATAGGTTGAGTTGCAAAAAGCATGCTCGGCGCGGAAAGCGATGCCGATGGTACCTGGAGCAGTACCGGTAGCAAGTTGGATCCGGCGTCAGCGACGACGAGATCGAGCCGGCCGTCTCCATTGAAGTCCGCGACGCCCAACTGGACGGGGGAGCTTCCGGCCGGCTGTGCAGCGAATGCGGTAAAGGCATCCGCGCCGTTGCCAGCGAGGATTTGCACGGTGTTGCCAAGCTGATTGGCGACGGCGATGTCGATATGCCCATCGCCATTGAAGTCTCCGACGGCAAGGGCATCCGGGGTATTTCCGACCGGAATCTGGGTGGCCTGGGTGAAGAAACCGTTGCCCGATCCAATCCAGATGGAGACGACGCCGTTGGTTCCGGTGCCGTTAGCTCCGGTGTTGGCAACCGCCAGATCGGGCACGCCGTCTTCATTGAAGTCTGAGGTCGCAAGCGCATCCGCGGGAGATCCCGTGTCGAACGTCGTAACGAGTTCGAAAGTGCCGTCTCCATTTCCAGAGAAAATGTTCACCGTGCCGTCACCATTGCCAACCGCAAGATCGAGGATGCCGTCCTGATTGAAGTCGGCCACACTAATGCCATAAGGCGCAACTCCGGTATTCAGCGTGGCTGCGTTGTTGAACGATCCGGTCCCGGTGCCGAGGAGGATCGTCGCGCTCTGGGCCGATGAATTGATCACGGCGAGATCGAGGTGTCCATCGCCGTTGAAATCCGCAGAGGCGATGTAGCTGCCGGCGGATGCAGCGACTGTAGACGGGCCTGCGGTAAACCTGCCGGTCCCATCGCCAAACCAGACGGAAACCGCGCCAGTGCTGGAGAGAACGGCGAGATCGAGCTTTCCATCTTCATTGAAGTCGCCGATGGTAAGCCCCGCAGGCGCAGCGCCGACGTTCAGCGTGGATTGCAGAGTCAATGCGCCGGACGAACTGCCAAGGTATACGAGGACCTCGCCGTCCTGGCTATCGGCGACAGCGACGTCCGGTATCCCGTCCCGGTTGAAGTCAGCAACTGCAATCGCTTGCGGAGTATTCACTGGAGTTGGTGCGAACGGCCCAGTACCGAGAGTTACGCCGGCGATTGAGGCGGTGATGGGCAGCGGGAAGGTGTTGGAAGTTGTGTCGCCAGAATGACCGGGATTCACGACAGTAACCGTCGCTGTGGCGGGGCCGGCGAGAATTCCGGCAGGGACCTGCGCTACCAGCTGAGTGCCGCTCTGCACCGTGGTCGCAATGCTCTGGCCGTTCACTGCGAGTTGAGCGCCGGGCATGAAGCCGGTTCCTTTTGCATTCAGTGTGAAGGGTTGCGCGGCCGTAGCCGGAGTGACGGAAGTCGGCCAGATCTTCTGCAGAAACGGCACCGGATTGAACACGCCTACACCGCTGAGCGAGATCTGCTGGGTGCCGGAATTCGCGTTGTCGGTGATCACCACACTCGCAGAAAGGTTTCCGGACGTCCCAGGGGTCATCAGCAGGTCGAGGGTGCAAGAAGCGCCCGGCGCAAGCACACCGCCCGCATTGAGGCAGGAAGTGGAAGGCGCGGGAGTGACGAACTGGAAGGAGGATGCATTGGGTCCGCTGATGACGAAGCTGTTGAGCGCCACCGGGGACGATCCCGTGTTGATGAGAGAAACTGTTTGAGGCGCGCTGGACTTGCCGACGGTCTCGCTTCCGAAGGTCAGGCCGGATGCTGTGAGCACCAACGTGGTTGTAGGCGGAAGAACGCTGATCGAGTTGGTGGCTGAGGTTCCTGTGTAATTGACCGTGTCGGACGGGGTAAAGGCCACACTTAGCGTCTGGTTTGCGCCAGCGCCGAGAACGGTGGACAGCGGCGGAGAATAGACAAAGGTTCCGGCGACTGGCGAGGAAGCGTCTAACTGCGCCGAGGTGAGGGGCGTTCCCTGCGTGATGGGATTGGGCGCGGGCCAGGAGATCGCCGGCGTCGCCTGCTGCACGGTCAGCGTTCCCAACATCTGACTGGCCGCAAACTGAACCTGTGCGGGGTAATTCGCAGTGAGGGTATAAGTGCCAACGGGCAGGCCTGTCAACTGGAAGGTCGCAGTGCCGGCAGGGGAGAGACTCTGCGTGAGGGGCGCGAAGTTGCCTGCGGTGAGGCTGATGATTCCAGTGGGAACGCTCGCCGGGGAACTGATGCTGACCGTGACAACTCCCGCAGTTCCATAGGTGATGGTGCCGGGCGATGTGAGTGTGATGCTGGTGGAATCGGCGAGACCGGTCCCGAGCAAATTGACGTACTGAACAGCTCCGCCAACATTGTCGCTGTTGTCGGTGATTTCGAACTGAGCCGATTCGGCGCGAACTTTTGAGGGCGTGTAACTGATCGACACCCAGCAACTAGTCTGCGGATTCATCACCAGCGGCGCTGTGCCGCAATTTGTGGTCAGGTTGAAGTCGGATGCATCGTAACCTGGGTGAACCATGAGCGACGTTACGGCGAGAGGTGCGGAACCCGTGTTGGAGATCGTGAAGGTCTGCGGTGCGCTGGTTGTGCCGAACAGTTGATTGCCATAACTCAGCGTGCTGGCAGACATCACGATAAGCGGATTCTGCATGAGGACGGATACAGTGTTAGTGCCTCCACTGGAGACGGTCAGATCGACTCTGCCGTCGTTGTTCATGTCAGCCACTGCGACGGCGAGGGGCGACGACGCGACCGGGATTACACTCTGGGGACCAAATGTGCCGTTGCCCACGCCATAAAGGACAGAGACTGTGCTGTCGGCTGTGTTCGCGACAGCGAGATCGAGATGTCCATCGCCGTTGAGGTCGACTGCGCAAATGGCTTGCGGGGAGTTGCCGACCGCACCTTGAAACGCGAGCGTGAAGAGGCCGGTTCCGCTTCCTGTCAGCACAGATACGGTGTTGTTGCTGTTGACGAGCGCGAGGTCTGGGATACCGTCTTCATTGAAGTCGCCGACGACGATGGAGTTTGCCGGCGCGCCGGTTTGCGGAACAGATGCCTGCAGGAATGCGCCGCCTCCGGTGGCAAGGAAGACAGAAACCGTGCCGTCGGAATTGCCCACGGCGATATCGGGAAGTCCATCGAGGTTAAAGTCGGCGACGACGACTCCATAGGGTGCGACACCGGCAGCGAGCGTTGCGCCCTGGGTAAACGTGCCATTGCCTGCGCCCAGCAGGATGGTGGCGGTTCCTGTGGAGGGATTCGATACGACGAGATCCCAGTGGCCGTCGCCATTGAGGTCCGCGGCGGCGATGGATTGAGCACTCGACCCCGCGGAAGTGGAGGTGCCGACCGTAAAGCTGCCCGAGCCATTGCCCAGGAGAATCGTCACGGCGCCATTCTGGCTGACCACAGCGAGATCGAGCTTGCCGTCCTCATTGAAATCGCCTGCAGCGAGGGCGACCGGTGCTGCAGCGACCTTGACTGTGGATGCCAGTGTGACGCGTCCCGATCCAGCGCCGGTGAATGTCAGCACCTCGGCATCGAGCGCATCGAGGACCACCAGATCGGGAATCTGATCGTGATTCACGTCCTGAACGAGGATGGCAACCGGCTGATTTGCGGTTTCGGCCGAGAACGGTCCAAGGCTGAAGTGCGGATTATTCAGGGGATTCGTAAACGATATGTAGCCGGGGTTGGAGATCAATGCCGTCGGCTTTGGATTGGTGACCTGAATGATCCCAGAGGACTGATTAACGACCATACCGGCGGGAATCGTGGCTGTGAGCCGGGGAATTCCGCCGGCCGTGGTGAACTGAGTGGCCAGATTCGTTCCACTCATGCTGACCACCGAGCCTGTCTCAAACGCCGCGCCGGGAATGGAGACGGTGAGTCCCGCAGTCGCATTGCCTGGCAGAATTGCCGAAGGCACGATTGGCTGCACCAAGGGGACGGGGTTGTTGACGCCGTTTCCAGAGAGGGGAATCGAGAGCGTGGTCTGCTGGCTGGCAGTTCCCACGGAGTAGCCGATGGAGAGCGTGCCGGTGAATGCGCCGGCCGATGTGGGCTTGAAGCTCATGGGGACGACGCAAGAGGCTCCGGCAGCCACGACACCGCTCTTGGCGCAGGCGTTGGTCCCGTTCACAAACGAGAACGCGGAGTAGATCGCAAAAGAAGTGCCGCCGATCGAGTAGGTCTTGAGTGTGATCGATGCTGTTCCGTTGTTATACAGCGTAGCGGTCTGCGTGGGGCTGGCAATTCCGCTGATCTGGTTGTTGAAGTTGAAAGCTGCCGGGGCCAGATAGACGGATGCCGAGGGCGCGAGCACATTCAGGACAACGGAAGTCGAAGCGGTTGCGTAGTCGGTAGTGTCAACCGGCGTGAAGGCGACCGAAAGAGTTTGATTGTTGCCGGCAGGCAGAAGGGACCCGGCGGAAGGCGTATAGGAAAGAGTTCCGGCGACGGACGGCACGGCATTCAATTGCAGCGACGAGAGGGGCGCGCCATAAGTGATCGGCGAGGGATTCGCCCATGCGATCGTCGGCGTGGCCTGGGATACCGTGATGGAGCCGGAAGTTGAGGAACTTCCGAAGTTTCCCTGGATTGCATAGGATGCCACAAGCTGGTGGACTCCGGCAGTCAAACCGGTCAGCTGGAAGACCGCAGATCCGTTGACCAGGGCCTTGGTCGAGGGCGGGAAGGCATCGATAGCGAGGGTTACGCTCCCAGTCGGAGTTCCACTCGGGGAAGTGACGCTGACGGTGGCTGTGGTTGTTCCGCCAAAGACGATGGAGGGGCCGGGTACGAGAGAAAGTTGTGTCGTGATGAAGGACGCGCCGTTGTCGGTGAGAGTAGCCGTCTGCGTGCTTCCGGTCGTGAGCGCGCTGTTGTCGGTAACGGTGAGCGTCGCGCTCTCCACCGCGAAACTAGACGCGGTCAGGACAACGTTGAGGGCGCAGCTTGCTCCTGGAGCAAGGACGGCGGGGAGGCTCCCGCAGGTATTTGTCTGTGTGAAATCGGTGGGTCCTGCATTGGCGCCGGGAGTGATCGAGATGGCGGAAACAGTCAGCGGAGCGGATCCGTTGTTGGTGAGGGAGATGCTTTGGGGTGCGGTCGCGACGCCACCGACGGGATTTCCGAAATTCACGGTGGAGGATGAGAGAGACGCAACCGGGGCCTGCAACTGCACGGATATCTGATTTGCCGTAGGACTGGCCACGGCCAGGTCTTCGCGACCATCGTTGTTGAAGTCGCCGACAGCCAGAGCCACCGGCCCTGCGCCAACGGTCACGGAGGTCTGAGCGGTGAAACTGGTCGCTCCGGTCCCAAGCAGGATGGACACGGTGCCCGCGCCCTGGTTGGCTACGGCAAGATCAAGATGTCCGTCGGCATTGAAATCTCCGACGGATAGAGACAGTGGCGCTGTGCCAACGGGCACGGTGCCGGCGACGGTAAAGGAACCGTGGCCGTTGCCGGTGAGAATGGTGACATTTCCGTTGCTATTGGCCACGGCGAGATCGGGGATGCCGTCTTCATTGAAGTCGCCAGTCACGATTGCAGAAGCCGGAGATCCCGTGGCAGGCGAGCCGGCCAGGGTGAAGCCACCCGCAGCGTTGCCGAGGTAGACCGAGATGGTGCCGTCGGAGTTGCCAACGTTGAGGTCGGGAATGCCATCGACATTGTCATCGGCGATGGCAACTGCATAGGGGCTTGGGCCGGTGGGTAACTGCGCGCTTTGAGTGAAGCTGCCTTTTCCATTCCCGAGGAACGTGGTCACGGTGTTGGATACTGGATTGACCACGGCGAGGTCCAGGTGGCCATCGAGATTCAGGTCGGCCGTGGCGATGAACTGAGCATTGGTTCCTGCCGAAAAGCTGTCCAGAGATGAGAAATATCCTTCTCCGTTGCCAATCAGAATCGTAACTGTGCCATTGGCGTTCACAACCGCGAGATCGGGCCTCCCGTCCTCGTTGAAATCTCCTGTGGTGATGGAGACCGGGTTGGCTCCCACTGGAACTGTCACATACAGAGTGAAGGCTCCCGCGCCATTGCCGAGGAAGATCTGGACGTTTCCATCCGCGCTGTCAACCACCGCGAGATCTTCATTTCCGGTCGCGTCGAACTGACCCATGACGACGGATGAAGGCTGGTTGATGGCCAGTGGTCCGCCCGGGAAGGGATCGAACGCCAGGTTGTTGAAGGGCGCGCTTACCGGCAAAAGCATGGTGTTGGAGATGCCGCCCTTCGACTGCTCTGGATTGGAAACCTTGATCAGCGAGAGTCCGGCGCCGGAGATCAGTCCTGGCGGAACGATGGCCGTCATCGACGTACTGCTGTTGTACGTGCTGGTAAGCAGGGTGCCGTTTACTTTGACAGTGGAAACGGGAACGAAGCCGGTTCCGGTGAGGTTCAGATTGAAGCCGCCAGCGGCTGCTATCGGCGCAATCGAGGAGGGAATCACCGGCTCGATCGACGGGACCGGATTTGCGGTGACATTGATGGTCGTGGAGATGGTTGCGCCGGTGTAATCCAAGGTGTCCTGCGGCGCAAAGACCGCGCTGAGGGCCTGTCCAACGCCGACTCCGAGGCTCGATCCCAGAGCGGGTGTATATGTGAAAGTGCCAGGCACAGATGCGGTCGCATCCAGCTGTGCCGCGCCAAGAGGTACGCCCGTGGGAATTGCCTGAGGCGATGGCCACTGAAGCAGCGGGACAGCCTGAGCGACCGCAATGCTGCCGGTCGTTGTCACTGCGGCAAAGACTCCCTGTTGCGCGAAACTCGCAGCCAAAGCATGCGTGCCGGCAGTGAGACCCGACACTGTGAAGGTTGTACTGCCATTCGCCAGAGATTGAGTCAGCGGGGTGCCCCCATCGATCTGGAGGGTGACCAAGCCGCTAGGGATTCCGTTCGGTGAACTGATCGTGACGCCGATGGCCGCGACTGCTCCGTAAGTGATAGCTGGGGCAGTCAGACTCGCCGAAGTGCTTGCGGACAATCCAGAGCCGGATGCGGCGACGGACTGTTGCGAGAAGCTGATTCCATTCGACGTGTCCATCACCGTGACCGTAGCGCTCTCCTGACCGACATTCGACGGATCCAGTGTGACGCTCACGGTGCAGTTCGTGCCGGGCGCGAGAGTTGAGGGCAGAACGCCGCATGTGTTGCTCTGCGTAAAGTCATTTGCGCCGGTGTTGGAGCCGGGAGCAATACCGATCGCATTGATCACGAGCGGCAGTGGGCCGGCGCTGGTGATGGTGAAGCTCTGCGCGGGACTGGATGCGCCGACCCGTTCGCTTGCCAGAGTAAGGCTCGATGCGGAAAGCGAGGCGAGCGGTTCCTGGAAGAGTACGGAGACAGAGTTCGAAGAACTGTTGGCGACGGCCAGATCTGTACGGCCATCGTTGTTGAAGTCGGCTACAGCGAGCGCCGCGGGCGAGCCGCCGGTCGCAACTTCGGGCTGTGTCGTGAAACTTCCTGTGCCTGTTCCAAAGAGAATTGAAACGGAACCGTCCCCCTGGTTGGCGACCGCAAGATCGATGTGCCCGTCTCCATTGAAGTCGCCTGCAGCGATGGCCTGCGGAGCAGCGCCGGCGTTTGCAGTCGATCCGATGCTGAAGCTTCCGGTTCCATTGCCGGTCAGAATCGTGATGCTGCCGTTGCTGTTTGCAACCGCCAGATCGGGCAGGCCGTCTTCGTTGAAGTCGGCAGAAGTGATCGCGTTCGCGGGCCAGCCCGTTGCGATTGAGCCGGCCAATGTAAAGTTCCCGAAGCCATCGCCTTCAAGCACCGAGACAGTTCCGTCTCCATTGCCGACCGCAAGATCGAGAATGCCGTCCAGATTGAAATCGGCAATCGCCAGTCCGTAGGGAGCTGTTCCTGCAGGCGTTACGGAACCTAGAGTGAAATGCCCTGTGCCATCGCCCAAATAGAGCGACACGGCCGTGGAGACTGGATCGACGACGACCAGATCGAGAATGCCGTCTCGATTGAAATCCGCTGCTCCGATCCATTGTCCGCTTGCGCCAGCCGAAAACGACGGAAGCGCGGTGAATTTTCCGGTGCCGTCGCCTAGAAGGATGGTCACTTGTCCACCGCTGTTCAGCACAGCGATGTCGGGATTGCCATCTCCATTGAAATCACCCTTTGCAAGGGCGATAGGCGTGCCCGTGATGGCAATGGTCGAAGAGAGCGTGAGTTGGCCGCTAGCTTGGCCCAGATAGATCTGTACATTTGCATCCAGTGCGTCGGCGGCCGCCAAGTCACGGTTGCCGTCATGATTGAAATCGGCAACCAGAATCGCCGTCGGTCGATTGACGCTAATCGGAGCGAACGGGCCGGGATTGAGGTTCAGTGAGTTGTTGGGCGCTGTGATCGCAACTGCGGCCGAGTTGGAAACGGTGCCTGTGGGCGTCGGATTCTGAACGGTGACAAGCGCGGTCTGCTGTCCAGTTGCCAGCCCAGCGGGCACCTGGATGGACAAACCATCGATGCTCGCCTGGGTGGACGACAGAACCGTTCCATTCCAGCGCACGGTCGATGCGGAAGTCAGGTTAGCGCCGGACAGAGATAGAGAGAATCCGCTCGCAGCCTGGGACGGCGAGACCGCTGAAGGCAGCAAGGATGAGATGAACGGAATAGGATTGGCGGTGACATTGATGGGAATCGAGATGGTTCCAGACGCGTAATCGACGGCGTCGGCAGGACTGAAGGTAGCTGTCAGAGTTTGGGCGGCGCCGACCGCGAGGTTCGTCCCAGCGCGCGGGTTATATGTGAACACACCGGGCACTGACGCCGTCGCATCCAGTTGGACGGAACTGAGCGGAACTTCGGCGATGATGGGGGCCGGCTGGATCCATTGCAGTATTGGTATCGCCTGGTTTACGGTCAGTGTCGCCGTCGCGCTACTTACGGAATAGTTGGTTGCCCCCGAATAAGTTGCGGTCAGCTGGTAAGTACCCGCGCCAAGTCCGGAAACGCCGAAGGTGGCGACGCCTGAGACGATGTTCTGTGTGATGGGCGTGTTGGATCCGACGGTCAAAGTAACCGTCCCAGTGGGCGCTCCTGGCGTCGATGATACGGCGACCGCGATCGATGCAGCCTGTCCGAAGGTGATCGGCGGGGCGGTCAGAACGGCTGTGGTTGACGCTGTGTCTACGGTCAAGGTCTGCGATGCTTGGCTCGAAGCGAAGTTCCCTTGGGCGGAATATGTCGCCTTCAGCGAGTATTGGCCGGCAGCAAGTCCGGGAATGTCGAAGGTGGCGACACCGGAAACCAGTGGCTGCGTGATCGGAGCGCCGGAATTGATGGAGAGAGCCACCGTGCCCGCAGGTTGACCGCCGGCGGAAGCAAGAGTGACCGAAACGATGGCGTCATTGCCGAATGTGATTCGATTGGCAACCAAGGTGGTTGTGGTTGTCGCAGGATTGACGACGAGAGTACCGGATCCGCTACTGGCAGCATAGTTGCCCGGGCCCGCATAGCTCGCAGTTAGAGAGTAAGTGCCGACGGAGAGGCCAGGAAGGCTGAAGGTAGCAACACCGGAAACCAGTTGCTGCGTAACCGGCGTACCGGAGCCGACCGTCAACGTGACTGCGCCGGAAGGAGTGCCCGCCGATGAGCTGACGGTCACCGCAACGGAAGCGATTTGACCGAAACTGATGGAAGGAGCCGAGGTGATGCTGGTTGTGGTTGACGCCGGACTCACGACGAGCGTGCTGGTTGCACTGCTGGCTACAAAGTTGCCTTGCGCCGCATAGCTCGCGGTTAGCGAGTAAGTGCCGGCGGAGAGGCCAGAGAGGCTGAAGCTGGCAGTACCGGAGACCAGTGCCTGGGTAACCGGAGTTCCGGACCCGACCGTCAATGTGACAGAACCGGTGGGCGTGCCGGTTGGTGAGCTGACAGTCACCGCAACCGAAGCGACTTGACCGAAACTCACGGAAGAAGCCGAGCTGATGCTCGTAGTGGTTACCGCGGGGCTCACGGCGAGTGTGCCAGTTGCGCTGCTGGCTACAAAGTTACTCTGCCCCGCATAGCTTGCCGTCAGCGCGTAGTTGGCTGCCGACAACCCAGGAACACTGAAGGTGGCAACACCGGAGACCAGTTGCTGAGTAATCGGAGTTCCGGACCCGACTGTCAATGTGACAGAACCAGAGGGCGTCGCAGTTGCTGAACTGACGGTCACCGCAATCGAAGCGGTTTGACCGAAACTGATGGAAGGCGCAGAAACGACGGTCGTCGTGGTGGCTTGGTTAACAACCAATGTTCCCGACGCACTGCTTGCCAAGTAGGCGCCTTGCGCGGCATAACTCAGTGAGAGATGGTAGGAGCCTACGGCAAGTCCCGGAATGCTGAAAGTTGTACTTCCATTGGTCAAAGACTGGGTGAGGGGAGCATTGCTGCCCACCGTAAGAGTGACGCTGCCCGTCGGAGTTCCGTTGGAACTGGTAATCGTAGCGATGACCTGGGCGCTTGCGCCATACGCGATAGCCGATGCTGTGACGGCTGCGGTCGTGGCGTAGGACGAGGCTGCCACTCCAGTTCCAGTCAGAGAGATGTGCTGATTGTTGGATGCGCCTCCGCTATTGTCGACGATGCCGAGCGTTGCGGATTCATTGGCCAGCTTGCTGGGAGTAAAGGTGATGTTCAGCGTGCAGGACGCGCCGGAGATCAGGGAAAACGGAACAGTTCCGCAGGTGTTTGTCTGGGTAAAGTCTGAGGCGCCGGTATTCCCGGCCGGATTGATGGTGATCGATGAAACGATGAGCGGGTTGGAACCGGTGTTGGTGATGGTTGCCGGAACGGGTGGACTTGGTACATTCTCGGCCTGTGAGGGGAACGCAATCGCGGTCAATGAAACGGAGGCAATTGGCTCTTGAAGCTGTATCTGCACGCTGTTGGTGCCGGAACTGGCTACGGCTAGGTCGGGATATCCGTCGTTGTTGAAGTCGGCAACCGCCAGGGCGCCGGGTCCCGCTGCAGTGGCAGTCGCCGGACCAGCGACGAACGTTGCCTTGCCTGTGCCGAAGTAAACGAGCGCTTGGTTTCCTGTTGAGCTTGATACTGCGAACCCGAGGTGCCCGCTTCCGTTGAAGTCGCCCAGTACGATGCTCGATAGCGGGACGTTCGTCTCGACGGTGTTGGCGAGTGTAAAGTTGCCTGTGCCGCTCCCCGTAAGAATCGAGATTGCACCGTCGGTTCCGGCGATGGCGAGATCGGGGATGCCATCTTCGTTGAAGTCCCCTGTGGCGATGCCGATTGCGGGTGTGCCAGTGACGATACTCGGTGCCCGGGTGAATCCACCGGCGCCGTCGCCGAGCAGGATATAGGCTGTCCCATCTCCAAAGCCTACGGCTAGGTCCAAATTCCCATCGTGGTTAAAGTCGCCCGCAACCATACCGTAGGCAGAGGCCCTCATGGTCGTTGATGTACCAGCCGTGAACGTGCCGGTCCCATTTCCGTAATAGATGTAAAGAGTGCAGGCAGCAGAGTTGACAACCGCCAGATCCAAATGACCATCGCCGTTGAAATCTCCCACAACGATCGCTTGGGCATTTGACCCGATTCCAAAGCTTGAGGAGGCGGTGAAGTTGCCTGTCCCGTCTCCGGTGAGGATAGATATCTTTCCGGTGCTGCTCGCGATGGCCAGATCGAGCTTTCCATCCTCGTTGAAATCACCGGCCGCGGCAGCGACGGGACTCGCGCCGAGAGAGACTGCAGATTTCAACGTCAGGCGGCCGGAACCAGAATTCAAAAACGTTTGTGCTTGCCCGTCAAGCGCGTCGAGAACCAAGAGGTCGGTCTTGTAGTCTCCGTTGAGATCGATCGCCAGCAGCGATGAAGGCTGGTTAACACTTAGAGCAGCGAAGTAGGTGGGATTGAATCCGACCGCGCTGATAGGTGTCGCGACAGGGACATAGATCGGGTTGGATATAACTCCGGTGGGCTTCAGATTGGTTACGGTAAGCGTACCCGTCGCGCCTGTCGTAACCAGGCTCGCAGGCACTGCCGCGGTAGCTTGAGTAGCCGACAGCACACTCGTCGTCAGTGCTGTCCCGTTCCATTTCACGACAGCCCCCGATGCCATTTGCGCGCCGGAAAGGTTCAGTGTAAAGGCGGCGCTTCCGGGAGTAGCAATTGTCGGGGAGGGAAGCTGCAGATAGGGAACCGGATAGGCGATGCCGGTGCCGCTCAATGCAAGCGTTTGTGTGCCTGTGCCGGCATTGTCGGTCAAGGAGACGGTTCCCGTAGCGGCTCCCAAAACCGTTGGAGTGAACTTCAGATTGAGAGTGCAGCTCTGCCCCACGGATAGGAACCCTCCGCTATAACAGGCTCCCGTAGGCGCCGGTGCCACGAAAGTGAACTGCGAAGATCCGGTTCCGCTCAGCGCCACACTGGAGATGGTCAGCGTCGCTGTGCCGGAGTTTGTCAGGCTGGCGCTCAAGGTGACAGCGCCGGTTCCAACGATGCGATTTCCAAATGCCAGTGCGGTTGGATTCAAGGTGGCCTGCGGCGTGCCGCCAGTGACCAGGGGCTGTGCGGCACCGATGTTCTCCGCATGCGGAACGGGAGAATTCATTTCCGTGCCTGTCCCGGACAGTCCGATCGCGAGTGTAGGCTCTGCACTCCCGGATGCGGTCGAAAGGGTTCCCGTTCTTTTTCCCGCTTCCGCGGGAGTGAAGAGCAATGTAAGTGTGCAGCTTGCGCCGGCAGAAAGTTTGATTCCGCAATTGTCCGTTACGCTGAATTCGTTTGCAGGAGCAACATCAAAGGTCGGCAATGTCACTTCCCGCGATCCGGCATTTGTCACCGAGACAGCGGCCGTTGCGGAAAGTCCATTCACAACCGCGGATCCGAAGTCAACACTGGATGGAGACAGGACGAGCTGCGGACGATCGAGGGCAGAAATGTGAAGCAGGAAAGCTGAGCCTCGCAAACCGAACCGCGCATCGGAAACGCCCAACGGGTTGCTTTCGTGAGGCGTGCCGAGATTCCCAGCCATGTGGAGGTCTGCGAAGGCATCCACAGCAATCGCCGGTCCGGCGACGAACGAATTCAAATCGTTCGAGTTCGCGGCCAGCGAAGGCGACGTCAGAGCACCCAGCACCGATGAAACCGACGCCGATCTTCCATCTCCGGCGAGTTCGACGACAAATGCCGTGGGAAGTCCTGCCGAGTTTTGCTGCAAGGCTTGAATCGACGGAAAATCGGATGCCGACGTGACGCCAGCTACATAGATGAAACAGTCGGACTGGCAGCCCGGCTGAAGTGCAATGCTCTCCGCTTGTACAGGCCCACTGCCGCCAAGGTAAGTGACAAACTGGAGAGAATCTCCCGCGGGAGAAATCTTCATCACCATGCCGCCGCCGACAGTCTGCTGAAACGCTCCAGCAGAGGCGGGCAAACTATCCGGCAACGCAGTGCCAGCGATGTAAGCAGCACCTGAGCCGTCAACGGCTATTCCTGCCGAAATTCCCGGGCCGAGATTCGCGGAATATGTGACTGCGGTTCCGGCAGCATTCAACTTCGTGATCTCGATGTTGTCGCTGCTGCGATTGGCACGAGAGTAACCGACCGCGCCAGGGGTTTGCTGGATGGCTCCATCCCAATCGCGCAGGACATACGCATCGTCATTGGGATCAACCGCAATGCCGTGTATCTTGCCTCCGGAGCCGAGCAAAGTTGCGTAGACGAGAGAAGACGATCCGTTCTGATTGGGATCGATCTTGGCCACAAATGCCGTCGATCCAACAGCACCCAAAGACTGCGCCTGAAAGGCCCCAGCTGTGGTTGGAAAACCTGCACCCAATGCGGTTCCTGCGATGTACGCCGCGCCGGATTGATCGACTGCCAGTTCGGTCGCGGCAGTTGGCGAATCGCCTCCAATATACGTGAGGTACTTGAGGTCAAATGAACCGCTGGTTGGCTCAAACATCGCCAGGAACGCGCGGATTCCGTCTCCGCCGAAACTCTGGTAGGCGTTCGATGAAACAGGCAGGCCCGAAGCAGCGTACCCGATGACATAGACTTGACCGGCGGGGGAGACCGCAATGGCGGTGGTCTGCAGAGGACCTTGCGGGTTTTCAAGCGCGACAGTCGACCTGCCGGCGGGGGTTCCATCCTGTGAGAACGTTCGCAATGTGAAACTGCCCGTTCCATTGCCGGAAACCACATAGGATGCGCCCGCTTGATCTGTGGCTACACCCGAAACTCGCTCCGATCCGCTGCCTAAATAGAATCCGGAATCCATGACCGGATCGATAATGAGCGGCCGCGTGCGATCGTAACTTCCCAGAGCGAAGCTGACAATGGTGGCGCCCGTTCCGCGATCTTGCTTCAACGCATAGGCGGCTTCAACTTGATGGCGCTCATTGCCGGCCAGCTGATATGCGAACGGCCGCTTCAGCAGCGCTTTCATTGCGCCAACCTGCAAGACGAGATCGCCGGAATCGGTCAACGCCAGTCGATCCGCACCTTTCATGCGCATGCGAACCGCGGCGGGATCCCCCCCTGGAAGCACATTGAAGTCAAATTCGAGATGATCCTGGCGTCCGTAGAACGTCAGGTCCGTCTTGCGGTACAACGACGAATACCGAACCTGGCCGAAGCCGGATGAACCTACACTCCATGTCCTGGAATCGGGTGAACGAAAGTAGCTCGAGCGGCCTGGCAAAGGGTTCTCACCCTGCAATTCAACAGCGGCATTCTGTCCCTGAAACTCAACGGAAAGTTCCGCTTTCGATGCCCGGCCGCCCGAAGTACCCGTTGAGGAGGCGCCGCGCAGATCGAACTTTGCATTGTGAGGCGCAAGCAGGATGTCAAAGTCGGCCCCGTGCGCGCGAAATGAGCCGTGGACGCTTTGAGGGCGCGAGTTCTGTTCAGGCTCGAAGCGTATTCCCTGATCGCGCAGCAATATCGAATCGATGGTCGAGGTCTCTGCGCTTGCGCGCATAGCAAATCCGGTTGCCACCAGGCACAACAGGATAAGGCCTTTGATCAGGGAAGATCCCTCGATGAACGGCATCCGCTTCAGCGGAGCCGCGATCCTTCGGCCCAACTCCGGCATAGTGTATCTCTGCATTGCCAACCTCGCAGTGGGACGGGAATAGGGAATCAGTCGTACGACGAGCCCGGCCCATAGAGTTTTCGTAGGCCGAAATCGTAATCTTGTCTTGCAGTTAGGAATACTGGTCAAACTGATTGCGGGGAGCGGACGTAACTAAGGCAAGGGAGCTATAGGAAATCAACGAGTATGGGATGAGTACTTCCCCGTAAAGAACTCGAAGTGTTTTTCGCCTCATGCAAGCTGCGAAATATTTTTTGCAAGATCTCGTTGTATGGTTCGGACTGGCTGTATTCTGCCCGACTTTGTCTTCTAAGTCAAGCTTGAATAAATCGCTTATGGATAAGTTCGCGGCAAATGGCGGAGCACGGTGGAACGCCTGGTAAATGTATTTATAGAACTACATCTCCGAGTAGTATAAACGTATCGAGCCAGATGAGTCGAACTATCTGAGAATCTTTGGCCACATGCGGTCAAGAGCATGTTTCATAGGAGGCGATTTGAAGCAACGACGCGTGTCATGTGCATCTGGTAGGAGTTTCTAACGTCAAAGCATGGCAGTTATCTGTAATACAGTTTGGCAGGGCACGCGCTTGTGCGATTTGGGCGAATAAAAGATAATTACAGGCGTTCTGCACTCTGAGTCCGAGAATCGTCGTCCAAGCTTGCTCTTTGTACCAGGAGTGAGTCTGGCGATAGTAGTGTCAGGCCTGCGTGCTTGAAGCGTCCTGAAAGTTTGTGCCAGCCAGAAAGCTCTTCCGCCGACGATACATCCAGGCGCCTTTCGGAGCGCGAATCTTTTGTGCTCGCAGCGTTCTTGATTGCGAGCCTTGCGGTGTTAGCAACGCTTGCATCGCCAGATGCGCAATATCCGCATTCTCATTTTCGGATCGGAAGGAGAAGAATCATGCGAAATCGGAAAGCTTCTACTGCCTCGCCGAGCTGTCTTCCGAGAAATGAGGTCGGTGAAAGGCGTGGAAGCGCCAACACGAGAGACGCCTGACGTGGGATGGCATTCCCTGAGTTCCGGATGGCATTCGAAGGACACCAGATGAGAAGCCGCCAATCTGTCGGATATAAACTTGTCTCCCTCCTATTCCTTGTACCTGGTGTTCTGGGGTTAGTCTTCTCATCTGCGGTTTCGACACATTTCCGCATTACTCTACCCACCACGCCGGTTCCGAATGAAAGACGCATGACGCCGCGAAACATCAGCGGGGTTATCGTGTATGTGACAGTCGATGAGGAGCGGCAGCTCAACCTCATTGAGTATTCTTCGGCGGTATCTGTTCTCTTCGGGCTCTGCCTTGGATGCGTGTACGCAGTGCGCTGGGGAACGGCGCGCGCAATAGGAGACGATGCAGAATAGGGCGTTCGCCGGTCATCCGGAATGGCCTGCGTCCGCTTGCCGGCATTGCGTGCGGAGTTGTTTCGACATCGGATGCGCAGAGATGAAGTCCGCATTGCTCCAGCCTGATTGCTCCAGCCTGATTGCTCCAGCCTGATTGCTCCAGCCT
>CAZQPY010000007.1:33158-111058 GCA_964595345.1 uncultured Occallatibacter sp.
TTGCTCCAGCCTGATTGCTCCAGCCTGATTGCTCCAGCCTGATTGCTCCAGCCTGATTGCTCCAGCCTGGATGAGATGGAGCAATGCGGACTCGCGCGGAAACCTGGCAGAAGAGGAATCTTACAAATGAGAATTCAAAATGAGAGAGACGGCATGCTGAAGGTCGTCTGCCTCGAAGGAAGGCACAGGTTCGCCGGGGTTTCGAATTGCAGGATGGTCTTCCTTCACCCGAATGGTTCTTACGCCTGCCGACTGCCCGAACTCAATATCGGTTGCGCGATCGCCGACCATCCACGAATGCTGAAGAGAAACTCCGAACTCGCTCTCGGCCTTCCTGATGAAATAGGGAGAGGGCTTTCGGCATTGGCAGGGCCCGGAATGGCTGGGGACAATTCCGTGGGGGTGATGAAAGCAATAGTAAAACTGGGCAAAGTGAATGCCGGCCTGGTCCAGTTCTTGAGCGAGGAGGTCGTGAACTGCATGCAGGTCCTCGATGCGGCTCTTTCCCTTCGCATAGTTAGGCTGATTCGAGACAAGGAAAAGCTGATAGCCGGCGTCTCGCAGGCTGCGTAGGCTGGGAAGAATCCCCGGCACCAATTCGAACTCCTCCGGCCGGCCCGGGGATTCATACTCCCCGGTGGCCGGATTGAAGACATTCCGATTGAGGACTCCGTCGCGGTCCAGGAAGACTGCGCTTATGTGAGCTACTTTGTCGATTCCCATTTCATCTCGTTCTTTTTCAGCCCTGGATGAGATACAACCAGATGCCAGACGACTGCCTGGAACTCTTCGGCGTGCGCGGTGACCGTGTCGGCTGTAATGGTCGGAATCACGATGCAGGCATCCGCAACCTGTGCGGTGTAGCCTCCGTCGCGGCCGACCACACCTACGACCTTCGCGCCGACTTCCTTGGCCAGCTTCAAACTCTGCACGATATTCGCACTGACATTCTTTTCGAGATTGCCGCCGCCGACCGAAAAGATGAACAGAGTATCTCCGGCGCGCAAACGGCTGCCGCGCAGAATGTTGGCATACGATGTGTCCCACCCATCGTCGTTGATCCGCGCGGTAAGCTCGGATACGTTATCGGTGGGGGCATAGCATTCGATTCCGGCAATCTTGCGGAAATCGTTGACGGCATGCCCTGCGTGTCCCGCGCCACCGCCTACGCCAATGAAAAAGAGCCTGCCTTCGTTTTCGCGGGTTTCCCGCAGAATATCGACGATTTGGTCTACTTTGTCGGGGTTAATCCCTGCAGCCAGTTGCTGCACCTCTGTAAGATACCGCAACGTATATTCGCTAGCGCTCATGCTGACCTCTCTTTTGGTTGAAGTTATCTAAAATGACCTGTCGTGTCGACAAGTCCTGCGGAGACGGGAACCATATCTGCCAAGTTGGGGATAAATTCGCAGCCACTCAATAGATTCATTTATGCGGCCATCTTCACGACCCTTGCATTAGCCATCCGGAATTGATACCGTCTGGATGCACACGCCAAGCACAGGCCGCCAGTCGCGGGATATCCTATTTTCTCTATTCAACAAACTTGATCAAAAGGCAGACCCTTGCTCTTCAATGGGGTGGTAGCGGCTTTTGGTAACCATGGTGGATCCGCGCATTCGCCGTACTGCGGACATAGTTGAAACATAGCTCTGGTCCGGCTGGTTACGCCCAACTTGGCAAAGATCTTTGCGAGATGATTGCGAACCGTATGCTCGCTGACATTCAAGAGCTTCGCAATCTCCTTGTTGCTGTTGCCGCGAGTCATTAGTTCGACAACTTCCCGCTCGCGCGCGCTGAAGATCTCTTCCATCGCGGTGAGCGGTCTCTGCGGTACAGTACGGGTGGCCAATTCGTTCGACACGTGTTGCATGTGCTCGCAGGATGCCCATACGTGTCCTTTGTCTACGAAACGGATCGCTTCCGCGAGTGTATCTACGTCTGTATCGCCCTCGACAATATAACCCGCAGCACCGGCTCGGAAGGAGGAAACGATATCCTGCGGGTCACTGGACTCCGTCAGCACAATCCCGCGCAGCCCTTCATTTCTGGAAAGCGCCTGCGACAGGAGACGAAGTCCGGAATGGCGCTCCTGGTTCAAATGGAGGTTAGTCAATAGAATTCTATATGGATGTTTAGACAACTCTTCGAGCGCATCCTCCACTGTAGTGGAGACACTGAGAATGCGAACGTTCGATGTCGTTGAGAAGGTTCGAAAGAGCAAGTCGGCTGACATACGGCCGGCAAGGGCTGCGCAAACATCTGTAGAGCGTGTATCCGGGGAAGTATCAGTCATGGGGATCCTTATACATTGGCTGATAGACACGGGTTCACCGCACGATGACTGTAGTGTCTAATGGGAAGACCTCATGCGAACAAACTAATCCTGACTGCTCCGCCGCAACAGCGGGGGAGTCACGGGCAGGTACATCTAAATCGGAACGCCGGGGAAGACGGCATCCTGTCGAGGCCCAAACCAATCTTGGCTCGTTGTCGAAAAAAGCTACAAACACATCGAAGATAGGAATTTGTAACCTCATACTACCTCAGAATGATTTGAAATGAAACAATTTTTTTCGAACCGACGGAGTACATTCATCTGCTTTCGGATCCCGCTACGCCAAAATGCTCTTGCGTCTGCCAACGCGAAACTCCCAACTCACCCACCAAGATCCGAAGCGGTCCCGTACGTGTCACCCAAACATCCGACCGTGGTCGGCGGTCAAGGATATTGACAGGTATATGAATCACAAAACAAACCGCTTAAAAGGTCATTTGTTGCCCGCATAAATAAACGGATCGTTCCGATCGGCCAGAATGAACGTTGCAATCCTGGGGCTCGAATGCAAGGTGCTCATTGCCGCTCTCCCCTTGATCTGCAGCTTTTTGATCTGCAGCTTTGGATGGACTGAATCATCCCCGATGAGCCTTGCAAGGCAGAGCGTCAGGGCACTGCCTTGCGAGGCTCGAAGTGAGTTGTCAGATCGAGAATCCGGCCGCTGTGGCATCGGTGAAGAACATCTTCACCGTGTCAAGCGAGAAGTCGAACAGATCCTTTCCTACGGTTTTAAGTTTTCCGAGGATGTCCGGGGTAGCCGTGATGATGTGGCAGCCTACCTCGTCAGCCTGGAAGACATTGAGCAGTTCCCGCGGACTCGCCCACAGCAGCTCGGCCTTCGGCCGGTCCTTGAGCGCGATCAGGCATTCCGCCATCAGCGGCACAGGATCGACGCCCGTGTCTGCAACGCGTCCGGCAAAGACCGAGACGATGGCGGGCGTGTTTGGATCCAGGCATTCGGCCACTTGCTTCACCTGATCGACGGTCATCAGAGCGGTGATGTTCAGGGTAATGCCCTCGCTCGAAAGAGTCTTGATGAGCGAGCCAGTGAACTCGCCCTTGGTGTTCATCACCGGAATCTTCACATTGACGTTCGAGCCCCATGACGCAATCTTCCGAGCCTGGATCTCCATGTTCTCGAAGTCGTCGGCAAAAACTTCGAGCGAGACCGGGCGATCTGGAACGGCGGCGAGCACGCGGCGACCGAAAGCTTCGTAGCCGCTGATTCCCGCTTTGCGCATCAATGTGGGGTTGGTCGTGAAGCCTTTAATCCAGGGGTTCTTGTACATCGAAAGGATGCTGTCCATGTCAGCGCCGTCGCAGAACAGCTTGATCTTCAATTGCTCGATGGTTGGCATACATATCTCCTAATTGTTGTTGAATAGGTAATCGCGCGGCTTAAGCCCGCACTTTCAGCGTCTCGGCACTTTTTTAACCGAGACGACTGGCAGAAGTGCAAGTGCCAGGGGTGCGTATAAGTTCGGGCTAAGAGATTTCGCTCTCGCCGGATTGTGTAAGTTGAAGCCACAATGACTTCATTTCCGATTACGGAGATCGATAAATCTCAATCTGGGGAAGTTTCGACGACCGTTCCCTGGTCTAAATCCAATTGACTTTGCAGCGGTTTGCTTCATCTCCTCCGTTTTAGGTCCGCGTTTCCGACCTAGCGGATTCCAGCGGAGTTATGGATAGATCGCGCCGCAGCTTGCCGGGGCCTTCTGCTTTACCGCGCTGTCCGCCGGCCAAGGCCGATTGGCAAAGCAGGCTGGCGTCTGGAGGCCCGATACGAGAAGACAAGCCACAGGAAGCGAGGATTGCCAAGCAGGTAGCGCCTCCAAAGCCGCTTCGGCTCCATGACCATCCGGTAAAGCCACTCGGTTCCTGAGTTTCGTGCCCAGGCCGGAGCCCGTTTGCGCAAGCCTGCAAGCGTGTCGAAAACTGCTCCTCCCGGAAAGATGAGGGAGACGCCGAGGGCGGCA
Organism: uncultured Occallatibacter sp.; assembly: GCA_964595345.1. Lineage (GTDB taxonomy): Bacteria > Acidobacteriota > Terriglobia > Terriglobales > Acidobacteriaceae > Telmatobacter. The sequence goes on from CAZQPY010000007.1 coordinate 37,476, forward strand.
GAGTTTTCAGCAGCCCATATCTCTTGCTTCGGAGCGCCCAGGCAGACCACAAGAATGTCCGGCTTCGCGGCCCGAATCGCATCGACAACCTGCTGCGACTCCTCGGGGCGTTTTTCGAATCCAAATGCAGGGCAGTTGGTGCCGGCGATGCGTAGCCCTGGATAGCGGCTTGAGAGAAGCTGAGAGGCTTTAAGCGCAGCTCCAGGAAGTCCGCCAAGGAAATAGACACTGAAGCTTTCCTTTGCGGCCTCTTTGCAGATCGCTTCCATGAGTTCGCCGCCGGGGACTCTCTCTGAGATAGGAGATCCAAGCAGCCAGGATGCCAGAACAACAGAAACTCCATCGGCGTATAGGATGTCTCCTGTCTGCATCGCGCTGGCGAAGCGACTGTTTTCCTTCATCAGGTTGGCAATCTGCGCATTCACTCCAAAGATATGAAGTGTCCGGTGCATTCCCGCCAGAGTGGATTCCTGGCGTAAATGCCGGACGGCCACAGTCACGATCTCGGCCATGTTCATGCGCTGTATTGGCAGACGGTCGATCATGCAAATATCTGCCACCCTCCGCCTGAAACTCATCGCACCTCGAGGAAGGGAATTCAGCGATGAACCAATGGAATTACCCTGAGTTGACAATGTTGTAGACATTTATATCTCCTCTCGTCGGCGGGGATGTCGCTTAGGAGTAGCTGTTGTACGAGTAAAGGATCGGGGAAGCAAAACTAGCTGTTATTTCCAGTCAATTCAGCAAGAGATACCGCATTACAAAACTGGATGTGATAAGTGTGTCCGATGCGTACATATGACACAACCACGTGTTCTGCCATTGTTGGATATGGCACCCTGCCCGTAAGGGGGAGCAGGATACTGCCAGTTTTCTATCAAAGTGCGTAACCAAAACGACGTTACGAAACCAAACAAGACGCGATCTTAGATTCCGGATCCGAGCGAGGAACATGATGAAAACGGGTTGATCGGTTGCATCGTCGAGATTAATCAAAGATTCATGGACTTGAAGATCCGCCGAGGAATCAAGCGAACGAAGAACATGATGATTGCCAGGATTCCGGGGATATAGGCAACATCCTCGCGCCGGGCGACGGCGGCTAGAATTCGTCGTGCAACTTCAGAGGGAGTGGCGGCCAGCATCCTATGGGGAAGATGCTCTGTCATAGGCGTCAGAACAAAGCCAGGGAGAATTGTGAGCACGTGGACTCCATGACGGCCGACGCGGTTGCGAACGCCCTCGAGAAAAATGTTCAGCCCGGCTTTCGACGATGCATAAACATAGTTGCTTGCACGCCCACGATCACCGGCAACCGAAGAGATAACCGCCAAAGTCCCCTGGCGCGAATGTTCAAAATAGTCGGTCAGCCAGATTACGAGCGAAACAACCGAGAGAAAGTTCGTGCGCAGAATGTCTTCCGCAGCGGGATAATCGGATTGCGCCTTCCGCTGGTCTCCGAGAATGCCATGAGCGATAAGCGCGAACTCAATTGTTCCGAGTACTGCGGCTGCTCGCGAAAGCACTCTGGCATGAGCATCGGTGTCTCTCAAGTCTGCGGTGCAGATTCCGACGCTTTGTGCGCCGAGAGTGAGCAAGTCGGCTCGCACGGACTGGAGCTTTTGCGGATTGCGTGCGACCAGGAAGAACCGAGTCCCAGAAGGAGCCAGCAAGCGCGCGACTTCCATAGCGATTGCCGATGTAGCCCCCAGCACGAGAACGCGTGAAGGAGGCTGTTGTATATCAGGCATGGGCTGTGACCCGCTGCCAAAACGCCGAACTGAAAGCGGGGTCGATGAACCGAGCGAACTGACGCCATTGTGGATAGAAGGCCTGGAACTGCCGCGGTGTCATGCGAGCATCCTTGGCCGGATAGATACAGCCACCGTGGTCCATCGTGATATTCGCGAGGCGGTCGAGAAGCGCGAACGAAATTGTGTTGCGTACGGGGAAATCGAGAGCCAGTGTAATTCCCGGACGCGGGAACGACATCATGCCCGGAGAAGGAATATCGCCAAACACTTTGATAACCGCCAGGAACGAGGCCAGGCCTGTGGCTGTGATCGTACGCAGGAGCGAAGTAATGCCTCTCTCGCCGTCACTGACGGGCAGAACACACTGGAACTGAAGGAGCCCGTGTCGTCCATAAATACGATTCCAATGCAAGATGCTGTCGAGCGGATAGAAAAATGCCTCGTAATCGATAGCGTCATGCTTCACTCGACCAATCTGCTTATGGTAATAAAGGGAGTTGAATGCGGATACGGTGTATCGATTGAGCAAAGCCGCGGGCATATTCACCGGGACGGAAAGGCGCGGTGGATTGGAGGGGATGAGCTTTTCAGGCTCGGTCGAGTGCGTACCCTGCATGAATATTCCCCGCGCAAAGTTATTGCCGCGCGACACGCAGTCAATCCAGGCAACCGTGTAATCGACGCCGGAGGACGCACCCGACATGGCGAGAAATTCGTCGATGCCGTTGAACTTGGTCCCGGTGTATGCCATCTTACGCGACACAATCGGACGAAGTTGTATATCCGCCCATGTAATGAGACCCGTCAAACCGAGGCCACCGATCGTAGCACAGTACCATTCGGGATTCTCTGTTTGCGAGCAAAGCATGCGCGACCCATCGGAGCGGGTGAGTTCAAAACGCGGCACGTGGCGTCCGAATGTGCCCGCTCCGTGATGGTTTTTGCCATGAACGTCGTTGGCAATGGCTCCTCCGACTGTCACATACTTGGTCCCCGGGGTGACGGGAAGGAACCAACCTTTCGGCACCGCGAAGGTGAGGAGTTCAGCGAGACTTATGCCGGCTTCGCAACGCAGCACGCCGGTGTTCGGATCGAAACCGAGAAAGCGGGACATTCCGGGCGTGTGCAGAAGTGTGCCGCGATCGAGCAGGCAGCAATCGCCGTAACTACGCCCCAGTCCAACCGGAAGCATTGCTGTCGAGGGAGGATCGGACAAGGGAAAGTCTGTCGTCCAATGGAGTGGAACCACGCTTGAATGGAGGCGCGGATAGCAGCCCCACGACCGGAAATCCTGAAGTGACTCGTTGCGGGACGATTTATCTGGCATGTTTCTCCTCCGTGCGCTCGATTGCACCGGATATTGCAACTCAGAGAGCGAGCAAGGTACTGGCCACCGCCAATACACCGATGAAAAGGCTGAGACGGTCTGTTAGCGCAAAAACAACCGGGTCTTCGTTGAGTTCACCGCGTGAAGCGACCAGCCAAACCCGGCTGAGCCAAAGAATCATCAGCGGAACAATCAACCAAAGATAACGAGGTTGCCTGTAAAGCGCCATCACGTCGTGACCGCTGATATAGATAGCGAATATAATGACCGCCGCGTAGGCGCTTGCAGTTCCGAAACTGCGCATCTGCTCAATGTCGGAGACATGGTACCCGCGACCGTTATTGGGAGGTGCGCCTGAGGCGCGAAGGTTCTCCAGTTCGGCGAAACGCTTGACCATCGCCAAGGATAGAAACAGGAAGACCGAGAATCCGGCGAGCCAGTGAGAGATAGGCGTGTGTGTTGCCGCGCTGCCGGCCTGCATGCGCAGTGTATAGAGGCCTGAAAGTACCAGCACATCGACGAGGGGGATTCGCTTGAGATAAATAGAGTATGCCAAAGTCGATGCCAGATATACGAGCAGCCATCCAATGAAAGCATGCGAAAGGAAGAAGGTGCCGACGAGCGCAAGACCAAGGAATCCCGCGACTAGAGCAACTCCGGTGGAGACAGACAGATCTCCCGATGCAAATGGACGATGGCGTTTACGAGGATGACGGCGATCTGCGTCGATATCGAGTAGGTCATTCAGAAGATAGGTGGCGGAAGCAGCAAAGCTGAAACAGAGAAAGGCAAGGAGTGCGGTGCCTAAACTTGTGAACGAAGGCTTATGCGCAAGCAGAAGCGGTACAAAAATCAGCAGGTTCTTCGACCACTGGTGCAGACGAATGGCTTCGCGCAGAGATTTGATCGGATGGCTGCGATCCAGAAACTCTCGAAACGGATAGATGCCGCGCGCCCGAAGATATGTCGTCAGACGGCGGGTTGGATTCGCAACCATGGGCGTCGCCGCGCTGGTGAGAAGCGCAAGGTCGAGAGCGTTTCCTCCTACATAGTCGAACTCGGAGGAATCCAAGTGATCGCGAAGAGACTGAAGTTTCTTTGCCCCCGAGAGATCGTGTCCATCGCTGCCCAAGACACCGGCGAATACCTTCAGATGACTGGCTACGCGCTTTGCAAGGCTCATGTTTGCACCCGATGCCAGATAAATTGTGCGTCCTTGTGCGTGTTCCTGCTCGAGGAACAAAAGCAGCCGGCGATTGTATGGCAGGCTGGCGGCGTCCAATGCAATGGACTGACTGACAAAAGCCTTGAATGCAGCCTTGCCGCGAAGAAGCCGGCCTGGCAGTTTGCTGAAGAGCGCGGGCCGTGTTCGAAGCAGCACGAGGAGTGAGTCAACCAGCGTATCTGATTTCACCAGCGCCCCGTCCAGATCGACGCAGAGCGGAACGCGCGTGGCTTCGGCGGTCTTTAACTGTAATGTATTGGCAGGCAATCGCTCACCTCGTCGAGGATTGTCGTTCAATTTATCGCGATGCGGATCAGGAGCGTAAAGGGTCAGAGTAAGTCAAGAGATCTTGGAAGAATCAAGTACAGTTTTTATCCGGCAGTTCCATTGTGAAGGAGTTACGTGGTGACGGCAACCGCGTGTCCTGCCAACAAGAAGTAGAGAACAATGCCATACAGGAATGGCATAAATTAGCCACACAATCCGCCTGGGGTAGCACGGTAAGCGGCAGCATCAACGAATCGATGCGTTGACAGAGTCGCGGTCGATGGTCTCGAAATGGCGCGGAAACGAAGAGATGTGCGGCCTGAAGGATGAGGACGTCCTGTGCGGCAAATGACTTATAGTATAAATAGACCAGCTATAGTACGAAGTGTCCATAAAGTATAAACATACTATCATTGGTATATAAGTACCACTAACTAGTGGTGTTCCAAATAGGGAAGCAAAAGTTGGTTTCCGAGAGGGGGTTCAGCGGACCCGAAGAGTCCTTACGACGAAAGGAATACCCGATCTTGGAGTGCGGAACCTGTTCATCTACAAACATTTATCGATAAAGAGTCGAAGGTAATATGAAAAAGATAACCGTACGTCACTCCAAAATGGTTACCTGATTGACCTAAGTAACCTACTAATCGTGATATTAGTCACACATCTGGGTGGGTACCTGTGCAAGTATGGCGTTGTGGAAGCGCTGAGCGTCGTCCACCAAGGAGCTCCATCATGATGCAACGGAACCTCTGTAAGCTAGTGTGGTCTGCTGCCGTGAGGATTTCTTCCCGCATTCGCTGGCAGATCTCTCTCGTTGCAGTGGCCGTTTCGTTATTGTTATTGTCTATTGCCGGCTGCGCACAAACGGTGTCCGTCAGTTCGCCGGCCATCTCACCTGCGTCAGGCACCTACCACACCGCGCAAGCAGTAACGATCAGCAACGCCGTCGCTGGCGCAACGGTCTACTACACAACAGATGGATCAACTCCGACGCCTTCTTCCCCTGTTTATAGCGGCTCATTTTCTGTATCCAACAACACGACAGTACAAGCCGTGGCTGTAACGAGCAGTGCGCTGCAGAGCGCTGTTGCAAGCGCAAAGTACCTCTTTCCCGCGGCAACTGTCTACTATTCGCCTGCAGCAGGAACCTATCTAACGCCACAATCCATAAGCATTTCTTCGCGCACAGCCGGATCGACGATCTACTACACCACGGACGGAACGACACCGACAACAGCCTCCAACGTGTATACCGGGCTCGTGCCTGTTTCCGCAAATACCACATTGACAGCGATCGCGGTGGCCGCGGGATACACCAACAGTTTCCCTAACGCAGCAACCTACACCATCACGCCTCCTGCTGCGACGCCCGTTTTCTCGGTTGCTTCGGGTCAATATACAAGCGTCCAAATGCTTGTAATGACCGATGCGACTCCTGGGGCGGTCATCTACTATACGACCAACGGATCGACTCCAACGACTGCGTCCGCAATCTATGCTGGACCGATTACTGTTGGTGCAAGCGAGACCATCGCGGCAGTCGCCCTGGCCAGCGGAGGCACGCTAAGCCCAGTGGCATCGGCATCGTATACAATCACGCTTCCTGCGGCCACGCCCGTCATCTCGCCGGGAACAGGAACATTCGGGACTGCACAGACGGTGACGATTTCCGATTCCACACCCCACGCTGTCATTTACTACACGGTAAATGGATCGGCGCCGAGCACTTCGTCGAGTGTCTATAGTGGACCGATTTCCGTTTCGAGCAACTCGACGGTTCAGGCCATTGCAACAGCGAGCAGCTATTCGCAAAGCGCACTCGCCAGTGTCAGCTACAGCTTTCCTGCTGCAACCCCCGCGATTGCACCGGCTGGCGGAACTTATGTCAGCAATCAAACGGTGAGCCTCAGCACCTCTACGCCAGGCGCAGCCATCTACTACACCACGAACGGTTCGACTCCGAATACATCGTCGACACTGTATTCCGCTCCCTTTACCGTTTCGAGCAACGAGACCGTCGAAGCGATGGCAGCCGCAGCGAATTTCAACAACAGCCCGGTGGCTTCGGCAACGTACACCATTACGCCGCCCGCAGCTATGCCGGTGTTTTCGGTGACCGCAGGTCAGTACACGACCGTGCAGTCGGTTGCGATCAGTGATGCTACCCCAGGCGCGGCGATCTATTACACGACCAACGGCTCAACGCCAACAACAGCGTCGTCGCTTTACACGGGAGCGATCTCGGTAGGTGCAACCCAGACGATTCAGGCCGTGGCCCTCGCCGCCGGCGGTTCGTTGAGCCCTGTTGCATCGGCGGCCTACGTCGTCATTCTTCCGACCGCGACTCCGGTAATCTCACCTGCGGGCGGAACGTTTGCGAGCGCGCAGTCGGTCACCCTTAGTGACTCCACGCCCAACGCCGTCCTCTACTACACCACCAACGGGAGCACGCCGACGACAGCTTCCGCAGTCTACAGCGGACCGATCAGCGTCTCCAACAACACCACCATCCAGGCCATCGCGCTCGCCACTTCGTATTCCACCAGTCCCACCGCAGCGGCCACCTACGCATTCCCCGCGGCAACGCCCGTCATCACACCCGCTGCCGGCACCTACATCAACAACCAGACCGTGAGCATCTCATCGTCGACGCCGGGCGCGGCCGTCTACTACACCACCAACGGATCAACACCTACTACGACTTCGACCTTGTATGCCGGACCCATCACCGTCTCCAGCAACCAGACCGTGCAGGCCATCGCCGTCGCAACAGGATTCAACAACAGCAGCATCGCCTCGTCCACCTACACCATCACTCCGCCAACCGCTGCGCCGACCTTCTCGCTGGCCGCGGGAAGTTATAAACAGGTAGAGACGATCACCATCAGCTGCACCAACTCGAGCGCTGTCATCTACTACACCACCGACGGATCCACGCCCACCACAGCATCTGCCGTGTACGCGAGCCCGTTGACCTTCTACTCCACCCAGACGCTCTCGGCCATGGCGCTGGCGCCGGGCGATAGCAATAGCCCCATCACCACCGCGGCCTACACCATCGTAGCTCCGGCTGGTACGCCAACCTTCTCTCCTGGGGCGGCGAAGTACACCAGCGTGCAGAGCGTCACCATTGCCGAGACGACACCCAACGCAGCCATTCACTACACCACCGATGGAACAACACCGACCACTTCGTCCGCACTCTACACCGGACCGATCACGGTCGGCGCAACCGAGACCGTGCAGGCCGTGGCGCTGGCCAGCGGCGGCACCATCAGCTCGGTGGGCAAGTCTGCCTACACCATCCTGTTGCCTGCCGCTTCGGTGACCTTCTCGCCCGCGCCGGGTACTTATGCCGCGGCGCAGACTGTTACACTCAGCGACGCTACACCCAACGCCGTCATTTACTACACGGTCAACGGCAACGCGCCCAACTCTTCGTCCACTGTTTATAGCGCGCCCATTCCGCTCTCGACCAACTCCACCATTCAGGCCATCGCCATCGCAACCGGCGGCTCGGCCAGTCCGACTGCAAGCGGCGCGTACGCTTTCCCGGTTGCCACTCCGGTTATCACTCCGGCTGCGGGAACCTATACGACAAGCCAGACCGTCAGCATCGCCTCTGCGACGTCGGGCGCTTCAATCTACTTCACAACCAACGGCACCACGCCCTCCTCGTCTTCGAGCTTCTACAGCGCGCCCATCACCGTCTCCAGCACTGAGACCGTTCAGGCCATCGCCATCGAGAAGAACTACAACAACAGCGGCGTCGCCTCATCGGCCTACACCATCACCCTGCCGACGCCCGCACCGAGCTTCTCGCTGGCCGCCGGAACCTATCTCAAAACGCAGAGTGTCACCATCACCTGCTCCACCAAGAGCGCGACCATCTATTACACGACCGATGGATCCACGCCAACCACAAGCTCTGCCGTGTATTCCGCGCCGATCAGCGTCGGCGCGAACGAAACACTCTCGGCGATAGCACTTGCCGCTGGCGGAAGCAACAGCCCGGTAACCACTGCCACTTACATCATCACCCTGCCCGCAGCAACGCCGGTCGCATCACCCGCGGCTGGGAAATACACCAGTGTGCAGACCGTCACCCTCACCGATGCAACCCAGGGCGCGGCTATCTACTACACCACCGACGGCTCCACGCCAACCACGAGCTCCGCTGTGTACTCCGCACCCATCAACGTTGCCGCGACACAGACCATTCAGGCCATCGCGCTCGCGAGCGGCGGATCAGTCAGCCCCATGGCCAGCTCCGCTTACACCATCACGCTGCCCACGGCTATCCCGCTCATTTACCCGACTTCCGGAACCTACAACTCCATTCAGCAGGTCACAATCTGCGACGCAACTCCGGGTGCCGTCATCTACTACACCGTCAACGGAAGCTACCCCACAACCGCGTCACCCGTCTACAGCGGGCCTATTACCGCGACCACCAACACCACTATCCAAGCTATCGCCATCGCTCCCGCAGGTTCTGCAAGCGCTGAAGCCACGACACAGTACTCGATCGTGGTGCCAGCGCCGATCGTCACTCCCTCCGCAGGGACATTCGATTACACTGCGACGGTCACGATGTCATCGCCGGTGGCGGGCGCGGTCATCTATTACACGACCGACGGTACGACTCCGACAACGTCTTCGCCGGTCTATACCGCACCAATCGCGCTGTCTCCAACCAAGACCACAGTTGAGAACTTCCAGGCCATGGCAGTTGCCAGCGGCTATCTGCAGAGTACGTTGACGATCTCCTCATTCACCATCACCTTACAGTCGGGGACATTGGCCCAGGCAACAGTTGGCTCCACTCCCGTTCGAGTGATTCCGCCGAACTTCATGGGGCTCTCTGCTGACTACCTCACGCCCTCCACATTAATGGGACAGGCGTCAAGCGGCGTGAACCAGATTTACAGAAACCTGCTCGGCAACCTCACTCAGTACTACACGGCGCCGCTGCTGTTCCGCATTGAGGGAGACAACTCGACGCTTGCCGGAATTCAAGCGGACACGGAACCTCTGGTGGAGTTTGCGCAAGCACTGAACGTGAACTACACGCTCGGTGTGGATCTAATGACAGATAATCTCTCGCTGACTGAGTCAGAGGCGTCGACTTGGGTGAACGGAATCCCTGCGAATCTGATTCAGGCGATTGAAATTGGCAATGAACCGGACAACTATCCGTCTCAGAACATGCGTCCATCCACCTACACGTTCTCCAATTACCAGGCGGAGATTCAAGAGTGGCAGCAGGGAATCCAGTCAACGATTGGCGGCAATGTCAACATCATGGGGCCGTCTGTCGCCGGGTCAAGCTGGGATGCGGGCATGGAAGGCGCCATTAGCAGTGCAACATTGACTCCGACAATCGTCAGTCAGCACGCATATCTGTCAGGTGCCGCAGCAGGACAGACGCTTCCGCCGGATTACCTTCTTCAGCCAACCTCTGCTACAAAGCTGCCGGGCATGTACGCACCGTTTGCCGCCGTAGCGCATCAAAATGGGCTCATCTTCAGAATGGGAGAGATGAACTCGATTGGCGGAGGCGGAGCAGCCGGCATCAGCAACAGCTTCTCTTCGGCACTCTGGTCCATCGATACCATGTTCAACTTCTTGAACAATGGTATGGATGGAGTCAACTGGCATTCCGGCCAGTACACTGCGTACGAGTTGTTCCAGTTCAAACCGATTTGCTACAAAGGAAACACCACGTTCTCGCTTACCCTCGTCAACCCGGTGTACTACGGGCTATTGACATTCGCTCAGATGGCGGGACGAAATGCATCTCTGCTCCCCGTCTCGACCATTTCCGACGCGAACGTCTCCATCTGGGCGACGATCGATGGAAATGGAACCACACACATGATCGTCATCAACAAGGATGAGGCTGCGACGGGCAACGTTCAGATCAACCTTCCCGGCTATACGACCGGAACTGTGCGCTACCTCTCCGCGCCAAGTTACACCTCGACTGTTGGAGTGACTCTGGGCGGACAGACCTTCGATGGAAGCACAGATGGAACCATCCAGGGTCAGGTCGTCACCTCAACCATCACCGGACAGAACGGGGTCTTTACGCTCTCCAACATGCCTACAACCACCGCTGCATTGATCGACTTCACGGAGTAATCAAGGCTGCGGTGTTCCAAAAGCAAATGAAAAGCGGGCTCATCTGTCAGGCAGATGAGCCCGCTTTTCATTTTGTATTTATTGGACGCGTGTCAATCTGCGTGGCGAATATCACAGGCGATGAATCAATGTGACATCGTCACAATCGCGGGCCTCACGGTAAGCATCGACAGCGTTTTCTCATCCCGTTCGGAAATATCGGGGAGGTTAAAATCGCGTAGCGCATAATGAGCTCCAATTGCCGACAAATGCTGTGGATCGGTATACAGCAAAGAGTTTCCATTACGGTATTTACATGTCCACGTGTTTACACAGAATTCTCGCCGTAAGTCGACGAATGCGGCGTGAGGGACGGGCACCACAGTGTCTTCAAGCAGCTTCTGAGATTGTGCTGCCATCGCAACATCGACAGGCGAATCGGTACCGGGATCGCGATCTTCGAGAACGCCGAGCCAAGAGCCCATTGTGTGGCGTACAAGGATGCGCGATGTCCGAATCCTCCAAAGGGGATCGACACCGAATTCAGGAACGTCCCCAAAGACAATCACAGTCTTTCCGGCTCTTTGCAAGGTGCGGATAGTTGCCGCAAGTGACTGAGCAAAGAGTTGCCGTGACTCTTCGAGGGCCAGGCTCGTATCGGGCCGATACGGATTTGACACCAACCATCCATCCTCCTGGCTCTGATGAAAAGGCGCAGACCAAAAGCCCGCCAATGCGACGACACGAATTCCAGCATCCGATTGCAGGGTGGAAAGGACGGTTTTGTTAAATTGGAAGCACTCTGCAGCCAGCATTGGATGATGAGGGAGGTAGCGCGAAACTCCCAAAAGAGGAGGACAGGACGCCTTGCTCAATTCGGTGAAGCGATAGCCGTGCGATGCGGCCATTGCGCGTAGGCCCGGCGCCAGCGCTGCGGAATGGCTATCGCCCCATATCGCAACACCCGGGCTGTCGGGAGAACTCTCAAAGCATGCGCGCGACAAGTTTGGTGTGTCTTTGCCGTAAGGCGCTAAACAAGGATCGGTTGTAAGGCTCAGGCTCTCGGTCTCGATGGAGGCGAGACTCGGGGAACGTTGCGGAATGCCCTGGGATCTCCACAAGGCGGCGCAAGCGATCGCGACCAGGAGACTGGCCGCCACATAGCGAAGGACCAGTGGTCCGGGCCTGACCGTGGAACTCCGGAATGGCTGCTCAACAAAATAATAGGATAGAACTGCGGCAAGGAAAGCGAGGACGAGCGTAAGCGCGATTGCAAGCGGCGGCGGAGTGTTGCCGTAAAGAATTCTCACATATGCCAGGAGAGGCCAATGCCACAGATACCAGGAGTAAGAGACCTTCCCAATGAAAACGAGCGGCTGAGCAGACAAAACACGCCGATTGATCCAAGTGGTGGGCGTCGCAATTACAAATGCGGTGCCCAGAACAGACGGCAGAGCCGCTAATCCGGGAAACGGAGTCGTGACTGTGAGAATCAGTATCGGCACAACAACAAGCGCAACTCCGATGAGATTGATCGCCTCGGCTACTGGCCTTGAGAGTGCAATGAGGCGATCCTTCTCAGCGAGGGCGAGCGCCACGCCTATCCCGAGTTCCCATGCCCGGCAGGGCAACATGTAGAAGACGAACGTTGGGTGCGATCCAAGCGCGAATGCCGCAAGAGACAAGGAAGCAACGCATGCGAAGAGAGTCGCAGGCAAGAGAAGAGTTCGCCTGATGCGGTTAAAAATCACGAGAATCAAGGGAATGATGAAGTAGAACTGTTCCTCCACTCCCAGAGACCAGGTCATCAAGAGGGGATTGTATTCACTATTCGGATCGAAGTATCCCGCGGTTTGCCAGAAGAGAATGTTCGATGCGGATAAGGTAGACCAAAATGCTGTCTTCCCAAGATGCTCGGCTTCAAACGGGGACAGGAAAACAACCGCGACGAGAAGTGTAAAGACCAGGACTACGTAGAATGCCGGAAGAATTCGCTTCACGCGGCGCTGATAAAACGTAAGGAACGTAAACGTTCCGCGCCGTATGTCCGAATAGATATGACCGCCGATAAGAAATCCGGAGATAACGAAGAAGATATCGACGCCGGTGAAACCTCCGGAGAAGAGAGGCAGGCGAGCGTGAAACAGCACGACGCTCAGGATCGCGATCGAGCGAATACCGTCAATATCTGCGCGATAGGGCTTATCATTCTTGCGGAGAACAGTGTTTTCAGTATCATTGAGGCGTCGATCAATGGTTGAAGAATTGGGCATTTTTATGCAGTCCTCGCTAAAAACCTGTTCCTCGCAACCAATCGGGCATCGGTTTGGCCCCGACCAGGTAGCACCCAGCAATCTCGAGTTGTGCAAACGTCAGAGACGATCCAGGGAACCGCGCTGCCGATTACGAGATTGTCGGCGCACCATGACCAATCGGACCAATGAACTCGCCGCAGACTCAGAGACGCTTAAGCTCTATCTACTTGCATAGACGTGGAAAGCGCATTGTAATTCCTCGCGATATTCCGTTCCGGGGGCGCCAAGTGCCAACGAGAATCTTTGACATTCTGCTCAAGAGCACACGCACTACAAGTCAAAAGAAGCCAGCTAATACTGTTTACAATTCCTGTAATGTCAGCTGTCATATTGAGCAGGACAATGGTAAAGATGAGGAACATCCAGGCCTTGCTGTGATCGAGAACTGCTTGGCTCGTCAGAATCGTGATCGAGTTGCGCATGGCGTAAACGATGAGGAAGAGCAACAGCAGCAGGCCGATCGCTCCCAATTCGAGCAGGCATTCGAGGAATCCGTTGTGGGCGCTTGTTGGAACCCAATGAACGATCATGGAGATCGGGAGAGAGTCGTTGGATCCCCAGAATGTTCCAAGGCCATATCCGCTCAAAGGATGATTGGCACACCGCTCCAGCACTGCTTCCCAAAGATCGGTTCTTCCGGTCAGCGTCGGATCGCGTCCGAGGAGACTGAGCAGTGGCTTCCAGACAGCCACCAGGAGTCCGCCGGCAACAGCCACGACGCCGAAGAACATGACCAATAATGAGCTGCGCGATCCCATTGCGAAACGGGTATAGATCTTGAGTAGCGCGTACAGAATGAGAACCAGCAATCCAGCAACCCAGGCTTCGCGCGACTCCGAGAGTCCTGCCTCCGCAATACAAAGAAGAATCAAACCGTTCTTCCATATCCTCTCAACGAACGTTCTGGGGGTGAGAGACAACGCGATTCCAATTCCATACACCATCACCAATCCGAGTGCGTTCTTCTGCCCGTATACTCCCTGCAAAGCTCCAGTGTGTGCAAAATGATCAATGCCGTACCGTGGAAGAGCAACAGCGAATAGAGCACTGGCTGAAGCAAGAATGAAGATCATCCAACTCAGAAGGATTACGAGTCGCTCGCGGTCAAACCTGCTGACCAGATAGATCGCAAAGGCTGTCGAAATGAAGAGGCTTATGCCGCTCGAGAAACTACTTGCGCCCTGCGCGGACCAGAGTACAGAGGATATTGCAAATACACCGTAGGCCATCGAGGCTTTTGCGGACAAGAGGTCTAGGCGCAACCGGAAACGAGCTTGCAACAGACAGAGGAATATTCCGCCCCAGACCAATGCCAGGACCACATGGTTAATGGTATGTACCTGCGTCATTTGTCCTTGCGCGGTAAGTGCGCCGCCTGTGTTCGGCATGAGGATCGGCAGGTATCCAAGAGTGCCGAAAAAGAGCAGGAGGCACACAACCAGGAATTCAGTTAATGTAAGGCTCAGTCGCATTTATAAGGCCTCCACAGAGGTCGCAGTCAGTTAGGGGGTGCCAGAAGAATGTACGCCCATCGTTACGAACAGCACGCAGACCGAATCTGCAAACTAACTGGCGTCAGGCTACCGGGAGGGCAAGGAAACTGCGTGCGCGGCCAATTCGTTTTGTCCAATTGGCACGCGCCTCGCGAAGGTCCCGACGCAAGTTGGCCGGTACAAACCAAAGGTTGCAACAGATCGCGAATGAGATGAAAGTGGCGGCCCCATCCACGATCGATTCCCGCAGCAACTTGACAAAAACGGAGAACCGCTCTTTCTGTTGTGCCGCGCGCGGCACACACTGCGTGGCAAGAAAAAAGGAATATGCGCGATCGGTAAACAGTTCGCGATTGCTGCGCGCCCATTGATAGAGATATTCCCAGTCGGGCTTTCTGCTGACGGTATTCTCGCCGTCCATATAATAGACAACCAACGGATCCGGCAATACTTCGAACGATGCACGCGGATGTGCGTTCGCGCGAAGCAGCCAGTCGGTGTCCTGGAACCTCTTCTGTCCCTTGCGGAATGGTATTTCAAGAAACAACTGACGGCTTGCGAAGAATGACGATGTCTGCAGAAAGCCATCTCCAAAAGTGAGCCCCTTCCGCGTAAACAGATATTCGCTCATGGGCTCACCAAGGTTGGGAAGGCGACGAGGCCACAGATGATCGTCATTCTCGAACCGAGCGGTCATCCTTGTAAACACCATGTGATATGGGTTCGCAGATCCTTCGCCTTTCAGCACTTGAAGGCGGATCTTGTCGTCTGTCCATTCATCGTCATCGTCAAGCAGGGCAATCCATTTCCCCGAAGCCGCACGAATCCCGCAATTGCGCGCTTCCGCGCCTCCCACAGACTCATCAAGAGCAACGACCTTGAGTCTGTTGTCTTCTATCCTGGCGAGGGCCGCTCTCGTTTCATAGTCCGGTCCGTCAACGACAACGATCACTTCCATGTTTGCATGCGTTTGGCGCAGAGCACTCTTGACAGCATTGAGAACAAGCACCGGGCGGTTCAGCGTAGGGATGACCGCGCTAACCAATGGGATGGATTCGAATTTGCGATCGTCTGTAGCCATTAAGCTAAGCCTCCTCAAAACATGCGGATGCCGGATCGGCCGTGCCGCACTCCCGGGTGCGACGATGTGTCTGCGCCAAACGGATTACGGGTGTGTGTAAATGACCGCGGAAGCCAGAGACGCCAGGATGGCGGGAGACTGGACGATCATATTGCGAGCATAACTGAAGGGAACATAGATTACGTCGTCGGCCTGCAATGCGATATCCTTTTGCTTGCCGCGCTGAATTGCCCTGAGCTGCAATGGGATCTGAGTATAGCCATTCGGCGCGTTGGGATCTTTTCGAACGATCCGCGAGCTTGGCGCCGCCGCATTGGGCAATAGCCCGCCTGCCATACCCAGTGCTTGGAGAACGCTTAAACTCGAGTCGCGTTGCATGTAATACCCACCGGGCCTTCCCACGTCGCCCAGTACGTAGACAAGTCCCGCCTTGGGCACAATGACAGTGTCACCGGGGTAAACGAGTACAGATTGCGCGATAGCGTCGTTGGCATTGTTGGGGAGAAACACCTCGGTGGCGTCGGCTTTTGTCCCCCTGTGTTTGATTGTGAGCCTGCGGTCGGCATCGTCGTTGAGCCCGCCGGCAAGCGAGATAATGTCGAGGACGTTTCTGGCGGTGCCAATCTCGAAGGTTCCAGGATTTCGCACTTCACCCAGGACAGATACCTGCATTGTCGCGGACTGATCTATGGTTACGTTCGCGACGGGGTGCACAAGATAATGACCGCGCAGTAAGTTCTCGTATGAGCGGGCCACTTGATCGGCACTCAGACCAGCCACGCGCATGTCGCCAACGAGAAAAAGATGGACCAGGCCGGAGTCCGAAACGGCGATGCGCTGCTCCAGTCCGGGTTCGTCAAAGACGACCACATGTAGAGTATCGCCTGGGCCGACAACATAGCTCTGCGCAGTATTTGCCTGAGCATCGACAGACGCGCTCGGTCCATTCGCGGCGATCTGCGTATCCTCTGCAAAGACCGGGCTGCAAATTGCAGCAGCAGTAAGCAAAAGGGAAGCAGACAAAGAGAGTCTGAGAAGATGGTGAGTCATTCTATTATGCATTTGTCGCTCCTCGCCTGTTTTCTCCACCGGAGTGAGATAGTTTATAGCCGTAATAATCGTAGAGCGCTCTCGACTTGTCGCGTACTCCATTGATTACCACGCCGATCGGTTTTCCTGCTGCGGCCGAAGCAATGGTGCGGTATGCAAGCGCCATAGACTGGCGCGACGTGTGTCCATAGCGAACCACCAGGAGAACCATATCCGAGACATTCAGAAGAACCAGCGGATCGGCGACGGCAAGTGCCGGTGGCGCATCGAGCAGAACAAAGTCATACTCCTTCCGGAGGTTGTCGATCAGCGCCTTCATGCGACCGGATCCAAGCAATTCCGTAGAGAACTCGCTCGCGGGTCCGGCACTGAGTACCGACACTCCAGGCGCATCGGGAACCGGATGGATCGGAGTCGGTATGCGAGAGTCGGTAAGCACTGTGCTAAGTCCACTCGATGCCGATAATCCGAGCAGATGCTGCATTGCGAGACGCCGCATATTGCACTCCACAACGAGAACCTTATGGCCCTGCTGAGCGAGCGATGCGGCAAAAGTGAGAGTGAGCGATGTCTTACCCACACCTGGCTGGCAGCTTGTGATCATCAGCACCCGCGGCGGTGCGCCGGTCTGCGGAAGGAGGACAGCCGTTCGCAATTTGCGTAGCGCCTCTACATAACATTGGTTGAGATCCTTGAGCGAATCGGGGAACCGCGCCGACGCCCCGTCCGATTCGGGAAGTCCAAGGTACTTGGTATCGCTCTGCCGCATCTGCCGTGACGAAGCGTACGTGGGAAGCACCGCGAGGGGAAGAATCCCAAGATCGCGTTCAACCTGGGAGATCTCCGTTAGAGAATTGTCTTTTGAATCGGTATAGAGCGCAAGCAGAGATCCAAAAAACAAACCCGCCATTCCGGATGCCGCGAGATAGATCGGGACATTGGGAGATTTCGGTTTGCCTGGTGTGGCTCCGGGGTCCATGACGAGAACGTTCGAGCTTCGCAATCCAGCGATCGCGCCGGCTTCCTTCAGCCTGCGATAGAGGTTGTTGTAGAGGCCTCGGTTCTGATCTGCCTCTTGCTTGGCTACGGTGTAGTCAATGGTTTTGCCATTGAGAGCAGCGGCCTGCGCCTTCTGCTTTTCATAAAGCGCTCGGGTATCCTCCTCGGTCCTGACGGAGATGTTGTAGTCACTCTTGGCACGTGACTGAATCCTGGCTGTTTCTTCCTTGATTGATTTCTCGAGATCCGACATCTGCGCCTGCAACTGCTGGATGTGCGGGAAATCCGGCCCATATCGTGCAGATTCGTTCGCGTAGGTCGAGCGGATTCCCGCTTCCTGCGTGCGCAGGCTTTGAATCACGTTGAGTGAGTTGACAACATCCGGTGAAGCCCCATTCATCAGGTTTCCGGCGAGGCCAGAGATAGACTCCGGTCCTTCGCCCTGCACAGAACGATAGACGGCCTCTTTTAGGATTCTATTGGTTTGTGCAGTTGATAGGGCGGTGTTCAGATCCTGCAGCCGCGACAAAACCACGCTGACCGACATCACGTGTCCCATCAAATCCGTGTCGCCGGTAGTGAAGACATCCGCATCCTTCTGCAACTGAACGACGCGAGCTTGAGAAGTTTCTGCAGCAGTCTTGAGGTCTGTGAGTTGCCCCTCAAGCCACTTGGCGGCTTGTGTCGTAGCAGCGAAATGGCTTTGGAAGTTGTATTCGGTCAATGAATTGACCAGGTTGTTTACAACCGCCCTTGCAACTTTTGGATCTGGATTGTTGTATTTGATCGAGATCAGGCGCGTGCCTTCGGTGACCTTCACCTTGAGATGGCTGGAAAAGATCCTGATGGCGCGCGCGCGCCGCTGTGGCGCATCATGCAGAGGAACTGCGACAGGGTCGGCCACTCCGCGAGGAGAAATGAATCCGAGAACCCATCCAACCGGACTGAACTTCGGCTGAAAGTCCGTGTTCTTCTCAAGTCCAAGGTCTTCGACTGCTTTAACCGCAAGCCCATCTGAAGTCAGAATCCCTGCCTGCGTTTGAAGAGTGATATTGTAGTCAATCGCATCCGCTGGAACAGCGCCCTCGCCGATTTCGGTTTCGAGTCCGAGGGGCCCGGAACTGTCCTTCTGTATCTGTACGACTTCCGTTGCCTCGTAACGGGGTCTCATAATAACGCAAGCCAAGATCCCCAGGAGGAGAAAGCAACCAAATGTAGTGAATATCACTTTCCAGCGCTTGCGAATCGCCTTGGCAATATCCGCGAGAGTCAAATCGGGAGGTGCGGGTTGACCCACCGTTGGAGCGATAGCGTATCCAGGGGACTGAAGCTGATAGTTCATTTGTATTCCACCTCGAACAAAGAGTTTGTTTCGATGGCATCGGCCTTGCTGTTTTCAGAGTAGTTGGTACTATTGACGCTGAATTAAGAGGCTTGTGCAGGATCCAATTGTCAATTCCATTGCAGATGTGCTTAACCGTCGCATGATCGCTGGTAGTTGGGGAATGCCAATCGAAGTGTTGCAGCAGGCAATACTGATCTAGTGCTGCGTCCGCTATTGAGTTCGTCTGCGATATGTGCTAAATAGCATTGCGGCCGGCCAACCAAATGTGTAAGCTGAAATCAGTTGAAGACCGGCTAATGTGAATGAAGAATAGCATTGGATAATGTGAATGACAACATCTATTTTTGAATGGTAGTTGTGTAATCCAAGGTATGGTAAATAGGTCGACATCGTAGTAGTACAAATATGCTCACTCTAGAAGGCATATAAATACCTTCTAGATGTGCGTCGGAATCGCTGTCTTAAGAACTCTGCCCGATTTGAAAAAACGGATTTGCGCCAATGCAATTCTGTCGTATGCTTCGAACAATAAATAGAATCGAGGAACCTAACGAGTGCCAGTTGCGCAGTTCCCATCCTCACAATATGCATCGCTGCGCAGTGCACATACCGGATCCAGAGGCGCGGCGCCCGACACGATTTGCCGGTCGTTTATAGGAACTCAATCCTACCCAGTCGAGGATCCTTGAACCGGCGAATGAGATTGTCGATAAGGAGACCATCGACAATGACAGCGGGCAACTGATCCATGGTTTCCGCAGGGGCTTAGGCTGATGTGACGCGATAGAGCAGACCTACAGAAGTGATGCGGTGAATGTGCAAAGGGACGAAAGCAAGTGACCGAGGAGCACAGACCATTTTGTTGATGGTGGGATGCGGGGATTCACAATCGTATAGATGGGAGAAGAGCGAAAATGGGGATGTATCGGATGGTTTCTAAATATGGGTTGGCGTTTCTGTTTCTTTGGATGACGATTTCCAGAGAGGGTGTTTCGCAGCAGCTGTCATGGCATGAGCTGGGAAGTGGAAAGACGAGCGTGGCAAGCACGAGCACATATGTTGTCGCAGATGGAATGAAGGAAGCGGTCTGTGCTATTCGGTTTGAGGTTGAAGGGGAGTCTGTCGCATTGGAGGAGATCACTGTACATTTCACCAACAGTCAGTCAATGCGTTTCCTGCGCCATTTCGATGTCGGAAATAATACCGTGTCGCCGACTTTCACGTTGCCGGGTATTCGACGCCAAGTACGGGGCGTGGACCTCGTGTATTCACGGCGCGCGGGAACGGCAGTTGGATCCAGCATAAGAATATGGGGAGAAGTCCTGCCTGGGGGAGGGGACTGTCCGCGGTAGGAGCAGCCATCGTAACGAAACATTTCGCCTGGAGTCGCAAATGTCGAGACTGCGGTTCTTGTGTGTAGGCGCAACGACCGCGGGGTCAGCTTCTCTTGAAAGGATTCCGGAAGTCTGTTGGGTCGCGCAATGCGAGCCTTTTTGCGGAAGCATGCTTCTGCTTCCGAAATGCGGATCGGGTTTGCAGCGGAAGAGACAACTTACTGAGAAGGTCGCGGGCCGATATGCGTGACAGATCGACTCAAGGGACGCGGTCAATGCGCCAATCGCTATCAGGTACAACAAGCTGGGTGGATTCTAACCGGGCCTCTGGCTCAGCGTGCTAAGACCGGGATATTTGGACATCGCATTCCATGCGACTGCAGCAGCAGACCCCAGCGCGCTGTGTGTTGGCATTGTAACTCGCATGGAGTTTTGATCTCTGACTGATAAAGGAGGTTGGATGGTCTCAATGCGCGGAGCGCCGCAATGGCAGCATTCCGATGGGCACTTCACGCATCGGCCTTGGAGTTTTGACGAACAAATACAGCCAAGGCTCGCAGGCGCGGCAGCGGTTTCAATAGAAAGCTCGTGTCACGCCCGCACCACCGCTAATGATTTGCCGGGCCGGACGTGACTCTCCACTTTATAAAGAGCAAGAACGGTCTGAACAAGCGACCAGTTAATACTCCCTGCGAAGATTTAAACTGGAACGAACATTGTCAAGAAGTTCCATTACTCGCATGGCCTCTGCCGAAGTGGCGGGCGCCGGCCAAGAGGCTCTCGCATCGGCATTGGGAAAGAGCAAGGCCTCCATCTCGTCGGCGAATACGTCCATTCCGTCTGAGGTAAGCTTTACATGTTCCGAAGCAGCTTGACTCGGAGCTGACTGCCATCCCCACCGGGGTCCGACTAGATAACTCTGAGCCCCGTAGCTGCGATTCCTTCCGGTAACTATGCCGTAGCCGTCGGTGCCATGAACGGCCATGCGGAACGCACTTCTCCAATGAACGATCGAGACATGCAAAGAGATGGATACATCTTTTCCGCGAAGAACAATATTGACGTCTTCTTCAACCCCTGTCTTCCAGAAGCCAGACCAACTGGCGCCGCCTGAACACTCCAGGCCGTCGGGAGCCAACAACAAACATAGATCCAGAAGATGAATGCCCGGATCGATAAGGCACCCGCCTCCTGCACGCTCCTGGTTGAGTTTCCAGGTCTT
The DNA here is from genome assembly GCA_964595345.1 of uncultured Occallatibacter sp. GTDB lineage: Bacteria > Acidobacteriota > Terriglobia > Terriglobales > Acidobacteriaceae > Telmatobacter. The sequence continues at coordinate 59,017 of CAZQPY010000007.1, forward strand.
TTCCTGGCCCGGGAAACACCCGTGCCCGAGCAGGAACTCGATGGATATCGGTTGTCCAAAGGTTCCGCTTTGAGAGTCCTTGATCAATTGCCGAATCCCTGGGTAAAAGCGGTAGTTAAATCCGACCTTCAGGCGTTCGCCACCTGCCTGGAACAGCTTGGCGGCTTCACGGAGTCCTCGTCCCATCGGTTTTTCGATGAGCACATCTCCGCGGCATTCAAGCGCTTTCAAAGCAACCTCGACAGTGATGTCATGCGGCAAGGCGATCACGACGAGATCGAAGTCGTCAGCCAGAAATGATTCAAGGCTCGAATGTCCCTTGGTCTGGTAATCATTCGCTGCTTTTTCCGTCAACTCTTTACTAACATCGAACACTCCGCCAATGGCGACCGGGAGTCCCTTTTCCGAAAGCTTCTTGATCGCATCCAGCCGCTCGCGTCCAATCAATCCTGCGCCAACTACGCCGACTCTCTTCATTCCACCCTCCTCAACTTCCACAAATCTCTCTTCTCAGGTACTTTTCCGTTGTTGAGATAGGATGCCCATTCGTCGCGAACATGTACGAAGCCCCCTGAAAACCCTACCGATTCGGCGTTCACGAATTCGCGGGCGAATCCGACCGGCTCATCCATTGCAACTGTAGTCTTGACATATCCGCCGTGGGCCCGAACCGCCGCGAGGATATCGGTATCCACAGCGCCGGGCGCGAGAATGGCGACTGCGAAATCCCCCTCGTCCTTCAAATCTTCGTGAAGGTTCTCAACCGCGCGAACAAGCGCTGTTTTGGATGCAGCATATGCGGGGAACATCGGATAGGCGTACGCCGCACCCCCGCCTGCAAAAAACACGAAGCGTCCGAATCGATGTTCGCGCATCGATCCAAGAACCGCCTGGGCGACGGCAAGGTTACCCAACACGTTGGTCCGAAATGTTGAGTCCCAATCCTTTAGGGAAGTCGAAGCAAGCGTGCCGGCAGGGCCAAGTGCGCCTGCAGCCATAACTGCTCCTATGCGCTGGAAGGGTTTTCCCGCGAGCCACTCTGTGACTCTCGAGCCTGCTTCTTCGAAGCTTGCAAGATCGACGCGGAGGGCTGAGGCTTGGCCTCCGGCTGAGCGAATTTCCTCCGCTGTGTGTTCGGTGGAAGCGCTGCGTGATATGCAAAGTACGAACGATCCTTGCTTTCCGATTTCGAGTGCAATGCTCTTGCCAATTCCTCGAGCTGCGCCAGTGACAACAACAAGGTCAGGTTTCTTGCCTGTGGTCAAGGGACCTCCGATGTCAGGTTGTAGAGTATGGTTCTAAATCATGTAATAGGCAATGTTAACAACTGATATGAATATCGAATGCAGCACACCATGAACAGTCTCCATGCCACAAATACCCATGGTGTGCTCGTACTTGTCGCGGCTATGCTGCTGAAAAAGGAGCTGCCGAGAGGCTTCGCGGGCTACTGTCGCCCCTGGAACTACTTCCGCCCACCGCACGAGTCGGAGCATTGCCAAACGAACTCTTGCGCAGTCGATTGGCCTGGTGGCGCGATGCCAGATGCAGGGAATGCCGCTGGGCGAACACCATCAGACTCATCCGGTCTTCCACCTCAAGCTTGCTGAAGACAGATGTGAGGTGGTGGCAAACCGTAGTCTCGGAGATGGAAAGATCACTTGCTATCTTCTTGTTTCGATAACCACGGCAAACAAGTTCCACGATCTCGAGTTCGCGCTGAGTAAGCCATTCCAACCTGCGCCTATCCAGCTCGAGCGGGTTCGTGGGCGACAAAGTGTATTCAAGAACAGACTCGGTAGTGGTACGATCCATCCAGATACCACCCTTCGCTACCTTCCATACCGCCCTGCGAATTGTTGCGGGAAGGCTGGTCTTCGAGAGCGCGCCGCGAGCTCCCATTTCAAGCGCTATGCGGCAATCACGTGCCCCGGGGGTCTGCATGAGAAAGAGTATCTGCGTCGAGCGGCTAAGAGCGCCAACCACTTTTGCTGCGTCATGGTCCTGTGCAATAAGGTCCCAGTCGACCAGCGTGACATCGGGCGGCAAGGCGTCGGATGCGATCACCAAAGCTGCAAGCGATGACCTCTCCTGCACAATCACGACTCGTTGATCGTCCTGAAATACTTTCGCCAGCCCAATGGCTATCAAGGGATGGTGACTGACAATAGCGAGTCGAGTAATCGAATCCTGGCTGTTCATTGGAAGGAACCTCCACAAGCGCGTTTCGGTAGCGAAGAGATACATGTGTTTGTTTGCATTGCGCGTTGCGCTATGCAATTCGGAAATCTAGTTAGAGTACTTCAAGCATATGGACGTCCATGCGTTGAACCGGCGCGAGCCAGTTCTGTTGCAACGTAAGATCGTCCTCAAGAGATTCCTAGAGCGGCATCAGGATGCTGAAAAGGGGAAGGACTGCATCGATGCACTCTACGTTGAATCGTGATGTTAATTCACTCTAACCTTGGAAGTATCGGATTTACAATAGGATAAACATACATTTCGCGTGGTCGTAATATACTAGATGTTTTTACTTTCGTTTTCGGGGTCGGAATGTAACCCACCGGCCTTGTCATATCAGGAGATTCCTCCCGTGCCAGTTGCGTTGGCGATTGACCTTTCAATAACACAAACACACCGGTAGAGTTGAAAACATTGCGAGCATCGTTTAGGTACTTGACAGCGGAAGGAAGAGTTCGATAATCTCCACTCGTAATATCCTAACACCTTAGACGAAGATCGACTTTCCGCGACAAAAGATGTGAATCTGGACAAGGTTTTGTTTATGTTCGCGGAGATGGTTCGAATGTCTGCTTTGCAGTACGTTTATACCTTCCGAGTAAAGTTCTGACGCCAAAATAGACAGAAAATGAGTTGGCGCGATCAAAAAGTCCATGCATAATGACGAATGGGCGTCGGTCATGAATTGTAATGTATCGCCTCTCGTTTGATTGAAAGTGCGTTCGATTCTGGCTGCGCAAGTCGATAAGACCGCTATGATATAGCGATATAGCGCAGGTCAAGATGATTTTCTGCAGTATGCGCTTCCTGGCTACAAACGCTTAGTGGGTGCTGAACTGCAGTCTGCAGCGCCAAATGAGCAAGTGTATGGCGCAGAGCATATGGATTTTGTAATCGAGTGTGAGATTGCCGGACTCGCTTGCTCGGCGCCTCTTTTAATAAATCGCTTAGAAATGTAAAGGGAGGGATGGATGCACGAGGTCAATCGAATGCTCTCGTTATCTACTCCGGCAATAGAACTGGAGTCGGAAGAACGTCACCTGCATGAGCCTTCCCTCATAGGGCCGATGAAGCGCGCAAAGGCGGCACAGCTCTTCGCGTCGAATAAAGTGAGGGCGGCGTTATGGATGGTAGTGGCTTTTGGTGCCTTGACTCTTTTTTGGTTTTTCAGAATTCGCAATATTTACGTCGAGGAACAATTTTCCGAGATCGCGAGTTCTGCGTGGATGTTTCATCCGCATTTCATCGACTGGTTCATCAAGCCATTCAGCCTGTATCGAATGGACTATCCTGACTGGAATAGTCTCTACAGGAGCTTTATCCGGCCCTCGGAGTGCACGCAGTACTACTTACTGTCTCTGTTGTTCGGATCGAAGTACTCGTGCTTTCTGTTCGCCAACTATTTCTACCAGGCAGGCACGTGCGCGCTGACATTCTATATTGCTGCCGAGATCCTAGGGTTGGAGGCGTGGTTCTCGCATCTTGCGGCACTTCTAGTGTTCCTGTCTCCCGCGTACGGGCAGCAACAACTGTTCCTGATCAGTTTCGCAGTTGATCCGATGGCAGGGTTCTTTATCGTGGCGGCGAGTGTTTTTTTCTTGAAGAGACGCTATCTGCCGGCCTGGATAATGATCGCGGTTGCCGTGGGAGCAAAGGAACCGGCATGGCCCGTAGCGATCGTCATGGGGATCGCACTCTTGCGCGAGTCGGAATGGTCGCGGTTACGGCGATTGGCCGGAATCGTCGCATTCTGTGCGCCTGTGATGATTGTGTTGGCTCTGCGCGCCTACGCGTTCGGGATTGCCGGAGCATTGTCCTCCGATGAGGGGGGCGGTGGAGGACAGGGGGCAAGCTCTGGCATTCTGGACAAACTGTTTGAGGCTGTCGAGAAGTGGCCATTCGGAGTTCTGATGCATTCCCAGCAATACGATCCAAGGATTCTATCCACATTTCGCGCAGTGGGGTTCGCGGTGGACACGATCGTATGGGGCACCATTCTGGTCAGTGCGATCCTTTGGCTTCGAGGGGTCATCGCACCCAGAGGCAAGGAGAGCAAGCTTCGAGGACGCATTGTGTCTTTGATGGAGAAGGGTGGGTTCGCCACCCAGACGGTGTTGATCCTAGCTGCCGGCAGTCTCGTCTTCCCGATGCGATTCAATGGCGATCCGAGGTATGGGGCAGCAACCTATCCGCTGGTGCTGCTGGGATGTGGAATCGTTCTCTCGCACGTTGACAGCGCGTGGAAGCGATGTGTGGCTATGCTGTTGGTGTGTTCCATCGGCGTGTATGGATCCGTACTTCGCATCAGTGATCTGACGCATGGGAGAAATGTGTTTCGTGCGGAATGGGAACTGGTGGCAGGCTATAGAGAGGCAATCAGAGAAGCTGGATCCCATCCGCTCTTTGTGGTAGACGATGCGACAGGCGGTGAAATTAACAGCGAGGCCATCCAGCAATTCTACGGACCTCAAGCCAAGGTGGTTCGTGTGAACGATCTCTTCAAGGACAGGGACTGTCTGATCCTCACGGACAAGGAAAATTCGCCAATCCATATTGCAGTCAACGCCTGGCGTGGAAATGACGATGGGATTCACATACATTCCGTGATTACAGGTTGCGGAGCGCATAACTTCCTTGGTGTTCCAAGGCTTCCGGAGGGTCTGCTTGTTCGATCGGATCTTGGATTTCGCCTGCGCTATGAACTGGATCCGCGGTCGTCTCCACAGCCGACTTCGGGGAAGCCGCGTGTACTCGATGCAGTTATCGAGAATGCTCCGGCAGACGCGATTATCGTTGCTCCCGATTTCAAGCATCACAGTTATAAGGTCATTCCGCTGTCGTAGCAGCCCAAGACATTTCATCGCAGGCATGGGGCGCGAGAATTACGAGGCGTTAGAGAGACGACCTTGAGGCGAGTACGGGACTCGGCGCGGGACGAGGGTCGGACGCCAGGCGACCACGAACTGATTGCCGCGCGCGTTGCGAAGCTCTTCCTGCGGGAGAGCAAGCTGCCTCCATCGGAAGTCGCTCATCTCAATGAACCGAATGCCAATGCTTTCGCGGCCGGGGATGGCCAGCGTAACTTTGGCGATGAGAGTGATTATTCCACGCATGGCAGGGAACCGGATGAAGATCCGTGCCGCAAACCACGATCTGGAGTCGTTCACTTAGAACATGTCTGCTATCTGAGGACGCATCGCCCTATTATCCAGGATAGTTGGAATTCTCCGTGAGGGGCATAAGACATATTATCCAGAGCAACGTATAAGTATACTAGGAACGATATCTCTAAATGCACTGCCAGGCGCAGACTTGAGATGTGTTAGGAAGTGCGATTGAGCCCCATCGTTAGGGGAGAGAACGTCGGGGCTCAATCGCTTTTCTATTCATATTAGGTGCCATAGATAGGAAATTCTATGAGTGAACTTCGGCGCCGAGGGGAAGAGCTCGCGGAGAGCACAGCGCAAATCGGATTTGCGAGAATTGATGCAAGGTAAGCAAGCGCGCAAAAGATCACTTAGTAAATTCATACTACCCGCGTCAACGGGGGCCGCACGGGATTGTCAGTTGTTACTAAGATGCATAGTACCTCAAGGTCAAGAACATTTCCATAAATTTTTCCTAAAAAGGACTGTGGATAATTCTTCTTGCCGACAAATTGTCCTGGAGTGTGGCGATCATCTCCTTGCCCAACAAAAGGGAACACCGATCGCACCAAGAGGAAGCTACCGGACCTTCGGTGCCGGACAGGTTGCGCTTGCAGACGGCTCAGGGTTACACGTATATTTAGCCGGCACAGTGCCACAATGCATCGAGTAGATGCGCTTCGAGCAAATACAAAGAGAATTGATCCGCTTGTCGAGTGCAGGCACTTGGTAACCGACAGCAGGTCAATCTTACGAAGGAGCGCCTACGGAATTGAAGGTTGGTTTCAGCGCATGTTTTCCAATGCGCAGTTTGCGACGTGTGAGGACCGGGCGTCAGTGTGCAGTGTCCTTTCTTTGTGTATGTGGCAGAAGCGACCTCGCTGGTCGCCGCGTCGGTGGCACAGGCAATGGCTTCATGGCCATTTTTCTGGAAGGGGTGCTGGCAGAATCGTAGGCTTTGTCGCCGGCGGTCGCTTGGCGACTCATCGAGCAAGCATCCAGCCGGCGCAGCTTCCATCTTCTGCTGGTTTCAGCTTGCCGCAATCCGCCGCGGCGAACATTCCTTTCACCGCCCAGAATCTGCTTTGGGCAAGCAATTGGGTGATCCTGACATTTTTTCGGATGTATATGGATTTGCGGCAGTTGCATTGGCATATTGCATGCCGCTCTTCTTTGGGCACACCGCTGAAGGTCGCGTAAAGACTGATATAGTAGATGAGGCGGTCGAATCAATTTCTGCCACGGCGTGCTGAATCCTTGCGCAGTTCTTCAGCAAAGAAACGTGACCGGCTACTTAGGCTTGCTGATTTCAAAGAGGATAGCGCACCTTGCACCGAATCGATTGAATCCACTCCCCGGAGACCCGATGCAGGCGATCTTAGCGCTCGAAGACGGGCGCATCTTCCGAGGCCACGGCTATGGCGCACCTGGCGAATGCCAGGGAGAAGTCGTTTTCAATACATCTCTCACCGGCTATCAGGAAATTGCTACCGACCCCTCCTATTCTGGCCAAATCGTAGTCCTCACCAATCCCCAGATCGGCAATTACGGCACAAATCAGGCAGACAACGAGTCGGCGAAGCCGTACATCGAGGGCCTCATCGTGCGTGAGTTCTCGCCCATCAGCTCCAACTGGCGCTCCGAGCAGGTCACCGACGAGTACATGGAGCGCTACAAGGTTCCGGTGCTGGCCGAGATCGACACCCGCGCCCTGGTGCGCCACCTGCGCACCCACGGCGTGATGCGCGGCGTCATCTCCACCATGGAGAGCGACACCGACAAACTGGTCGCCCGTGCCCGCAGCCTGCGCAAGATGGACGGTACGGACCTCGCCAAAGTGGTTTCCACCAAGGCCATCTACACCTTCGACAAGGAAGATAGCCTCAACCAGAGCGGCGATCCTTACCTCGCCACGGGTTTTCTCCAAAAGGAAGAAGCGCGCGAGCGCCTCCATGTCGTCGCGTACGACTTCGGCATCAAGCACAATATCCTGCGCATGCTGGTGCGCGAGGGAATGCGGGTCACCGTGGTTCCCGCCCAGACAAAGGCAGAAGATGTGCTGGAGATGAAGCCCGACGGCGTCTTCCTCAGTAACGGCCCCGGCGATCCCGAGCCGGTGGACTACGCGGTGCGCGCCATCAGGCAGTTTCTCGGCCGCGTCCCGGTCTTCGGCATCTGCCTCGGGCATCAGCTCACCGGACTAGCCCTGGGCGGCAAGACCTACAAGCTCAAGTTCGGCCATCACGGCGGCAATCACCCGGTCAAGAACATGGTCACTGGCAAGGTGGAGATCACGGCGCACAATCACAACTTCGCCGTCGATCCGGACTCGATCAATCCAAGCGAAGTGGAACTGACCCACGTCGACCTGAACGATCAAACGCTGGAAGGCCTGCGCCACAAAACGCTCCCGCTCTTCAGTGTCCAGTACCATCCGGAAGCCGCACCCGGCCCGCACGACTCCAACTACCTCTTCCGCGACTTCCGCAACCTCATGGAGGAGTGGAAGGGATGAGGCATTTCTTCCCAGTCCTGGCAATTCTGGCAGGGCTGGGGAGTTCTATTTCCTTCGCTCAGGGCAATCAGCAAGATCCTTTCACTCGTTATCTGGCTGGGATAAAGGCCGGCAAGCCGGAACCTGCCTTGGTGCGGTTTGCTGGGGGTTGCGGGTTGGATGTTGCGAAGGATGAGCCGAGATATGCGGTTGGACCTGGGAGCGCGCTGACTTTGGTCAAAGACCTGTCGAGAGGTCTGCGTAAGGTGGAGACTGACTTCTATTCGACGGCTGAAGCTTGGGTTGAAAAGGACAGAGTGTTGGTGGAGTTTTGGGCAAACAGTGATGATGTTGGCTCAGAAGTGCGTTTCCTGAAATGCTTTGCCAATAACAAGTTATTGCAAGCCGAAGTGATCAGTTGGGATGTCCCAGCGGTTCAATCTCAAAAGGTCGAGATATGGGGTTATTCCCGGCGATGGGAACGCGATGCAAACGAGCGAATGCAGCGCACCAAAGTTGAATTTGTGGATGGAGGCGAGACGCCAATCCTCAGACCAAAACTGGATGCTGACGACCGGAAGAGCCTTTTGTGGGCTCCCCCCTTGGGGCCACTCACAGAACTGAAGCTGCCCGCGTCGATGTTGCGATGAGTTGATGTTTTGAAAGGGCACGGCTTTAGCCGTGCCGCATACGAGCACAAAATGACCGGGCTTTAGCCCCCGAGGGATGGTTTTGAAACCCGCACGCGAACCCGCTACGAACAACACGCAGACCTATTTCGTCACGTCCAAAACGTGGGAAGGTCGCGCATTGTTCCAAGCGGAACCGTGGGCGAGGCTTTTCTTCCAAACCCTGCTCCTTTATCGCGGCAAGAATTATCTGCTGCACGGTTTTGTACTGATGCCCGATCATTTCCATCTTTTGATCTCGCCCGTTGATGCGCTGGAACATGCGGTGCAGTTGATCAAGGGAGGTTTCTCCTTCCGGGCGAAAAAGGAATTCGGATCGAATGCGGAGATCTGGCAACGGGGTTTTGCGGACCATCGGATTCGCGATTGGGAAGACTACGACAAGCACCTCCATTACATCCATGGGAATCCGCTCAACAGACATCTGTGCGAACGGGCGGAGGAGTATCGGTACTCGTCTGCTTATCCGGGCTGGAAGCTGGACCCCATCCCTCAGGGGCTAAAGCCCACGGAGGTTTTTGGGGCGCATAGCGGCACGGCTAAAGCCGTGCCCTTTCAAAACAGCGGCCTCGCAGGAGGTAGGTGTGAAGCCGCACCCGTTCAAAACACGCCCCCTGAACTCGACTTGCAAAGCACAATGAAGGTTGCAGCTTTGAAAGGGCACGACTTTAGTCGTGCCGAAAGCGCACATCCCAAAATCTCAGGGGCTTTAGCCCCCGAGGGAGGGAAGCGATGAAAACCAAGAACCGCCAGACGATTCGATTGTTTTCTCTTTCCTTGCTTTTCCTCTTTTGCTTGCTGGACTCTTTTGGGGCTAGGGCAAAGGCCGATTGCGTCTATAAGACCCTCCATCTTTCCAATGTCCATGGTGCCGCAGTAGATTTCATGGGGCATCCGATCGCAGAGGCAGTTGTTTCTCTGTCAAAAAAGGGAAGCGAAGCCATCGAGACAAAAACGGATGCGATGGGTCGGTTTTCCTTCAGTGGCATTTCGGGTCATTATGATTTTTCGGTCAAGGCAAAAGGCTTTTCAGATGCCTGGTCCCCAGTCGATGCCGGGTTCGATATCCGAAATTTGTTCCACTCAAACACTCTCCGCGTAATCGTTTCTGTCGGCTCCCCAGTTTGCCCGACACTGACCACAAGCAAAAAAGAATTCCAGAACAAGATCGCTGCCTACAACAGGCAGTACAAGGGAATCGACCAAACAAATGCCACGCAGAAATGACATTCAGAAGATTTTGGTGATCGGCTCGGGGCCGATTGTGATCGGCCAGTCCGCCGAGTTCGATTACTCCGGCACGCAGGCCTGCAAGGCTCTCAAGCAGGATGGCTTCGAGGTGGTGTTGGTCAACTCCAACCCCGCCACCATCATGACCGATCCCGACCTGGCCGACCGCACTTACGTCGAGCCGCTGACTCCCGCTTATGTCGAGGAGATCATTCGCATCGAGTCGGAAATGCTGGCTGCCGTCCCCGGCTCCGGCAAGTTCGCCCTGCTGCCCACCGTCGGTGGACAGACCGCGCTCAATCTCGCCGTCGATCTGGCCGATGCCGGCATCCTCGACAAGTACAACGTCGAGATGATCGGCGCCAAGCTCGAAGCCATCAAGAAGGCCGAAGACCGCCTTCTCTTCAAGGACGCCATGCTGCGCATCGGCCTGGAAGTCTCGAAGTCGGCGCTGGTGAACAACCTGCGCGACGGCCTCGAATTCGCCAGCAAGATGGGCTTTCCGGTGCTCATCCGTCCCAGCTTCACTCTGGGCGGCTCCGGCGGCGGCATCGCCTATAACCGCGAAGAGCTGATGGAGATCCTGGCGCGCGGTCTCGATCTTTCTCCCGTCCACGAGTGCCTTATCGAAGAGAGCGTGCTGGGCTGGAAGGAATACGAGCTCGAGGTCATGCGCGATCTCGCCGACAACGTCATCATCATCTGCTCCATTGAGAACTTTGACCCCATGGGCGTCCACACCGGCGACTCCATCACCGTGGCCCCGGCACAGACCCTCACCGATCGCGAGTACCAGAAGATGCGCGACGCAGCCATCGCCGTTATGCGCGAAATCGGCGTCGAAACCGGCGGTTCGAATGTGCAATTTGCCGTCAATCCTGTGGACGGCCGCATGACCGTGATCGAGATGAATCCGCGCGTGTCACGCTCCTCCGCTCTTGCATCCAAAGCAACAGGTTTTCCCATCGCCAAGATCGCCGCAAAGCTGGCGGTCGGCTACACGCTCGACGAGATTCCCAACGACATCACGCGCAAGACCCCAGCCTGCTTCGAGCCGACGATTGACTACGTCGTCGTCAAGATCCCCAAGTGGCAGTTCGAAAAGTTCCCCGGCTCCGACGACACGCTTGGCCCGCAGATGAAGTCGGTCGGCGAAGTCATGGCCATGGGCCGCACCTTCAAGGAAGCGCTGATGAAGGCCTGGCGTGCTCTCGAAACCGGCAAGAAGACCGGCGCAGAAATCCTGGAGCCGCGCCGCCTGACGCAGATGCTGGTCACCCCCAAGCCCGAGCGCCTTGGCTACGTCCGTTACGCCTTCGAGCGCGGCATGAGCGTGCGCGAAGTGGCCCGTCTCACTGGCATGGATCCATGGTTCCTGCACCAACTCCGCGAGATCACCGTCGCGCAAATGGAGATCGCGCAAACCACCCCGGAGACCATCTCTACCGAGCGGTTGCGCCAGTTGAAGCGCCTCGGCCTCAGCGACGAGCGCATCGCCACCGAGTGGAAGCTCGACGGCCACCCCGGCATCCAGCAGGTTAGGGAACTGCGCGAGGCCAAGGGCATCATCCCGGTCTTCAAGCTGGTGGATACCTGCGCCGCCGAGTTCGAGTCCATGACGCCCTACCTCTACTCCACCTACGACGAGGAAGACGAAGCGCCCCCGACCACCAAGAAGAAGGTCATCATTCTCGGCTCCGGGCCAAACCGCATCGGGCAGGGAATCGAGTTCGATTACTGCTGTTGCCATGCCTCTTTTGCGCTTCGCGAAGACGGCTTTGAGACCATCATGGTCAACTGCAACCCGGAGACCGTCTCCACTGACTACGACACCAGCGACCGGCTCTACTTTGAGCCTTTGGTGTTGGAAGACGTGCTGGCTGTCTACAACCACGAAGCGGCGGCGGGAGCGGAGATCGGAATGATTGTCCAGTTCGGCGGCCAGACGCCCCTGAACCTGGCCCAGCGCCTGAAGGCGGCCGGCGTGCCCATTATCGGCACTTCGCCTGATTCCATTGATCTGGCTGAAGACCGCAAGCGCTTCGGCGCGCTGCTCGACGAACTCAACATCCCCATGCCCACCGGCGGCACCGCGACCAGCGTAGAAGAGGCGCTGGCTATCGGCGAGCGTATCGGCTACCCGGTTCTCGTCCGTCCCAGCTACGTGCTCGGGGGCCGCGCCATGGTCATTTGCTACGACTCCAAAGAAGTGATGCGCTACATGAAGGAAGCGGTCGAGTACTCCCAGGAGAGACCCGTGTTAGTCGATCACTTCCTGGAAAACGCCATCGAAGTGGACGTCGACGCGCTCTGCGACTCCGAAGACGTGATCATCGCCGGCATCATGCAGCACATCGAAGAGGCCGGCATTCACTCCGGCGACTCCTCCTGCGTGCTGCCCTCGGTCGATATTCGTGAAGAGACGCTGAACGTCCTGCGCACTTACACCCGCAAGCTTGCCCTCGCGCTCAAGGTCGTCGGCCTGGTCAATCTGCAGTTCGCCATCCAGCGCGACGCCGAGGGCAACGATCATGTCTACGTAATCGAGGTCAACCCCCGCGCCTCGCGTACCGTGCCGTACGTCTCCAAAGCTACCGGTATCCCGTTGGCCAAGGTCGCCAGCCGCCTCATGACCGGCCGCAAGCTGAGCGAGTTGCTGCCAAAACAGTTGGCCGGCGGCAAGGATCTCGAGACTGGCAGCCACTACTACGTCAAATCGCCCGTCTTCCCCTGGAACAAGTTCGCCGGTGTCGATACCGTGCTCGGTCCTGAAATGCGTTCCACCGGCGAGGTGATGGGTGTGGCCGCCAATTTCGGCGAAGCTTTTGCCAAGGCTCAGCTCTCTGCCGGACAGGTGCTGCCCAGCGGTGGCACGGTCTTCTTCAGTGCCAACGATCCGGACAAGGAAGCAGCCGGGGAGTTGGCCAAGCGCTTCGTGCATCTTGGCTTCCGGATTGTGGCCACCGAAGGAACAGCCGACGTTCTGGAGAAGGCCGGGCTCACCGTCGAGCGCGTCTTCAAGGTCAAGGAAGGCCGCCCCAACGTGGTCGATCTCATCAAGGGCGACCGCATTCAGCTCATCGTCAACACCCCTCGTGGGCAGGATACCTTCTTCGACGAAAAGGCCATCCGCCGCGCCGCCGTGCTGGCCCGCATTCCCACCATCACCACCATTGCCGCCGCACGAGCCGCAGTGGAGGGAATCGCCGCCATCCAGCAGAAGCAGACCACCGTTTACGCGTTGCAGCACCTGCACGCTCTGACCATTGGATAGATTGGATAATTTGACTCCGGCCCAGCCGCACCAACGGCTGGTTCGTGGATATTCAACAGGCAGGCTAACCTATGACGGAAGAAGAAACGCAGGCGACACTCGACTCCCTCCAACAGGGAGCCAGCGCCTTGCAGGCCGCCTTGACAGGCGTCGGCGAAGCCATGGCGCAACGCGTCCCCGGTCCGGGCCGCTGGTCGATTCTGCAGTGCGTCGAACACATTGCTCTGACTGAGGATTTTCTCTTCGCTTCCATCGTCTCGGCCAACGCTGCGACGACCCCGCTGGTCAATACCGACAGGGAAGCGCGCATTGCGACCCGCGGCGCGGACCGCAGCCGGCATGTGGAAGCTCCAGAGGGCGTTCGGCCACGCGGCAGCTTTCACAGCACCGATCAGGCTCTGCGGCATTTCCTCGACTGTCGCGAAATGACGCTCGAATACGTAGACGCGCATTCAACAGAGGACCTGCGCTGCCTCGTCACTTCCCATCCGCTCTTCGGCGCAATGAATGTCTACGAGGTTCTTCTTCTGATGGCGGTACACGTCCAGCGCCACGTCAGCCAGACCCAGGAGATCAAGGGCGAACTCTCCTGAACTGCGCAGCTACTCTTCAAACTCGGACTTGCTCTTCTTCCGCGCCAGCGCGGCGCCAATCGAATAGCCGATCAGCGAAGCGGCCGGCCAGGTCGCAAAGAACGGTCCGTTGTTGTCGATCAGTCCGCTAGGCGCTGGAAAGCTGAAAAGTGTCCGGGCAATCCGTTCTGAAGCCTCGCAGCGATCGCACAGGCCCGGGCCGGTCGGCAAATCCAGCAACCAAAGGCAGAAAAGCAGAATCCAGACGGTCCCCAGCAGCCAGACAATGGTTGCCATCTCGCTCTGCCAGAAACGCGATACCAGGTACCCCGACAGCGCAGGCAGCAAGAGCGACAATGCCAGAATCACCCACTGCGAGGTCGAAGGCGGATTCAGAACATACCCCACGAACATCAATCCGAGCCAGGTACCCAGTGCCAACAGCACATGCAGCACAAACGACCCGGCCTGGCTGGCAAGCTTCGCCACAAATTGATCTTCCTCTGAGATGTTCGTCTCCATGCGATCGGCTCCTCGACTGAATTTCGAATCAGGATTTCGTACCAGGACAATTTTGTTTAAAGATACACTCCACCCTTCCGACGGGCCAAAACGGCGCCAATCCGTAGCCAGCCGTTGCGCACAACCCTCTTCCGGATCAGGTGGCTCTAAAATGACAGTATGTTGATCGAAGGCATCTATGCTGCTGTCCCCACTCCCTTTTACCCGGACGAACGGGTCTATTTCCGCAAGCTCGAAGCCAACATGGCGCGCTACTCCCGCACCCTTCTGTCGGGCATGGTAGTCCTCGGGTCAACGGGCGAAGCGGTCATGCTCGACGATGCGGAATCCCACGACGTTCTGAGGGTTGCGATCGAGGCCACAGCGCCGGAGAAAGTAATGATCGCCGGCGTAGGCCGTCAAAGCGTCAAAGCTACCATCGAGCTGGCGGAAGAGGCCGCGCGCCTGCGCTACGATGCCGTTCTTGTGCGGACCCCCACTTACTATGCCGGCAGCATGTCCCGCTCTGCCGTGCTGCTTTACTTTCAAAGCATCGCCGACCGTTCGCCGCTGCCCGTCATCCTCTACAGCATCCCCAAATTTGTGCCCTATCCCATGCCTGTGGACGTGGTAGCCGAGCTGGCGCAGCACCCCAACATCGTCGGCCTCAAGGACTCCACCGGCAACGTCGACCGCATGCGCGAACTCGTTGCCGCCACGCAGAACGCACCCCGCCGAATCGCGACAGTCACTCCGGTCTTTGAGGCCGCCACGGCGCGCATGCTGGCCCCGGTTGCCGAGCCCTCTGGAGCCTTCGTCTCGGCTGCCCAACTGACAGGCGGCCCAGCCGTCACGGTCGCGCCCGCTGCCCCCGCGCTCAAGACCCGTACCAAAGAAGTTGGATTCCAGGTCCTCACCGGCTCCTCCGGCACCCTGATCGAGTCCCTGGAAGCTGGCGCTGCTGGAGCCGTTCTGGGCTTTGCCGCCTGCGCCCCGCAGGCGTGCCAGGACGTCTACTTTGCCTGGAAGGATCACGACCTCAAACTCGCCCGCGAAAACCAGAAGCGCATCGCCGTTCCCAGCGAGCGGATCGTCGGACAGCTCGGCATCGGCGGCGTCAAATACGCCTGCGACTTCAATGGCTATTTCGGCGGTCGCGCCCGCTCTCCGCTCCTTCCGCTCACTGCGGACCTTAAAGCAGAGGTTGAAGGGTTGCTGAAGGAGATTCGCAGCTAGTGCCGTGTCCCGTTTTTTCGTAATTTCACCCCCAACTTTGGGTGCCCCATGTCCCTCGCTTTTGGGGACATGGGAAAGCACAAATCCAAGCGGTTTTGCCCATTGAGGATTGAATACCATGAAAGCAGGATGGGGAGTCTGGATGTTCGCAGCATTGGCCGCCAGTTCCGTCGCTTCTCTGGCCGCGCAACAGCCGGTCGCTCCGGCTCCTCTTCAATGGGCAATCGAGCTGCACGGCGGTGCGGGTGTCATCGAACGCGCCAAGATGACTCCTGAAAAGGAGACGGCTTACCGCGCATCCTTAGGCGAGGCCCTCGATGCCGGCGCGAAAGTTCTCCACCACGGCGGCTCTTCGCTCGACGCGGTCGAGACCGTGATCCGTATTCTCGAGGACGATCCGCTCTTCAACGCCGGTCGTGGCGCAGTCTTTTCCGCGGACGGCAAAAATGAGCTTGACGCCGCCATCATGGACGGGGCCACTCTCAAAGCAGGCGCGGTGGCCGGAGTCACCCGCACCCGTCACCCCATCAGCCTGGCCCGCGCGGTCATGGAGAAGTCGCCCCACGTAATGCTGATCGGGCCGGGCGCTGATTCATTTGCTGCTCAGAACGGCCTGGAAATGGTGGATCCCGCATACTTCTTCACCGAGAACCGCTGGAAGTCCCTGGTCGAGCAGTTGCAGAAGGAAGGCCGCCCCGTTCCGCAGCGACCAGCCGGAGTTCCCGAACCGCCACCTGCCACGCCGCCAACCAAGCCTTCCGTAGCCATTCAGGTCGATGAATCGCCCGGCGCACACATCCACGGCACCGTCGGTGTGGTCGCGCTCGACCGTCAGGGGAACATCGCTGCCGGAACATCCACAGGCGGACTGCAAGCCAAAATGCCTGGCCGCGTCGGCGATTCACCCATCATCGGCGCAGGCACGTACGCCTCCAACGCCTCTTGCGCCGTCTCCGCAACGGGCTCCGGCGAGTTCTTCATCCGCCTCGGCGTGGCCCGCGAAGTCTGCAATCTGGTGGCCTTCAAGGGTCTTCCGTTGCAGGAAGCTGCCGACCAGGTCATCCACAAGGAGCTTGAAGCGCTCCACGGCGACGGCGGTGTCATTGCTGTTACCCCCGACGGCCAGCTTGCCTGGAGCTTCAACACCCCCGGCATGTTCCGCGCCCGGGTCCGTGAGGGCGGCAAGCCTACAATCGCCATCTACAACGACGAGCCATAGCTTCCGCGCCGCCGCAGACGCCATTATAGTTGTACCCATGTTGAACTCCGGCGTAGCTCTCCGCATATGCCTCGCGCTCGCTGTCCTCGCCTTGCCGTTCTGCGCAATTGCGCAGCAACCGGCGTCCATCGTCGTCCTCCACGCCTCACGCCTTCTGCAAATCGACACCGGCAACCTCCTCCAACCTGGCGAGGTTTTGGTCCAGGGCGAGATCATCACCGCGGTCGGGACCACGGTGGAGCATCCCCAGGGCGCGCGGATCATCGATCTGGGCGACGTAACCCTGATGCCCGGCCTCATCGACGCGCACGTGCACCTCTTTCTGCATCCCGGCGCGGAAGACCTGCAGACGGTCGAGGAGTCCATCCCCTGGCGCACTATTCTTGCCGAGCAGGCCGCCAAGGCCGACTTGCTGGCAGGATTCACCGCCGAGCGCGACATGGGCACCGAGGGCGCTGGCTCCGCCGACACCGCCCTGCGCAACGCCATCGACCAGGGCCTGATTCCCGGCCCCCGCCTGCGCGTCAGCGGCAATGCCATCGATATTCTTGGCGGCCACGAAGACGCCAATCACTTCAACCCCGCGCAGCACATCCTCTCCAATGCCGATTACGCCAACAGCGCCGATCAGCTCCGCGAAGTCATGCGCGCACAGCACAAGCAGGGCTCGGACTTCGCCAAGATCTATGAGACCGGTCCCGACAGCATCGTCGCCGGCCAATTGCACACTCCCTATCAATACACCGCGGCGGAACTGGCTGCGGCCGTCGAGGAGGCGCGCCGCATGGGCACAGTGGTCGCGGTCCATGCCATGGGCGAGCCCGGAGCGCTTTATGCCGCCCGCGCCGGAGTCGCTTCCATCGATCACGGCACCCAGCTAAGCGACGAAACCATGCGCCTGATGCGTGAGAGGGGAATCTTCGCCGTCCCCACCTTCGCCATCTTCGAGTATTTCGCGCAACACGCGGCATCGCCCGTCGCCGCCGCACGCGAACACGCCCTGCTGGACTACAAGATTGCCGAATTCAAAAAGCAGGTCGCCGCAGGCATCCCCTTCGCCGTAGGTTCCGACGTAGGTCCGTTCCCGCACGGCACGCAGGCAAGGGAACTGGAACTGATGGTCCAATACGGCATGAAGCCGCTTGCCGTCTTGCAGGCGGATCTCCTCAACGGTGCGCGTCTGCTGAACTGGCAGGGCCGCATCGGCGAGCTCAAGCCCGGCTACTTCGCCGATATCATTGCTGTCCCCGGCAATCCGTTGCAGGACATCACCGCGCTTGAACACGTCGCTTTCGTCATGAAAGACGGCGCGGTGATCCGCCAATAGTTTCTTCAATCCCAAAGAAAACCGCCGCCGGTTCGCTGTTTCCTTCCAGCCGGCGGCGTTCTTTTGATCGCTGTTACGCGGCGGTGGCCTTTTCCGAGCCCAGGCCGGTATTGGAGCGCACCAGCAGTTCGTTGAACTTGTGCTGCGAGCTTGGCTCATGGCTTAGAAGAGTGCCGACTATCGCTCCAATGAATCCCAATGGAATGCTGAGAATTCCCGGGTTCTCCAGCGGGAACCAGGCTTTTGCCTGGATCAGGTGCCTTGCCGCTCCTACCACTGTCGGTGGGTCAATCGCCATCAGGCTTGGACTGACCAAAATCAGTCCGATCGAACCCAGCAGGCCAACCGCAAGGCCCGTAACCGCCCCAGCCGTGTTGAATCTGCGCCAGAAGATCGACAGAACGATCACCGGAAGGTTGGCCGATGCCGCCACGGCAAACGCCAATCCGACCAGGAACGCCACGTTGGCCGTCGGTCCCAGCACCACCGCAAGCACAATCGATGCCGCGCCCACCACGAATGCGGAGATCCGCGCCACTAGCACTTCCTCGCCCGGTCGCCGTTCCACGCCTTTGTGAATGACATTGGTCCAGAAATCGTGCGCGAACGATGTCGATGCGCTGATCGTCAATCCCGCCACCACAGCCAGAATTGTCGCAAAGGCAATCGCGGAAATGAAGGCGAAGAAGATATCCCCCGCCAGGCTCTGCGCCAGCAGCGGCGCGCTCATGTTGGTGCCGCCATGGGTCACGATGAAGTCGCGCCCAACGATGGTCGCCGCGCCAAACCCGAGGAAGGTGGTCATGATGTAGAAAGCGCCTATCAGTACCGTTGCCCACACCACGCTGTTGCGCGCCGTCTTCGCATCCGGAACGGTGTAGAAGCGCACCAGGATATGCGGTAGTCCCGCCGTCCCAAAGATTAGCGCCGCTCCCAGCGAAATCAGGTCAAGCGCGCCATACGGCGGCTTGTAGCGCAGTCCCGGCACCAGAAAGTCCTTCACCACCACTTGGCCGTGATCGTGATAAGTCACGTGACCCACCGCGGCAAAGAAGTCGCTCAAATTGAAGCTGAAATGCGCCAGCACCAGGATGCTCAGCAGAATTGTCCCCGCCATCAGCAGGATGGCCTTCACAATCTGAACCCAGGTGGTCGCCAGCATTCCGCCGAAGACCACGTACACGATCATCAGCACGCCTACGCCGATCACCGCGGTCTGAAAGCTGATCCCCGACCCCTTCAACAGCAGGGCAACCAGCGCGCCGGCGCCCACCATCTGGGCGATCATATAGAACGTGCTCACCGTCAGAGTGCTCAGCGCCGCCATCGCCCGCACCGGGCGCGGACTGAGCCGGTAAGCCAGCACGTCGGCCATGGTGTATTTGCCCGCATTCCGCAGCGGCTCCGCGATCACCAGCAGCACCGTCAAATACGCCACCAGGAAGCCGACCGAATACATGAACCCGTCGTACCCGCTGAAGGCAATCAGCCCGGCAATCCCCAGAAAGGACGCCGCGCTCATGTAATCCCCGGCGATCGCCACTCCGTTTTGCCAGCCGGTGATCCTGCGCCCAGCCGCGAAAAATGCGTTTGCCCCCAAAGAGCGTTTGGACGCCCAATACGTGATCCCTAGCGTCACCGCGATAAAGAGAAGAAACATCAAAAGCGATGTTGACATGATCTATTTGCCTCCCTGTACGTTATGGGCTTTCTCCACGATGTCCTTGGCCAGCCGGTCAAAGTTGTTGGCGGCTTTCACATACAGCCCCGCAATCACCCACACCACAACAAACTGCGATAGTGCGAATACATAGGCGAAATTCACTGGCCCGATCCTGGTTTTCATCAGGTCCGGCGCATAGCCCACCAGGATCGGCAACAGGAAGTAGTACACAACAAAAAAGACGAAGGCCGGCACAATGAACACTCTCTTCGTCGCCATCAGGTCCTTGAATTCCGTGGTTTCAGCGATGCCATCCCAGGTCGTCTGGGAGGCTTTGTACTGCTCTTGCTGGACGGATTTCGGATTCACTACCGCGTTTGCCATAGGATTTCTCTCCTCCATCTGTAGCGTCTGGTTTTGGACAAGCCCATGCAATTTCAACAATTTGGGAGTTTGGATCCGGAAACGTACCGGTCAATATTTGCAACCTTTGGTCTGCAGCGTGGGTGGCCCGCCTGCGCCGCATTGGCATTTGTGTTTCTTCGATCGCGATTCATGGGTTGCTTTTTTTCGATTGAATATTCTGGAGCAGAACCAGACAGAACCATCGCCGCTGGAAGGCGAATGGCCGACTGTGCTCTCACCAACATCTCTATCCCGAATCGCTCTCCGGGGTTCCCGGAAATCCTGTTCAAGGCGTTGCTCCAGCAGGGAAGATGATGCCGGAAGAAAATGGGGAATCGGAGCCGCCCGTGAACTCTAAGATAACGTCGCCCCCGAGAGAAAACACACCACTCAGCGGACGGGCTAAACGTAGCATAGCCACATAAATGCAGTCAATAAATCCCTTTTGCAGCTCAGTGACTAGGTCTGCGTCTCGGTCCGCCAGTTCCTTTTCCACGGTATTGCAACCGCGTTTCCGGGAGCAGCAGAGCCGAGCCACAACGTACCAGTCGGCGAAAGTCGTTCTGTAATGACCGGTTCTAGGTACTTATGGCGGGTGTTGTGTGGCATATAACGCTCATTATATTGACGTTATATTCTTGAACTCGCTTTTGAGTGTTGCGTGGCCGTTTTTGGCTTTTTGTTGCATGACCATAAGAGTAAAAAAGCAACACCTGCGTAAGTGTCTCATTTTGAATGCCCCACCGCCTTACAGGCGGCGGGGCATTCGCGACAAAAAACTAAGCTCCCCTATTGAAAGACCGGTTCAACTAGACGTCCTCTTGGCCTGCCCGATCTTATCTGCGCCAGTTGAATTGCGTGAACTGAAACCCAGGCAAAGCCAGAGGCGGTCAACTCTTCGAGATGAGTAAATCGAGGCCGGCGCTGAGAAGGCGATCGGCGACGGGGTCGGCCACAATCGACCAGTTACCGATCAACTCTCTCAGCATTTCGTTCACGCGGTCCTTCGCTCCATTCTTGAATTGGGCTAGATCACCCACCGGCACGTGGCTTAGCCGCAGGCCGTCAAGGCGATGCTCGATGGGGCGAATCGCAGGCGGATTTGGATCGAGATTCAATGGCCCAATGCCGCCCGCTTGAGAGATGGCTGGGTTGTTAAGGAACTTGCGGGCGTGAGTACGACCGACATCGTAATCGTGATCGCGGAAGATCTGGTCGAAGAAGCCGAGGAACGCTTCAAGGCCTGCGCCCGCCAGCTCCGAGTCCATTGCGGTTACACCGTAGATGGTCATCTTGTCGCGTGCACCCAGTCCGGCGGCAGTTTCAAACGCTAGCACCGAGTCACAAAAGGCCTGGACGCGCCGGGAATGCCTGCCAAGGCCGCCATCTCTTCCTTGTACTGATCTGCGATGCGCGCCTGTGCATCCACCATGGCCTCGGGCTGTGCGGCGCCCGGAGACTTGTGCACGCCGTTCTCGAAGAAGAGGCTCAGGATGGCGGTTCCCGTCGTCTGAAGGCATTCGACGTCGATCTTCTTGGCAAGGATAGCCTCCTTCAAATCTTTAGCACGATTGTCGAGGAGCTTGATTCTATCGTTGAAGCCTTCTGCGGTGATCCAATCCTGGAATCCCGCCTGGCCGAAGATGACACTAATCAGGCGCAGCAGCAAGTGGACGTAATCCGCATTCTCTTCGTGGAAGTTGTCGTTGGCTTCGGTATCCTTGGCGTTGGGCGAGACGAAGAGGTAGAAGCGGTTCTCTTGATCCTGGTGCCGATCGATCTTATCGACCATGTTCTTGGCCATGCCCAGAGGCTGATTCTGAAGGACGCCGCCATCGGTATAGGTGAAGGTCTGCGGGTCGTTATCCCAATGCATGAGATTTTCAGCAGGATAATCCTGAGGCTCGGCTTTTGCGGACCGCTCCACGTCCTGGGCGCGAAAGGCGAAAGGAAATGCGCCGCAGGCCACGGCCGCTTGGCGCAGGGGTTCCCAGAACTTCTGGTTGTCGCTGGCTGCGCCATTGGCCACGCGCGTCATCTGATCGGCGTAGCGGATGTAGATAAATTTGCCTTCAGGCTGAACCGCCAACCCGTAGTTCACGCCATTCAGATTGGTGAGAGCGACGCCAATCCGGATGATTTGGGCAGCGGAGGCGTGCGGTATGGCGGGCGGTACTGGCGCGGACTTGTAGCGCTCCATCAGCGTCTCACGGGAGATCTGCTCGATTAGATCGGAGGAAAAAATGGAATGCAGAGCCGGCTCGTCGCGCTGCGTGTCCTGAAGCCCCTGCAGACCGATGCGCTTGACCCAGCAGTTATAGAGAGGGTTGTTGTAGGGGCCTTGGAACTGATCGCCGCTGTAAAGAAGTTTTTGGCCAAGAATGATCGCGGTCATTCCGCCGGCGGAGGCTCCGGTGAGCACGTCAATAAGGATCCGATTGTTATGTTCTGTGAGGGGGTTGTCATTGTGCTGACGGATCGCATCCAGAACTTCCCACAGAACGCCAGCCTCGTAGCTGCCGAGGGAAACAGCGCCCGATATCGTGATTGATAATCTCTTAGTCATACGCGGTTGTCTCCTTTCCTGAACTGGCTAACGAGTTCAGGTCGTGGATTCCTTTCCAGATTGTGTGCCGAGATCTCCTTGTGGCAGGGGTTGCGGAGTCGGAGAATAGCCGGCGTCTGAGAACAGGTTCTTTTCGGACGTTGTTCCTTCGAATTCTCCCTGCGCTGAGCGCGACGATCCGGTGCCTTCTGCAGGATAAGTTCATTTCACCAACTCGCCGAGCGCTATATGATTGCCGCGCATTACTCTGCGGACCGGGATATGGACCTGCGCGACGCCATTCAGTGCGCTGAGTTGGAATGGCACAGCTATAACTCGATGGACAACGCGGAATAGGATGCAAGTGGGAGAGATCCGGGAGGTGCGCGGCCAAGTGAAAACGAAGGAGCAAGAGAGACTCGTCCTGTCGGAACTCGTGTGGGTGATTGGATACCGATTGACGGCTTATATCGGCCGCACGACCGTCGAGACCGTTGCGGAATGGCTGCAAAGCGACCTTCCTGAAGAATTGCATGAGCGAATGCAGGCCACTCTCGACGTCGCCCTGCCTATCGCGGAAATGGGGATGGATAACTCCGAAAGGAGGCTGGAGTTCTGGTTTCTTCGAGTTCGCCGGGAGCCGGTGTGGAAGAGTCTGGATCGATGGTGCGAGGGTTGCCCGTTATCGCACGGAGGTTCTGAGGTCTGAGAAGAACAGCTTCTCAGACGCTCGAAGGAATAGCAGTTGTCACCCGCCCAACCGGATTGCAAGCGGGTGAACGAGACACTTCTGTAACTCCTGCCCCATAGAGGCTATTTACCAAACTCATCCCCATGTGAACTCAATGGGAGTTTGGACGTCGGGGTGCAGGCTTTTGTGCACCGGGCAGGTGTGGGCGGCTCGCTCCAGCTTCTCCCTGTTCTCGGGGCTGAGATCGCAGGGCACATGAATTCTGACGGTCAGGCTCTGGATTCTTCTCGGCGCTGCGACGGTCATATCCTTTTCTACGGTCGCCGTGGTGCCGTTGATGTCGATGTTCAGCGTGCGGGCCATGATGCCCATGACTGTGAGCATGCAACTCCCAAGTGCGGTTGCAACCAGATCCGTGGGGGAGAAGCTCTCACCGCGGCCCTGATTGTCCTTGGGAGCGTCGGTATTAAGTTCGGATCCGGAGGGGCCGTGGACTGCTTTGCAGTGCAAGTCCCCCTGGTATTGGAATTGAATAGATACCAATTCTGTTCCTCCGAATGCGCGGTTGGAAAGAGGACAATGCTGCATGATCGCTCGAATTGTCTCACTCTGATTCTAGCCGAACTTTACCAATAAGGATCGAGGAATAAGGTTAAGTTATTTATTTTCAGGTTACGGATCTAAAGAGTCGGCACCACAGACTGAAGAGCCTCCGTCGATTGCGATGGATGTTGTAGCTTGATGAGCGGAGGCGGTTGCTGTGGCAGGCGAAGCTGCAGCTTGTGAAGCAGAATCGCCTGTTCTGCTTCCGGCTGCGTATAGCGCGGCATCACCAGCCAGCGGCCATCGGTGGTGGGCAGACACACGTCGAGCATCTGGATCGCTCCCAGTTTCTCCAGCACCGCCTTCGGCGTCAGGCCCGGCGCCAAGGCATGGAGTCGATTCTTCAGCGTCACGGTCAGACAGGATGCAAGAAACGCTACCAGGATGTGCGCCTCGACCCGATGCTCGAGTTGGTGATAGATGGGGCGGATGCCAGGTTCGCTCTTCATCGTCCGGAACGCAGTTTCGATTTGCGTCAGCTGGATGTAACGCTCCCAGAGCACTGCCGGATCCTCTGCGACCATGTTGGAGCGCAGCAGATAATGCCCATCGCGTAACTCGGCCTTGCGCAGAGCCCAAAAACTATGGTGACCGGATTGGCCGAGCGCAACGGACGGATTCATCTGGAGTCGATGTCGAACCGCAGACTCGAATCCATCAAGTCGGTGCCGGATGCCAAACTCGCCATGGACACCAAAGAGGTTGTCACAGATGGCAATCCCATCTACAAGGGTCTGCTTGCCAGCCAGAAACACGCGCCAGGAAATCATGGCCAGGAACTGGCGGAGCGGGTCTGGATAACGACGCAAACGATAGAGAACGCGTTTTCGTTGTTCAAGCGCGCCATCGTCGGCAACTACCACTAGCTCAGTCCCTGGCATCTGGACCGCTATATGCGCGAGTTCTGCCGGAGGTACAACCGGCGCTGCGTGCAGGCGTCGATCTTCGATATGGCACTGACCAGTATGGTCAGACGCGCACCGTTACCGTACAACACGCTGGTCGAGTTCTAGACTCGACCAGCCGTAGAGGCTCGTTACCGGCCCTGCTGGTCTTTTCGGCCTTGCGCCGTGCCTGAATATTCGCGCTGATCCCGGCCCACGAGAGAGGCTTGGACTGCAACATCCGTCGCAGGATCGAGTCGAATCTCTTCTCCGCCACAGCCTTACCGCCCATCGCCACAGCATATCAACTCATTCGACATGCGTGAACGGGGTGATCGTTCTAGTTAATAACGTATAGATATACCCGCGCATTGACCCGGCGGAGGGGGCCACGATAGGTATCGAACGCCGTTTGCGCAAGAATGAATTCTGAGTTTACGCCAAATCGCCGGTTAGCTCATCCTCGAGTAGATCGATCCCCAGATGTTCGCCCGGTATTCAGAAATTGGGCTGTCGTCTGTTGGTAACATCCGGGTTGACTCACGGAGCCACCCTCGACGGCTGGTGGCCGTCGCCGAGCGCACCGGACTACGCGTTCATTGAGGCTCTTAGATGATAGTCCAGACTCGATGGATTACTGCTTCGTCTTCTCTTCCTTCTTGAAAGCATATGCGAGAAGGCCGGGACATTCGCACTCGAGGCTTCTTTCCGGAACGAAATCATCCGGCATATTCCTGCCTTTCAAGCGACAACACAGCTCCCAAGCATGTCGATTGAACAAGGTTCCCTAGATGAAATTGGGTGTCTTCCCGATTCGAAAACCGGTCGGAGCGAGCGCAGCCGATACTTACTCGCTCCGATTTTAGTGGTTATGGAGTTCCCGGAATTACCTCGCGGATCACGTTGTTGCCGGAGTCAGCAATGTAGATAATCCCCTTCGGATCGACTGCGATGCCGGAGGGGAGGGAAAAGCCGGCAGAACGGTCCGAGCCAAGGTTGCAGTAGCCGCTGAGGCCGTCGCCGGTGTAGGTGCCGTACCAGAGCTGTGCCGGGCCTGCCAAAAAAGCGGCATTGTTCGTTTGATAGCCGTCACCGAAGCAGGACAGATTGATGCCCGGACCAACAACCGTGCTAACCCGCTCGTCACCGGTGTCGGCGACCCACACATTCCCAAAGCCGTCGACAGTCAGAGAAGTTGGATCGTTCAGCCACCCACTGGGAGCTGAAGAACCTGCGGGTTCTTCGTAACAAGACTCATCGCATCCGACACCCAAGGCTGCATAGCCAGAACCGGCGATGGTGGTGATTGTTCCGGTGACGTCTACCCGGCGGACGACTTCATTGAACGAATCTGAGATGTAGAGGTTCCCGGCGGGGTCAACGGCGACGCCTTGCGGGTTGTTCAACTCGGCGCTGACGGCTGGACCGCCGTCTCCCGTATAGCCTCCCCCGATAAACCCGCTTGGCCAAAGACCTTGGTAGCCATCCACTAGGTTGTCTGTGCCGTTTCCGGCAACGGTGGAAATGATGCCCTGCGCGTTGACTTTGCGGACGCGCTGGTTTTGGGTGTCAGCGATGTAGATGTTACCCGCCGCGTCTACGGCAACCCCCCAGGGCTGGGCGAGGGAGGTGGAGGTGGCCGGCACACCGTCTCCTGAGTATCCACCAATCGTCATCACCCCAAACCCGTAAATGTCAGGCGAGTTTGGGTAAGTTCCGATGGGGATCTTGCCGACGGGTATGGGGCCACTTCCATTGCCGGCTACGCGGTAGATGTTGCCGCTGGGAGTTACCTTGCGGATGACGTTGTTGCCGGTGTCGGCGATGTACAGATTGCCGGCTGTGTCGAGGGCCAGACCGTGGGGGCTGTTCAGTGAGGCGGTCAGAGCGGGAACTCCGTCGGCACGGCTGGTTCCTCCGCCGGCGTAAGTGGAGATTGATCCGCCAGGTGTGAATTTGCGGATGACATCGTTGCCGGTGTCAGCGACGTAGAGATTGCCCTGCGGGTCCATCACCAGGCCGGTTGGGTAAGACATGGTTGCAGAGAGGGCAGGGCCGCCATCGCCGGTATATCCGGAAGCGCCGGTTCCCGCGATCGTAGAAACCGTGGGCGGGTTGCCGGAGTAGATCTGGGCGTTGATCGCGCTGGGCTGCTTGCCCGGGGAGATGGCAATGGCGGAGATGGTAACCACCCAGGGGTAGCTATTCCATTGATCGAGCGGGAAGAACGGTCCATTGTACTGGGTGGAATTCTGGCTCGGCGTCGACCCATCCGTGGTGTAGAAGATCAGCGCGGACGGATCGGCGTCAGTGACGGTGAGTTGATCTCCATAGGGGGGATTGAAGGACTCCTGGGCAGTGTCGTTCGGAGAGATGACCGGGGTCGGCGTGAGCGGAGCGATGGGGAGGACGGTGTATTGAGCAACGGCGGTCGGGCTTTTCGCGTAGCCTGGCGCGGTGGCGATGGCTTTGATGACGATGGCCGAGTTGGACGGGCTGACGGTGATGGGGCCCGTGTAGAGCGGAGAAGACGTCAGGGGCGCGGAGCCATCGAGGGTATAGTGGATCGCCGCAAGCGGAGCGACATCGGTCAGGGTGACGGCAACCGGTCCGTTGAAGCTGCCCGGAGCAGGCGAGAAGGTGGGAGCGGGCGCCACCGGCACGGCGATGGTGTAAGTGGCGGAGGCCAGCGGGCTGTTCCAACTGCCGGGTAAGACGCCAATCGCTTCGATGGTTGCTTTTCCGCCGAGGTAGATGGGGAAGCTGGCGATCTGCGAGTTGGCGGTTGGAGTGGACCCATCTGCTGTGAAGTGCACGACGGCGCCAGGCGTGGCGTCACTGAGGGTGACATATTGGACGCCCGTATAGGATCCCGGAGTGAGGCTGAAGTCGGGCACGGAGACGGTGGGGCGGGAGCCGAAGAAGACTTCGCGCACGACGTTGTTCGCGCCGTCGGCGATGTAGAGATTACCGCCGGGGAGGGCGGCGACACCGAAGGGCATGTTGAGTTCCGCAGTGGCGGCGGGTCCTCCGTCGCCGGCGTATCCGGGGATTCCATCGCCAGCCACGGTGTAGACGATACCGGCGCGGGTGACCATGCGGACGCGCTGGTTGCCGGTATCGGCGATGTAAAGGTTGCTGAAAGAGTCCAATGCGACGCTGGCGGGCGAGTGCAGCTCCGCTGTGAGGGCCGACGCGCCGTCTCCAGCGAAGCCCGGGTTGCCGTTGCCGGCCACGGTGCTGATGGTTCCGCCTGGAGTGACCATGCGGACGACATGGTTGCCGGTGTCGGCAATGTAGAGATCGCCGATGCCGTCAAGCGCCAGACCGGTGGGGGCGTTGAGCTGAGCGCTCACGGCTGAAGCGCCGTCACCGAAGTAGCCGGCGGAGTTGTCACCAGCAATGGTGGTGATGACGCCGGAGGGAGTGACTTTGCGAATGACGTTGTTGCCGGTGTCGGCGATATAGAGGTCACCGAAGGCATCGACAGCTACGCCCGAGGGCTGGTTTAGTTGGGCGCTGGTTGCGGCGCTGCCGTCGCCGGAGTAGCCGCTGACGCCGTTGCCCGCCACTGTGGAAACGACGGGCGCCAGGCCGGTCTCCCAACCGTCATCGTTGAAATTGAAAAACGGGATGGGGACCTGGGCCGGGAATATCTTGCGGATGACGTTGTTCCCCGTGTCTGCAATATAGAGGTTGCCGGCGGCGTCCAGGGCAACGGCGGTTGGAGAATTGAATTGAGCTTGTGTTGCTGCTCCACCATCGCCTGCATATCCGGGCGAGGAAGGGACCCCGGCGCTGAAGACCACCTTGCCATTGGTCGCGACTTCACGGACGACCCCGCTCCCAGTCTCAACGATAAACAGATCGCCGGCGGTGTCCAGGGCGACGCCGTAGGGGGTCCAAAGATGGGCGATAGTGGCAGAGTCTCCGTTGCCGAAGTAGCCTTGCTGACCGGTTCCGGCGATGGTGGAGATGAGGCCGGATGGCGGATTGCCGCTTTGGGCGATGGCTGGAAGAGAAGGGGCGGCTGCGAGAACCAGGGAAACGATGGGAGGCAAAGCAAATAAGCGCATAAACGATCTCCCGCGTGGTTGATAAAGGATGGATCGGGGGCCGGCGAGTTTCCGGCTCGAGTGGACAAGCGACTTTCACCAAATCTCGATGTCAGGCCGTCAGGTGGGAGGGGACTGTTTGATGTGACCCGGGACTTCGGCAAAACGATAGTACACGAATGCGATGCAGCGTTGTTTAAAAAATCTTTGCCGTTTGGTCCGGGGGCCGGAACGCTGGACGAAAGGGTGAATCTGTCGGGGTGAATGGATCGGGCCGGATGCGGGCCATCCGGGAAAGGGTTCCGATTTCAGCAGACTGATCTGACTGGCGTCACCCTCACCCAGTCTTTGCTCGACGTGTAACCCTACGCAGTGAGCAGGACGGGCGATTCGCTTGGAGTGTGATGGATCGCGCTGCTACTACTCTTCCTGCCGAGCCTCAGTGGATCGGCGTTGGCAACAGCTCCCCGATCGCCGTGGAGCGCAGTCATCACCGAGGCGACGGCTCCGCCCTTTCCGTTCTCTTCAGCCCCGCCATTACCGAAATTGCTTGTCTTTAACGGGGTATAGGGCCGACGCAAAATCACACCGCGGGAGAGGAAAGATCGGTATCTGGTGTGCAGAGCGATGAAGATTAATCCCCACGTAGCGAGACGTGAGTGTGACATCGTTGCCAATGACAGCATCAGGATGAAAAAAGAAGCCCGGCGCCGAGAACACGACACGTCGGCTCTGCTGATGGGGGCTCGTCTCTGAGTCAATGGCCGCATTCCATCCATGGCCGCCAGGATGGTAACAAAAGTCGTTCATTTATTTACCATGGCCGATTTTCTCCAGGTGAATGTGAGGTCGACGGTTCCCTTGTCGCTGCGCGAGGCGACGTTGTGGGATAAATCGCTCATTCAGACCGACTCTTGCTCTGGATGCGGAATAGGTATCGGTAATCGCGGTTTGCACGGAATTCTTCAGTTGAGCTGGAGGGTTGAGATGCCAGTCGCCATGGCGACCTTTGAGGACCTACCTGCCCGTCGGTGAGCGCATCGGGCTATCGACAGTTGAAAGTCGAGATGCCTAGCGTTCGGTAGAGCGCGGCTCATCAATAGGCGCGCCGGCTGGCGATGCTTGTTTTGCCGGGAGGAGTGCAAGCAGCGAGCCTCCAATCACAACAAACATCACAATGTCCTGAGGACTATCCTGCCTGTGCATCCCGTGCGCCACGGCCTGCGCCGACATGATTGTCATCGTGAACGCATGGGCAAGGCTTGACCATGCCCCATAGGCGATCATCAAACGATGCTTGGCCGGCTGCTTAACGGCCAACAACAGACAGACCCCAAGCGCCGTGTTAAGGCTCAGGAACATCGGCATGACGTCACTATGCCCGCTAAGCCACTTGGCGTGCCACAGATTGTCGAACAGGAGATAGCCCCAAAAGCAATAAAGCAAGCCCACCAACAACAACACTACCTTTAAGGCGCGTTCACGTTTCATAGCGTGCTCCGTTTTGTGTGATCGTCAGCTGTGATGCGTTCGATACGAAGAACCCTGCGAGTATCCGCAGTGGCTGCAGAATGCTTCTCCCCCGCGAATAGGCTTGCCACAGGAGATGCAAGGCCCAAGGAGAGGCCCTCGGAACAGAGAATAGAGGATGAACCCAATGAAATTGGGTATGAGGAAAGCGGCAATCACCCAGGCCCAGGCAGGCTTTTGACGCCTTTTTGCGTCCCCGTAGATATATCCGAGGGCAAGGAAAAAAGCCGCAGTGAAGACGCCAAACGTCAAGCCAAACCAAAGCGCTTCCGGCATCGCACTGAGAAATCCTTTGGTGCCAAGTAGGGAACGGCCCTGGCCGGAAGCGAAATAGAGCACCCAAATCGGGATCGCCAGTGCCGCGATGCCCATTGCAGTTCGGGGTAGAATCTTCCGCGTTGCCGTTCCCAATAAGACAGCCGCGACTACAATTCCGGCCAAAAACGCTATCGAAAGCACCGCCGATTGCTGTGTCATGCATTACCTCTATTCTCACCAGGCGCCGTGAGCAGACATAAGGCCGCGCAAAGAGATGGCAGCAGCCAAAAGACGAGCACGCCTGCCTGGACTTGAGCAGTGACAAAATGCATTGGGACCGTCAGGCGTTCGGCCATCTGGTACACGAGTCCCGATCCGACAAATGACATCGAGAGTGCTACAGCAAATGCAGCCCAGTTCCTGAATTGCACGCTGTGATGTCGCATTGTCCCGGTGTCGCGCGCAAGAATCCCACGGCCCTCTTCCGCCTGCAGCCGGAGGGCTGCCAGAACCCTGGCGTTGAGGGTTGGATTTACCTCGAAAGAAAAACCGCTGAGGCCCGCGATAACCCGGTTGCTGGCGCTGAGATACTCCCTGCAGGTAGCGCAAGTGGAGAGATGCTCGCGAAGAGATTGTTCCTTCTCCGCTGAGAGGACGCCCGCCAGACTCTCGTCGATCATGCGCTGGAAAGTGTCGTGGTGGTCAATATTCATGCTGTGTCTCCCTCAAACTGCGGCCGCAGCGTTGCCAGTCCTCGATAGATCCTGGAAGCTACGGTAGAAACCGGCGCTCCCACAATCACAGATATCTCCTGTAGAGATAAATCTTCTTGAAAACGCAGTACCAGGGCTTCGCGATAGACGGGCTCCAGAGATTGCAGCGAGTGGGCAAGCCGCTCGGCATCTTGTGTCCGCGCCGCAAGCGTGTATGGCGAAGGCTCACCGGAAGCAGGCGATGAGCGAACACCATCCCCCTCATTTGAGTCCAGACTGAACATCGGTCGCTTACGCATGGCATCGAGAGCAATATTGCGGGCCACCCTGAAGAGCCAGGGTTCAAAGCGGGAGTGCCCGTCGTAGGACCCACCTCGCTCCAAGACTCGGAGCCACGTCTCCTGCACGAAATCGTCAACTCCATCGCGTCTGCCCAACAGGGAGACGAGATAACGAACAAGCCGGTATTGATATTGCTCGACCAGAGCCTCAAGGACGACGACATCTCTGTGGCGCAACCCAAGCGCGATTCGTTGCGTTTCGCATTCCATGGACGCCCTCGAAGTCAACTCATAATCGAACATACGACGGGTATACGAACCATGGCTCCGAAATTACGAAAAATAGAACCAGAGGCTATTGGAAACCCGAAACTTGCTCCTGGCGGTTCGATACATTTTCTGGAGAAATGCTCGGCAATCTTGAAGTTGGCCTGATCGGACTTCAATTCAAGCCAAATTAACGCTAGAGAACCCTCGGGAGAGAGAAAAATCCCCCTGGACGCCCCTAAAGAGAAGAGGATGCCTCGACACGGGAGAGAGAATCTCAGCGGACCTGTTTCTCTCCGCAAATCCGGCCCGATGCAGAAATGCAAATACCCCTTCTTGATGTATGCCAAATCTCCGCCAATGCACCCATCCGGCGTGGATTACATGCCAAATTGTGGATCGGGAACCCTAAACGCCGATTGCACATGTTTTCGTTCAGGTGATTTACATCGCACATGGCGACTTCAAGATACTGATCCGCAGCCGAGAGTGATTTGGTGGCTAGCATTCATTGGTGTCTGTTCCAGAAATCGCAGTTTCTGGTTTTCCTGCGATCCTCCCTAGGCCTGCTTGTGGCATTCGGCGTCCGGTCTTCCCTGGCCAATTCGGAATTGGCGCGATCCTAGGCACTCGAGCTTGCACGGAATCGCAGTGCCCATCCCACCAGTGCTCCCGCCGCGCCGCTCAAAGGTACGACGGCGGTATGCCACACTAGCACGTGCGCTGCTTGAAAATTCGGGCAATGGAGTTCCAGCACTCCCACGCCGGCTAGGCCGCCGAACACTCCCGCCAACAACCCTGCGGTTACGGGATCTACCGCGAACCCGCGCCGGATCAACAGCCACCCCAGCAACGCGGCTGGAATGGCATGCAGCAGACCGGTGAACAGACACACGATACCAACACTGAAGAAGTGGTCCGTTTGATAATCGCGGAACAGGAACGCAAATATGGCAAGCAATGCCGCGCTGCCGAATCCCAAAATCGCGCCCGGAGATATCCGGCGCAGGCTGCCCGGAATCATTGCATGGATGAATTCACTGGCCGCCACCCAAGCAAGTAGAGCCAGAGCAGGAAAGATCAGCAGACGCTCCGCCAAATCCATTTTGGCAAATCCGAAGAAACCCGCGCGCGCCGCGCCCGCCAGTGACACAGACGCGCAAACCAGCACCAGTCCGGCTACCATCGCCCACGTAGGCGGCAATGGGCGCACCGGGCTGAGAGACGGTTTGATCGCGTCGGCGATGCGTTGCAGCGTCTCCGGGTTCGGACCGTGCGGAGCCTGCACAGCCGTTTTCAAAAGATTGTCGATCTCTTCATTTTTCAAGGCAGACCCCGCTTTGGCCCTTTTTGAATCCGCTGGCGCTCAACGTTTCTCTCAACTTCTTGTAGGCCCTGTGCGCTTTTTGCTTCACCGATCCCACCGTGGAAGACGTGGCCCGCGCCACCTCTTCCAGCGACATCCCCGAGACCTTCAACATCTCGATCACTTCGCGCTGGCTCTCGGAGAGCGGCGCCAACAGCGCGTTCAGGTTGTCGGCAGAATCGGATTCATCTTGCACGGCCCCTACATCTCTGGTCATTGCCTCCAGTTGCAGTTCGCCAATCGCAGTCCGCATCGATTTCCTATAGTGGTCAACGCGAACGTGCCGTGCAATCGCATAAAACCATGGAAGCGCCGGTTCACCAGGGCGATAGGTGTGCCGCACCTTGTGAATGCGAAGCCAAGTGTCCTGCAGCAGATCGTCGGCATCCGTGCGGCTCTGCGACTGCGCAAGGAAAAACCGATGCAGCCGCGGACCGATCCGCTCGATCAGATCCGTGGCCGCTCCGAAGTCGCCCTGTTGATAGCGCGCCATCAGCGCTTCGATATTGTCGTTCGGGTGCATGGTTTCGAATGCCTTCCTGCAATCAATATCCGTACCAGCGTGTTCGCGCGGTTCAATCCTCGCCGTCAGGCGCCCTCGAAGGTCCATTCTCATCCCGTGTTTTGTTATTCGATGAATGAGACCGGAAAGTTACGCGGAGGTATGTAAATCCTGAAAACTTTAACTGCCAGATCTCCGGAAGAGCCAACCGTAACTTTTTGGAGGCCCTCAACGAATACTCATCTGTGAACATGCTTCGCGTCCGGAATATCCCTGCAAGCTCGCGGCAGCGAAACATATTCTACACAAACCCCGAGGAGATCACGATGATTTTTCAAAGACACCGTATATTTGGTCTGTGCCGCTCAGGCGTTACGCTTGCGGCTGTGTGCATCATGAGCGTGCTTTCCGCTGCGGGCCAGAATGGGCGCAGCGCATTAATCGTCACAAGCACGAATGAAGCAGCCGACAATTCGGTTGTAGTGTTCAAATTAGATACCACCGGCGCGCCCTCGCTGGCATGGACGCAGACGCTGCAAACTGGCGGCAAGGGCGGCGCAAGCACGAATGCGGGTATCCTCCAGTTCAACGGCGATCTGGGGGCCGTGGCAAACTTCGGATCGAACACCGTCAACCAATTGGCGCGAAACGGCAACTCCATAGCTGTTGCGAAAACAATTCATCTTGCACCCGACTGCGTCAGCCCGGATTCTGTCGCATTGACCCAGAACCATCTCTTCGTCGTCGGCTCCAATTGCGCCGAGAGTCATGCCTGGCCTTCGGGTTATGTGGATGGCTCGGTCGTGAGTCTTACCGATACTTCGGCGGCGCAAATCGCAGTCGGAGAAAACTGGGCGGCTGTCACAATGACCTCGGGATCCCTGCTCCGTTTGCCGCTCACGCAAGATGAGGGCGTGTTGAGCGGAGCCAGTAACTCCATTCCGTTGCCCAGCGACGCGGACATGGTCCCGCTGGGCGCCGCATTCTGGGGAAACGTCCTGGGATTCACTCCGGCGCACAGTCCCGATAGCTTTGCGATCGTCGACGCTGAACAGACCCTCTCTCCGATCGCTGGACCTACGCCGTCCTATCCCGTCAATGCTCCCTGCTGGGTGGCCAAGGGACCAGGCAACATCTGGTTTACGGGCAACTCCCCAGGGCACGCAATCTCGATCTTCTTCAGCGATGAAGAGGGTGGCGTGTTCTACAAATCGGTGCCCTTGCCGGGCGCGCCGACTGACATAACGGTGTCTCCAGACCGCAAATTGCTGGCCGTCATTTACACCGTGGGCAGCAACGCTTATGTCGCCGTCTTTGCCATTGGCGGATACGGTGATCTGAAGCCTCTGGCGACCTCAAGCCCCATCGGTGTCGCCGCCTTCAGCGGCGTGGCCATCAGTCAATAAGCCACTCAACGCATCGTCGTCTTGCCTGGCGGGCCTTGCTCGCCAGGCCGAACAACGGTATACAGAGACCTGGGATTTGGACGGGCGCAAATCAACTGTGGCTAGTGCGCAAAGGTCGCACCAGTTTGCGAGAGCTGTCGGGGATGAGCTGCGGGGAGTACGGCAAGAAGTTCACTGACCCGCTGTTGAAGAGTATTTTCGGTCAAGACGAGATGGGAAAGCTATCGGCCATCGCGCTGTTCTTCTCTCTTATGTGGATGAATCAGCGGGATGCGGCCTATGCGATCGGAGGGTCGCAGGCATTGATTCGGCTTATAGAGGAAAGGCTCGCAAGCCTGGGTGGACGTGTCCGCTTCGGCGCCAGGGTCGAACGCATTCTGGTGGAGAGGGACGTTGCGGTTGGGGTTCAGTTAGCCGGAGGAGAAACGATTGCGGCCGATTGGGTGATCTCTGCCGCAGACGGCCACACCACCATCTACGATCTCCTCGGCGGGAAGTACACCGGAAAGGCGACAAAGAAGGCCTATGGCGAGATGCAGACCTTCCCCTCCTATCTGCAGGTCTCCCTGGGAGTGGCGATGGATTTGGCCGGCCAGCCTGTGAGTGTAACCCGGCTCCTCGATACGCCGTTGCAATTGGACCTTGGAACGGTGCTGCATCAGGCCGCATTCCGCATCTTCAACTTCGATCCGACATTTGCGCCGGCAGGCAAAACCGCCGTCACGTGCTTTCTTCCAACGCGCAACTTCGAGTATTGGGTCCAATTGAAAGATCGGGATCCCAGCGGCTATCGTGCGGAGAAACATCGCATCGCCGAGGCGGTGATTGGCATTCTGGAAAAGAGGATTCCCGGTCTCCGTCAAACGATCGAGGTGACCGACGTCTCAACGCCCGCCACCATCATCGCCTACACAGGCAATTGGAAAGCGAGCATGGAGGGCTGGCTCATCAGTCCCGGCGCCCGTTTCAGGCCATTGCCCAATACTCTGCCCGGCTTGGGGCGGTTCATGATGGTAGGCCAGTGGATCATGCCTGGTGGAGGGCTTCCCTTAGGACCGATGACGGCCCGCCCAGCCATTCGAGCGATTTGTAGGCAGGACCGGGTGCCGTTTACTCCCGGGCGGAAGCAGACCCGGAAATCTGTCTTGAACGCGGATTCCGTCCCCGAGAGAGAAGGAACTGTTCATTTGTGAACAGCCGGTCTCGCTTCCGAACATGCCTGGCTCAGGCAAGTTGCGCCTGGAGCGGCCTAAGCGGCTGACAATGAACGCCGAAGCTCCCGAGCGGTTTGGCCAGTGGAATGCAACCCGTACGGGTGCATTGCCAAGCGGGATACTCCAGCAAGTGCGGAGGCCTTCATGCATACAATCTTTCAAGATCTGCGCTATGCTCTCCGGCAGTTGCGCCAGTCGCCGGGATTCACGGCTGCTGCCTTGCTCACGCTGGCCATCGGAATCGGCGCGAATACAGCGAGCTTCAGCATCATGGATGCGGTGATTCTGCATCCGCTGACCGTGCCGGATGTGGACCACGTGCTGACCGTTCAGGAGCAACAGGACCGCAGCGATCTCCGGCCCGTGGCGCTCGCCAACTATGAAGACTGGAACCGACTGAACCGGTCCTTTGAAGCGCTGGCCATCCACCGCTCCGCCGACATGGCTCTGGAGGGATCCGGCGATGCCATGCACGTGCAGGCGGAATATGCTTCGCCAAGCTTCTTCAGCGTGATGCGGGCCAATCCCTTGCTGGGCCGGGTCTTCGACCAAAGCGAGACCCAACCCGGTCGGAACAGTGTAGCCGTGCTGAGCTGCTACTTCTGGCAGCATCATTTCGGCGCCGACGCCGCGGTGCTGGGCCGCAAGATCGAGTTGGACCAGCATGCCTATACCATCATCGGCGTGATGCCCAATACGTTGCAATACCCGGCCACCAGCGATGTGTTTATCCCCTTCGCCCCGGAATCCGCGCAGCTGGCCAACCGCAGCGCTCACGATTATCAGGTTCTTGGCCGGTTGCGCAAGGGCGTTTCACCTTCCCAGGCGCAGGCGGAGATGCACGTCATCGCAGACAGCCTGTCGCGAAGCTATCCAGCCACCAACCTGGGATGGCAAGTCAAGCTTGTGCCGCTGCTGGATGACATCAACGGCTTTTACACACCCTTCTTTTTCAAGATGATGCTGGGCGCTACGCTTTTTGTGTTGCTGGTGGTTTGCGCCAATGTGGCCAACCTGCAGCTGGCGCGCGGCATCGCGCGGCGGCCGGAGATCGCCATGCGCGCCGCACTGGGGGCAAGCCCCATGCGGATCCTGCGCCAGTTGCTCACGGAGAACATCCTGCTGGGGCTGGTTGGCGGCGTCGGCGGGCTGCTGTTTGCCCAGCTCTACATGCGGGTTTCCATCCTGTCTCTGCCGCGGGAGGTGGACCATTTTCTTGCCGGGTGGTCCAACATCCGGCTGAATCGACACGCCCTGGTGTTTTCTTTGTTGCTTGCCATGGGTGCCGGCGCAATCACCGGAATTTGGCCGGCTTGGGCCGCCCTGCGCGTGAACATCGTGGATCAATTGAAATCAGGCTCGCGCGCCATCGCGGGCGCCGGTCGAAGCCACGGGATGCGGCACGTCTTCGCGGTCTCCCAGGTCGCGCTTGCAGTGGTGCTGGTCATTGGCGCTGCGCTGATGTCCAGAGGCCTGGTGGGGATGCTGCATGCCGCCGACCGCTACGACCCGAGCCGCATGCTCTTCTTCAATGTCCATCTGCCCGCCGCACGCTACAACACGCCCGAGAAACTGGTTGCATGGCAGAACGCCAGCCTTGAAAAACTGCGCGCGATCCCCGGAGTCGAGCACGCCGAACTCACCACCACGCCCCCTTTGAGCGATTTCGCCTGGCTCGACGATTTCCAGGTAGAGAATCGTCCCCTGCTCCCAGGCACGGCTCGCGACGCATTGCGGATCACCGTAAGCCCCGGATACTTTGCCGCTTTTCACATTCCCCAAGCCACAGGAATCCCCTCCGGACGCATGTTCAACCAGGACGACAATCTGCGCACGCCGCCTGTTGCCATCGTGAGCCGTGCATTTGCCACGCGTTATCTTCCCGGAGAAAGTCCCCTGGGACATCGCATCCGCATGGGAAAGGGACGGGCCGATCAGACCCCGTGGATGACGATCACCGGTATCGCTGAGGAAACCCAATATGGCTTCTTCAACGATGTGCACGCGCCTGCAGTTTATATGGACGCGGCGCAAATACCCGCTGCCGGCACCATGTATGCCGTGACAGCGAAGGGGGATCCGCTGGCTATGGCTCCGGCCGTACGCAAGGCGTTGGCGGCCCTTGACCCTTCGATCCCGCTCGACGAGGTCAAAACCTACACGCAGTTCATGCGCGAACACACCACCGGCATGAGATGGCTCGCCGAGAATCTTGGCGTCGATGCCATGATCGCCCTGCTGTTGGCCGGCATTGGCATATTCGGTGTGATGGCCAACCTGGTAGCGGAACGGACACGCGAAATCGGCGTGCGTTTGGCCATGGGCGCCCAGCGCTACGACGTACTGCGGATGATACTGCGCCGCGCAGCATGGCTTACGGCAACAGGGTTGGGCATCGGTCTGCTGCTGGCCTTCGCCATGGCGTACGGTCTGGGCAGCGTGCTCTACTTCGTGCGCGCCAACGATCCAATCGTCTTCGGCTGCGTCGTCGTGGCCATCGCCGCCATCGCGGCAGGGTCAAGCTGGCTGCCCGCGCGCCATGCTGCACGCATTGATCCGATGGAAGCATTGCGGAATGAATAGAACCGCCTCGATCGGGGCGGGCACAATCCCTATCGATGTAAGACGATCTCGCTATCGGCCGCGATGGACGAGGCGCACGGGCAAATCTGGAAGACTGCATTCACTGTGACGGCGACCACTTCGGTTGAATGCGATTGCGCATAAACTGCGAGCCTGCATTCGAGTTGCATGCATCGCGGGATCGTCGGTAACCGAGATTCACACTCCAATTTCAATCGGGGAGGCTGTGAAGATGCGAGTTCTGATCGCTTACACGAGTCGTTATGAAGCCACGCAGGGAATCGCGGAGCGTATTGCCGCGGTACTGCGCCGGGAAGGTATGGAGGCCGTGGTGCAGTCCGCACAGCGTGCCGATGATCCAGGTGGCTATGACGCCGTTGTCATTGGCAGCGCCGCCTACTTCTTCCACTGGATGAAGCACTCCACACAGTTTGTGCGTAGCCACTGCGATGTTTTAGCCAAGCGGCCTGTTTGGCTGTTCAGCAGCGGCCCGTTGGGCTCGAAGGCCAACGACGCTCAAGGACGAGACCTGCGCGTCCTTACAATTCCAAAAGAGATTGCAGAATTCAGAAACACAATCCGTCCCAGAGATCATCGAGTTTTTTTCGGAGCAATGAACCCTGAAAAGTTGAGCTTCACTCACCGCCTCGTTCTCAAGTTACCGGTGAATCGGGACAATGCAGTTTTCCCATTGGGTGATTTCCGTGACTGGAATGAAATCGAGGACTGGGCAACCGCAATCGGCAAGGAACTGAAAGCGTCCGCGGATAGCTCAACACCTTCCCTCGCAGGGGCAAATCCATGTTAGCCAGAGAATAAGCGCTTTCCGGGAGAACGACGTGTCGCACACCATTCCTTCTCTCCCGATCGGTTTCGGGCCTAAGGAAAACTGCTGGCGCTTCTTATATCGAGCCGCCGCCATCGCAGCAGTGATAAGCGCAGCCTCGTTTCCGTTGTAAATTGCCGCTATTTTCCGCTGGCCGCGGCCCTCCATCGTGGCCCGGGATTTTGCACAGTGGAGGGCGCTCCCGGCAAACTGAGTCAACAGGGGGAGCGTACCATCGCTCAGCGCAACCTCTACATCGACCGCCTCCGCGCCAGGATGACCGTCCTGGTCATCCTGCATCATCACCTCCGGAGCCATCGGTGGCTGGTTCCGGCGTCAGGTCCAGCCCTCCCGCACGCCATCCAGCATTCTGCTCATCTTTTCTGAACCACGAATCAGACCTATTGCATGCCTTCTTTTCCTGCTGGCGGCAAACAATCCGGACGAAATCGAGTCTTGGGCCCTGTGTCCGGATTCCGGAATAGAAAATTCGAGACGGCAACAGGGAACTGGTAACCTCCAAATGCCAATTCGCTCTACTCGTAACGGAGAGCCTCGATCGGGTCGAGGTTGGAGGCTTTCCAGGCGGGGTAGATGCCGAAGATGAGGCCAATGGCGCAGGAGACACCGAGGCCAATCGAAACCCACATGGTCGACAGCGTTGCAGGGAGACCGATGGGCAGGAAGTAGACGATCCAGGTGAGGACGGCGCCGGTGAGCACACCGATGATGCCACCCACAGCGCATAGGGTGACGGCCTCGGTGGTGAACTGGGTAAGGATGTTCCGCTTGGTGGCGCCCATGGCCTTGCGCACGCCGATCTCACGGGTGCGCTCGGTAACGGAGACCAGCATGATGTTCATCACACCCACACCGCCTACCAGGAGGCCGACCGAGGAGACCGCGATCATAAAGGCGACCAAGCCGCTCGTAAGCTGATCCCAAAGCCGCCTCAGCGAATCGGGACCCATGATCTCGAAGTTGTCTGGGGCCTCCACCTTCACCTTGCGCCGGATGCGAAGGATCTCCCGGATCTCATCCTCCACCAAGTCTCTGTTCTTCTGGTCGTCGTAGCGGACGCTGATGAAGGTGTCCTTGATCTCGGGGTAGAGGTTGTAGAAGGTGCCGAGGGGGAAATAGACCCCGTTGTCGGCGGGATTTTTGCCTGTGCCGAAGGGCTGCTTCCGCTTTTCCGCCACGCCGATGACGGTGAAGAGGCTGGTGGCGACGTTGACTTCTTTGCCAATCGGGTCCTCATTGACGAAGAGTTCCTCGGCCGTGTCGTGGGCCAGGACGCAGACGCGGGCGTGGCGTTCGTCTTCGCCATCGGTCCAGAAGCGGCCCTCCTGCATGGGGATGTCGAAGACGACGGGTAACTGTCCGGTGGCTCCCTCAAGAAATGCCCCCGCGAGCTTTCTTCCTTTGAATTTGACGCTTACGTCGCCGACGTGGAATTGCTGGTTCACGTGCTGCCGGGCGGCGTCGGTGGCAATGATATGGGGCTGACCGCGCAAAGCTAATGCATCGTCGATGGTGAGTTTTTTGCGGGTGATCATCTCGGTGGTCGGATTCACCGCGATCATGGGCATGTGGAAAACCCAAAAGACGTTGGTCCCGGCGGAAGTGATCCAGTCATTGACCCGCTTGTTGAGCCCGCTGATGACCGAGGAGATGGTGATGACGGTGGTGACGCCGATGACGATGCCCAACACGGTGAGCCCGGAGCGCAGCTTGTTGTTGCGCAGGGTATCCAGCGCCATCTTGACCGATTCGTGGCCGTGACCCTGGAGCATGAGAGTTGGCGACTCGAAGATTCGTCGCGCCATTTTCTATGCCATTGCACGCCGATTGCCGTGATGGGCAACACGCATATTCATTCAATTCGACAAGTTAGTTGGGACACGGGCGTTGGTGTTCTTTGACGTGGCTTATCGAACCGACAGTCCGGGGCCTTTTCCGTTCGCCTTCACCGTCGGGCCCTTGAGATTGATCTGCCCGCGGTCTTTTCCCCGCAAGGAGCGCGGACGCTCCCCGATTCAGATAAACGATCTGCGGTTTTCGGGCCGTTTGCCGTTCTCCAAAACTGATCTCTTGCTGACGGGCCAAAGCGCTCACTGACCGAAGGTTGCGCGTAGTTTTCTGGATTGCTCCTCAAAAATGCCGATTTCGACTGGAGTCCTCAACCATGGGGCGGATGCGACATCCCAGTCGCCATGCCGACTTGAACGAAGCCGCTAGGGCGGCTTCCTTCAAGTCGCTGTATCAGAAGCGCCCAGAATGAAAGAGTGCAGACGCGCGCTCTGCGGTGGGCGCTCCAGATACAGCACTAAGACATCCCGTTACTTATCTGCCTTCGACGCGTGATTTTGCGACGATACAGGACTCTAACTACAGTTCGGGGAAGGCTTTGAGAGCTGGTGTGTGGGGCTACTCGTAACGCAGTACGATCATGGGATCGAGTTTCATGGCTCTCCGGGCAGGGAGGTAACAGGCCAGAAGTGCCACCAGGATCAGCAGAAAGGACACCGCCGCAAACGTGAACGGGTCGGTGGGTTGCACTCCATAGAGAAAGCGAGCCATGAGACGGGTGGCGGCCAGTCCTGCAATCAGGCCAATTGCGACTCCGGCGATGGCCAAACGGCCTCCGTTGCTCAGGATCATGGCGAAGATCTGGCTTCTCTTTGCACCAAGTGCCATGCGCAGGCCTATCTCCGGCATGCGCTGCAGGACGGAGTATGAGATAACACCGTACATGCCGACCGAGGCCAAAATTAGCGCCAGCGCGCCCAATGCACCAACGAGTATCACTGAAAACCGGTCGGCTGTCATGGATATGTCAACCAGCGTGGTGAGCGTCGAGAACTTTGCCACCGGCAGATCGGAGTCAACGGTATGGACGGCCTGGCGCACGCTTTCGGCAATGGACGCGTCATCGATTTTCGTGCGCACTGCGAACTGCATGGTCTGCATCGATGGCCAGGTCTTGATCTCGTTCTGCATTGCGGGCACGAACA
Source organism: uncultured Occallatibacter sp. (assembly GCA_964595345.1). Taxonomy (GTDB): domain Bacteria; phylum Acidobacteriota; class Terriglobia; order Terriglobales; family Acidobacteriaceae; genus Telmatobacter. The sequence continues at coordinate 101,752 of CAZQPY010000007.1, forward strand.
TCTCGGGATCGGATTGTTCACGCAGGGATGCCTGTTTGGTATCTGCAACCACACCAACGATCGTTCTCAGAGGGATTCGGGTCAATCCTACCCCGACCTGCTTGCCAATCGGATCTTCGCCGGGAAAGAATTTTCTCGCCATAGCTGCGTTGATAATGGTTACCGGCACAGCATTCAGGGTGTCCGCGTCGTTGACGTCTCGCCCGCGCAGTAAAGGCGCGCCGATGGCGGCAAAGTACCCCGGCGAGATGAAGGCGTAATTTGCAAAGGGTTTCTCAGAGCTATTCGCGGGTGGATGTTCCGGCATGCGGATGACTGTTCCGTCCGGCGCCCCGCCCATGGGAACCACCGAAGCAAATCCTGCGCCACGAACCGACGGGATGGACTGGAGGCGCAAAAGCACCTGGCGATAGAGGTCGGCCATGCGCGCGGTATCTGCATATTTCGGAGCGGGCAAGGGCAGTTCAAACGTGACAACGCGCGTGGCATCGAACCCGGAGTCGGCGCGCAGCATCGAATAGAACGTGCGCACCAGCAGTCCTGCGGCGATCACCAGGACCATCGCCATCGCAACCTGAACGATGATCAGAGCATTGCGCATCTTTGGGGCAGTGGAACTGCCGCCTGATCGCTGGCCGCCCGCCTTCAGTGCTTCCGCCATGTTCATTCGCGTGGCCCCCATGGCCGGCGCAAGCCCGAAGAGCAACCCGGTGGCGAGCGTGACACCAGCCGCAAATGCGATGACGCGCAGGTCGAGCCCAGTCTCATGCAGATGGGGAATCGCGCCGGAAGCAAAGTGCCTCACCACCAGGAGACTCACTTCCGCAAGCAGGATGCCCAGCCCTCCGCCGATAAATGCCAGTATCAAACTCTCAGTCATGAGTTGCTGAACGATGCGGCTGCGTACGGCGCCCAGTGCTCCCCGCAGGGTGAGTTCGCGATGGCGCCCCAACGAGCGATTCAGCGTGAGTCCGGCCACATTGGCGCAGGCAACCAGCAGAACCACACTTACGGCGCCGAGCAACAACAACAGGGGAAGCCGTGCATCCGACGCCGTTTGCCGCATCAGCGGAACCGCGCGCGAAGACCAGCCTTTTTCCTGTGGAATCTGCCTCTCCCGAACTGCTTCGAAAATCTTCAGATCCTGCTCAACACCAGCCAGACTTCCGCCCGGCTTGAGTTGTCCGATAACTCCCAGTTCATTGGCGCCACGAGGGTTCGCGGGCAGGGCCAGCGGTACCCAGAGTTGGGTCTCCCTGGGCAGATCGAGTATGGGAGGGATGCCTTCCTGGTTGGGGAACAGGAAGCTTGGCGGCATGACACCGATGACAGAATAGGAAGAACCATTCAAGTGCACGGTTTTGCCCACGATACCGGGATCGGCTCCAAAGCGGCTTCGCCACAGACGATTGCTCAATACAACCACGTGTTCACGGCCAGCTTGGTCTTCTTTTTCAGTAAACGTGCGACCCAACCCGGGCGTCACACCCAGAGTCGGAAAGAATCCTGCTGTTACTCGTACACCTTCAAGGAGTTCCGCATCGCCTACGCCGGTTAGGTTGAAGGAGTCCTTCTTGAAAGCTCCCAGGTTCTGAAACGTTGTCGCCGATCGCGCCAGGATGCTGTACTCCCCCGGAGAAAATGGCATGTCTCCGATTCCCGCGAGCGGGCCTTGCCGCCAGACCATTACGACCTGCCCTGCGTTTGGATAGGGCAGGGGCTTGAGCAGGATCGCATTCACCAGGCTGAAGACGGCGATACTGGCGCCGATGCCAAGCGCTAGTGTCAGTGAGGCAATGGCGAAGAAGCCGGGGTTCTTGCGCATGGATCGGAGCCCGTAATGAAGATCCTGGATGACCGTCTCCACCATGCGGGTTCCACGTGCGTCGCGACAGTCCTGCTTCACCTGTTCTTCCCCGCCAAATGCAAGGCGCGCGCACCGCTTCGCTTCTTCGTCGGACATACCGGTGCGCTTGTATTTCTCAATCTCGCTGTCGAGATGGAAACGAAGTTCGTCTTTCAACTCCGCCTCTGCAGTGGCTTTACGAAAAAACGAACGCAGGCGAATCCGCAGGTCGTTGAACATTTGCGCAACCTCACATGCTCTCAAGAATCTGTGCTACCGCTACTGTCAGCTTTCGCCAGCTTTCCGTCTCCACTTCAAGCTGTTTCTTACCACTGCGAGTTAGCTCATAGTATTTCGCGCGACGGTTGTTCTCAGAGGTGCCCCACGCGGCCTTGATCCAGCCGCGCCGTTCCAAACGGTGCAGAGCCGGATACAAGGAACCTTGCTGAATCCTCAGTACGTCGCTCGATATCTGTTGAACCCGCTCCGAGATGGCCCAGCCGTGCTGGGGCTCCAGGGCGAGCGTCCTCAGAATGAGCAAATCCAAGGTGCCTTGCGGAAGATCGATATGCGGGTCGGTCACGGTTTCCCCATCCACTTCTACAGAACTTTACCTCGACTCCCTGTAGAAGCGCAAGGGATGATTGTGTGTTTTTTAAGACCCTGCCGTACCTCGCGGGAAACGAGGGTCCGCCGGTGCGAACAGACCAAATCACTCACTGGGAATGGATTATGCGGCGCAAACTAGATGGATCCTCGCGCGCGCCGCAGGCAACGCCCATCTTTCAGGCGCCTGGTTCACGAGTTCCATCGATTTATTCTTTCGAGAACAAGCGCCATCACTCCGAGCGCAGCGCCTGCATTGGGTCCACGCGGGAGGCCCGCCACGCCGGAACCATGCATGCTACCGTTGCCGTGAGCAGCAGGCAGCCGGCCATTCCTGCTACAACCAGCGGGTCGTAAGGGCTCGCTCCGTAAAGCATCGATCGAATCAGCGACCCTGCCACAGCTGCTCCGGCCATGCCGGCTGCGGCGCCATAGAGGACCGGCATTAGTCCGTCGACGAGCACTACGCGAAGCACTTCGGGCCGCTGCGCTCCCAGTGCGATGCGGATGGCGATCTCGACGGAGCGCTGTGTGACCAGGTACGACAGCACCCCATAAAGTCCGACACCGGCCAGCAACAGCGAGACTCCAGCGAAGGCCAGCACCAGGTTTGCGGCGAAACCCTGGCTCGCCGTGGTCTTGTTCAGGATCTGTTCCATGGTAAGCGCGTTGTATACCGGCAGTTCCGGTTCAAGCTCCGAGATCTGCTGCTGAACAGGTATCGATATCGCGAGCGGATCGACCGAGGAGTGCACCACGATGGTGGCCTCGCTGGTCCGGTTGGGAATGCCGGAGAGAATCGGAAAATACATGGTCGCCAATACCGGCTTGGTGACGTCGTAGAGTGTGTCGCCGACTTCACCGACGATCTCGTAGCTTTCCACTTTGTCATCCCAACTGGTGCGGACGTGCTTGCCGATGGGATCGTCGCCTGCAAGGTACTGATTCACGAATTGCCGGCTTACCACGATGTAGTGATCGTTGTGGAGACGTTCCTGCTCTGTGAAAACGCGGCCGCGCAACAGCGGAATCTGCATGACGCTGAAGTATTGAGGGTCCGCGGTGAGTGTTACGGCGACGGGTTGAATGCTGGAAGTGGGAGTCGGCCTCTCCAGGATGGTGAAGACTCGATCGCCTTCGGGGCCTGCAGCGGGGACCGTATCGACCAGCGCCGCGCCGCTAACGCCGGGCAGCCGCCGAACGCGTTCCAGCAGCGACTCGTGAAAGCGTAGCACCTTCTCGCGAGTATCGTATTGAATTTCAGGCAGGCCGAATTTCATGGTCAGCATATGATCGATGCGGCAACCGACATCCGCAGTACGCAGGCGCACGAAGCTGTGAAAGAGCAGGCCGGCGGCGGCGAGAAGCGTCACCGTCAGCGCGATCTCCGCGGTCAGCATCACCTTGCGCAGGCGAGCTCGCGAGGCGCTTCCGCCAATCGAGCGGGAAGACTCCCGCAGCGCAGAGAGCGATTCTCTGCCAGTGGAGGAAATGGCGGGAAGCAGGCCTGCCAGCATCGCAGTCGCCGCGACCAGTCCAAGAGCGAAGGCAAAGACCCACCCATCCACATGAACGGTATCGGCGCGCGGCAGGTTGCGCCAGTGGGCGGCCAGCCAGCGTGTGGAAGCCAGTGAGAGCAGCAGCCCCAGTCCGCCGCCGCCCGCGCAGATCAGCGAGCTCTCGGTCATCTGCTCGCGAATGAGCGTGAGGCGGCTGCCGCCCAGTGCTGCGCGAATTGCGACCTCTTTGCGGCGGGCCGACGCGCGCGCCACCAGCAGGTTGGAGACATTGAGGCAGGCAATCAGCAGCATGCAGAAGACCGAGCAAAGCAGCACGAGCAGAGGCCTCTTTACGTCTTTGACCACGTCGTCGATCATCGGGCGTGACCAGACATCTTCGGCGACAGGCTTCGAAGCATTCGCCAGATGGATTTGGTATTGGAGTGTGCTCACCTCGCGCGTTGCTTCGCCGACGTTCACGCCGGGCTTGAGCCGCGCCACCACCATGCTCTGGTGGCCATCGTGTATGCCATATTCCTGCGCTGTGAAGGTCTGAGCGTACGGCAACCAGAACTGAATCCGCGCGTCGGGATAGTTAAACCAGTTCGGCAGCACGCCAACGACGGTGGTCGGGATGGTGTCCAGGTGAATCCGCTTGCCGACGATGGAGGGATCGCCGGCAAAGCGGCGCTGGAAAAAGCTCCAGGTGAGCAGGACCACGGGCTCGGCTTGCGGTTGATCGTCGGCTTCCGTCAAGAGGCGGCCGTAAACCGGTGCCACGCCGAGCAGTGGAAAGAGATTGGCCGAGCCGCCTGCGCTCTGGACGACCTCCGGCAGTTCGGAATGCACGCCGGAGACGATACCTCCGTAGCCGCGCATGGCCGCCATATCTTCAAAGCCGCGAGTCTGGCTGCGCCAGTCGCGATAATCTCCCGACGCGACTGCATTGAATCCGTCGCCGCTCTTCGTTTGCCGGAAGTGCTCATAGAGCATCACCAACCTGCCAGAATCGCGAAACGGAAGCGGCCGCAGCAGCACCGCGCGCACCATGGTGAAAAGCGATGTGGTCGCACCGATGCCCAGCGCCATCACCAATACACAAACGATGGCAAAGCCGGGCGAACGCAGCAAGGTGCGAACTCCAAATTTCAGGTCACGGCCGAGTTTGTCGAGGCTATACCAGTTCCAGGTGGCTCTGACTTGCTCGCGCACCAACCCCGGATTGCCGAAGGTGCGCATCGCTGCCTCTCGCGCGTCTTCCGGGCTCATACCGGAGGCGATGTTTTCGCTGATCTGCTGGTCGAGATGGAAGAGGAGTTCGTCCTGCAAGCGCTCACCAGCCCGGTTACGGCCGAAGAGCATCCGGATTTGCATATATAGCTTGTGTCTGGACGGCATGGCTTGCTCCTTTTGGATCCGAGCACGATCTGCGGCTTCGCACTCAGGCTTCGGCGACGACGATGTTGATGGCATTCGAGAGGCGGTTCCAGCTGGCGGTCTCTTTTTCAAGCTGGCTTCTGCCGGTTTCCGTAAGCGAGTAAAACTTCGCCTGACGACCCGTCTCGCTTTCGGCCCAATTGGCGGTGATCCAACCCTGCTGTTCGAGGCGATGCAGGGCGGGGTAAAGTGAGCCCTGCTGGACCTGAAGGACTTCGTTGGAGATCTGCTGAATGCGTTTGGCGATGGCCCAGCCGTGCCTGGGCTCCAGCGAGATGGTCTTGAGGATGAGCAGGTCGAGCGTGCCCTGGACGAGATCGCTTGGTTTTCCCATACTATGTTTATCTACAATAATGTCGTGTAGATAGTCAAGGTATCAATTTCGAATTCGACAAGGATTGGGGGCTCCAGGAGTTCTCAGTGGAGGAAGTATGCTGCTTCGTGCGCCATTTTCGTTAGTAATTCCAACTGCGCCGTCCTCAATAAACCGTCTCCCGTCCGTTTCCTGGCAGCTCTTCCGGACTTGACATCGAAAGATCGGGCAAAATTTCCTGTTGTTTTCCAAAAGGAATCATGACATTATTTCTGCATTCCTGTTGGAAACCTAAAGGTTGGTCTCCCGATGAAGGAAAAGCCAGACGTATTGCAGGGAACGCTTGCGCTGATGGTCCTCAAAACCCTCGATGTTCTGGGCCCGCAGCACGGCTATGGGATCGCTCGGCGCGTCGAGCAGATCAGCGGAGACCTTTTGGCGGTCAATCAGGGCACGCTCTACCCATTACTGCTCAAGCTGGAACATGAAGGCTCGATTGCCTCGCAATGGGGCGCTTCGGAAAACAACCGCCGGGCACGCTTCTATCGCCTTACCGAAGCCGGCCGCAAGCAGCTCCAGGCGGAGACCCGCGATTGGGAGCAAACCGCGGCAATCATCGCGCGCTTTTTCGATGTCAAAGCGGAGGATCTGACATGAAATTCCTGCGACGTTTTCTAATACGCCTGTCGAACTTCGCAACCCGGCGGAGTGGCGACCAACGCCTGCAAGATGAACTCGCCGAGCATCTCGCATTACAGATCGAAGAGAATCTGAGCGCGGGCATGGCACCTGCCGAGGCGCGGCGACAGGCCAGGCTCAAGCTTGGCGCGCCCGAAGCGATACGGGAAGACCACCACGGTGAGCAAAGTCTTCCATTCGTTGAGAATCTGTTTCAAGACCTGCGGCTCGCGGTTCGCATGCTACTGCGATCTCCGGGGTTTTCTTTGATCGTGATCGCCACCATGGCTCTCGGCGTTGGCGCCACCACCGCCATCTACAGCGTGATCGACGCAACCCTGCTGCATCCTTTGCCCTACCCCAACCCCAGCGAACTGGTGCGCATTGAAGCCAACCTTCCCGGCGTGGGCGCGCACGACGTAGGCATCTCCATCCCTGAGTTGAGAGACCTTCAGAACTCGGGAGTCTTCCAGAATGTCTCGCTCTGCTATTTCGGCACCAACAATCTCACCGGCAGCGCCCAGCCCGCGGCTATCGCCTCGAAGTCGGTCTCACCGAGCTACTTCGCGGTGCTCGGCGTCGACCCGGAGTTGGGCCGCACCTTCGATCCCCACGACGCCACGCCCGGCTTCAACCTCGAAGTCGTTATCGGCGATGGGCTCTGGAAGCGCGCATTCGGAGCAGATCCGCACATTCTCGGCAAAAGTCTGCGGTTGGATAATGACGTCTTTCATGTTGTCGGCGTCATGCCCGCCAGCTTTCGCGACCAAGGCCAAACCAGCGATGAGCGCAGTACCGATTTGTGGGCGGCGGCCGGATTTTCCGGCGACCCCGCCCCGCCGCCCATGCGCGGCACGCGTTTCCAATTCGAGACCATCGCGCGCCTTCAGCCTGGTCTCTCGCCTCAGGCCGCCCAGGGACGCCTCGATGCCCTGGTTGCATCGTTGAAAAAGCAGTATCCGGCCGATTATCCGCCGCAAGCCGAGTGGACAATCCACCTGACGCCCCTGGCCGAGACTCTTGTCGGCAACGTTCGTCAATCGCTCATCCTGCTCTCCTGCGCGGTGGGCCTGGTCCTGTTGATCAGCTGCGTCAACGTCGCCAATCTGTTGCTTGCCCGCGCCAGCGCGCGCGGACGTGAGATGGCGGTTCGCCAGGCATTGGGAGCCGCAAGAACGCGCCTCGTTCGTCAGCTCCTAACGGAGAGCCTGCTCCTGTTCGTGCTGGGCGGCATCACCGGTTTTGCAGTTCTTTTCTGCGCCCGGAAATTCCTGCTGCAGTTTGTCCCCGAAAGCCTGCCGCGCCACAATGACATATCCATCAGCTGGGGCGTGCTGGCGTTCGCCATCGTCGTCTCGGTAGCGGCCGGAACCGTCTTCGGGCTTGTTCCCGCGTGGCTTACAAGCCGCCTGGATTTGACGGCGACACTCCGGCAGGAAGGCCGTGGCTCCCATGGTTCCCGGCAGCGCTCGCGCCTCCGCCATGTTCTGGTGATTGGCGAATTGGCTCTTTCCCTGGTGCTGATGGTCGCCGCCAGCCTCCTGCTGCGCAGCTTCTGGGACTTGTTCAAGGTGCAACTCGGCTTCAATCCCACTCGAGTCATGACAGTCGAGACCAGGCTGCCGAATCCCAACGATCCAAGTACCGACATTTATCGAACTGCCACGCAGGAGTCGGTGTTTCTGCGGGAAGCTCTCCGTAGAATCCAAACGCTTCCGGGCGTGGAAGAAACCGCCGTCGGCGATCGGGCGGCCATTCCCCTTGGCCATGGCCAGAATGATCGCAGAACGTTTCCATTGTTTCGCGAGGGCCTTGAAGCGCAGAGCAGCCAGCCTCCGCTGATCGATACGTCGATCGTCTCGCCGGAATATTTCCACGTGCTCGGCATGACTCTCTTGCGTGGACGCCTCTTCGCCGACCAGGACCTTGAAGCTACGCCCCTGGTCGCAGTCATCAACCAGGCCGCGGCGCGCATGTATTGGCCAGGCAAAGATGGGAAGGGCGAGGATCCGGTCGGCAAGCGAGTTCGTTTGCTGGGCCGTTTGGGCCTTCGCAGGCCGGACGCGACAACCATCGTCGGCGTGATTGCCGATGCACGCACAGAATCGCTCGCGGACGCCGGCATTCCGAAAATCTACCTCGACATCTACCAGCGTCCCGCAAAGACTCTTGCGTTCTTCCTGCGTGGACCGGTTGATCCCGCCGCCATCTCCGCGCAGGTGCGGACGCAAATCCAGTCCGTCGATGCGGCGCTGCCCGTCATCCGCGTGGAGACCTTGGGCGAAGTTCTCTCCTCTTCGCTTTCTGTGCGGCGGTTCTCCATGGAAATGGTGACGCTGTTTGCCGCAACTGCCCTGCTGCTGGCCGGGCTGGGAATCTACGGAACTATTTCCTATCTTGTGCATGAGCAATCGCGCGAGATCGCCATTCGCCTCGCGCTGGGCGCGCAAAGGCGCGATATCCTCAAGATGGTTTTACGCCAGGGCCTCACGCTGGCCGCCGCCGGCGCGGGCGTAGGGCTGGTTGGCGCGCTTATTGTTCCTCATTTCATGGCCAGCCTGCTTTATGGCGTATCGCCCTACGACCTTTCCACCCTCGCCGGCGTAACCGCCGTGCTGACCGCCGTCGCGCTAGCCGCCAGCTACACCCCGGCGCTGCGCGCCATGCGCCTCGATCCGATCACTACACTTCACTCCGATTGACCTATGGCGCTGTTCGAGACTTGTCTTTACAAATGTTGCCATCCCAATGAACTCCTCCGGGATGCGAATGAATTCACCCAGGAGCAAGTTCCAGAGGATTCGTCCCCAAAAAACGTCGTAGCGCCAAGCCATCCGTCGCATAGAGATCATCTGACAGAATTCAAGACACTGGGCGACATTTGGGGAGTAATCGGCCTCGGTGCATTTGCGATTGCACACCTTTCCG
>CAZQPY010000008.1:0-95055 GCA_964595345.1 uncultured Occallatibacter sp.
TATTCGCACCACAACTCCGACCTGCTATGACGATACCCTGACCGCAAAGAAATTATCATCAGCGTAGTCCGTGATTCTTGTAGGGTTTGTGCGGTCTTTTTGTAGGTTTATTCCTACGCCATCAAGACTCAATGAACCGTTAGGACCCCTTGCAGCGGCGTATTGTCTGAGGCCGGGCCAACAAGTACTTCGTAGTCGCCAGTCAGAAGACTCCAGCCATTCTTCGACTCATCGAATATCCGCAGCACGCGCGCATCCACCGGAATGGTCACCTCGCGCGATTCCCCAGGAGTAAGAGTTAAGCGCGTCCAACCGGCCAGCCTCTTGAAGCTTTCGTCGGACCCCTTGGGAAGGCGAGCATATACTTCCGCAATTTCCGTGCCTGCGCGCGTGCCGGTGTTCTTCACCGTGAAGGTTGCCTTCTTCGTCGCGGAGTCAATACTCAGGTTCGAATAGTCGTATGTCGTATAGGACAAACCCGCGCCGAAGGCAAACAGGGGCCTCTTATTTGCGGCTTCATACCACTTGTATCCGACTTCGGCGCCTTCATCGTAGCGCACAACGTAGTTTGCCGCCGCCGATCCGGTCGGAAACTGGTCTCCGGTCTGCGCTCCATCCAGTTGAGGGGCCGTCGCTATCTTCGGACGGGGCAAATCCTGTTCGCTCTTTGGGAAAGTCATCGGGAGCTTGCCGGATGGATTCACGTCGCCCACCAGAATGTCAGCCAGCGCCCTATGTCCCGCGCTGCCCGCGAACCAGACCTCGACAACGCCGGAGACCTTATCGATCCAAGGCATGGTCACGGCAGTCCCCGTCTCAAGCACAACGATGGTGCGTGGATTCGCCGCGGCAATCTTCTCGATCAAGACATCCTGGCGATCGGGCAGCGACAAGTTCGGCAAGTCCATGTCCTCTGCCTCCCACTGATAGGCAAAGACGATTGCCAGATCGGCGTTCTTTGCCAACTTCGCGGCCGACCCCAGATTTGTGCCCGCATCGAAGTCGATCTTCGTATGCGGCAGCTTTGCCCTGAGAGCCTTCAGCGGCGAAGTCGGAAACCAGACGTGATCCAGCCACCTGGTTTGGCCTTTGCCCGGAGGCATGATCGCATTGCCGCCCGGCGGGTCCACCTGCGCTGACCCACCTCCGGAAATCATGCCCACGTCCGCATGTCCACCGATGATCGCAATCCTGTGAACCTTCTCCGATTGAATCGGCAGCAGCGCCGGGCTGTTCTTCAACAGAACGATGCTCTTCTCTTCCACCTTGCGGGAAACCTCAAGACCTCCCTTAATGTCGACCACGCCCAGCCGCGGAGGATCGTCCACAATCCCTGACGCAAACTCCGCATACAGAATCCGCCGTGCGTGATCGTCAATCTCCGCAAGCGGGACTTTGCCGGACTCAACTGCAGCCTTCAAATGCGCGCCGAAGAACTCCGCCATCGGCTGCTCCTGATCAAGTCCCGCCGCCGACGCTCTCTCGGTACTGTGCGTACCACCCCAGTCTGAGAGCACGAATCCTTTGAAACCCCAGACCTTCTTCAGCACATCGCGCAGTAGGTAAGGGTTTTCGCATCCAAAGGCGCCATTGATCCGGTTGTAAGAGCACATCACCGCTCCTGGGCTGGCGATCGAGATGCCTATGTGGAATGCAAGCAGATCCGACTCCTGCATGGCGCGTTTCGAAACGAGCGCATTGACGAAGAATCGCCCGGTTTCCTGGTCGTTCATGGCAAAGTGTTTGATGTCGCCGACCACATGCTGTGCCTGTTCGCACTTGATCATGTTACCCACCAGCGTGCCGGCCAGCAGCGGATCTTCGCCGGCATACTCGAAGGTGCGGCCATTTCTCGGTTCGCGGGACAAGTTGGTCCCGCCGCCCAACGTCATGTCGAAGCCCTGGGCGCGCAATTCGCGGCCAATCAACTCGCCATAGGCGCATGCCGATGCTGGATCCCAAGTGGACGCCGCACCCAGATTCGAAGGCATTGCGGTCGAATACCTTCCGTTCGCGCCGCTATCCCGCACGCCATACGCCGCATCGGAGATCACCAGCCCAGGAATACCGAGCCTCTGTACTCCCTGGACGTATCCCGCCCCGCCATTCGACAGGGGCGTCAAGGGCATCTGCCACTCGGGAACATGCGCCATGCCGTTCCCGTGCGCCATTGCCAGCTTCTCGTCGAGCGTCATCTGCTTCAGCGCCAGTTCAGCGCGCTGTTCCGGCGCGAGCTCGCGATTCATCCACGGTCTGTCGGCATTCTGGGCGGCCAGATTGACCGCCATTGGCACAAATCCGATGGTGGCGACCATCGACCATAGAATAGTTCTTCCAAACTTGAGATTCTGCATGTATCTCCGATTCCGCCCCACGATTCGATTTAGCGATCATCGAGATACGGGTGCCGTAAATTTGTCCGGCTGGGCGATCCTTGCATGCTTTGAAGCCTCCTGGGCGAACAGGAAGGCCCAATGTGTCAAAAGCCAGCAGGTCTTTCCTTCATCACTCCAAATGCACGCTCAAGGGCTATTCCGGCTTCTGCCATGCGGCCTTCGTCGTACAGGCGTCCAATCAACGTCACGCCATGCGGAACTCTTCTGGGCGGCGAGAATTTCGGCAGCGGGTGCGCCGGATCCGGCGCCCAGTCGCTGCGAGCCTCGCCCACTTCCACAAACCCTGCGCGCAGGGTCAGCGACGGATGCCCGGTGAAGTTGGTAATGGTCAGCATCTCGTCGCGTAGCGAAGGTACCAACAGTATGTCCACTTGCGTCATAACGCGCGCCATCTCCTGCGCAACCTTGCGGCGCATTCGGTCGGCCTGCACAAAATCCACTGCCGACAGAAACCGCGACTGCCTGAAGACGTTGGGCCATGCATCCGGCACCTGCGACTTGAGCAGATCCACTTTGTGGCTCAGCGTAAGCTCTTCAAAGGCGGCGGCGGCCTCCGCGAACAGGATCAGATACAGCGAATCGTAAGGCCAGTCGGGCAGTGAAACTTCGACCGGCTTCATGCCCAGGCTTTTCACCGTCTCCAGTGCGGCGCGGTCCACATCCGTTGCCGGATTCTCTTTCATCCAACCGGGGAAGTACCCCACCCGCAATCCCTTCACGTCCGCTCCGGCGTTGAAGGCAATTTCACCCCGCCGGTTCAGGCCCGACTCCAGACTGGCCAGATCGCCCGCATCCGGCCCGGTGATTGCGTCCAGTACCAGCAGGGTGTCTTCCACCGACCTCGCCATCGGCCCCAGCTTGTCCAGCGACCAGCAGAGCGTCATCGCTCCGGTCCTCGGCACACGGCCAAAGGTCGGCCTCAGTCCCGTCACACCGCAGCGCATGGAGGGACTAACAATACTCCCGCCCGTTTCGCTGCCCATCGCAAAGCCCACCAATCCGGCACCCACTGCTGCGCCAGGCCCGGCACTCGACCCCGAAGATCCCTCCTCCAGCAGCCAAGGATTCTTCGTCTGTCCGCCGAACCACACATCGTTCAGTGCAAGTGCGCCCAGGCTGAGCTTTGCCACCAGCACGGCTCCGGCTGCATTCAGCCTCGCAACCACCGCGCTGTCCGCAGTCGGAACACGATCCTGGAAGGGCTCGGCGCCATAAGTAGTTGGAATCCCCGCTGTGTCGAGAAGATCCTTTGCGCCCCAGGGAATCCCATGCAAAGGCCCACGGTAATCTCCCGATGCAATCTCCGCATCTGCCTGCCGCGCCTGCTTGAGCGCATGATCCCGTGTCAGCGTAATCACGCAATTCAACTTGTCATTGAAGCGTTCCAGCCGGTCTAGATAGATCTCGGTCAGCCGCACCGAAGTAAGCTTCCGCCCCTCAATCCAGCGCGCGAGCTGCGCCACCGGCGCGAACGCAATCTCATCGTCGTGCGCAGGCAAAGGAACATCCGCTGCACTGCTGCGAACGAGGGCTTGTTTCCCCTCGTTTGGCTCGCTGCCGTTGCCCGGAAACATCGGGTTCCACAACGTCGCGGGCGCCAGTTCAGGCTCCAGAACCATCTTGCGCGGCCCGGTGCGCCGTTCCAGGTTAGGAGCCATCTGCATGCGCCAGTTCCCTGCAGCCGTGGCCTGGTCGGCAGCGGTCATCTCCACCTGCACGAGTTTCTCCGCTTCGGCAAAGGTCGCAGTTGTGACTTCCGGGCCCACCGCAGGCGCGGTGCCAAATGCTGAAGGCTCTCCGGGCGGCGGAGTCTGGCCCGGTACGCTTTGCGCGGGAGCTTGCGCCGCATTCGCCGGCAGCGCAGTACTCAGCAATCCAACCGAACCAAGAATTGAACTGTGGATGAGGAACTCTCTACGCGATCGCGCCACTTTTTCTCCTTTGCCGGCAAACACAGTTACAGATTGACTGTGAAACCGATTACGGAGAATATACTATCCGGCCCTTCAGGATTGCTCCCGAGCGCGCGACCGCAAATCGATCTTTGACCGAGATTCCGCCAAACCGCTCGCGTAGTGAGGTAGCCTTCCTGGTCTTGAGATTGCCTTCCCGATAGATCCGCGTCGAGTTTTTCCCGCGGGCGGGCCCAGCAAACAGGCGGGCGCAGATGGCCGACCAATATGCACGAATAACCTCAACCGGCCCAATCCTTCGCCCTGGAGTAGCCCCTTGACCAGGAAGAAGCCACCCTGCATGATTCAAAATGATGTACGTCTGTTGGAGAACCGGCGCTTAGATAGGCCGCGGGGTAGTGTTGTGCGCAGGAGCCACATTGTCCGGAGAATCGGTAAACGATTTACCCGCGCTATAGGCGAACTTCATGTACTTGGAGCCGACCTTGCGGATCGCGTCCTGAGCACCGTCATCCCAGGTAACCAGCGCCTCGCCGTTCATGTACACCCATTTCCCGCGCTCGTCGCCGAGCGACCGCGTGGCGCTTCCGTCTTCCCGTAGCGTGATATAGAAATTGTTCCCGCCGCCATCCCCGACTTCCCATTTCCCAAGGTAGTGCCCGCGCGGCGGCTGACTTGCGGAAACAATGGGTGCCGAACTGGCAACGACAGCTGCAGTCGGGAACTCTACCTTTTCAATATCCGCCAGATTGAAACTTTGCCGGTGCCCATCCTTGAATACGATCACCAAGGTGCCAGAGCTTCCCTTTGTAGCCTGTGGCGACTTGGCAAATCCGCTGCGAAGCGCAACGGAAAGCAGCAACGCTAAACCGATCATTCCGAGAGCCCTATTTCCGACAGCCTTGATCATGGAAAGCTCCTTTGTGTCCGGGTGCATAGCGCAAGCTCAGCATTCCCGTCTTATTCTCCTACGCAATGGTTTCGGCGCTTGTTCCGCGCAAATGCTCGGGGCCGAAAGAGTCTTTGCGGTTCGCGCTCATCTCAGAGTCAAAGGCGACATCTCCAGTTGGTCGCCGCGCTTCGTTTGCGTAGCCAGCACCGTGCCTGCGGGCAACTCCAATACCGAGTGCGCCGACAGGCAGGCAGAGAGCCTCCATGCCGGCACCGCGCTCCGCACCTTCTTCACCTTGTGGTTGCGGTCCAGGTATACTAGGTCGATTGCGAACTGCATGCCGAAGGTATGCACAGCTTCACAGGGAAGAATCCACAATCCTTCGCCGCTGTCCAGCCCTTTGCGCCCCAACAGGCCTTTTCTGCGGGCAGCGCCGTGGCTGGCAACCTGGGCGCGGTCGGCCACAACCATCTTGCTGCTCAGGTTCGTCACCTTCATCCACGCTTCTGGCACGCGCCTGCGAAAACGCCGAATCCAGGTCCGCACCCGCGACAGTGTGCCGACGGTGGGTTCTGCGTTCAACTGAGTCCAGAAATCCGGCGTGGTAGCTAGCATCGAATCAGCAACCTCTCAGCGCTCAGGGTCCGACAACACCAGACCTGCATTCATTCAGAAGCTAGTGCGAAGATGCACCGCCGGATGAACCTGACATTCCGCCTTGGACATCCAGAGGCGCTTCAGGCTTCTGGCTATCCACCAGTTTCTCCACCGGAATCGGCGCCGGTGTCGCCGGTGTTGCCGGCGCGGTCGTCCCATCCGGATTGTGCATCTGAACATCGGAATTCGGCGGCAGGAACTTCGTGGGATACTTCAAACTTGGCAACGGCGCGCCGACCGGGATCGGATCCACCAGTTCGGGCGTTACCACCACGATCAACTCCGTATTGGTGTGGCTGCGCGTCATCGACTGGAAGAACTTGCCGAGCACTGGAATATCGCCCAGGAACGGAATTTTCATGAACGTCTCGGTTTCGCGATTGTCCAGCAAGCCGCCGATGACAAAGCTCTGGCCGTCGTTCAGCTCGACTTCGGTTTTCACCCTGCGGGTAGTGATCGCCGGCACCTCTGCACCCGACAGCTCAACCGCGTTGGTGAAATCCAGCGAGCTCACTTCCGGGGCAACTTGCAGGCGAATCGATCCTCGCGGTGTAATCGTCGGGATAAAGTTCAGCCGGACTCCGTATTCCTTGAACATGATCGTGATGGTCGGGGCAGAGCCACCCCCACCACCCTGCGGAACCGGATACGGATACTCGCCGCCAGCCAGGAAGCTGGCCTGCTTGCCGTTCGCCGCCATCAGGTTGGGTTCGGCAAGCACTTCCACTACACCCTTGGTCTCAAGCGCCTGAATGCCCATGGCCATGGGAAGGTTCCCGGGAGTTTCCACCAGCAGGTTCAGAGCGCCTGAAAATGCGGCCGAAGCTGGCGCGGCCGATGTCGCGTTGGCAATCGTCGGAAAGGGTAATTGTCCGGTCGAGATGCCGCCCGTTGTGTTCCCAATCCCGAGGCTCGCCAGATTGATGCCCAACTGCTTGGCCTTGTTGCGATCGACACTGGCAAACCGAACCTTCAGCAGAATTTGCTTCTCCGCCTCGGGGACATCCACGTACAACAGGTTCACTACCTTGCCGGATGCTCCTCCCCCGGCGGGCGCTGCTGCGGTTGAAGCGCCCTTCTCCGCCGATTCGGCACTGGCAATCGGCGCGAGTGCGGTCGATGCAATCTCGACCGCGCGATTCGAGCTATCCAAATCTTTCACCGTGCCGCGCAGGAAAATCGATCCGTTCTCGGTACTCACCTTGATCGCCTGTCCGGGCAGCTCCATCATCAGCTGACGCCGCACAGCGTCGAGCCGGTCAATCGACTCAAATGTGTTCCGCCGCACCGTGATATTGAAAAACTGGCGATTCCCGCTTTTTTGCCACACAATCAGGCTCGTTTGGCCCGGCATCTTGCCGTTCACCATTACTTCGGTCGGGCTGGTCACGGTCACTGCAGCGATTTCGTTCATGCCAACCGCCACCCGCAACATCGGTTCGGTGAAGTCCACCAGCACCGATTTCCCTACTGCGACAGAAAGATCATTCGACGAGTCCTGATTGGAAACCGCCCCCGGTTGGGAGAAAGCAGACGCCGTCTGGGCCCGCAGCCCAACGGCGGCGCAGACAAACAAGACAGCACCCAAACAACCGATGAAAACTCCAGCTCGTCCTCTCACTGCTTTCCCTCGGGAACAGAAAATTTCTCCGTGGTCCGTGTCGTTCCGTTCAGTACTTCAACCGTTATGAATGCTGGAGCGGGCTTCTTCACCACACCCCTCTGCATCGACGGCGCTGAGGATGTTTTTTCCACGGCCGGCGCTCCAGAGAACAAGTTCGCCATTGCATCCCCCGGAACCTGGGCAATCTTTGTGTCCAACGGGTTGCGCAACACCAACTGGATGCGCATCTGGCTTGCGGCCAGGCTCAAAACCTCCGCCTGAACCGGCGTCACCAGCAAGTTGACCACCTGCACCTGCTGTGGCTTCCCTTCGGCGTCCTTTTGAATATCCGTTCCCGCCGACTTCACTTCGATGTTTTGAAGAATAGTCTTCACCATCGAACCCTGGCTGGCTCCTTGGGCTCCCGGAGGACTGCCGGAAACCAGCACATCCACGCGCATGCCGGGCGTCACGAACCCCGACACGCCAACCACCTCATCGACCTTGATTGCGCACACGCGCATGCCGTTGGGAATTGTCGCCGCCAATCCGCCGCCTGATCCCACCGCCGCCAATCGATATTCCTCAATCGGCTCGCCCTGATAAAGGTCGGAAATCACGCCCCGCCCAATTGCGTTTTTCGTATCGCGGATTGCCCCCACAGGCAGGGTCCCGGCAATTTGCACGGTGGTCAGATTGCCCGCCGTCAGTACGGAACCCAGCTTGATATTCTCCGCTGCCGCAACCACGGCCACTGTATTCGACTTTTGCGGCGCACCTGCAGCCCCGGCGGTCAGCTTCTTCCACACGAATATTGTGCATGCAAGAGCAATGACAAATGCCAGAACGAGGAGGTTGACAAACCTTCGATTCATGCAGAGATCCTGTTCAACTGGTTGCGCCACCAGCGTGAGTTACGGCACCGCTAGAGCCCGATTGCGGCTCTAACCGCTCCGCACTACATTCATGCGGGAAAACGCCACCCTCAATGGAGCAAACTCTGGCGCCCGTGAATACGTACATTCATTCTATGCCGGAATGAAGCCCTTCCTGTGCAATTCAATAGGGAGTATCTAGATACAACATGGATGGAGAAGGAGCCCTTTTTAGCCTTGGCCCTTTGCATTCCAACTTGGCTTGAACGATCATTCCACAGTTCTTCCCGCGGTTGTGAGAGCCGCGCACAGCTGGCCGCCAACGCTTGAACGTCGTCTGCCTGGCATTCGAAAACGGCGGCGGCGCTGACCGAATCGACGAATGTGGTTCCTCTTCCGCGGAAGAACTCGCCGCAGAACCAACGCCGCGTCCGCACCCTTGCCTCTTTATTCTGCAAGAATGGGTGAGGGGCAATCAGGGAGGAATTCCGCTGCGTTTCTGGTCTTTCAGCATGACTACGCTCTTTTCTCAGATCACCGAGGCGCGCCGCGATCCCCTCTCGCTGGCCGTCTCGGCCCTGATGCATGGCGCATTGTTCGCGCTGATCTTCTTCGGAATTGTCCAGACGCCGGTGGTGAGCCACCCGCCACTCCGCAAGCCCGCCAAAATGCGGACGGTCGATATGCACATGCGCGACTTCCCGCTGCCACGCCCGGTTCCCGCCGACCAGACAAAATCCCCGCGCCGTTCAGATGCGCTGGCAAATTCGCAGGGCGCCTCCCGACAAGGTCATGCGCCCATGGCGGTTCCTGACACGCCTGCCATGCCTGCACTCCAGACCCTCATCCAGCCCGACCTTCCTCCGGCTCCGGCACTCCTTCATCCGATCCCGGTCCCACTCCTGGTTCTCCGGTCGCCCCAGCCTCTGCCCGACCGGCAGATTACGCCTCCGCCGCCGCAGGAGAACGTCGCCGCCGAAGTGCATGCCTCTGTACAACCTCCCAACCGCGAATCCGCACTGGCGGACATCGCCATCAACAGCACTGCTTTCCAAAGCAACAAACTCCCGGCTCCTGCCACCACCACGACTGCAGTGACCGTTCACGGCCCCGATCTCAAGCAGGAGGCTCCGCAAACCACCTCCCAGCAGTCCACGCAACCGGCAAGCGCCACGGTGACCTCCTTGTCGGATCTGCGCATGCACGAGGGAACCATCGTCCTGCCTCCGGTCAACGAGAAGGCGCAAGCAGCCCTCGCGGCAGGGCTCTCCAGCGTTCCCCATGATGCGGCAAAAGCAGGCAGCGCACCGGAAGAGGAAAAGCCAAGTCCCAAGCGCAACGCTCCTGAGACGGCCGCCAGCGGCACGCATCCCCTTGGCAAACCAGGAGAGATCTCCGGCAATGGCGCTGGCGGCGATCCATCGGTAAAACGAATCATCCTGCCCAAAGACGGAAGATTCCCCATCGTGACCATCGGCAACTCCTTCGAGGAGGAGTTCCCTGAAACCGCCGGCATCTGGAGCGGAAGACTTTCCTACACGGTGTATCTGCACGTGGGCCAGCCCAAAAACTGGATCCTGCAATATTCGATTCCGCGCTCCGCCCTGGAGGCGGGCACCGGCAGTTCTTCACGCCTGGAAGCCCCCTGGCCAACCGACATTCTGGTGCCGACATTTCCGGCTGGCTCCGTCAACTCCGACGCGCTCGTCGTCCATGGAATTCTGGATGTGAATGGACACTTTCAGCAGATGGCAGTCGTCTTTCCGCCCGATTTCGAGCAGGCAAAGTACCTGGTCGATACCCTACAGCATTGGGTCTTCAGGCCAGCCATGCAGAACGGGCTAAATACCGGCGTCGAAGTCCTGCTGATTATCCCCGAAGCCATCGACTGATCCCAGACGACCTTCGAGGCACAGACAGGTTGGACACGGCTGTCTTCCGGCACTCACAGATTAGGCGAAGTTCGCCGGTTTCATCACGCCGAATCTCCAAGCCTCGATGGGGTGGAACCCAGGTCTGGGAGATTACGATCCGACCTCCAGGCGCAGCCCATCTTTACTGGCTTGCAGACGCTGCAAGAACTCATCCAGCGCTTTCTGATCCGCAACCGTATCGAGCTTGCTCTGTCCAGGGCGAGGCGGATGAGACTTCTCCGCAACAAACTGAAATCCGACGCCATTCGAGTCCGCCCGCACAACCCTGGCCATTACAGCAATGGAGTCTTCAAGGTTTTCGTCGGCGGCGTCTGTCCTTTGCAAGATGATCTTGACCACGGTTCCCTGATACCAGCGCTGTTCGGTGACAAGATACAATCCGGTTGCGCTAATATCCTGAATGCCTTGGCCCGCAGGGGCAGCGCCGGTCCAATAATGAGCGATCAATGGCGGATGGCTCTTGCGTTCAGCCCGCCGATTATCCTTTGACTTTGACCAAAGTCGCTCCAACCAGCTCTTCGCTGAACTCATCCTTTTATCCACCCTGCAAATTTACCCGGATTTCAGCATTACGAAGGAAAGAGAGCGCTCCGCTCTTGCGTCGCGCTCCGTTTCCCCAGTTACCAGGCCGCTTCCACCCAGCACCAGATCCCGTCAAATGGGAAACCTGTGCCAGAGGTTAGCGGGATCAATGGGAATGCTTGAGGTCGTCCCGCGGCCGTTGAGCATTCACTCGAGACGTTGCTAGCGAGACCGCTTGCGACGGCGCTGAATGATGATAATCAGAACTACCACAGCCAGAACTCCGGCTGCGATCTGAATCATTGTAGGACTCATAGCAACTCTCCTTTCCCCTGTTAGTGAACTCCTGCGCTTTGAAAAGATTCAATCATGAGGATCATAGCAGGCCCGATTGTGACTAGGAACAGAACCGGGAAAATGAAAACCACGAGTGGAAAAAGAATCTTGATGGTGGTCTTTGCAGCCATCTCTTCCACCTGCTGGACGCGCTTGTTCCTCAGGATATCGGAATGAACCCGCAATGTCTTCGCGATGCTGGTGCCGAACTGCTCTGCCTGAACCAAGACAGAGACCAGGTTGCGGATCGAATCCTCACCGCAGCGATCCGCCATGTGCTTCCACGCATCGGAACGCGGACAGCCCGCCCGCTGCTCAAGCACCACGACGCCCAATTCGTCGCTGATCGCCTCCGAGCCCTTGTTCGCTTCCCGCGCGGTGCGCGCTGTCGCCTGATCCATACTGAGTCCCGCTTCTACGCAGATCACCATCAAATCGAGCACATCGGGCAGGCTCCGCCGGATTTGCTTTTGGCGCTTCTTGATTTGGCTCTCCAGCCAAAAGTCCGGTCCCACGAACCCGATCGCCAGGTCCGCGATCAACACAAAAAAGTAGTTCAAACTGGCCAGCCCGGTCACCAGGGAAAGCGCCAACAGCGTAACGATCATCAAGAACTTTGCACCGTAAAAGATCTGCACCGACGCATCATTGCGATAGCCGGCGCTGATCAGCCGGTGTTTTAGAATCGAGACTTCCGCCTGGCTCTTTGGTAACGCGTTCTCAAAATGGCCAACGATGCCTGCCAGTGAGGCACTTGCCTGCTGAAAACTGTTGCGCATGCCAGCCGGCTTCTCCACCTCGGGCAGGCGGATCACCGCGGTAATTTTGCGCGGCTTGCTCTTGGGAGCGCTTAGCAGCATTCCTCCGGCGGCAATCACCAGGAAGATGCTGCAAAATGTCAGAATCGCCATTCCCATCGCGTCCCCTTAAACGTCCAGTCTGACAATCTTCTGGATCAGAAGAGTTCCAACCGTCATCGAGACCCCGGCTCCCCATAGAAGCTTGATGCCGAACGGGCGCTTCCAAAGCACGCTCATCATCTCCGGATTGATGAAGTACATCGCAATTCCCAGACCAACAGGCAGCATGGTCAATACCCATCCTGTCATCCGCCCCTGCGCGGTGTGCACCTTGATCTGGCGCTTCAGACGGAACCTATCGCGGATTACGCTCGCACACTTTTCGAGAACTTCCGCCAGGTTGCCGCCGCTCTCCTTCTGAATCAGAATCGCGGTCGTCACAATTCTCAGGTCCTGCAGGGGAACCCTGGTTGTCATATTCTCCAGGGCTACCCGCATTTCAAGACCAAAATTCTGCTCATCGAAACAGATCCTGAACTCAGTACTTACTGGCGCAGGGCATTCGCGCGACACCAGGCCCAGTGCGGAATTCAGACTCTGCCCCACGCGAAGCGCGCTCACCAAAAGATCCAGCGCTTCCGGCAGAACTTCCTCAAACCGTGAAAAGCGCTTGCCGCGCTTGTAATACGCCAGGCCTATTGGCGCAAAGGCCAATGGAGTCCCAATCGCCAATCCCAGCAACAAGCTTCCAGTGCGAAGATAGACGCCATAGAACGGGACCACACCACAAGCAGCGGACGCAAGTAACAGCCCTCCAACGGTCCACCGGAGGCTGGCCTGATAAAGCAGAATACGCAGGTACGGCGCCACCTCCAACTTCAGCAGCAGCTTATTGATGAAAGGAACCGCGCTGAGCAGGACATTCTTACGAAAATCGGAAAACTGCTCATGCACGTCCGCCTTCGCGACAGGCTTACTCAACTCGATCGCTGCCACCGCGTTCTTCGATTGCGCGGGCTTGCCCCCAGCCACCAGCAATATCACCAGCGTCGCGATCGAAAAAACACCGATAAAAATGACTACAATCAGCGGCAGCATGTTTCAGATCCTTCTTTCTTAGTTCACTTCCATCGCGGTCTCGAACATGCTCGACGGCAGGTTGATGCCCGCCACACTGAGCCGGTCCAGGAACCGGGGACGAATCCGGGTTGGCATGAATACTCCCACCACCCTACCGTCGGGCCCGATCCCTTTCCTCTGAAACGTAAAGATGTCCTGCATACTGATCACGTTCTCTTCCATGCCCGTGATCTCCGAGATACTCATCACTTTGCGGGTTCCATCACTCATGCGCGAGATCTGCACAACAATCGTAATTGCCGAAGAAATCTGCTGGCGGACAGTCCTCTCCGGCAACGTCATGCCCGTCATGGCAACCATCGACTCCAGACGCATGATGGCGTCACGAGCGGTGTTGGCATGGATCGTGGCCATCGACCCTTCATGGCCCGTGTTCATGGCCTGCAGCATGTCGAACGCCTCTTCACCGCGCACCTCGCCGATGATAATGCGGTCCGGGCGCATGCGCAGACTGTTGATCAGGAGTTGCCGCTGCCGGATCGCTCCCTTCCCTTCCACGTTGGGCGGACGGGTCTCAAGGCGAACAATGTTCTCTTGCGCAAGCCGCAGTTCGGCGGCGTCTTCAATCGTTATCACTCGCTCAGTCTGCGGAATGTTCTGCGACAGAATATTCAGGAAGGTCGTCTTTCCAGCACCCGTTCCGCCCGAAATCAAAATACTGATCCGCGCGCGCACCGCCGCCCTCAGCACTTCCATCATGGGAGCGGAAATGCTCTTCAATTGCACCAGTTGATTCGCTGCCAGCGGTCCGGTTCCAAAACGGCGAATCGACAGCGAAGGGCCGTCCAGCGCTAACGGCGGAATGATGGCATTGATACGCGATCCGTCCGGAAGCCTGGCGTCCACCATCGGCGAAGACTCGTCGACCCTGCGGCCCACTTGCGACACAATCCGGTCAATGATCTGCAACAGATGTCGATCGTCGCGGAATGAAGTGTCCACCCGTGTCAGGATGCCACCCTTTTCCACAAACACATGATCCTTGTCGTTCACCAGAATATCCGAGATCTTCAAATCCTTGAGCAGCGGTTCCAGCGGGCCAAGTCCGAAAACTTCGTCGAGCAGATCCGACTGAATCTTCTCCTGCTCTTCCAGATTCAGCGGCACCCGGTGCTCTGCGATGATCTCCTGCACAAGACGCGACACGGCGGCCCGCGCCTGCTTCGGATTGACTTGCGAGAGCTTTTCCAGATCCAGCTTGGAGATCAGGTCCCGGTGAATCTCAGCCTTATAGGCCGCAAAGTTCAGAAGTTCCACTTCAAACGCCTCGTTCCCATGATGCTGCTTGCCGGTGTACTGCCATTATGAAGCAAACTGGCACCAATCGTGAGAGGCAGCACCCTCAATTGGCTTCATGGGGCTGCGCGGATTCCCGTTCGCGGAAGCTTAGTCCGGCAAACGATGCCACTGGCCGTCCGGACCCTTGATGTATGTGACCCCTTTGTAGGTGCGCGTCTCTAGTTCCTCCGCCAAGCTGGATTCCTCGCCGGCTCCCGAGGGTTCCGGTGCTTTTATTACTGGATCTTGAACAGGCTTCTGCATGATCGGCAGGTGCGTTTCGCGACTCTCCGCCGTGACCAAATTCCCGTCAGGCTCTTCGCTCGCCTCTTCGATCCAGCGCCGGCGCGGCACGAAACTCGCCGGATTGGTGCGAGGCGTCTGGAACGAATCGTAGACATCCGCCTGAAAATTCTGGGGTCTCGCAAAACCGACGTTCGGCAATTCGTGCACCACCAGTGTCGCTGAGGCCTGGGAAATGGCAATATTGGCCGCGTCATCCGGATAGAACGTCACCGACAGCAGCTGAATCCCCGGCGTCAGAACCGTACCCGCCGGGGGGGCATACACGAACACCCCGGGGACCGAAGCGATTGCATTCAACTGCTTTCCGCTGAGCGGCGCCCCATAGCTGATATGCCCCGGATTGGGCCACTCCACCTTCGGGATCGCCTTAGTCACCGCAATGTAAACATCGCCGCGCCCTGGCGCAAAGTTCTTGTTGTCTTTCGGGGTGAAGAGCACCGAAAGCTTATGCCTTCCCACCATCGGCCTCTCGCCCGCAGCGGGAATATACGTGTATTTTCCGGGGACCGACGCCAGAGCGTTCAATTGCGTCTGGTCGAGAAAGGTGCCAAACGAGATAGATTCCGGTGATTCCCAATGAATCTCCGGCTTCGCTTTAAAGACAGTGAGCTCCACCCAGTGGTGCGAGGCCGGGAATTTGCTGTCAGCGGGACTGAACGTCACCGAGAGCGTGTGATCCCCGGCATTCAGCACTTCGCCCTCGCGCGGCGAATACGAAAACGTGCCCGGAATCGACGCCGTCGCATTCAGTTGCAGGGCGCTCAGCGGGGTGCCATAGGCAATCGCCGCGGGAGCAAGCCATGCAATATCGATGGGTGCCGCCGGGGTCACCGTAATGGAAACGGAAGCTTCAACCGTCTTGTAATTCGCCGTGTCCGCAGGAGTGAAAATCGCAGTAAGAACCTGTACCCCTTCTCCCGGCCGGTCTCCGATTTCCGGATGGTACGAAAACACGCCCGGAACCGATGCCGTTGCATTGAGTTCCGCTGCGGTCAGCACCGAGCCATAGGGCAGTTCACTGGGCGTCGGCCAATCAATCAACGGAGTTGCCTTCAGCACATTCAGCGATACCGCGGTTTGCGTCGTCGTATAGTTCGCCGTGTCCTCGGGCGTAAAAACTGCAGTCGGCGTGTGCTTGCCGGCCGACAGCACAGCGCCTGCACCCGGAATATAGACAAACGAGCCAGGAACCGAAGCTGTGGCATTCAGTTCTTTGCCGCTCAGAGCGTCGCCACAGATGATCGGCGCGGGCGTCGGCCAGGTAATCGCAGGCCGTTGCTTGATGACCGTCAACGTCACCTCAGCCTTGGCCACCATCTGGTTCGCGCTGTCGTTCGGCGTGAAGCTGACCTTCAGGGTATGTCTGCCCACCGGCAGTATCGTCTCTTCGTTCGGGGTGTAGGTGAACGTTCCGGGCACGCTCGCCGTCGCGTTCAGCTGCGACCTCCCAAGAGGAGTGCCGTAAGGAATCGCCACCGGGTTGCTCCACGCAACCGTCGACAGCATCGAAGTGACAACCAGCTGCGTCTCGGCTTGTGCCGAGGTATAGTTCGTGGCGTCGTCCGGATTGAACGCCACTTGCAGAATGTGTCTCCCTGTCGGCAGTACATCGCCCTCGCCAGGGGAATAAATAAAAGTGCCTGGAACCGAGGCCGTAGCATTCAATTGCACCTGACTCAGCGGGGTTCCGAATGGTATCGGGGCGGGGCTTGCCCACTGAAGCGGCGCCGGAATCGAAATAACAGCGAGCGAGACTTCGGCGTGGGCAGCGGTGTAATTCGTGGCGTCTGCAGGGGTGAACGACACCGAAAGCTGGTGCCGGCCCGCGGAAAGAATCTCCCCCGCGCCGGGAGTGTAATGGAAGCTCCCCTGCACGGATGCCGTGGCGTTCAGTTGCGCGGCGCCCAGGGGAGTTCCATAGGAAATCGCCGCGGGACTGGACCAGTTGACGACCGAAGGCACCGAGGTCACCAGTAGAGATACCTCTGCGTCGGCCGATGCGTATCTCGACGCGTCGGCGGGAATGAATCGTGCCGTCAGACGGTGCCTGCCCGCTGCCAGCACCTCTCCCGCACCGGGTACGTATTGGAAACTGCCCGCTACCGGGGACGAGGCATTCAGCTGGTTTCCGTCGAGACGCGCGCCGTAAAGAATTGCCGGTGGATTCGGCCATGCAATGGCCGGTGTCTCCATCGCTGCGTGAGCTTGCGACTCTGCAGCCGGCGAGGTGAAAATCGAAATCTCGGGGTTGGCCAAACCCAACGGCGCCACTCGGCTTGCGGAGACTCGCACGTCCACATCCCCATATGAGGAGCCGTCGATACTTCCCATTCCGGATGCTTCGCGTTCCGCTGGGGCACTCTCTGCCGGAGCCCAGTTCAACGCCAAATCGCGGCCCGCCAACTGCTTTTCCTTCTCAACAACCAGCGTCACGCAGGACTGAACCACGGCGTTGGCCCCGCCCACCGTGGGGATAAAGGTCACCCAAAGCGTATGCGTCCCTACCGAAAGCACGTAGCCGGGCGCCGGAATGTAGACAAACGTCCCCGCAACGGACGCCGTGGCGTTGAGCTGGCTGTCGCCCAGTGGAGTTCCAGACGGAATCGAATCCGGCGTCGGCCAATGAAGAACTGCCTTCTCCTCTTCCGGCTCCGGCTCAACTACGGCCGGTCCCTGGTAGGTCCAGTTCCCATCCTCTCCCCGCAAATAGAGGTCGCCGTTGTAAATCCTTGTCTGTGACTCGTCGGCATCCGCATCGGGGACCAGATACACGTCAGTTGCCTGCATCGGACGGGATTCCCTAGCCTCCGAGGCAGATTCCTTTTCGGTGTCCGATTTCCAAACTGTATCCTGCAGATTTGTTTCGGGCTCGCCCGACAAGTCTCGCCGGATGTCGATGAATCCTTGCGCTTCGGCTGCCGTCATGTCGTCTGGTTCCTGCAGCTTGCTGACTTCAGGCGTCAGGTTGAGCGTCGTGAGCTTGGGCGGTGTCACACGTTCCGAGGCGTACGCTCGTCTCTTTGCTGAAGAGTCATCGACCGGCACACTCTTGGGCTGCGCGTTTCTTTTGAAACTGAAGAATCCCTTCTTCTTTTCGGGAACCTCGGCGATGCCACAAACCGACCGCGCCATCAGCGCAAATTGCCGCCCAATCTCGGAGTCGGTCGACGTCACCGGCATGGCCGTGTCGTGCATCTGGCTCATCGCGGCATAATCGTTCGGAATCTTCCACCGGGCGGGCTTGGTCAGCGCCTTTTTGATATCGTCGTCCGAAACTCTCATTCCCCGCGAAACGTAGCGGTTGAGAACTACTTCCAGCTCCGGACCCTCGCCCTCGCCATTCTGCTGAATCAGTCGGTTCGCGTTGCGCAGTTCCGGGATGCCGGACTGGGTCACCAGATAAATCGTGTCCGCAGCCTTAAATGGAGCTGAACTGCCTGTAATATCCAACTTCGAGCCAACGTCCACCACCACGTTCTGAAACTCCTGCTGAGCGACCGTCAGCAGCTTCAGAATCGCCTCATTCGAAGTTTGATACACGGAATAGTTCCCGGGAGCCGCCAGCACAAACAGACCCGAACTGTGCTTCACCAGAAGCTTGGAAAGAAAGATCGAATCCAGCCGGGCTGAATTCTGCAGCGCGTCGATCGTCGAGTAACCGGGCGTGATGCCCAGATTCAATGCCGCATCTCCAAGCGGCAGATCCAAATCGATCAGCAATGTGCTTTCCGACGACTCCTGGGCAATCGCCACCGCAAAATTGCAGGCAATCGCGGTTACACCGGCCCCTCCCTTCGACCCGCAGAAGACCAGCAGCCGGCCAGCCGACCTCTTCGCTGGGCGAACAGGAGTATGGCGCGCTGCCGTCCTCGCCAGCGCGGCGGCAACGGAATCCTGCGCGAACGGCATGCTCAGGAACTCGCGCGCCCCAGCGCGCATGCAGCGCATCAGCATCTCCGGGTGGGTTCGCTCCGGTTCCGTCTCGTTGGAGTAGACCATCACGGTTGAATCGCCGCCACTGCCAATCGCCTCTACCAGGTCAAGCGCATATTCCTGATTGCTGTCCCATTCGATCAGGATGAGGTCAAAATGCTGTTGAATCAGCTTCGGCAGTTCGTCAATGCTGGGTGGGTACGTCGAAAACTGGCGCACCTCTCCCCGATGGCATCCTGCGAGTGCATTGACGACCGCCTTGCGCAGCTTCTCGTCAGGACCCACCACCGCAATCGACATGGCGTCAGAACCGAGTGACTCGGCGCGCGTAGCATCCATTTCGACGCCGGTGTTGGTTTTCATCGGAATGCCACCCTTTGTTACCTGCCTTGTTGCCAGCACTTGGCCCAAATTCCTTTTTCATTGACTTGAATGCGCCCCGAACCGAAAGTTCAATGGGCAAAAAACGAAAGAAGTGTCCCAATCGCGATCGCCGGTGCGTACGGCATCTTGTGCGCTCCCGGGCGATCGAGCGCAAGCTCCGGGTGGGGTCGCAATCCATTTTTCTTCAAACCGAGGATCAGACGGCCTCCCCCTATCAAGGAATCTTTCAGATAGCCGCCCGAGACTCCCATGCACAGGGCAATCAGCCCGCCCGCAAGTCCGGTGATGATCATGGCCGTCAATAGCTGCATGGGGCCAACCCAAATTCCAACTGCGGCGACCAGCTTTACGTCGCCCATGCCCATTCCGCCCATTATGAAAAGAATCCCATAAATCAGGACGCCGAGCCCAAACCCCTCCAGGCTCTGGCCCAAACCATGCCAGCCGTGTGTCCAGCAGACTACAACCAAACCCAACCCCATGAAGGGAAACACCAACCAGTTTGGAATCTTCCGGTAGCGCAGATCTGTGATCGTCGCCACGGTCAGAACCACCACGGTCGGCCACCACGCTAATGTGTGCATATCCTGACTCCCTGTCTCCTTCGCTGCAGATCGTGCAAGCAATTCTTCATCCAAAACCTGCTTCACCGCGCAGGGATGAACTCAGAACAGCGACCGATGCGCTTTCTTCCACAACTCTATACCTCTGGCTACACCCAGTGCGGTAGCGCAGACGAGCACACTGGCCCATTGGCAAAGGGTACCTTGCGGGCGCGCTTCCATTGCATGAACGATTCTGAACCCGGTCCATATGTACCACGAAAAGCAATAGTCCGTTCAAAAATCCAATCAATGGAGGCACCGCCTCATCTCTTTTTCGCATCAAAGTGAAGGCACAAATCGATAGCGCGGACTGGCATACCATTCGTTCCCCTGCTCCTCGTGCGCAATTGGATCCACTCTTCCCTGACGCGCAGGCGTCCACCGGCTCCCAAGTCACAACCGTGTCCTTCCGGAGCAGCCCCTGAGCCCGTCTGCCCTCCGTCCGCAGTGCAGATTTGACGTGATACATTTCGTTATCATGTTCAGATTCCTGGTCCTATTGGTCGCCATATTGATTTGCACCGCGTTGCCGACCCCCCTTTCGAGTCAGGAAGCCAAAAGCGCAGTGTCCGGCCATCAAAATGCTGTTGGTTCTACTCAAAACGGGTCGGCGACGCCCCCCTCGTCGTCGGCGTTGCCAGGCGCACTGGATGTGGCCGGCGATCAGAACGGATTAGGCCCAAACGAGAAGGCCACCCTCCGCGAAGACCATCCCGAGCCCCGTATCACCATTGCCAACCCTCCCCCTCAGCCCGCCTCCTGGCCCCTGCGCGACCGCATCTCTTGGGGAGCCAACCTGTTGCTTGCTTTTGTCGGATACGCGGGAATCATGCTCGCCCTCACGACCCTGCGCAAGATCGAGCGCCAAACCAGGTCGGGCGAGACGATGGCCCAGGCCGCCATGGAAAGTGCAAATGCGGCGCTCCTCCACACCCAGGCAATTCTCGATGCCGAGCGGCCCTGGATTCTGATCTCCGTGGAGCCCTCCCCGCAGGGCCAAAACACTTTCAAGATCATCGCCACTAACCGCGGCCGCTCACCTGCCGAAATCATCGCTTCTGCGGACCGTATTGGAATCGCCGCCGAAGAGCGCAACCTTCCTAAATCACCGGAATTCACCAAGGAGAAGCCCCTGAACGCGCCGGTGGTCCTGCTTCCCGGCGAATCGACCGTTGTACAGCCCTTCAGTCGCGACGACGTGAAATGGGTCTGCAAGACCGAGGATGCAATCCGGCGCGTCGAAACCTGGCAGGACAACATCTTCCTCTATGGCCGCCTCGTCTACCGCAGCCTCCTCTCGCCCCGAGCTGGCAAAGTTCACCAGACGGATTGGTGCTGTCGCTATGTTCACGGAGAAAAGACGAGCAGCCTGACCATCGGCGGCCCGGAGGAGTACAACAAGCACCTCAACCGCGATTCGGCCTGATCGCTCGCGCTTGCCTCGCCCTTCTTGTCCGCCACCCGTCACGATGAGTTGGGAGCTTCGGACGATATAATTGCTCTGCCCTGCAGGCATTGGATTCGACGGATATCCAGCGATCGGTGTTCTCAGTTCCGCAATGTGCACATCATTTCTTTTCAATACCAGGTAAACATGGAATCGATTCTCGTACTTGCGCATACAGCCTTGAGCAACGACAGTTCCGCGGACAGCGGTTCGATTCTCACCAAGGCTTCCTTGGAAGCTGTCACCACCGGTACGCTACTGGCTGCACAGCTTGCGGCAACCCTGACCATCGGCGTCTTTGGCGCGGATGCGGAGGCGGCTGCCGCCACCCTCGGAGCCTCTGGCGCGCGCCTGCTTGCCGTCTCCGGTGAAGCTTTCCAGCAGCCCCGTTTCGCAACCGATGCCGCGGCTGTTGAAGCTCTTTGCCGCGCGGCGCAAGCCAGCATCGTACTCGCCCCTTCCAGTTCGCGCATTGTGCGCGTCGCTGCTGCCGCCTCTCACCGGCTGGGCGGATTCATCGATACCCACATCACCGGGCTTGCAGGAACGACGGCCATTGAGGCCACCCGCTGGTTTTATCGTCAACGCGTTGAAGCCGTCATCAGCCGCGATGCTCGTCCCTGGTTCCTGCTACTCGACGCGGGCACGCAAAAGGCCTTCGCCGCCGAGCCCGGTTCCGCTCCGTCCGTCTCCGCTCAGGTGGAGCAGATCGCGGTCGATGCCCCTCCCACACGCACCACGGTCAGTGGTCTCCGCGCCCCCGCGCAAGGTGCTCAAACCATTCGCCCGGACGCCAAAATACTCTTTGTGGCCGGAGCCGGCTGGACCAAAAAACAACCCGATGGCCAGATTCACTCCAGCGAAGCCGGCGAGCTGATCCTAGGCTTCCTGCGCGCTGCCAGCGCATCCCTGGGCAGCAGCAAGTCGCTGGTCGATCAGGGTGGCGACGGTCTGCCCGTGCTCCCCTTCCTCACCCACATGAACCAGATCGGCCAGACCGGGGCGACTCCCCGCCACCCCAAGGGACTCTCGACCTGCTGTCATGGCGAAGAGCCGCACGTTGTCGGCTGGCGCTTTATTGGCGACCGCCGAGCCATCAGCCTGGATCCCAACTGCGGCTGGACGCGTGGCAAGGCAGACGTCGTCTACGTCGCGGACGCATTTCAGGTTATGTCCAGGGTGAATGCCCTGCTGGATGCCGCCAAAGCATAACGCCTCTGGCACTCGCCAAAAATCCGGCCTGCGGATCATCGTCCGCAGGACCTTTTCATCCGCGTTTCATCGCCGGCCTTCCCTCATGGAATCCGGTAGAGTGTCAGTTTGTCGGGGTCTCCGCTCAGAAACAAATGTCCATCCTGCGCAAACGCGGTCCAGGGCCGCTTGCCCGAACCGGGTTCCGTCGCCACAGTTGCCAGCGGCTCGAAGCTTGCCGCGTCGTATACGGTGATCAGCGCCCCGGCCTCATACGACGGGTCTGCCGTCGGATACTCCGAAGCCACCAGCGCAAATCGGCTGCCGTCGCGGGATACACCGGCAAACCACCCGTGCCCGCCCGCCAGCGCGATCTCTTTCAGTACCTTCCCCGCGGTATCCATGATGGTCGCCTTGCCGCAGCCGATGAAGAGGAGCTTGTCGTCCGCAAGAAACTCCGGACGGCCGCCGCACTTCCCGTGGTACAGCAGGTGCGGCCTGTTTCGGTCCAACAATACGACAAACGAAAAATCCTGCGGAAATTCGCCCGCCCAGCGCAGATCGTCGATCAGCAGCATGCTCTTGCTCACCGCCGCCGGTTCTGGGCCACGGATCAGGCCTCCGGACGCGGAAAGTGAATCCGCGTTGACAATCTCTGTTCCCTGTTCCGACCAATGTGCCAGCGTACTTCCGTCTGGCGAGATTGCCGAGATTCGGCCTTCCGTTTCTGCGAATCGATCGCCGGTTTCGCTCAGGTCCGGGTTGACCCGGATCAGGGACGACCGCCCGTAGTCGATATGCCCGTCGTCGGTTGCAAACAGATACGGCAGACTCTGGCCTTCTACCTGCTTATCAACCTTTACCCGGCCCGTAGTCAGGTCCAGAGAAACCATCCGGTAGCTGACCACCGGGCGGCCTCCTCGCGAGATCTCCGGCTGCGACGGAAAGATCGCCACTACCCGGTCGCCGGCAATCACCGCACTGCGCTGGCTCGCAAAAACCGACCCCGTCTGCAGCGGGGTCCCTGCGCTCGCATCCAGTTGAACCGTCCATACGATTTGGGCAAGGGGAATCTTTGCTTCTGCCGGGCCGAGCTGCGTCTGTCCAGGCGGTGTCTGCCCTGGTGAGGTCGTCACATTCTGCGTCGCAGTCGGCTTGGGCGTCGCCGGTGGCTTTTGCGTTTGCGCGGCCGCTCCGGCCGCCTGCATCAGAATCGCCGCTGCCATTCCTATCGCGTTTCTTCCCAACCTACCCATTTGCAGTCTTCGCTCCAGTCCTGACGCCCTCATCTTGCCCATGACCACTTTACCGTCTCCGGCCCGCTTCGCTCTTCCAAACTTCCTGGTTGGCGATTCCCTTCCCGCTCGCTGCGCGTCGAACCCCATAGTCCCAAACCGGCGCGCCTCCGGTTAGTAAACTGTTGGTTGAGGTATTTCGTGCGCTCTTCCGCTCTTTCCGCCCTGATTCTTTTTGCTCTTTGCTCCGCTGCAGCCGCTTTTGCGCAGAGTTCGGCAGCCGCACCCGCCGCACGCGAAGTGCCCGCCGTACGCGAAGCGCCGGCCGTTTCCGAACAGGTCGCCAACGCGGAGGCTCTGATCGTCAAGTCCGACTGGAAAGGCGCTGAAAGCCAGCTTGCCCCCTATCTGGGCGCGCACCCCGCCGACGCGCGCGCCCTCTTTGACGCCGGATACGTTGCCGATGCCCAGAATCATTCCGATGCGGCGGCTGATTTCTATCGCCGCGCCGTCGCCGCCGATCCCAACGCCTTTGAGCCGCAGCTTTCCTTGGGGCTGCTGCTGGCGCGTCAGGGGAAGGTGGAGGAGGCTCGGACCGAACTGACCAAAGCAACCACCCTCGACCCCGGCGATGCTGGCCCAGCCCTCAAAGCCCGCGCCTGGCGCGCTCTGGCCAAGATCGATCGCGATGCCGACCCGATAGCCGCGTCGGATGACTTAATCGAGGCCCTCAAGCTGACCCCGGAAACCGAATCCGACACCCTGCTGGCCGCCAGCCTGGCCGAGGCAACCGGGCAGGTCGACAGCGCCGGGGCCGCTTATCGCCGCGTGCTCGCAAAAGATCCGGCCTCCGCCCAGGCCAACGCCGGACTGGCCCACATCCTCATCGCTCAAAAGCAGTATTCCGATGCTGAAACCCTCCTGCGTGCCGCGGTGAAGTCTGCGCCGGATGATCTGGCGCTTTCCGCCCAATTGGCCACCGTCCTCGCAGTCCAGGACAAGGCGGAGGCCCTTCCCTTGCTGCAAAAGCTGCACGACGCCCATCCCTCTGAAACAGCCATTTCCCGCATGTTGGCCCAGGTGCTGGCTGAGGCCGGTGACGCTGCCGGCGCCGACCACCTTTTCGCCCAGTTGCTCGCCGCCCATCCTGACGATTCCGAACTGTTGGCAGCGCACGGCAACAGCTTGACTCGCCAGCTCAAGTACGCCGAGGCATTTGCCGCCTTCGACAAAGCCACGCGTCTCGATCCGGCCAATGCGGATGCCTGGAGCGGCTTGGCTTTCGCCGCCTCGCGCACCAACCAGCCCAACGTCACGCTGCACGCGCTCACCATGCGATCCAAGTACCTCCCGGAGGTGCCTGCCACCTATTTTCTTTGGGCAACTGCTTACGACACCCTCCACGACAAGGCCTCCGCCGCCACTTACTACCAGCATTTTTTGGATGCCGCAGCGGGAAAGTTCCCGGATCAGGAATGGCAGGCTCGCCAACGTCTCATTTTGATCAGTAAAAAGCCCTGATCTGGGCGATCATCCCGTCATCGGATGCGAATTCCTCCCGGAAAGAGGGTGCAAGGAGCCAACCGGGAAGATAAGTGCGTGAGGGGCTTGCGCTTTTTCTCAAAAGCTCCCATAATCACGACCTCATCGTGTCCCTTCGAAGCGGAGGTTCCCCATGCGATTTCGGACCATTTTGGCCGTGCTCGTCCTCCTCTCAGCGTCAACGGTGCTGGTGCGCGCTTCCGGCTTCGACGACAAGATCCCCGATCAGCAAAGCATCAACGCGCTCGAGGCCCGGCTCAGCCAGGCGCAGCCGCGCGAACTGTGCTTTCTCTACGCCGAGCTCGTACACCAGATGACGGAGTTGAGCCTGCGCCAATATTCCGCCGGCGACGTGGAAAACGCCAACCGAATGCTTCTGAGGATCCAACATTTCGCAAACAAGATCCATCTCTCTGTCGCGGACGACAACAAGCGGCTCAAGAACACGGAAATCCTGCTGCGCCACACCGCATTCCGCCTCAGCGAAATGCTGCACAATAGCAGTTATGAGGATCGGCCTCTCGTAGAGCAGACCCTGGCGCAGGTCAATCAGGCACAGACCGAAGCCATGATGCAGGTTTTCCGCAGGTAGACATGCACGTCAAGACCAATTGGATCGTTCTTGTCAGGTATTTTGTCGCGGCGCTTGTCGCTTGCCTTCTCTGCACTGGCCCGTCCCAGGCCCAAAGAGAGAAGCATGAGCCCCTGACCGCTGCCGAAATCGAAGAGATTCGCGATGCCGGCATCGTTCCTGAGCAGCGCGTCAATCTCTACACCAAATACCTCGGCGAACACGCCGACGCACTCAAGGCCCTCGCCGCACGCCGCAAATCTGCGGCGCGCGCAGACGCCCTTGACGAACAGATTCAGAACCTCACCGCATTGTTGGACGAGACTGGATCCAACCTCGACGTCTACTCCGATCACCATGCCGACATCCGCAAGTCGCTCAAAAAGCTGACAGAAGCCATGCCGCACTTGCTGGAAATCCTCAAAGCGCTCCCCGTGGAGCACGCCTATGATCTCTCCCTGAAAGAGGCGCTCGAAAGCTACCAGGATCTCTCCACTCAGGCCGACCAGATGCTCAAGGAGCAAACCGAATACTTCAAGCTGCATAAGGACGAAAAGAATCAGGAGCGCGCCGAACCGAAGTAGCGCCTGCGCCTGCATTCGTGGCACGATATGCTAACTTCATCTTGGTGGCCTCGGAACTCATCCCAATTTTTGAGCAGGAATACCGCGCATTGCGACCAAGAGCGCCTATGCCGCTGATCGCCCTGCGTTTCCGCAGGTTCACGTCGCTGAACACCACCATCCGACTGCGCGAGGGAGCGCTTCACGTCAGCCTTTCCGATCTGCTGGAAGGCGCGCCCGAGCCGGTCCTCCGGGCGATTGCCCACATTCTTCTCGCCAAGATTTACAAAAAGCCCATCGACGCCGCGCAAAACGCGCGCTACAAGCGCTTTGCCTCAAGCGCCGCAGTCACGAAACAGACGGAAATCATCCGCAGCGCCCGCGGCGCCAAGCGCTACTTCGGCCCCGAGGGCCGTTATTACCACCTGGATGAGGTCTTCGATTCGCTCAACGTCCGATTCTTCGGCGGCATGCTCGGCCGCCCGGAACTCACCTGGAGCGAGCATGTCGCCCGGCGGGCGCTCGGACACTACGATGCCGCCCACAACACTATTGTGGTAAGCCGCATCTTCGACCGCCCTTCCAGCCCCCGCTATGCGATCGAGTACCTGCTCTACCACGAGATGCTGCACCTCAAGCACCCGGTCAAGATGAAGAACTTGCGCCGTTGCGTCCATCCCCGCGAATTCAAGGCCGAGGAGGCGCTCTTTCCCCAACTCGCCGAGGCCCTCGCGTTCCTCAAGCGCCTGTAGCGCAAATGGATTTCCGCGAGCGCTGATTGCAGGATGGTTGTTGTAGTCCTGTCTCTTGCTGACCTGCTGCCGGGGGTTTACGCCGCCTTCTCCATCGCCGCAGCCTCGTCTGGACCTTCCGACTTCCGAGTTGCCGCCCACACAATCAGCACGATGCCGGCAGCAACGGAACCCAGGCTGGCCAGTTGAGCGTTCGACAAGCCCCAAAGAATCTTCGGATTGCGCCGCACAAACTCGACCAGGAAACGCGCCAGCCCGGTCAGCACCAGGTATTCGCCCAGGATCGCTCCAGCAGGCCGCCTTTTGCCGCCCCGCAGCCACAGGAAGGTACCGATCAGCAGCCCCGCGCCCAGTTCGTACAGCGGGGTCGGATGCACGCGCGCCAAGGTCGGATCGATGCCGTTCGGGAAGCTCATGCCCCAAGGCAATCGCGTCGGAATCCCGTAGCAGCCGTCACCGGAGAGAAAGCAGCCAATCCGCCCGATCCCGTAACCGAAGGCCGCTGCCGGAGCAGCCAGGTCAAGCGTCTTCAGCCCACCGATCTTTGCGTACAAGCCCTGCAGCACCAGGGCTCCGATCCCGAATACCAGGCCGCCAAACCAGGCGAAGCCGTCGCGGTCCCACAATACGCTCCACCCGAACTCGCGGAACTCGATGGGCGTGTCGACCACATGCCAAAGCTTGGCGCCCACGATTCCGGCCACCACTGCAATCGCCACCATGCCCACGGCGTCGGCCGAAATGCCCGCCCGGCGGAAGTTGCGATCCATGACGAAAGCACCGGCCACAGCAGCCAGCCAGAGCATTAATCCGAAGGTGGGCACATTGAGGTAGCCCAGGTGAATGAAAGGGTACATATCGTCTCAAGTATAGACGTGGGATCCAGGTGTTCAGTTTTGCTTGGCCTCTGGCGCCAGTTCAATTGCACTTCAAGCTGCGGGACGATTATGTCTTGAAAGGGCGCGGCTTTAGCCGTGCCGAGGCAGGCAAAGGAGAATGATTAGGGCTTTAGCCCCCGAGGGATGGTCTTAGAACGCAGCAGCATCCTTCCATGAGGGGCTATGGCCCCGTCGATTTTGCGGACTCTTGCGGCACGGCTAAAGCCGTGCCCTTTCAAAGCCACTGAGGTCCATGATTGCAATTTCAAATGCGATTGCTTGGCCTCTGGCCCGCGAGCAGCGGGAAATTTACCGTGCCGCCCTTGCGGCCCGACCGGGTCTTCGGGCGATACTGTGTGTATGGCGACCACCACTTACAAGGGCCTTGAGGTCCTTTACTCCCGTCAACAGATTGCTGACCGTGTAGCTGAAATGGGCGCGCAGATTACCCGCGACCTCAACGGCGAAAAGCTTGTCATGGTGGGCGTGCTGAAGGGCGCGGCGATGTTTCTTTCCGACCTGGCCCGCTCCGTGCAGGCCGACGCAACCTTCGATTTTGTAGCTGTTTCCAGCTACGGAATGGGTACCCGCACCTCCGGCGCGGTCAAGCTCATCAAGGATCTGGACGAGCCCATCGAGGGCAAGAATGTCCTGGTGGTCGAAGATATACTCGACACCGGGCTCACGCTCTCCTACCTGCGCAAGCTGCTTCTGCAGCAACGGCCGAAATCGCTCCGGATTGCCACCCTGCTCGACAAGCCCTCGCGCCGCCTTGAAAAGATCGAGGCTGACTACGTCGGTTTCGCCATCCCGAATCTCTTTGTGATCGGCTACGGAATGGACTACGCGGAGCGCTACCGTAACCTGCCCGACATCTGCCTCATGTCGCCCGATCACCCGGAGTAGGTCTTTTCAGGGGTAAGGGATCAGGGGTCAGGGATCAGGGGTCAGGGGTCAGGGATCAGGGATCAGGGATCAGGTGGTGCTGTAACATCCGCTTTCTTAAGATTTTGAAACGGCCGGCCCATTTCGCCGGCCCATTTCAACAATGGCCCGGACGTTTCTGTCTCGGGACTTGTTCATCCGATCAGCGGCTCGCGGCCACCATCTGCGCGGCGTGTTGCAGGCTCGTCTCCGTCACAGTGGCCCCGCTCAGCATGCGCGCCACTTCGAGAGTGCGAGCTTCGTCGTCCAGCAGCCGCACCTGGGTCTTGGTCCTGCCGTTCGTCTCGCGCTTGTCGATCAGGAAGTGCTGGTCGGCAAAGGCCGCAATCTGAGGCAGGTGGGTCACGCACAGGACTTGCTGACCGCGGCTGAGCGCTTTCAGCTTCTGCCCCACAGCTTCCGCGGCCCTGCCGCCGATGCCGATGTCGATTTCGTCAAACACCAGCGTGCGGGGCGTCGGAGATTTCGTTTTGGGCCTCATCGCACCCTCCTCCACACTCACCTTCAGCGCCAGCATCACGCGGCTCATTTCGCCGCCCGATGCAATTTCGTGCAGCGGCTTCAGCGGTTCGCCGGGATTGGTCGAGATCCGGTATTCCACTTCATCCCATCCGGCCGCGCCCCAATGCGTACTTGCCTTCTGCGGATCGATGACCACCTCGAATTTCACCTTCATGGCCAGAGAGTTGATCTGAAGCTCGGCAATCCTGGCCAGCTTTGCGGCTGCCGCCTGGCGTTCCGCAGTCAGAGATGTGGCGGCGGCGCGGTATCCCGATTCAGCTTCTTCCAGTTCCTTGCGCAGCGTCTTCAGAATCTCGTCGCGATCCTCCACCTCGGCCAGCCTGCGGTCCACCTCTTCGCCGAATGCAATGACCTCCGCGATCGTGTGCCCATACTTGCGCTTCAGCCGGTCCAGCAACGCCAGCCGGTCTTCCAGTTCGGCCAGCCTCTCGGGTGAAGCATTGATCCCTTCGGCATAATCGCGAAGGCTGCTGCTCACGTCGCCCAGCGTTGCCCGCGCCGAGTGAAGCTGCTGCACGGCATCGGCAAAGCGGTTGTCGTAACGCGCCAGTTCTTCCACATTGCGCAACGCCGCCCGCAAACTCACTTCGGCCGAGGAACTTCCTTCGTACAAATGCTCAAAGCCTCCCATCGCCGCGGCATAGAGTTTTTCCGCATTGGCAAGAACCCGTTTTTCCGTCTCCATCGCTTCGTCTTCGCCATCGATCAGGCGCGCCGATGCAATCTCCTTGCTCTGATAGCTCCACAGATCCACCATGCGCAGCCGGTCCTGCTCGCCTTGCAGCAAATCATCAACCTTGGCCCGGCTTGCATGCCAACGGGAGTGCGCTGCACTTGTGGCATCCAGAGACAGCCCCGCAAACCGGTCCAGCAGAATGCGCTGCTGATTCTGGTCGAAACTGGTCAGCGTCTCCGTCTGGGCATGAACCAGCGCCAATTCCGGCGCCAACTGCTTCAGCACCGTCACCGTTGCCGGCTGGTTGTTCACAAAAACCCGTCCCTTGCCCGTGGAGAGGATCTCGCGCCGCAGGATGATCTCCGTGCCTTCCGCGTCGATCCCGTTTTCTTCCAGCACCGCCTCGGCGCCGGCGGTGGTCTCAAAAACGCACGAAACAACCGCCTTGTCGGCGCCATGACGCACAATTTCCGCCGAGCTCTTGCCGCCCATCAGCAGCGAAAGCGCATCGACTAGAATCGACTTGCCCGCGCCGGTCTCGCCGGTGAGCAGGTTGAGGCCGGGGCCAAAGACGGCTATGGCGTGATCGATGACGGCGTAATTTTCAGCGCGCAACTCGACTAGCATTTGAATTCCGTTTTCCGATGACTGCGGGCTCGCCTTCG
This sequence comes from uncultured Occallatibacter sp., assembly GCA_964595345.1. Taxonomy (GTDB): domain Bacteria; phylum Acidobacteriota; class Terriglobia; order Terriglobales; family Acidobacteriaceae; genus Telmatobacter. Next base: position 30,562 of record CAZQPY010000008.1, read on the forward strand.
CAGGGGCCGGGTTAGATTGAGGGTCTTCCTCCTCGCGGAAAGATGTAAGAGGAGTAGACAGTGCGACCTTGTAGTCCGTTTTCGTATTCCGTTTTCGGGATGCTTCGAAGCATACCGAAACTTCTGCAATCCGAGCGCAGCATAGCATGATTGGCAAGACTTGCGGTCTCGGCGTTCGCTCGGCCCGGCCCGGGGGCACCAGATCAATCACCCGCCAGGACCCCCTGCCGCTTGGAAGAGGGCAACGGGTCTGCTACCGTTAAAGACTGAGGTGAGGACGATTTTGACTGCTGCCTTCGTATTGCTCCTGCAGGCCGACAGCGGCGCCAGTGCCCCCGTAACGCCGCTCGGCTCCAGTGCGCTGGTGGAAATGGTGTCGAATAGCGGCCCAGTGGCGCTCGGCGTTCTCGCGTTGCTGCTGGTCGCCAGCATCTATTCCTGGACTGTAATCTTCAGCAAGGTTTCCGCCTTCAGCCGCGCCACCGCACAGAGCCGGCGCTTTGTTCGAGCATTTCGCAAAGCCACCCGCCTGCAGGAAATTGCCGCTCTTACCGCCGAAAACAAATTCAGCCCGCTTGCACAGGTCTTCGTCGAGGTTTACGAGACCTACAAGCGGCAGACAGGCGGGGCTGGTCCGCCGCGGAATCTCGTTCCTCTCGAGCGCTCTGCGCTCACTGCGGGCAGCGAGGCGGTTACCACGCTGGAACGGCGTCTCACCTGGCTGGCCACCATCGCCACTGTCGCCCCCTTCGTCGGGCTCTTCGGAACTGTCTGGGGTATCGTGGACGCATTCCATGGTCTCGGCACCGCCGGTTCTGCAACCCTGCGCGCCGTCGCCCCGGGCATCTCCGAGGCGTTGATCACCACCGCCGCAGGCCTGTTTGTAGCCATTCCCGCTTTGATTGCCTACAACCAGTTCACCGGGCGGATCCGGGTGTTTGCCGCCGCCATCGACGACTTCAGCCGCGAATTGCTCAACTCACTCGAAGAGATTCCCGCGCGTGCACCCGCTCCGCGCCCCGCTGGCGCCGATCCGCGTGGCCCCGAGGCCACCCGGGAGGTGGAACGTGGCCTTTACAAGTAAATCCGGACAGACCAGGACCTCGTTGGCGGAGATCAATGTAACGCCGCTGGTCGATGTGGTGCTGGTGCTGCTGATCATCTTCATGATCACAGCGCCTGTCCTGCAATCCGGAATTGAGGTCAACGTCCCCAAGACGCGCACCGTCAAGGAAATCACCGAGCAGCGGCTGGTGGTCACCATCAACCGTGCGCAGCAAATTTACCTGGGCGATGAGCCGGTGAACGTACATCAGTTGGGTCAAAAACTGCGTCAGCACGGCGGGGATCCCGAGCACGAGACCATCTACCTGCGCGCCGACGAACGGGTGCCCTTTGGGGCCTTCGCCACGGTGATGGACGCCGTCAAGCAGGCCGGCATCACCAACATCTCCATCGTTACCCAGCCCCTGGAAGCAAAAGCCGGCGCCGGCGGCGGAGAGTAGATGGGCACTCGTGCGCTGCGTCTGGACCAGCTGAAACCTGCTTGCACCACGAAATCGGAACAACGATGACCAGTCTGCTGGAAGGCGACAACCAACTCGAACAGGAACTGACCCCCGAGCCAATTCTGGCGTCGGCAACGGGGGCTATTTTCCTGCATGGAGCGCTGGCCGGCGGAATCATCTTGTACGGCGTCCTGGGCGGGTTCTTCCATCACAATTTCTGGGGCAGCAAGGAGGTCGGCGGAGCCATCCAGGTAAGCCTCGTCTCCAGCGCGCTTCCCTTGCCTTCCGATCAGCCTCCGAATGAGAATGTGCTCTCCACCGAGACCCCCAGCGAGGCCCCCGCGGAGCAGGCTCCCAAGACCAAACAGGCAGTGGATCAGACCGCCATCGCCATTCTCGGCAAACCCAAACCCAAGCAGCAGGAGACTGCGGTGAGGACTCCGCCGCACGCCCCCGTGCCGCAACAGGACAACCGCGCCCAATACGGCGAGCAGGCGGGCAGTTCCACACCAAAATCGCTGCCGCAGCAGACTGCTACCAACGGGCCTGTCACCGTTTCCGACAGCGATTTTGGAACCCGCTTCGGATGGTACGTCGACGGCATCAATCGCAAAATGGCCACCAGTTGGGACAAACGCGAAGTCGATTCGAAGACGCCCAAGGGTACCCGTGTTTACCTCATCTTCACCGTTCACCGGGATGGCTCGCCAACCGATGTGCAGATCGATCGCGCCAGCCCCAGTAGCACATTGAATAACTCCTGTCGGCGCGGAGTGCAACGCGTGGATACCTTCGGGCAACTTCCATCGTCTTATAATCAGAGTACGTTGAAGGTCTCCTACTACTGCGAGTATTAGCCAACTGCGGTGGGTTGGCTCGAATGCGTCGCAAAGATGTGACACGAAGCATTGGGGTGAGATGTAGATTATCCCGGCATAGCAGGAAGGATTGCAGATCGCATGAGATTCTTTTCCCGGATTCTACCGCTTTCGATTCTCTTTTTTACCCTCGTTTCCACTGCCTCTGTACGCGCTCAGGATTGGGTGCACACCGGTACAAACCTGGGCAACGAACGCATCCGGCTCGCTGCCGCCGACTTTAAGCCGCTGGGCAGCGACCCGCAACTGGCTGCCTTCAAGAACGCCTTCGATTCCACGCTCAACAACGATCTGGGCAGCGCGGGCATCTTTGATATGGTCCCCAAGAGCCTTTCTCCCCAGGCAGAGCCAGGAACGCCGCAGGAGGTCCTTCTCGACCAGTGGTCTTCGAGCCCTGCCAACGCCATGATGCTGGCCTTTGGATCGTTCTCCGCAGGCAATGGACGGCTGGCTGTTTCCGCGTGGCTTTACGAAACTCATAACTCCGCCAATCCGCAGGTTATTGCCCGCACTTATAGCGAAGAGGCCAGTCAGGACTCCGCGCGCACCATTGCCCATCGCTTCGCCGACGAAATCATCAAGCTCCTCGGGGGCGGAATCGGCGGCATTGCCGAAACCAAAATCTATTTCGTTAGCTCCCGGTCCGGTTCCAAGGAAGTCTGGTCCATGGACTACGACGGCCAGAACCAGCATCAGGTCACTCATCTGGCCAGTATCTCCATCTCGCCCCACGTCTCTCCCGACAATTCCAGGATCGCCTTTTCCTCGCTCGGCCATGACGGCTGGTCGGTGCGCATGTATTCGCTGGACCTTGACCGCACCGTTAACTTTCCGGCAGGAACGGCCGGAGGCGCGAATCTCTCCCCGGCGTGGAGCGCCGACGGCCAGAAGCTGGCCTTCTCCTCTGCTCGCTCGGGCGACTCCGCAATTTGGGTCTCCGATGTCAGCGGTGCAAATCTGAAAAAGCTCACCAACATCGCTGGGCCGGCGGTCTCCCCCTCCTGGAATCCCCGCACCAACGCGCAGATCGCCTGGGTCAGCGGCCAAAGCGGCCTGCCGCAGATCTACACCATCGATCTGGACGGCGCCAATATTCAGCGGATGACCGATGGCGGCTACGCTGTCTCCCCTTCCTGGGCGCCCAACGGGCAGTTCCTCACCTTCAGTTGGAACCGCAAATATGGGCCCGGAGCGCCGGGCGGCCAAGACATCTACGTGATGGATATCGCCAGCAAACGCTGGCTGCAATTGACCCACGACGCGGGCAGCAACGATTACCCCTTCTGGGCGCCCGATGGACGCCACATTGTCTTTCAGCGCGAGATTAGCGGAAAAGCCGAGATCTGGTCGATGCTGGCCGATGGCACCGAGCAGCGCCAGCTGACCCGCACCGGCAACAATTTCCAGCCCGATTGGAGCTGGAAGTAAGCCGGAGTGAGCAACTTGATACAGATGGAGAAAAGCGCTCCTGTGGACTATTATGGTTACGTCGCCGGGAACATTCGCGGCATGTTCTTAACAGGTTGAGGCTTCACGCCGAGTCGCTTTCGCGGTTTTCGCATTCCGGACCGGTCGGGATCGCCTCAGCCAAGTCATCAACACTTTCTGGGAGAATCCGGACCAGGACAGATAGTTTCATCCCGCTCAGTTTCATTCCGCCGCCCGGAAATTGCGTGCGGAGGTGAATTACCCGCTGAAGAACGGGAGAAGATCCGGACCGATTGTTCTCGCAGATATTTGCTTTTAAGAAGGAGAAACTCATTGAACCGACGTACTCGTAATTGGATACCGATTGTTGGCCTCGTCGTTTTGGTTGCTTTCGCTGGTTGCAAGAAGAAATCGCAACCAATGGCCCCCTCATCTGAGATGGCCCCTCCTGCCGCCGCCGCGCCCGTGCAGGCACCCGTCGCACAACTCACGGCCACGCCGACCGTCATCTCCGCCGGCGACCAGGTGCAGCTCTCCTGGCGCACCAGCGATGCCAGCCATGTTTCCATCGACGGCATCGGCGATGTCCCCACCGTCGGCGTCAGGACCGTCAATCCGACCGAATCCACCACCTATCATCTGGTCGCTCGCGGAGAAGGTGGTTCTGCCGATGCCAGCGCGCGCGTCACCGTGAATCCTCCGCCAGCCGTAGCCGTGCCGGTCAGCAGCCTCAGCGCGGAAGAGATCTTCAAGTCCAACGTCCAGGACATCTTCTTCGACTACGACACCTACACCATCCGCCCTGAAGCGCAGACTATTCTCGAGCGTAACGCAGCATTCCTGGCCAAGAATCCCGACGTCAAGATCGTCATCGGCGGGTATTGCGACGAGCGCGGTTCCAACGACTACAACCTGGCTCTCGGGAACAATCGCGCCGACGCGGCGAAGAACGCACTGGTCACCGCCGGCGTTGCCGCCTCCCGGATCCGCGTCATCAGCTACGGAAAGGAAAAGCCTTTCTGCACTGAATCAACCGAGGAATGCTGGCAGCAGAACCGCCGCGACGGCTTCACGATCGAGCACTAGGGCAGCGAGCACTCGGATCATCGTATTTGCAAGGCAGTGAAGGCCGAAGTTGGCCAGAAGATCCGATTTCAGGGGTCGGCGAAGACTGGCCGGCACACAACATGAGCTGACGCGGCAGTCCGGCCAACCAGACGGGCTGCCGCTCGTTTCTTCCCTAAAGGTGAAAGATGCAGATGCCTCGTAAACTTCCAAATCGTCTCTTCGCAGCAACTGTGCTGGTTCTGCTCCTCTTCTCTGCGCCCCGGCCGGCACATGCACTCAACAAGGACATGGTCGAACTGCAGACCCAGGTGCAGCAGCTGCTCGATATGGTGCGCAACCTGCAATCCACCATGGACACCCGTTTGGGCGTAGTGCAGCATCTGGCCGAACAAACCGCGGATGACGCCAACCGAGTCACGGCTGCGGTGAACACCCTGCAGCAGAAGCTCAATGCGCAGAGCGATTCCGTCAATGGCAAGCTCGACACCGCCTCGGGTCAGGTGCAGTCGCTCAACGACTCGGTAGATGAGTTGAAATCCCGCATCAATAAGCTCGACAAGGTGCTTCAGGACCTCCAGACACAGCTCCAGAGCATGCAGAACGCCAGCGGCGGCGCAACAGCCCCCGGAACCACTCCCGCTCCTGCGGTATCTCCCGCTCCTGCGACCACGCAGCCCGCAAGCAAACCGTCCGCTGGAATCCCGGAAGCTGCCAACCAAGCCCAGCAGCCGGTGCCCGGTCCGGCGGACCAGGGAAACAGTCAAGCCCCGCCGCTCCAGGAGACATTTCAGTCAGGCGTCCGCGATTACAACGCCGCCAAATACGACGTGGCCGCCGGTGAGTTCATGGACGTGATCCACTACTACCCCCTCGACGACCTTTCCGGCAGCGCACAGTTCTATCTCGGTGAGATCGCCTATCGGCATCTGAATTACGCCGACGCCGTCAAGTCCTACAACGCAGTGATCGAAGGCTTCAGCGGCTGCCCCAAGGCCCCCGCGGCCCAGCTCCGCAAGGGCTTCGCTCTCATCATGATGAATAAAAAGGAATCCGGCATCCACGAGCTCCGGCTGCTCATTCAGCGTCACCCCCAGACCTCTGAAGCAGCCCAGGCAAGAACGAAGCTGAAGAGCATGAATGTCCCTGTCGCGGCACGCTAGAGCGCTTCCACAATACACGCTCTTTGCGGTTCTTCGAAAGGTGGCTTTTCCTCATGAACGAGGACACTTTAGATCCTCGGTTCCGGGACACAGCGACTGTGGAGCCGCTTTAGCCGATCCTGGCGTCTTAAGGTGCTGAAAACCATAGGCAGGCTGACGGACTTCCCTGGGTAATTCGCGGACCTTCAATGCAGATATCCCTCGGACCGCAGTTTTGCTTACAGCACCCTTCTGATTCCGCCTCGGGGCGGACGCCCTTGCTGCGCGGCTGGCAGTTCTCACCGTGAAGCCCTGCACTTGGACTCGAACCTCCAAGTCTTCGAAGCCACCACAGCCACTTTGCTCTCACTTACGCGCTACGCGCCATACTTGGTGCAAAACGCAAAAGCCCCATCGCAAATTCGCGACGGGACTCTTCATCTTGGCGTATGGCTATTCTCTCCTCAATCAGCCTTCGGAGAGCATGCTCTTGGGGCCGGTGGGGCGGGTCTGCAGGGTACGCTCGACGGTGTAGGGGGCTCGGTGCTCGGCGGTAAAGTAGTGACGCACCTGCAGTTCACCGATCAGGCCGGTGGCCACCAACTGAATGCCTGCCAAAATCAGGATCCCGGCGATGACGAACAGAGGCCCGTGCTCATCCATCATGTTGAGGTGCGGATGCATGATTTTGAGCGCCAGCAGCAGCGTGGAGATGATGCCGCCGGCAAGGATTCCCAGGGCGCCGAAGCTTCCGAAGAAGTGCAGGGGACGGCTCATGTACTTGAGCAGGAAGCGGATGGTGAGCAGATCGAAGAAGACGCGGAAAGTCCGGCTGATGCCGTAGTGGCTCTTGCCCCGCTCGCGATGCACGTTCTTGATGGGGATTTCGCATATCGACGCGCCGTACCAGCTGGCCAACGCCGGGATAAAGCGGTGCATCTCCCCGTAGAGCGGAATATTGTGAATCACTTCGCGGCGATAGGCCTTGAAGGTGGTGCCGAAGTCGTGGATATCGACGTCGGACAGCTTGGCCATCAGCCAGTTCGCGCAGCGCGAAGGAATGCGGCGCATGACAAAGTTGTCGATGCGCTCCTTGCGCCAGCCGGAAACCACGTCGTAGCCCTCTTCGAGCTTGGCAAGGAAGTTGGGAATCTCGGCGGGGTCGTGCTGCAGATCGCCGTCCATGGCGAGAATGAACTCGCCGGTAGCGTGATCGAACCCGGCGGCCAGCGCGGAGGTCTGTCCAAAATTACGGCGCAGCTTGATGACCAGCACGCGGCTGTCGACGGCGGCAATCTCTTCCATCAGCTTGTAGGTGTGGTCGTTGGACCCATCGTCCACCAGCACCAGCTCAAAGCTATTGCCAACTTGCTCCATCACCTGCTTGAGGCGGGCATACAAAACTGTAACGTTCTCTTCTTCATTGTGGAACGGAACCACGATCGAATACTTCGGCATAGTAGTAGTATAGACGGCCTTTGGATGGGCGTGGACTCCTGCGGGGGCGGAAGGCGCGGCAGGGTGGCCGTGCAAAAAAGGGAATCCTGCCGGGTTGCAACCAGGGCGAGGAGAGGCGTCCCGGCGGCGTCAGCGATCCAGTTCGTCGAGCATGGCCTGCATTTCGCTGAGGGCGTGCCGGTTGCCGCCGCGGGCAGCGCAATTGATGCCGGCCTTGAGACGTTCGATGGCTTGTACGTTACGGCCGGCCGAGGCCAGCGTCTGGGCGGACATGAAGTACGCGGCGGTGTAGTCCGGATCGATGCCGAGCAGCGCGTCGAACTCTGCCAGCGCCGCATCCGTCATTCCGGCCGAGGCCAGTTCCATGGCGATGCCGTAACGGGCGAAGCTATTCTTCGGGTCCAGCGCCAGAATCTCTTTTAAGCCTTCAAGTTTGGTCATCCTGCTCTTTTATGGGCGCGTCACGCCAAGGAGAATTCGGGTGAGGAACCTGTACCGGACAGCTGAACCATTCGGCCGGGGCAATCCTTCAACCGTCTTCATTGTATCCGGGCGCGTGTGAAAGAGACGTGGCGGCGCGCACTGAAGTGATTGGCCCGGAAAACGAATCCCAATCCGGGAGCCGCAGACGGACGCGCGAGATGAGGGCGCGACCGGGAAGGTCTGCCAGAGCATCGGCGGGGCGTTTCGGCAGGAAGATTATAGTAATGAGAGGGGAAAATCATGGAGATCAAGACCGTCGGCAGCACCCAGTCGGAGATGACAGAGATCATTCTGCCCAACGACACCAACACCCTGGGCAATCTGCTGGGCGGGCGGCTGATGCATTTCATCGATCTCACCGGGGCGATGGCCGCCTATCGGCATTCCCGCACCCACGTGGTGACCGCGGCGATGGATCACATCGATTTCATCCAGCCGGTGCATGTAGGTGATCTTCTAATCCTCAAATCGAGCGTGAACCGCGCGTTTTCCACCTCGCTCGAAGTTGGCGTGAAGGTTTGGGTGGAGCACCCGCAGAGCGGCGTTCTGCTGCATGTGGCGAGCGCCTACCTGGTGTTTGTGGCCATCGACGAGACTGGACGACGCCTGAAGGTTCCGCAGCTGCTGCCGGAGACGCCGGACGAAGTGCGGCGCTTTGCCGACGCTCAGCGTCGCCGTGAACACCGCGAAGCGGAAGCGAAACGGCGCAAAGAAGAACAACAGGCCACTGCGGCACTTGAGTCGCAGGAAGCGGCTCGGTAATCCAATCAACGGGTAGTAAAAACAGGATTCCCCAAAAAAGGAGTACACCTCTCAATGGCCCATTCTCACGCCATGCCAACGCCTACGGCTTTGCCGGGCATTTCGAAGATTCTCGCCGTCGGTAGCGGAAAGGGCGGAGTTGGCAAGACCACCGTCGCAGTTAACCTGGCCATTGCGCTGAGCCGCCTGGGCCAGCGTGTGGGCCTGATCGACGCCGACATCTACGGCCCGAATGTCCCACTCATGATGGGCTCGTCGCAAAGCCCGACCGTCGGGCCGGGCAACATCATCCTGCCCAACGAGACGCACGGACTGAAGACGATTTCGATTGGCTACATTTCGCCCGGCGACAAGCCGATGGTGATGCGCGGACCGATGCTGCACCAGATCATCCGTCAATTCCTCCAGCAAGTAGATTGGGGCGAGTTGGACTACCTGATTGTCGATCTGCCTCCTGGAACGGGCGACGTGGTACTTTCGCTGGTGCAGACGGTCCCGCTGACCGGCGCGGTGGTGGTTTCGACCCCCAGCGACGTGGCCCTGCAGGACGCGCGCAAGGCTCTGGAGATGTTTGCGCAGGTCAACGTGGAGGTGCTGGGCATCGTGGAAAACATGAGCCACTTTACCTGCCCGCACTGTCAACACGAGATCGACATCTTCAGCCGGGGCGGAGCGGAACGGACCGCCAAACAGTTCAATGTGCCCTTCCTGGGGTCGATTGAGCTGGTTCCGGCGATTCGCGAAGGCGGAGACCGCGGCATGCCCGTGGCCCTGGCCGGACCGAAGAGCCCGCAGGCTGCGGAGTTCTATGCCGTGGCGGAAAAACTGATGGTGCAGGCGGAAGCGGCAGCCGCTGCATCCACCAACGTCCTCGAGATCACCTAGCCTGCGCGGCTGGCGATCCGGCTTCGCCTGGCCCGCGCCTAAGAAAAAGGTGCGGGAGTTAGGCTTAATGCGGCGTTAGACGTCTAGGTCGTCGACCTCGGCGGACTCCACGGCCGTGCCGCGGCGCTTGGCAAGTAGATAGCCGCGCAGGAATGGCTCCAGGTAACCGTCGAGCACCTTGTCGACGTCGCCGACTTCTACCTTGGTGCGGTGATCCTTGGCGATGCGATAGGGCTGCAGGACGTAGGAACGGATCTGCGAGCCGAAGTTGATCTCCAGCTTGGAGTCTTCCAGAACCTTGGTCACCGCTTGCTTCTTTTTCAGCTCGTACTCGTAGAGGCGTGAGCGGAGCATCTTCATCGCCTTCTCGCGATTCTTGTGCTGGCTGCGCTCGTTCTGGCACTGTACGACGATGCCGGTGGGCAGGTGGGTCATGCGCACGGCGGAGTCGGTAGTGTTGACGTGCTGCCCACCCTTTCCGCCGGAGCGGTAGGTGTCGATGCGCAGATCGTCAAGCTTGATGTCAACCTGGATGGTGTCGTCGATTTCGGGCGAGACGTAGACGGACGCGAAGGACGTGTGGCGGCGCTTGGCGGAGTCAAACGGGGAAATCCTGACCAGGCGGTGCACGCCGCTCTCGCCGGCCAACTGGCCGAAGGCGTATTCCCCGAAGATGGTGAAGGTGGCGGACTTGATCCCGGCCTCTTCGCCGTCCTGATAGTCGTTCATCTCGGTTTTGAATCCCTGCTGCTCGGCCCAGCGCAGGTACATGCGCATGAGCATCTCCGCCCAGTCCTGGCTCTCGGTGCCGCCCGCGCCGGGATGGACGGTGACGATAGCGTTGAGGGGATCGGTCTCGCTGGAGAGCATGGTGCTGGCTTCCAGCGCCTCGTTGAAGGCGGTCAGAGCGTGAATGTCGCGCTCGATGTCGGCCAGCACGTCTTCGCCTTCTCGGGCCAGTTCGAAGTAGGCCTCGATGTCGCTGGAGCGGCGGACCAGTTCCTCGTCGTCCGCTACCATCTTCTCCAGGCGCTTCTTGTCGCGCATGAGCGGCTTGCTGGCATTGGGATTGTTCCAGAGCGCCGGATCGGCGAGCTTGGTTTCGATGGCTGTCAATTCCCTGCGGATGCGAGCGGGGTCAAAGATACTCCCGCAGGTCGCGGACTTGATCGCGCACGGGAGCATAAGCGAATTCGAGATCGTTCAAGGACATGCTTGGCTCTTTTGACCTGACTTGTTTTGGACTGTGAAGCTTCGTTCTGCTGACTAGGATAGCATTGTGCCGGTTCCGCTGAGATCAGGGGCTTTCAATGTGAGGTGCGGTATCGACGAAAGACACTAACGCGAATCCAGAGTTGCCGGACATTTTTCCAGAGACCGGACATTGACCGACCCAATGAATGGAAATCATGGGTTCGTCAATCTGAAATCCCCCTCCCATCTGAAGCGATGTCCAATCACGGATGGGGCGTAGGAGGGTGGTAAATCAACCCAATGACCACGCCGACAATCAGCCATTCGAAGAAGTAGACAAACGATTGCTGCAGAGTCAGTCTGAATCCGATGTTCAGATTTACATAATTGTGCAGAGTGAACGCGCCAAGGGAGAAGACTCCGATGAGAGCCCCGAAGCGAGCCCCTTCCAACAACCCAGAGCCGCCTCCGTAAATGAGCGCATACAACACTGTCAGCGAAAGAATTGAAAAGAACATTCCAGCCATGCCGGCCGGCATGTGGCTCATCTGCCCAGCCTGATCGCGGTAGACCGCAGGGAACTTGAGAAACTCCGTCCGGAGCGCAGGAACTAGCCCAAATGCAAGAGCTCCAGCTCCCATATAAGCGACGAACGCAGCCAAAGCGGCGAGAATAAGGCGCAAAGGGCTCATCGGCATTCCTTCCTGAATTGAGGGAACTCGAAAACTGCGATGTGCCAGCCTATTCGCAACCGGCGGATCCGGTCAAGAAATATCGAAGCCGATTCGGACCTTATTTCGAGTCGCAGAATGCGGGCTGCAATGGGGCGGAATCCCGAGCCTGGACTCTGAGCGATAAGTTGCATTGGGATTAAGCCAAAATACCCGGGCCCACCCGATCACGCCGGTTCTTTTCTTTCAATGAGAGCGAGAGGCAACCCACCGGTGCAGAAGTGTCCTTCCCGACCAGGCGAGCAAGGCCCAACTCAGCAGGACACAGAGCCAGGCAAACAGGTCGCCATGGGAGGTGTAGAAAGTGATGTCGGAGCGGAGGCCGAACTGGGCGGGGAGGGCGTCGACGGAGTGGCGGGGAATGCTTTGGCGGACACGGCCGTAGGGATCGACGACCGCAGTGACGCCGTTGTTGGTGTCACGGAGGATCCAGCGGCGGTTTTCGATGGCGCGCATGCGGGCCATGTTGAGGTGTTGCCATGGGGCGCTGGTGTCGCCGTACCAGCCGTCGTCGCTGATGTTGACCAGGACTTCCGCGCCGAGTTGGGCAAAGTGGCGCACTTCGTCGGCAAAGACCGACTCGTAACAGATGAAGATTCCGTAGCGATGTCCGTTAAGGCGAAAGACTTTGTGCTCAGTACCACGGGAGAACTCGGAAACCCGACCGGTGAGCTTGCGGGCGAAAAAGATGAGGTTCTTGTAAGGGATGTATTCGCCGAATGGGACGAGGTGGATCTTGTCGTAGCGGCCGACGCGCTGGCCGTCTGGTGCGAGAACGAGGGCCGAATTGAAGTCGTGCCAAGTGTCGTCTTCGCTGGAGAAGTCCATGCCGTAGTTGCCAACGATCATGGGGGATTGCTGGGCGCGGGCAATGGATTCGATGGCGTGGCGATAGCGCTGATCGACTTCATAGAATTGCGCGGGCGATTCGGGCCAGACGATGAGGTCGGGATGGGTGGCGTAGGGCGGGCAAATGATTTCGCCGGAGGGCGCGCCGGTCTCGGGGATTCCGGCGATGTAGGTTTTGCACTGTTGGGCAGATAGGCGTGCGTAGGCGGCCATGTGGCGGTCCCACTCGCCGGGCCCGGTCCAAGTCTGGTCCTCGGCAACGTCGAGATTGGGCTGGACCAGGACGGCGGTCATGGAGGCCTGAGGTCGGGGGGGTGAGATGGTTACGCCGAGTGCGAGGCCGACCATCAGGGCTGTTCCGGCAAACCCACAAAGGTGGCGCTCGGAGAACCGGCGTGTTGAAGAGCGCTGCATCAGCATGCCACCCGCAAGGAGGCAGTTCACCGCGACGAGGACGAAGCTGATGCCGTAGACGCCGGTCCAAGGAGCCAGTTGAGAGAGCAGGGTGTTGTCGACCTGAGAGTAGCCAAGCTGATCCCATGGAACGCAGGTGATGCGCGCGCCGGCCAGTTCGAGGGCAACCCAGAAGATTGGCGCGGCGGCCAAAGCCAGGCGCAGAGAGCCGGAAACTCGGTGAACAAGCACAACGAAGAGGCCGAAGCAACCGAAATAGAGGCCAAGAACCAAGCTGTATCCCAGCAAAAGGAGCCAGGAAACAGCCGGCGGCAAGCCGCCGTGGATCAGCATGGTGTCGTAGATCCAGTAGCAGTTGCCCATATACCAGAGCACGCCGCAGAGGTAGGCCAGCAGAAACGAGCGCCGCAGGGGGCGTGGGCCAAAGAGGCAAACCGGGGAAAGCAGGGCGCAGAGCAGCGGTGCAAGGGCGAACCAGGCAAAGGCAGAGCGCCAGGGCGGCAGCGGGCCGGCGAGAGGAAACGGCAGTTCCAATAAGCCAGCGGAAAGCGCTGCAGCAGCCCACAACCTCCACGATTTCTTGAAGCTGCCGAATCCAGTCACGCTCTCTCCCGAATGCTGCCTACTGGGGCGAGTTTAAAGCATTGGGTGCGGGGAAGACACTACGGAGAGCCAGGAGGGCCGAATTCCAGCGAAAGAACGGATCCGGTCGGGGAGGAAGTGATTCCCAGGATGGCGCTGCAAGAAGCCCAAAATGAGAAAACCGATTTTGAACCCGGCCAGAACAGACTACAATTTTCTTATGATTCTCGCGGTTTTTGCCATGAAGGTCCTGGAGACAATGTTTTTTGTCGGGCTTATCGGCTCGTCGGTGGTGGTTCTCATCAGTTTTGTCGAAGACGGGCGTGAGCTCTTTGGGAAAGACGAGCCGATTCCGCCGCGCTCCTAGAACAAATCCAGAATTGGCGTGCTTCGGTGAGTTCCGTGCGAGGTAAACGCTTCCGGTTCGGGTCACCATCCCCGGATTTCTCCTGAGGCGGGGGTTGCCTGTTCACACAATTTTCATTGACTCATTGTTTATTCAGAAATAAACTCAGCGCAGGGCGGACGAAGTTTTCCTCATTCGCGCCGTGATTCCGACACAGGACTCGTAGATGCCGGCGGTCTCACCGGCCCAATCCAGATGGCAACCACCCGAACGACCGCAGCCCCGCCTTCCGACCGCGTCCGCCTGATCGTTGCATCCTCTGTGATGCTGACCTTCATCTCCTTCTGGCGCGCGGCTGCCATTGTCCTGAACGATCTTGGATCCTCTGCTTTTTATGCGGGCGGCATTGCCGAGCACATGGTGGGACAGGCTGCGCCCTGGTTCATCCTGGGGATCATGCTGTTCAGCTTTGCGGTGCGGGCCGTGTACGTCGAGAGCTGTTCGATGTTCACCCGCGGCGGCGTCTACCGCGTGGTCAAAGAGGCGCTGGGCGGAACATTCGCCAAGCTGAGCGTTTCTGCATTGATGTTCGATTACATTCTGACAGGGCCGATTTCGGGCGTTTCGGCAGGCCAGTATATTACGGGCTTGATGAACGAACTGATGACGGTCGCCAACAACGCACACTGGCTGCCCCCAGCCCTGATTGACGCGCAAAACAATCCCTTCCAGTTCAATATGGACCACACTTCAGCGGTTTTTGCCGCAGCGGTGACCATCTTCTATTGGTGGGAGAACATCAAGGGGATCGAAGAGTCGAGCGGTAAGGCGATGCGGGTCATGCAGATCACCACGGTGATGGTGATTATTCTGTTGGCCTGGGGCTGCTATTCGGTGTTTGTAAAGGGCGCTACGCTTCCGCCTGCTCCGATTCCGTCCAACCTGCACTTCAGCCCGGATGCGCAAGGCTTCCTCATGGGGAAGGGACTGCCGCTGCTGGGGCTGTTCGGAATTCTAATGGCGTTCGGCCACTCGATTCTGGCCATGAGCGGCGAAGAGAGCCTGGCGCAGGTCAATCGCGAGATCGAGCACCCGAAGCTGAAAAACCTGAAGCGGGCGGCAATTGTCATCGCGATCTACAGTCTGATTTTCACGGGCGGGGCGACAATTCTGGCCTCGATGCTGATCCCGCTGAAGGATCATGTTCTGTACCAGGACAACCTGATAGCCGGCCTTGCCATGAACATGGTCGGGCCGATGTTCTGGAAGATCGCATTCCGCATTTTCGTGGTGCTGGTGGGCTTCCTGATTCTCTCAGGCGCAATCAATACTTCGATGATCGGGTCCACCGGCGTGCTGATGCGGGTGGCCGAGGACGGCGTACTGACGGACTGGTTCCGCAAGCCGCACAAGAAATTCGGCACCAGTTCCCGCATCGTGAACCTGGTCTTCATCCTGCAAATGACGACGATCATCGTCTCCCGGGGCAATGTGATCACCCTGGGCGAGGCTTATGCTTTCGGCGTGATCTGGTCGTTTACGTTCAACAGCCTGGCGATGCTGGTGCTGCGTTGGAAGTACAAGGGCGAGCGGGGCTGGAAGGTTCCACCGAATATCAAGATTGGTGGCCGAGAAATTCCGGCCGGGTTGATTTCGGTTTTCATGGTGCTGTTGTCGACGGCGATTGTGAATCTGTTCACCAAGTCGGTGGCGACGGTCAGCGGCATCATCTTTGCAGCCGCGTTCTTTATCATCTTCACGGTTTCCGAGCGGCAGAACCTGCGCAAACACGCGGTGACCGCGCGCCAGATGAAGGACCATTTTCAGCTGGAGCATCAGGACACCATCAGCCGGGAATCGGCTGCCCTGCGGCCCGGCGGCATCATGGTAACCATGCGCGACGCATCCAATCCCCTGGCGCTGAAATGGGCCCTCTCGAGGACCAGCACGGAAGAGCAGGATGTAGTGGTCATCAGCGTGCGCATGATGGGCGTAGGCGGTCCGGAATACCTGAGCGGCGAGGAGCAAAGCTTCAGCGAACACGAGCAGATGCTCTTCACCAAGGCGGTGGCAGTAGCAGAGAGTTTTGGCAAAAAAGTGTCGTTGCTGGTGGTGCCGGCCAACGACGTATTCGTAGCCCTGGTGCAGGGAGCCAATTCCCTGGAAGTGGATTCGATCGTGGCCAGCGTATCGAGCAAGATGACCGCCGAAGACCAGGCATTCCACATGGGCCAGGCCTGGGAGGCGCTGCCGCAACCCAAGCGCCAATTCAACTTCTATGTAATCGAATCGGACGGTTCGACGAAGGTCTTCTTCATCGGGCCGCACGCGCCGAATCTGAGCCCGGACGACGTGCAGCTTGTGCATCGCCTGTGGCTGAACATGCGGCGGGATCCTTCGGTTCCGGATCTTCACCACAGCGATATCATCACCTATGCTCTGACCCGGCTGGCCGGACAGTATGCGCGCGAAAAGCAGGATATTCTTCGCGACCTACGCAGCTACCGGGCAAACCGAACGATGAAAATGAATCATCCGGACCTAACCGCCAACACGACCCTTCCGGGCACGCATCCGAAGGCGCACAAGCCGCCGAATTTCCTGTAAGACGGTTCCATCGGGCACCCAAGTCCGGGAGCCGGGAATCAGGAAATACGCATCACGAGAACAGCAACGGCGCGGGAGCAATCCTTCCGCGCCGTTCGCGTTTTGCTTGCCGGTGAATCCGGCTCCGTGCCCCCGTCCTTTCCGCGTCTTCCGCGAGAAGGACGGGGAAGCACGCATCCACTTGAGCAGAGGCTCGTTGCTGCACTGAAACCGGGTGCCCCTCGACAGCAGACTCAGGCCGATCCCCTGCCCATCCGCCCGGAACCGGATCGTGTCCGGACAGGCGGTGATAGGGGCGGAACCATCAGGATCCGGGAATGGCAGGGCTGGGGTTCGAGGTCTCCCCGGTCCCCAACTGCGAGGGACCGGGGGCACCCTCATCGTGCTTTGAAAATAGAACCCGAGACCGGGGGCACCCGCCCAATCAGGAGTGATTGCCGGTCGGATATTGGAGGGATTAAAGCTGTCCTTGTGAGTGCAGGAGGGACAAGTTAGAATGATTCCCGTTCAGCCGGCATGGTAACTTGCGTCCGGTAACACTCAAGACAGGACTCCTTGAAAAAAACCGCCCAGGGGCGTTTGAAGCAATTCCGGTGAGATGGAAAGGCGATATCGTGCGTAGGTTCAGCAAGGAGTTTTGGACACTGTTTTTGGTATCACTGTCTCTGACAATCGGATCTGCGCTATGGAGCGTAACGGCAGCGGCGCAAGCCAACAATGCGGGTCATGGTGACAAATACGGTAGCAACGCGACAAAGAAGGAGGAAATCAAATTCGAAGTGATTTCCATTCGCCCTGTTAAACCTGGGTGGTCCCCCTACGACGGCGGTTCTTCTCATCTGAGTGATTTTAATCCTACGCCCAGTGGATTCATATCAACTTTAACTGTCTGGCAAATGATCATGATTGCCTATGCTCCAAGCGATCAATCTTGGGATAGCATACCTTTGATCAACGCGCCCAAGTGGCTCTACAACTACGACGCCGCTTGGTTTTTCATCAACGCCCGCGTCTCGGAGGCCGATATGAGAGCTTGGCAAAATCAGAGCATTCATCATGAGTTGCTACGCTCTGCCATGCAGAATCTTCTCAAAGAGCGCTGCAAGCTGGTCATCCATAAGCAGCCCGGGGAGTTTTCGGATTACAGGTTGGTAATTGGAAAGAAAGGGTTGAAGATGAAAGTAACGCCTCCGGGCTCCGCGTTGCCAAAGGGCACAGACCTGAAGAGTGGCGGAGTTATGGTCGCAGAGGGACCCAGGAATAGAACCACATGGCACTTCCATGGGGCAACTATAGAGGACTTAGTGGAGTTTTTAGGCCGGTGTTCACCAAATCGCCCAGTCCATGATGGGACAGGACTCACTGGTCGCTACGACTTTGCGATGCAAATGATAGAGATTCCTTCGCGGGACCATGAAGAGCAAATATATAACTGGCCGGTCGCTCCTCTCGGACTCGATCTGAAACCGGGCAAATACCCCGGATTCAAGCTGATCATCGATCACCTGGAAAGGCCCAGCTCGAATGACTAGCTGTATCAATGCTGAATGTCCTGCTCTTGGTTGTGAGTCTTGGGCTCGCTGGAATCCCTCCGAACTGTGGATTACACCGGAAGATTCGGCGCAGAGTCCAGGATTGCAGTAGCGCTTCAGTCGAAGCGATGACGCCACTGGCTGGACAGGTCCTCCGCAGCCTCCGGCCAGCCGGGGAAACTGAAGCGGAAGCCGGCGGCGAGCAGCCGTGCGGGAACGGCGCGGCAACTGGAGAGCACCAATTCCGGATTGCTTCCCATGAGCAGCGCACCAAGATAGATGAACGGAGCGGGAGCGGGCAGGCCGTTCGGCATGTCCAGCGCTTCGCGGAGCACCGCCATGAACTCGCGGTTGGGCATGGGCGCGGGCGCAGCCAGATTGAAGGGGCCATCCAGGTCGTCGCGTGCGATAAGGAACTCGACCGCATCGGCGTAGTCGGCCTCGTGAATCCAGGGAAGAAACTGGCGGCCATTGCCCTGCGTGCCACCGAGGCTGAAGCGGACCAGGTTGGCCATGACCGCAAAGACATTGCCCACGACGGGGCTGAGCGTAACGGCGCTGCGCAGGGCAATCTTGCGCGTGCGGGGGGTGGAGACGGAAAAGAATGCCGCCTCCCAGTCGCGCACCAAGCGGCGAGTGAATCCGCGGGCATGAGTCCAGGGCTGGGGCGCCCCGACACCGAGCAAGTCTCCGTGGTCCGGATCGGCTTCAATGGCTGCGGTCTCGTCGAGTGGCAGGTCGGTCCAGTACTTGTCGAGAGTGCGCACATAGATGGTGGCCGCGGAGGCATTCATCCACAGGCGGGGCGGGTTTTCCAAGCTGGCGATGACGCTGTGGAGCAGCCGGGTTGAGCCGATGCGCGATTCGTACATAGCCTTGCGATTGGCGAAGGTAGGACGGCAGTTGATGCTTCGGCCGGTCAGGTTGATGCAGACATCCGCACCTTCGAGCGCTTCGGTCCATGAATCCACGTGCTCGGCGTCCCAGTGAATGGTCTGCCAGGGAGCGCTGTAGGGGCTGCGGGTGAGCACGGTTACGTGATGGCCACGCTGCTGGAAGTGGCGCGCCAGCATCTGGCCCACCTGCCCGCTGCCACCGGGCAGAACGATGCGTAGGGGACGCGTCAAACTCGTAATGGGAGGCTCAGGCAGATGAGGCTGTAGCGATAGGCTCATGCCACCAGCCTAACGCTTTTTTGCCGAGGTTTTTCCGGGCCGCTCAGGGAGCGGGGGGAAAAGAATAGTGGCGCATCATTCGGCGGTGCGCCCAGAGGCGCAGTTCGCGCACCAAGAAGAAGATGACGAAGGCGAAGATGACCAGCGGGAAAATCACGATCCACACGGGTTGAACCACGCGATTGTTTCCCACCTCAACCGATTCGGGGGCATGCACGCCGCCGAACATGGCAACCAGGTCGTGGCCGACGGAGACGTGTTCACCAAGGCGAACGCCCCCGAAAAAACTGACCAGGTCGTTGCCGACTGAGGTATTGTCCTCGGCGCGCACGGAGCCAAAGAAGTTCACCACATCGTGGTCCGCCTTGCCGGCCAGGTGGACATCGCCGAAGAAGACGACCACGTTGCCTTTGACCTCGCCGTCGGCATTCACGTTGCAGAAAAAGCAAACCGCATCGTGGACCGTGGAATTGGCCGCGACGTGGATGTTCGATCCGAACTGGACGGCATCCTGATCGGCGTGGGCGGGGACCGCGGCAACGAACAAGGCGACCGTGAGCAGAGAAAGTGCGAGCGGGTTTCGGATGTTCATGGATCTCCCAACCGGGATTACGCAAGGAATCAGCCAGAAGTTCCATGCTCACGCTGCGCCGCATGTTTTGCAAGAGTTTTCCGGTTTTCACGCGACGCAAACTCCCATTCTGACCGCAAATGCAGGAACGCGGAGTGGGAGCGGCGTCGAGCACGTGCTTGGCGGCAGCCGCTTTAGATCAGTGGTTCCCGGGTACAGCAATTGGGGATCTGCCGTAGCCCGCGCCGGAGAGAAGCGCGCGATTGAGGAGGGTGTGAATGCCTCGCGGGCCGATCAGGGTGCTAAAGTGAAGTTTCAACCATCATGTTTGCCACCTCACAGCACGCACACTTCATCGGCATCGGCGGAATCGGCATGAGCGGTATTGCCGAGATCCTGCTCAATCTTGGAATGAAGGTTTCCGGTTCGGATTTGCGCCGGGGACCGGTGACGGACCGGCTTGTCCAACTGGGTGCCACGGTGTACGAGGGCCACCACGCTACGAACGTCGCGGGCGCCACGGTGGTGGTGACGAGTTCGGCAGTGGGAACCCGCAATCCAGAAGTCGTGGAAGCGAGGGCGTTGAAGATTCCGGTGATTCAGCGGGCCGAAATGCTGGCGGAGCTGATGAGGCTGAAGTATGGCATCGCCATCGCTGGAATGCACGGCAAGACGACAACCACTTCGATGGTGGCCAGCGTGCTGTCGGCCGGCGGACTCGATCCCACGGTAGTGGTCGGGGGCCGGGTGGACGCGATGGGTTCGAATGCCCGTCTGGGGACGACGCAGTACTTGGTGGCAGAAGCCGACGAAAGCGACCGGTCGTTTCTGAAGCTTTCGCCTATACTGGCGGTGATCACCAACCTGGACCGGGAGCATATGGACTGCTACCGGGATATGACCGATGTGGAGGATGCGTATCTGGCCTTTATGGACAAGGTGCCCTTCTATGGAGCGGTGACCGCGTGCCTGGACAATCCGTTGCTGGCGGCGATTCTGCCACGAGCGCGACGGCGCGTGTTCACCTACGGTGTTGCGGCGGAGGCGGATTACCGACTGGAAGTGCTGGCGCAGGGCCAAGGGAGCTTCGCCGAGTTTCAGGTGGTGACGGCGAATGGAGTGCTGGGCCCGTTCGAACTGCATGTACCGGGCCACCACAACGTGCTGAACGCGACTGCAGCCGTGGCCATTGCGCACCAGCTTGAAGTTCCGGCAGAGCGAATTGCCGAGGGGCTGAAGAATTTCCGCGGGGTTGACCGGCGGTTTCAGATGCGCGGCAAGGCGAGGGGAGTAACGGTAGTGGACGATTACGGCCACCACCCTACGGAGATTAGAGCCACGCTGGCCGCGGCGCGCGAGTGCGGCCACCGGAAGATTCATGTGGTGTTTCAGCCGCATCGCTATTCGCGCACGAAAGATCTAATGGACGAGTTCGGGAGCGCCTTCCGGGACGCCGATACGGTGGTTGTATTGCCAATTTACGCCGCCAGCGAGGAGCCGATTCCAGGCATTACTGCCGACCGGCTGGCAGAGCGGATTGAAGGGCCGCGGGTGCAGACGGCGACAGATTTCGCTGCCGCAGTGAACACGGTTGTGGGATTTGCGGAAGAGGGCGACCTGATCCTGACGCTGGGAGCGGGCAGCGTAAGCCAGTTGGCTCCGCAGATTCTGAAGTTGCTGGAAGCCTGAACACAGGGATGCGTGCGTACCGTCGTAGGACCTCAGGCAATCGCTATTGACGCGCTGTGCTGCGCCGATAGCATCTGGAGAGTTTCAATGTCGGGGCCATGCCGGAGGTGTATGCGGCGGGGTCTCACTGATAGTTCCGGATCATTCGCAATCCACCAACCCCCAATATGGGAGCAGGGATGATGATGAGGAAACTGAAGATCCTGGTGGCAGAGGACGACGCCACCAGTCGCGCATTGTTGCAGGCGTTTCTTTCGCAGTACGGCGAGTGCCACATCGCCGTGGATGGGAAACAGGCGGTGCAAGCGGCGAAGGAGGCGCGCGAAGCTCGCCAGAGTTTCGACCTGGTGTGCATGGATCTCCGGATGCCGGAAATGGATGGGCAGGAGGCAATCCGCGAGATTCGCAGGCAGGAAGACGCAACGGGCGCCATACGGCCCACGAAGATCTTTGTAACCACGGCGCATGCAGACATCGAGGATATTACAAACGCCCTTGAGGGACGCTGCAATGCCTACCTGGTGAAGCCGATTGATACGGCGAAGCTGCTTGCGGAACTGAAGACCTTCAAGTTGATTGAGTGACCGTGCTCGATTCACAATTTGACCTTTTCGGATCATTCAAGTTGGCTCTTTCTTCAGGAAAAAGCCAATCGAGCTTGAGGTTTCTGTAAGCGACAGAATCGAAAATGCCGCATCCCCCTCTAGCTGCCGCAGGCATGGTGTGGTGCCGGGAATCCCGCACAACCTGATCGGAGAGGTACCGAAGAAGTTTCGTTGCACTTTTCTGTTGCGCTGATGCGCGGCGGTCATTCGGAAGAAGGACTGCTGCGCTTTTTCCCGTTTGCAAGAATGCGCGGACGCGCCGCATGCGTAGCGCTTAGCGTGATATCATTCGAAGCGCAGACAAACGACTGTCTGAAGGATGGAAGAAATGATAAATGCGACGCGCAGAGGATTCTTGAAGACCGCTTCGGCTACGGCAGCCACAATGGCAATTTCGCGTGGACTTCCGGCGTGGGCTGTGGCGGGGGTATCTTCGGTGCGCGTATGGGGGAGCGGCGGCGAAATGAGGCATACGCCGCTTGCTCCGCTGGTATGGAAGGCTGAAGCGGGCGCGGCGCTGGAAGCGATCAGTCTGCACCCCGAGTCGACCAAGCAGGAGATTCTGGGCTTTGGCGGCGCGCTGACCGACGCAACCTGTTACATCCTGGGCCAGCAGACAGCGAACGAGCGGCAAGCGATCTTGCATGATTTTTTTGCTCCCGGCGAAATGGCGCTGAACGTCTGCCGGACCTGCATTGGCGCTAGCGACTACTCGCGGAACGCGTACAGCTATGACGACAGCGACACGCAGGACACGGAACTGAATAAATTTTCGATCGATCACGACAAAGCCTATATTCTGCCGGTACTGCGAGATGCGCGGAAGGTGAATCCGGAGCTGTTTCTGTTCTCGTCGCCGTGGAGCCCGCCGGGATGGATGAAGTCATCGGGAACGATGCTGGGTGGGGCCATGCGGAAGCACAGCTACGAACCGTATGCTCAGTATTTCCGGCGGTTCCTGGAGGCTTACAAGGCAGAAGGCGTGGCCATCGACGCGGTAACCGTGCAGAACGAAGTGGACGCCGATCAGGACGGGCGGATGCCGGCCTGCCTGTGGGGCCAGGAATACGAGATCGAGTTTGTGAAGGACCACCTCGGCCCGGCGCTGCGCAAAGCGGGGCTGCCAACGAAGATCTGGGTGTTGGATCACAACTACGCCCTTTGGGGCCGCGCCGTCGACGAGTTGAGCGATCCCGACCTGCGCGAATACGTGGACGGAATCGCCTGGCACGGATACGCCGGCGAACCTGCGGCGATGAGCCGGGTGCACGACGCCTTCCCGACCAAGAACGCCTATTGGACCGAAGGAGGACCGGACATTACCGCCGCTGACTACCAGATCGACTTCACGCGGTGGACAGAGACATTCATCGGGGTGCTGTCGAACTGGGCGCGGTCGATTACGGCATGGAACTTGGTGCTGGACGAGAAGGGCAATCCCAATATTGGCCCATTCCCTTGCGGCGGGACAATCACGGTGGAAAACGGCACGGTGCAGAATGCGGCCCACAAGGTGACGCGTAGCGGGCAGTACTGGGCGTTGGCGCACTTCAGCAAGCACGTCCGGCGAGGAGCGAAGGTAATCGCCAGCTCGCAAGCTGGCAAAACCAACGGCCCAGTGTCGCAGGTGGCATTCCGGAATCCGGATGAAAGCTATGTGGCAGTGCTGTCCAACAGCGGCGCGGCGACTCAGGTTCAGCTGGTGATGGGCGCGAAGGCGCTGACAGTGGAGTTGCCGGCCGATTCGGTGCGCACGCTGGAGTGGACATAGAACGATCGACAAGGGAACGATGAACAAGCCCCCGGGCGAGCGGCGCGACAGCCGCAGTTACCGGGGGCTTTTTGTTGCGCGCCACTGCCGTATTCAAAGTGCGCCTCTGCAACTTACGCAGCGTCAAATTCGTACTGGAACTATCGGTTCTGATTGGTTGGTTTGGCACGATAGAACTGACGACGGAAGCTAAAGTGGCCCAGGAGGCTGGCGAGTGATTCAAGTCCGGGATGCAAGGAAGTGGATTCAGAACGGCGCACGGCGCGTGGAGATTCTGAAGGGGATTTCGCTGACGATTCCCGCCGGACAGTTTGTGGCGATTGTGGGCGCGAGCGGGAGCGGCAAGAGCACGCTGCTGGGGCTGCTGGCGGGCCTGGATACGCCGAGCGAGGGCGAGATCTGGCTGGACGGGACGCCGATCCACAACCTTGCCGAGGCGGAGCTGGCGGCGGTGCGGGGCAGCAAGATCGGCTTTGTCTTCCAGTCGTATCAGCTGATTGCCACACTCACAGCCTTGGAAAACGTGGTGCTTCCCTTCGAGCTGAACATGGCCGGGAACGGGCTGAAACAGGCGCGCAAGCTACTGGAGGCGGTAGGACTGGGCGAGCGCATGGATCATTACCCTGTGCAGCTCTCCGGGGGCGAGCAGCAGAGGGTGGCGCTGGCCAGGGCTTTCGTGGTGGATCCGCCGGTGGTGATGGCCGACGAACCGACCGGCAACCTGGACTCCAGCAACGGGCGGCTGGTGCTGGATCTTCTGCTGGATCGCAACAGGAATGCGGGAACAACCTTGGTGCTGGTGACGCACGACCCCGAGGTCGCGTCCAGGGCCGACCGGCGCATTGTGCTGAAAGATGGGCAGATTGTGGAAGACACGCTTCCCTGCCCCACTCTCGAAAGCGGCCCGGATGTGGCCGACGACGAGGAGACACCCGTCCATGGCTAAGCGCGCGTTGAGCTGGAAGCGGGCGGCAGCGATTGGCTGGCGCGACCTGAAGTCCGCACCGGGAAAATTCGGATTTGTGGTGCTGTCGGTGGCCGTGGGCGTGGCCGCACTGGTGGGTGTACGCGGCTTCAGCGACAGCTTTCGGCGCACGCTGAGCGTAGAGGCGCGGTCGCTGATGGCTGGCGACCTGAGCGCGCGGATCTTCCGTCAGCCCACGACGCAGGAGAACGCGAAGATCGAGGCGCTTCTGCAAACAGGCAATCTTGTGGGGACCCGATCGACCTGGGTGGTTGAAACGATCTCCATGGCTTCCACTCCGCCGGAGCCGGTGCCGGTCTTGGTAACGCTGAAGGCAGTGAACCCGGCCGAGTATCCCTACTATGGTCGAGCGGATCTGGAGCCGGAGATGAGCCTGGCACAAGCTTTGGACGGGGATTCGGCGGTGGTGGCCGAAGAGTTTCTCATCCGGCTGAATGCGCGCGTGGGCCAGACCATGCGGCTGGGCGGCAGGAACTTTCGCATAGCGGCCGTTCTGAAACAGGAACCGGACCGCATGTCGGCGGGCGCGGGGATGGGGCCGCGGGTAATGATCTCGCGGGCGGCGCTGGAACGGACCGGGCTGCTGGTTCCTGGTAGCCGCGCCGGTGAGCGGCTGCTAGTTAAACTTCCCGTTCAGGCCGATCCGGCGGCGGTGCGCAAGCAGTTGGAAGCAATCCTGCCGGACGCACAGGTGGTGGATTACCGCGAGGGCAATCCGGCGCTGACGCAGGGGCTGGACAACGCGACCGCAATTCTGAGCCTGATCTGCCTGGTCGCGATGGTGCTGGGAGCGATTGGCGTGGCGATGGCCATGCATGCCCATCTGGAACAGCGCATGGACATGCTGGCGATTCTGAAGGCTGTGGGGGCCGGGTCGGCGGATTTGCTGCGGATCTTTCTGCTGCAAACACTGGGGCTGGGGCTGGCCGGAGGACTGATGGGCGTGGCCGCGGGCGTGGGCGTGATGGAGGCGATGCCGGCCGTCTTCGGCAAGTTGTTGCCGGTGCACCCGTCGCTGCAGTTCCCTTGGCGGTCAGTGGCGGCTGGCCTGGGCACGGGACTGCTGACGACGCTGCTGTTCTGCTTGCCGCCGCTGCTGGATGTGCGCGGGGTGCGGCCGGTTCTGGTGCTGCGCAGGCTTGTTGAGCAAGGGCCGCAGGGGTGGCGCAGCTGGCTGGCCACGTGGTGGGCGCGGCGCCTGCAACTGGGAATTGCGGCGCTAGTAGTTGCGGCACTGGGCGGAATCGCCTGGGCGCTTTCGGATTCGGCCAAGGTGGGCGGGTGGTTTGCATTCCTTTTCACCGTTGCCCTGCTGGTTTTGCTGGCGATGGCAGCCGTAACGCTGGCAACGCTCCGCTTTTTGCTGAACCGGGTGCGGCTGCATCTGCCGTCGTTCCTGCGGCACGGCCTTTCGAACCTGTACCGGCCGGGCAACCAGTCGGCGGCGGTGATGGCGGCGCTGGGGACGGGAGTGATGCTGATTCTGGCGGTTTTCCTGATGCAGGCGGCGCTTCTGAGGGACCTGCGCATGACGGCATCTCCAAAGCTGCCGAATATCTTCCTCATAGACGTAAGCAGCGACGAGACAGATGGGGTGAAGGAGTTTTTCCATCACCAGCCGGGCGTGACCCAGGCGCTGGACCTGATGCCGGTGGTGCGGGGCAAGGTGAACCGGCTGAACGGCAAGACGCTGGATGAGCTTGCGAAAGACAAGACCAGCCACTTTCCGCGCCACATGCTGGAGAACGCGGAGATGAGCTGGTCGGATGCACCTCCGGAGGGCGACAAGCTGACCCAGGGCAAGTGGTGGACCGACGTGAATGCAGCGGAGCTGGCGGTAGGCGAGGGAACCGCTCAGCGGCTTCACGTGGGCTTGGGCTCGGCGGTCGAAATGGAGATCGGCGGTGCGCCGCGCATGCTGAAGGTCGCGGCAATCTATCGTGCGGACGGCCAGCACCTCGGCGCGCGGGTAGCGTTTGTGCTGCCCTCGGGATTGCTAAAGAACGAGCAGGCCACCTGGTACGGCGGGGCGCACGTGGATCCGCAACAGGTGGCATCGCTGGAGCGGGCGTTGTTTGCGGCGTATCCCACAGTCACTGTGATTAACCTGTCCGATGTGCTGCAGCGCATTGAAACCGTGGTGGACGAGATCACGTTTGTGGTGCGATTCCTGGCCGGGTTCTCGATCTTCGCGGGGCTGATGATCCTGGCCTCGAGCATTGCCAGCACACGCTTCCGGCGGATGCGCGAGGCAGTGGTTCTAAAAACACTGGGAGCGACGCGGATGCGCATCGTTCAGACTTTCAGCGTGGAGTTCAGCGTGCTGGGGCTGCTGGCAGGGTCGGTGGGCGTGGTGTTCGCCAATCTGCTGACGCGGGTGCTGCTGCATAGGCTGGAGGTTGGCTTCCACATCGAGTGGGCAGCAACACTCACTGCTTTGCTGGGAACCGCGGTGCTGGCGACAGCGACAGGATGGATTGCGAGTTACAGAATCCTGGGACTGCGGCCGCTGGAAGTATTGCGGGAAGAGTAGAAGGCGAAGACTTCTCTTCCCTTGAAACTTGCTCCAGCTTATTCGTCGGCTTTCCAAACGTATGCACCGGGCTGGGGCAGCCCGATGTGTGCAAGGACGCGATTGACGTACTGCTGCGCCATCTCGGTGGAGTCCACCGGCTGATTGTAGAAGGTAGGGATGACCGGGAAAATGATCGCTCCGGCCTCGGCGGCCAGGGTCATATTGCGCAGATGGATGCGGTTGAAGGGGGATTCGCGTATGCAAAGCAGAAGCGGGCGTCGCTCCTTGAGGGTCACGTCTGCGGCACGGGCGATCAGCGAGTTGGCCAGGCCGTTGGCTACCGCGGCCAGAGTGCCCATGGAGCACGGAAGCACGACCATTCCGTTGGAGGGATAACTGCCCGAGGCAATAGCCGCGCCTATGTCGGCATTGGAGTGCAGAACGGTCTTGACGGGCTCGCTGTCGAGGAGCTTTTCGAGGAGATCTGTACGTCCGGAGACGCCCAGTTCCTCGGCCACCACGCGCAGGGAGTTCTCCGACGCTACAAAATGGACGCGAGTCACGCGTTCGTCTGCTTCGAGCGCCAGCAGAAGCTCCTGGCAAAGTACGGCACCGGACGCGCCGGTCAGTGCAACGGTAAGGTTCATCAGTTCTCAGCTCCTAGCTGCTAGCCTCTAGCTTATAGCTTGTCGTGCGGCCATTGGCTTCGTTCTTCTTTAGGTCAGAGTCTGGTTGCAATATCGTTTCCCGAACCAAAATGCTATAGCATCACCATCAACACCTTCTCCTCCATGCCACCAGCGAGTCGGGTAAGGCCAGTCATCTTTGGACCATGAAGTCTCTGCTCTATCTGTCGCACAGGTAAAAGATCGCAGGAACCCAGAACGAGATGGGACGCGAAGGACACCAGCATATCCCAGAATCCCAATTACAGCGCGCCTTTGATAATCGTTGCCCGGAACAATTGGTTTGATCGCACGAAGCAATTCAGAAAGCTTTGCACCTTTTGGCATGGCAGCCACAGTCTGCAAAACGCAATTGAACCGATCCCAATCAGATGGTAGGGGCTCGTCACCAGGTTCAGCAACAAACCTCTCGAGATCGAGGGCCATGTAATAAGGATCTGAGTGCCGCACGCCACCCCATTTGTGGCGTTCGAAGTTGAGTATGTTCCGATCGAGCTCATGCTCGTTTTCATAAGCTCCACATATCGTGCACGTAAAACGGTTCTGTCCAATGGCAAAAGTGTGCAGGGGCATATTCAATGCCACAGCATAACTACCTAATGCAGATCTGAGAGCTGGATTATTCTTGGAAAGGCCCGCGATAAAATCCGCGCCCACTTGAACAGGATCGATTAGAGAGCGCAACTCAACGATACGATTGATTGCATCGTTATGACTGAGGCTCTGCGAAGGAAACATGACTCCAGCTCGATATGCATACGCAAGATCGGCAGCCGGGGTGTTTGGAACCCAATTCCGAATTGAAGCGGATTTCCATCCCTTTGGACACCAATACGTATCGAAAAGGATTTTTATTGCTCGCTTATCGTATTCCATTCCCGCGCCCCCACTGAAGTCATGCCCTGTTACAAGACCGCGAACACAATGCGTGACTTATTCAGAAACTTGCGGGGCATCATACCAAAACAAGCTTTAATTTGCGCCCGACTGCTGCGGCAGCGCGCTGTACTGTATCCAGTTGGACTTTATCGTTTTCGGGGTCGAGGAGTTTGTCCAGATGAGCACGGCTGGTGCCCATGCGGCGGGCCATCTCCACTTTGGTGATGCCCTGTTCCTGCATGGCCTTCTCAACCTGCCACGCCAAAACGCGCTTGACGGCGTGGTTCGTCGCATCCTCGAAGAGGCCTTCTTCCTTGAGGAAATCATCGAGCTTAGAGCCAATGTGTGGATTGCGTTTCATCGATCAACCTCCTTCCGTCGCGCGCGGGCCAATTCCAAGTCCGATTGCGGAGTCTTCTGCGTCTTCTTGATGAAGGCGTGCAGCAGAACCATGAATCCCTGTGAAGCACAAAAGATAACGCGGGCAATGCGGTTATTGGAGAGCTTGCTGCGAACCTCCCAAAGCCCATCGCCTAATGGCCTGCAAAGCGGCATTCCGACTGGCCAGCCCATTTCCACCAGCCGCAGATCCCGCCCGAGCGTTCTACGGTCTTCTGGAGACAACTCTCTTAGCCAATCCAAAACCGGCTCGACGCCGGCCTTGGAACGATAAAACGCGACCTCCAGCTTCTTGTCGTCGATCAAGCTGAGACCCGTTAACTAAAATGTACCCTATAGGGTACATTTCGACAAGAGCGAACGGCATTTTTCCATGAGGCTATTCCCCCAGCACGCGCGCAAAGATGGCGTCCACATTGCCCAACTGGCGGGTGTAGTCGAAGGTCTTATCCAACTTGTCGGGCGTTAGGAGGGAGGAGATGCTTGCGTCCTTGGCCACTTCGTCGCGGAAGACGAGGTCTTCCTTCCAACTGCGCATGGCGTGGGACTGGACGAGGCGATAGGCGTCTTCGCGCATCATGCCGGCTTCGGAGAGATCGAGCAGCAACTGGCCACTGAAGATGAGGCCGCCGGTGGATTCCAGGTTCTTCTTCATGCGCTCGGGATAGACGAGCAGACGGTTGACCAGATCGGCGGTCTTGGCCAGCAGGTAGTCGGTCAGGATGGTGGAGTCGGGGAAGATGACGCGTTCGACCGAGGAGTGCGAGATATCGCGCTCGTGCCAGAGCGGGATGTTCTCGAACGCTGCCTGCGCATTGGAACGGAGCACGCGGGCGAGACCGCTGATTTGCTCGCTGGTGATGGGGTTCTTCTTGTGCGGCATCGCCGAGGAGCCCTTCTGCTTTTCGCTGAAATACTCCTGCGCCTCGCGGACCTCGGTGCGCTGCAAGTGGCGAATCTCGACGGCAATCTTGTCGAGGGTGCTGCCGATGAGCGCCAGGGTGCTGATGTAGGCGGCGTGGCGGTCCCTCTGAATCACTTGAGTTGCCACCGGTGCGGGCTTCAGGCCGAGACGCGCGCAGATTTTTTCCTCGTGGCTGGGGCTCAAGTGACCGAACGTGCCAACGGCGCCGGAGAGCTTCCCTACGCGCATGTCTTCCGCGGCGGCGTCGAAGCGGACCAGGTTGCGCTCCATCTCGGCAAACCAGTTGAGGATCTTGAGGCCGAATGTGGTGGGCTCGGCATGGATGCCGTGGGTGCGGCCGATGGTCGGGGTGTGCTTGAACTCGACGGCGCGCTTTTTGAGGACTTCGATGAAAGAGACGAGGCCAAGACGGATCTGCCTTGAGGCTTCCTTGACCTGCAGGGCCTGTGCCGTATCCACAATATCGTTCGACGTAAGCCCGTAATGAAGCCACCGGGACTGCGCGTCGAGGCCTTGGGCCTTCAAGGTTTCTGCTACTGCAGTCGTAAAAGCGATGACGTCGTGGCGGACCTCGGCCTCGATCTCCTGGATGCGGGCCACGGTGAAGCTGGCCTTGGTGGCAATGGCTTCGGCGGCATCGGCGGGAATGACGCCGTCTTCAGCCAGCACAGTGGAGGCGGCTGACTCGACCTGTAGCCAGCAGAGGTACTTGTTCTCTTCGGTCCAGATATCGCCCATTGCCGGGCGTGTATACCGTTCGATCACGGTGAAACTCCTTATTGAAGCCGCGGAATGCCGAGTTTTTCGTACATCTCGTCGTACAGGAGCCCTTTACCGGGCGTGTAGGGCTGAAACCACTTGCCGTCGATAACCAGCTGCGGGACAGCGCGCTTACCCACCTGCCGGATGACTTCGGCCGAAGCATCCTTGTCGGCGTCGACGTCGACGCTGGTGTACTCGATGTTGTTCTGATCGAGGAATTGTTTGGCCAGACGGCAATCGCGGCACCAGGAAGTGGCGTAAACCTTCACGTTCATGCCTTCATTGTATCGCCCGCTCTTGTAAGATCAGGGACGATGACAGCCGAAGAAATCAAGCAATTGCTGAATCTGCAGCCACACCCGGTCGAAGGCGGATGGTTCCGCCGCACCTTTTCTTCGCCGCATGGCGTGGGGATGCCCCGCGGCGACCGGGCGATGAGCTCCGCGATCTATTACCTGCTGGAGCCGGGCACCTTCTCCGAGATGCACGTGCTGGCCTCGGACGAGATGTTTCACTTCTATTTGGGCGACCCGGTGGAGATGCTCCAGCTTCTTCCGGACGGGAGCTCCGCTCTTGTCACTCTTGGACAAGATCTGGCGGCGGGGCAGCATCTGCAGCTACACGTTCCGGCCGGAGTTTGGCAAGGTGCGCATCTGGTGGGCGAGGGCAAGGTAGCGCTTTTGGGATGCACCGTGACTCCGGGGTTCGAGTTTGCCGACTACCGTAGCGCACCCTATGAAGATCTTGCGCAGCGATGGCCGCAGGAAGCGGAACGGATTCGGAAGCTGACGCGGGAGTAGTGTTCGAAACAGAAACATTCATTGGGATGTGCCACAGGCTGGAGGATCCAAACTCAAACCGTTTGTTGGGATCGATTCTGCGAGTTCGCCCCGCTGGCGCGAGGAATTCGAGTGAGAGCATTTTCGGAATGCTTAGACCTTTTGAGAGCTGCGAAAGTGCGGTGCTGCCGGAAGACACCAACTCTGGCTTCGCGGCAATCGATTCCCTACTGCGAGCGGACAACAACCCAAACTCCCGTTAAACTGGATCTATGCATCCTCCCGTTCGCCTGGTGGCCATCGATGTGGACGGTACGCTGCTGCCCACTTTAGGGCGGGAAATGAGCCGCCGGACCGTGCGCGCACTGCAGAGGACTCAGGAGGAAGGCATTACGGTCGCTATCGCTACCGGGCGGCGCTTGGCGTACACCCTGCCATTGCTCGATGGCCACGGATTTCGAGCGGATATGCCCCTGATTACGTCGAATGGTGCAATGACGCGCACAATTGGCGGCGAGCACCTGGATACAGTTCAGATGGATGCTCATGTGGCGCGCGGCCTCTGCAAGCTGCTTCGGCCGTTCGGGGCCCTGGTGTTCACCTTTGATCGACCCGGACGAGGCGAACTGGTTCTTGAAGATCTGCAGCAGGCGAACCGGCGCATTGCACTGTGGATGGAAGCAAACCGCAATGCCATCGAGGTATTCAGCCCACTTGAAGGGGCGCTTGGCGATGGCGAAGACCCGATTCAGGGAATGGTGGCCGGCAGTTTGAGCGAGATGCGAAGGGCCGAGCTAGCTTTCCGGGAAAGTGAATGGGCCTCGGTATGCGAATGCGTCAAAACGGAGTATCCGGGCCGCGACCTCTCCATTCTGGACCTGCTGCCTTTGGGAGTTTCGAAGGGATCGGCACTGAAGCAACTGGCAGAGAAATTGGGATTCGACCGCAAGGAAACCATGGCCATTGGCGATAACTGGAATGACCTCGCCATGCTGGAATGGGCTGGCCAGGCGATCTTGATGGGCAATGCGGCCAAGGAACTGCGCGGCCTGGCAAAGATGCGCGGATGGAAGCAGGCGCCGTCCAACGACGAAGACGGAGTTGCCGTAGTACTTGAAGCGACAGTGGCTAGACGGGCATCCTTTCATGTTTCGTAGATATCCAGGAAGGACAATGCAGAACATTTGGCACATCGCGTCGGCCCATCGAAGCGCACTTTGCGCCGTGGCGCTGACGCTGGCACTTTCCCCACCGGCCGTGCGTGCGGGCGAGCTTGTCACGTTGCGAAATGGCATGGAGATGCGTTGTACCCATCACATTGAGGTGGATGGCCGGACGCGGGTCTTCATGAGTGATGGCGAAGACAACTACATCGAGTTCTCCCCGGTCGAGATCTCTGCAATTACGGAGACTGCCGACCCCGTCAAGGCAGCCCCGCCTTCGACTGCAGCCGCTGCGGAGCACCGGCAGGATGCGGAACTCACTCCCATCGATCTGCGCGAGATGCTGGGGAGAGCGGGAGTTGCACACAACCTGGATGTTGACTTGCTGGCCAGCATTGTCAAGGCGGAGAGCAGCGGCAACCCTCGCGCAGTGAGCCGCGCCGGGGCACGCGGACTGATGCAGCTGATGCCGCAGACGGCGACCCAGCTTGGCGTTTCAGACAGCTTCAAGGCGGAGCAGAATGTTCGTGGCGGATCCGTCTATATGGATGCTCTTTTGGTCCGTTACCACGAGAACCTGGCGCTTGCGCTGGCCGCTTATAACGCCGGACCGGCGGCGGTGGACCGATACCGGGGAATACCTCCCTTTCATGAGACCAGAGCGTATGTTGCTCGCGTCATTCACGAGTTCAACCGGCGCGTCGTGGCGCGGGGGGCTCTATCCTCAATGAACGGCGGAGCCGCAGCTTCTTCCCATTGAAGCAGGAGGACGCCGGGACAATCGTTCGGTAACAGGCTATATGCCAGGCAAAACCGGGCTTCATTCATTCAATCTTCATCGAAACAGTAGGATCCCCGCTATGTCGGGGGCCAGCCAAGGCAATTTAAACTGAGTGAATAGAATCGAGCGGCGGAAACGGAGAAGCGTTGAAGAAGAGACAGTTGGTCATGGGCCTGGTTGTGTTAGCTCTGCTGGCGGCACTGGTGGTTTGGGGCCGCGACCGGATACATTTTGACTTCCGGGTTTTTCAGACCCAGCTTGCCTTGGCCGACTGGGGCAAGATTGGCCTCGGCCTGGCCTGCATCTATCTTGGTTACGTCATCCGAAGCGTGCGTTGGGCGCTCCTGCTGCGGCACAACAAGAAGGTTCCTCTATTTTCGCTGGTGGGCACGCAGGTGATTGGTTTTACGGGCGTGGCGCTGGTTGGCCGCGTGGCGGATCTGGTGCGGCCCTATCTTGTTGCCAGGAAAACCGGCCTGCCGTTGACCACCCAGATTGCCGTATACATTGTGGAGCGGCTGTTCGATGCCGGATCGATGGCGCTGATCTTCTCTCTAGCCATTGTGCTTGCCCCTGCGGGGTCACTTCCGCATCCGGAAAAGGTACGTCACACGGGCATGATCGGGCTGCTGCTCACGGTATTCGGGGCGGCATTTCTGGTAGCGATTCGTACAACAGGTGGATTGGTAGCGTCCTTCTTCGGCAAGGCATTCGGGCTGATCTCAAAGAATCTCGGACATGCGGTCGAGCACAAGATTCACACATTTCAGGCCGGGCTCGACACCATGCGCTCCTTCGGCGATTTCGCCGCCACCGCATCGTTATCGATCTTCATGTGGTTGCTGATTGCTCTGGCTTATCTGGAAACAATGCAAGCGTTTGTCGCCAGTCCGGAATTGGCGGCCATCACCCCAGCGAAATGCGTACTGATGATGGCCGTGAGCGGCGTAACAAGTATTGTCCAGTTGCCGGTAATTGGTTGGTTTACGCAGATTGGCCTGGTGGCTACCGCCATTTCGAACTTCTTTGGCGCCAGCGCCGAGGCTTCGACGGCCTGCGCGGCCACGATTCTGCTGGTTACCTTTCTGGGGATTGTGCCCGTCGGCCTGATCTGGGCTCGCTTTGAGCATGTAAGCCTGCGCAAGATCACCGCGGAAAGCGAACACGCCAGCGTGGATTTGCCGGTAGAGCCAGAAGAAGCACCCTTATAGAGGATTTCTCTTCTGCTGCCGCAGCGGTGCCTTTCCAGGCTGCGGCATAAGGCTCAAATTCGGGCAGATTGCTGCTTTGGCGCTTGTGA
The DNA here is from genome assembly GCA_964595345.1 of uncultured Occallatibacter sp. GTDB lineage: Bacteria > Acidobacteriota > Terriglobia > Terriglobales > Acidobacteriaceae > Telmatobacter. The sequence goes on from CAZQPY010000008.1 coordinate 65,411, forward strand.
CCTGTCTTCGAATCACAAGCATCATTGAACGCTTCTACCTGACGGCCTCTTCGACCGATCCAATTGCAACAGGGGCCGTGAAGCGAATGGCGTCCGGACAAACCGCGCCTCCGGTCATCAGCATGCTCATCGCCTGTTCCATGGTCAAATCGGTCTCCACGACGCGCTCCAGGGGAAGCACCTGCAAAAATGCAGACGTCGGATTGATCGCATTCGGCAGCAACACGGCCGCCAGTTCCCTGCCGGTGGTGGAGTCGGTCATGGTTCGGGTCAAAAACCCAATGCTCTTTTGGCCAACAATCGGGAAGTCAACCAGTACCACCCTCTGACTGGTTTCATTCTTGGCCATCATGGTGTCGAGCAATTGACGCACCGAGCCGTAAATCTTGGCCACAAGCGGCAAACGTTCCAGCAAGGACTCAAAGAGGCTGAACGCCTGGCGACCGATGACCAGCGAGGTCACTTGCCCGACGACGAACAGCACCACCAGTGTGAGAAGGACGGCCAACACAGGCTGAAGCAAGGGATGCGCCAGCCATTCCACGGGAAAGGACACCGCCAGCAGGCGCACCACCGGCAATCCCGCTTTGGCCAGCCCACCCAGCAGAAAGCTGAAGATCTGGTAGGTGACGAACAGAGGCCCAATGGTGATAACGCCAGCCAGAATATTGCGCTGCAAGCTGCGCAATGGGCGAGTGAGGACTCGTTTCACGTGCTACTCCAATTCCGAAAATGCTCTGGATTTGAGGATACCTGAGCGGCGTTAACCAGTTGCCGACGCGTGCTTTTCCCCCGCGCACGCACACCCGTTCCCAAGGACAAGCTGACGGAATTAGACACAGGATCGCAAAACACGTTACATTTCAGTGATCTGCGGCAAGCGGACGGGTGGGCTTTTGAGCAGCTCGCCGCGCAAGTCCTATGGCTGAAGTCTGCCCGAAAGCGAACAGCCCCCTATATATTGTATGGAGAAGGATTTTGATGAGCACAGGACCGGGATTTGGCTTGAATGTACCGGGTCGTCGGCTACAGGACGCAAAGGAAGCGGAGTCACGTGTCGTTGGGGCTCCCTTGCCCGTCGGCCACAGCGGCCACTCTGCCTTGAATCCCCATCCGGAAGATGCGGCAGGCTATCGGACTGCTCCTGGCCCCGGTCGTGCTCTCCCAACCTCCGCGTTCCCATCCAACTCCACGCCGGAGACCTTCAGCCTGCAGCGTGCCTTTAGCCAGGCCTTGCCCTACGTACATAAGCTGCTGCCCATCCTGGACGGCAACATCGCCAGCGCCTTGGCAAACTTGTTGGCAGCACGCCCACCGGCTCCGACCCCGGCCCCGGTCATCAATCTGGAGCCTATTGAAGACGGATTGACCGCATTGCAGACTCAGCAACTCGATTTGCGCTCACAGGTTTTCGAACAGAACTCTTCCCTGAAGAGAGTTGAAGACCAGCTTGAAATGGTGCGCGAGGCAACTGACCGCAATACGCTCGAGCAGCAGGAACTCATGGAAGATCTCAAGGCGGTAGGCGGAAAGGTCAATCGTGTCGCCGTCATAGCCCTACTGCTTCTGGCTGCCTCCATTGCCCTGAACGTCATGCTCTATCTGCACATCTCCCGCTTGCTTCCTTAACAGCACTGCCAGAATCCGCCCGGGAGGGGTCAGTTTTCGTTGGTTCGGAGAGGGTATTCCCACGTTGGATCTCTCTTTCACCGCATCAACAACGTTTTACTTATTGTGAAGGCTACTTTCTAACATTCTGCTTTCTTCCTCAAAGTCAGTGATGAAGGATGTTGCCAGTCGTCTTTGCGTGGGGCTAGTATTCGGCTTAGCTGGATCGGCTTGGCTCTCTTGATCCGCTCTCTTGCAAGTCGGGCTCCCGCAGTCAGGCCCCTCGAAGTTCGGTATTTAAGCGCTATGCAGTTGTTCCCAAGTTCACAGAGCTTCACCAACGAGCGGCGCTGACCGGCGTCCGCGTACGGAGTGTCTCGTTATGGCGTGGTATGCCTACTGCATCGGTGAGAAACAAGCGTTTCCTGAATTGGCCCGTCATCGCAAACCTGTTCCGATGGAATCCATCCTCGGAGTGAGCGGCAACCAAGTATTTCTCTATCCCGCCAGCGATCTTGCCGTAATCGTAAGCGAACACAATCCTGCTGAAACCTTCAACCAAAAGTCCGGCATCGACCATGCCCGGGTAATTGCCGATTGCTTTCAGCATTCGACGGTGCTCCCATTCCGCTTTGGCACCGTATTCAACGACGATGAAACCCTGCGGAAGTCGATTCGCTCGAATCAGCGCCAGTTTTTGGGCAATATCGAAAAGCTGCGGGGCAAAACCGAAATGCATTTGAAGATCCTGGTAGATGATTGCTGCGCGCGTTCGCTGGAGAAGCATTTGCCGGCGGAGGGCGTAGGCCGGGAGTATCTGAGCAATCTGCGGGAGAGCGCGTCTCGCCAGCGGGAGCGTCAGACCCGCGCACGCGCGGTCAGCTTTCAAATGCATCGGCAATTCACCCCTCTGGATGAGGAAGTGAGCTGCCGTCTGACCGAGAGCGGCAAGATGGTGTTGGATATCGCCCACTTGATTGACCGCAAAAGTGTGGAGCGGTACCAGAACAAATTTGCCAGCACCTGCAACATGATGCGGGAGTGCCAGATGCAAATGTCCGGCCCGTGGCCTCCTTATCACTTTGTGCACCGCCTCACCCGCGGGGCACACGTGGCCCAGCAACACGGCATCGCGGCTCAGTCGCTGCCTGCTGTCGCAGCACCGACTGTCCATCTGCCAGATCCGGTAGCAGTGTTGGCTTGAACGAATGTTCACAGTGAAGAAAAAGCCCCGGCATCTGCCGGGGCTTTTTCATCTCAGAGCGGTTCCGCACTCAGGGCAATGCCTGCGTGTTTGTGCTCTTGGCGCGCGAAAGAACAAACGACTTGCGCCGATCCTTGTTGCGGCTATCCTTCGAAGCGTGGTCGATCTTCTTCCAGAATCCGATGAAATAATCGACGACCGAAACCGTCGAGACGAGCACCGTAAAGTAGACCGCGGTCACGGCGAACCACTTCACAGGGACGATGAAGATTCCAAACTGCCACTGAAACCAGTGATGAGCAAGGATCGCGGAGACCACCGATACGATCTGGATGACCGTCTTGAGCTTTCCCAGATCGCTGGCCTGGATGGTGAACCCCTCCGAGGAGGCGATGGAACGTAACCCGGAGATGAGAAACTCGCGGCTGATGATGACCACCGCGATCCAGACTTTGACAACCGAGGGGTTGTAGGCCACCAGGGCGATCAGAGCTGACGTGACCATCACCTTGTCGGCGAGGGGATCGAGCAACATCCCCATGGTGGTGATCTGGTTCCGGCGGCGGGCCAGATAACCATCTATACCGTCGGTGATGGAAGCGAGAACGAACAAGACCGAAGCAGCAATCTCCTGCTCGCCATGCGTTCCCTGCCAGGGATAGCGGGTGGAAAGAATCCAGAGAAAAAGCGGAATCATGACGATCCGGCTCATCGTGATTGAGTTGGGAAGGTTCATTGATTAGCCCAGAACTTACAAGGATTTTCGCTGGATTGCACCCGTGGAACCCGGCCTTGCCGAGAGGTCGCAGAACTCAAAAACTTCCCACTTCTTCCCCATGGACGCCGAAAAGCCCAAGCCACCGCTACCACAACTATAACCGCGTTCACTCGCCGACTCTTCACGTAACGGTAACCAAGCCCCTTTTGGGTCCTGCGGAATCGCTCGATTTACCTTCAGCCTCCCAGTTTCACTGGTTGTCGAAGAGCGAAGGCGGCGGCGCGGGAGCAGCCTCATCCGCTGGCTCATTCTCTTGGGGCTGAAGGAGTTGCGGATCGTTGTTGCGGACGTTCCCCACCCTCGCGCTAACCGGCCAGGCCCGCATTTGCTCTGAGGGAAAGGGCTTGAGGAGTTCAGCTAGACTGGAAGCACCGGTTTCAGGATTCAGCCACCGGTCATAGTCTGGCGGTTGAAGGATCACCGGCATCCGGTTGTGAATGGCAGCCATCAATTGATTGGGCTCGGATGTTAGCACGGTGAAGGTGTCCAGCGGCGGGCCGTCTTTCGGTTTCCAGCGCTCCCACAGCCCGGCAAGGGCAAATGGCTCGCCCCCGGCCAGGGCAATCGCGTGCGGGTTCCTTGACTTCCCTGCCCCCCGTTGCCATTCGTAGAAAGCGTTTGCCGGGACCAGACAGCGTCGCTTCTTCATCGCTTCTCGAAATGCAGGCTTGGAAGCGGCATCTTCGGCGCGCGCATTGATCGTCGAGAAGCCGATCTTTGGGTCCTTTGCCCAGGAGGGAACAAGTCCCCAGCGAGCCAAAGCGCATTCCCGGCCGCTCAACTTCGCGTTCGCTCGCACAATAGGCTGCGTGCTTTGCGGGGCGATGTTAAAACTGGGGACGAAAAAGGGCATCTCCTCCAGGTTGATTCCAAACCAGTCGGCGAGAACTTCCTGCGTTGATCGGCGAGCAAAGCGGCCGCACATACTGGAAGATGATACCGAATTCGCTAACAATCGGAATCAATCTGGTCAGTGACATGGATTCTCGGGATTGCCCTGGAGGGCCCCGGATTCTGCGGCCAACAGGTACCCCGATTCCCTATAATCGAAACAGAAACCCCGTCCTCACGGCCAGTGGCGCGCCAAACAGCGCCTCGCTCCAAACGGGAACGAAAGAGAGTTCCGGCTTGCTTAAGTTCAAACTCACTACCCAGGTTCAAATTGCCCTTATCTCCATGTTTGTGCTGATTCTGGTCACCGACACGGCCGGCATTTTTTCTCTTCACACGCAGCGGCGGCTTTCTGCCCAGGTGGAAGCTCAAAATCAGAAAAGGTCGCTGGCTCTGACCGCTCAGCTGACATTGGAAATGCAGGCAAACGCCGTACGCGGATTCATGCTTAGCCGTTCCGAGACGATCCGGTCGCGGGACGACGTGGGCAGGCAGCAGTTCGCCAGCGCGGTGCAAGAGCTAAAGACGGCCGCCATCTCCGATGAAGAGCGACGTGCAATCGCGAATATCGAGGCCGCTTATCTGCCTTACCGTACGGTCTGCGACCAGTTGATCCAGATAACCCGGGACGGCAAGGTTCCCGATGCGCTTGCGATCATGGCTGGCCCCGAGTTTGGCCAGACGCGGGAAAACTTATTGCAATCGCTCACCGGTCTCGGCGAGCAAGCGGCCCAGCAAAAGCAGGAGGCGCTTCGCGAAATGGCAGCCAGCCAGAACCGGGCAGAGATGATCTCGCTTGTTCTGCTGGTGATTGCCTTTGGTTTCGGCACTGTGGTTTCCTGGTCGGTGTCCAGCGCTCTACGCGAAAAGACGCAGTCGCTCGGTTCGATGATCGAGAAGATGGCCGCCGGTGAGTTAAACATGCCGGACACCGAAACCAACGGTTCCGACGAGTTGAGCCACGCTCTTGAATTGCTCAATACGATGAAGAACAACTTTCAGTCCCTCATACAGAACATCAGTCTGGGTGCGCAGCAGATCTCGAATGTGAGCAACGAGATTGTCGCCGCGGCATCGGCCCAGGCGCAAAGCGCGGAATTGCAGCGCAGCCAGACGCTGCAGGTGGCCAGCGCGATGGTGGAAATGACGGCAAGCCTGCGCGAAGTGGCCCAAAACACTGCCGCCGTGGCTCGCGTTTCAGAAGAGGCAACGGGAATTGCGGGAGAAGGCGGGGATGTGGTGAGCCATGCTCTGGCATCGATGCGGACGATTGCCGAGTCCGTCGACGCGACCTCTGTCAAGGTCGGGGAACTGGGTCAGGGTTCGCAGCGCATCGGCCAAATCACCCAAGTGATCGACGAAATCGCGAACCAGACCAATCTGCTGGCGTTGAATGCCGCCATCGAAGCCGCCCGGGCTGGAGAAGCTGGACGCGGATTTGCCGTGGTAGCCGGCGAAGTCCGGCGGCTCGCCGAGCGCACCGGCCAGGCCACCAAGGAAATCACCGAGATGATTAGCGGCCTTCGCAGCGGAACCGACGCCGCAGTTGCATCGATGAGCGACGGCAAGCACCAGGTTGAGCAGGGAGTGGCCACGACAGAGATGGCCGGCGAGAGCCTTTCCCGAATCATCACCACCGTTGGCGAAGTGGGACACATGGTGGCGCAAATTGCAGCCGCAACAACCGAGCAGGCCGCGGCAACCGGAGAAGTGCAAGCCAATATCGAGGAAATCTCAGCTCTGACGCAGAAGTCGGCGGATGCCGCTGTTGCTACCGAGAAGCAGTGCGCCACGCTGAATGAGTTCTCGGCTGCACTGATGTTCTCGGTTGAGCAGTTTCAGATTTGACGCTGGAAGATCTCTCTTCCAGAGCCTTCGAATTTCCCTTGGGCATTTTGCGGAATGGCTAAAGCCCAGCCCCTTCAAGGGCGGGTCATAAGGTGACTTCCAGTAGTTGTATACCGGCGATCCCTGTTTCGGGGAGGGATCGCAGCTTCAGTTTTGTAAGCGCCCGATAATGGAAATTCCAACGCCTGTTGAGCCAACAATAAATTCGAAGATCGCGTAGTGGCAGCCACGTGCGCTCATCCGCTTTTCGACGCCGCTTTACCCGCCGGAATATGGCGACTCTTGCGCAAGTCCCGGCACTCGAGTCGGAAGCAGTCGCCGGCAGACGCGGTTGACGGGCCCTACACGCGATTGTGGTAGGTTAAAAGTGGGAGTAAGTGGAAGAAAAATGCAGCCAATTTCGTCGTTTATCAAGCACCATTATCGTCACTTCAACGCTGCCGCGCTGGTGGATGCCGCTGAAGCCTACAACGCCCATCTCGCCGCAGGCGGAAAAATGTTTGTGACCATCGGCGGCGCCATGAGCACCGCGGAGTTGGGCCTTTCGCTGGCCGAGATGATCCGGCAGGGCAAGATTCACGGGATCAGCTGCACGGGCGCCAACCTCGAAGAAGATGTCTTCAACCTGGTGGCCCATGATTTCTATGAGCGCGTGCCGCATTACCGCGACCTCACTCCCGCCGACGAGTCGGCCCTGCTGGCCCGGCATATGAACCGCGTCACCGACACTTGCATTCCCGAGATGGAAGCCATGCGCCGCATTGAGAATGTTGTTCTGGCGGAGTGGGTGAAGGCCGACAAAGCCGGGGAACGCTACTTCCCCCACGAATTCATGTACAAGATCCTGCTTTCCGGCGACCTGAAAGATTCCTACCAGATCGATCCCAAGAACAGCTGGCTGCTGGCCGCCGCTGAGAAGAACCTGCCCATCTTCGTGCCCGGCTGGGAAGATTCGACGCTCGGCAACATGTTCAGTGGCCACTGCATCGGCGGCGACGTCAAGAACGTGCACACCGTCCGCACCGGCATTGAGTACATGATGGAGCTGGCCGAGTGGTACACGGAGCTGACCAAGACCGCGTCCCTCGGATTTTTCCAGATTGCCGGCGGCATCTCCGGCGACTTCCCCATCTGCGTAGTCCCCATGCTCCACCAAGACTTGCAGCGTACCAATGTTCCGCTGTGGGGATACTTTTGCCAGATCAGCGATTCGACGACAAGCTATGGATCGTACTCCGGCGCGGTGCCGAACGAGAAGATCACGTGGGGAAAGCTGGGCGAGATGACGCCCAAGTTCATCATCGAATCCGACGCTTCCATCGTCGCGCCGCTGATCTTTGCGTACGTGCTGGGCTGGTAGTTTCAAGAGGCTCTTCGGAGTCAGAAAAGAAGGGGGCCGGCCATTGCCGGTCCCCTTTTGTATTGTCGCGATTCTCATGTGAAATCACGGATTGAGGAACAAGATCGCGGTGCCAAAGCCGTTCAAGGGGATGGTCATCCGCGTAGCTGTGGTCACGCTGACAGAAGCCGGGTCTGTCGGCAGCCCGCACAATGAAGGCCCGCAGGCGAAATCGGGCAGCTATTCCGGCAGCTTATAGCCCTTCTCGCGGAAAAGGCGGACGCACGCGCGCACGGCATCGGCGTCGATGGTCTTGCCCGCCTGGCGCTCGATCTCCTCCAGCGCAATCTGCAGGTCCAGTCCCCGGCGATAGGGGCGGTCCGAGGTCATGGCCTCCACGATATCGGCCACCGCAAGCACCTTGGCCTCAGGTAGGATCTGGTCCCCCGTGAGCCCGAGTGGGTATCCCGATCCGTCGAGCTTTTCATGGTGCTGGCGCATGATGTCGGCAACCGGCCAGGTGAAAGGGATGTCTTTGAGGATCTCGTAGCCTGTCTCGGGATGCTTGACCATCAGTTCCCATTCTTCCGGGGTCAGGCGATCCGGCTTGGAGAGGATCTTGGTGGGAACCGAAATCTTTCCGAAATCGTGGACCATTGCCGCCATCCGCAGTCCGGTGAGCCGGTCCGTATCCCAGCCTAGTTCGCGTCCGATGGCACAGGCGATATCCGCTGCCCGGTTCTCGTGTCCGGCCGTGTACGGGTCGCGGGTTTCGACCGCCGACACCATGGCGCTGACCATCGCGGTGAGCGCCTCGGTTAATTGCTGCTGCGCCTGGGTCCTTCGCTGAAACTCAGCTTCCAGCATTTCCTTCTGGTGCAATGCATTGAGGCCATGCCCGATCTCTGTCGCCAGGTGCTCGAAGACCTCAACCGCCCCCTCTTCGAAGGCATTGGCGCGGCCGGCATAGACCACGAGCACGCCCCGCCAGCCTTCCTGACCCAACAGCGGAATGCCAATCAGCGATTGAACGCCGATGCGGCGCGCCCACTCCCGCCAGGGGCTGAACATCTCACCAGTCTCGATGTTGTCGATAATGTTCATTTTCCCGGTGCGGATCGCCATCCCGGCGGTGCCATTCCCGGTGACCAGCTCTTTGTCCCAGCTGACACTCAGCCCCTCGACGGAGTCTTTTGCTCTGCCCGCCGCGGCAATGATGCGCACCGGTTTTCCTGGCAAATCCTCTGCCGTGCCCACCCAGGCCAGCGCATAAGCGGACTCGCGGGTAATGGCCTCACAGATGGCCTGCAGCAACCCCTGGGATGAATCTGCCTGGACCAGCGCCAAGGCAACGCCACCATACGCAGACAAAGCCCACTGCAGGGTGGCCAGGCGGTGCCGATGCCTCTCCAGGTCTGTCATCTCGCGAAAAACCCAGAGCACCAGTTCCCGCCCATCGACAGCGAACGCATCCGAAGAAGAAAAAACGATCGGAATGCTGTCGCCGTTCTTATGTTCCAGGGTCGAATGGTGGCAGGGGATGTAGTGCGCCGCGCTTCCATAGGTGGATTGGGTATCCTGTACGAATTCGTGCAGGGGATGCAAATCGCCGATGCTCATGCCGACGAGTTCCAGACGGCTGTATCCAGTCAGCCTTTCCGCCGCCGGATTCGCATCGATCACCCGAGTGGCCGCAGGGTCCACCGCGAACATAGCCTCCCGCGCATGTGACCAACAACTTGTATGGAGTTGGTGATTCTCAACCAGGGGCGAGAGACGTGGCATAGCTTGAGTGCACCTTTCGCAGCAAGAGCGGGTGTCGAGCAGACCTTACCTGCCTGAACCGCAGCAGATTCGCGGCGGACCAAGCTTCTTCCCCTCGCATTCATCTCATCGGCAATCGCGCGCAGAAGCTGAGGTTTCCCCGCTCCGCCAGAAATGCCCTCGTCCAATATACTTCAGATCCGTAAAACATGAACCTAGGTCATGCTCCAATCCTGTGAGCCTGCTAGGGACAAAGCATTTTCGGAACTCGCCGGGACTTTTTGAGGAACGTGAAAGGTGGCTTTTCCGTCCTCGTTGCGGAATAAGACCTCTCCGCAGGGGCCCTGGAACGGTATAGACCCTTGAACGTCTGCTTTCGGTCAACGCCCATTCCAAAAATGCTGCAGCGCCCTTCGCGCTCCGCGGAATGCAACTGGCCCGTCCAGTGCTGCGACGGGCCAGTTGTCAAACATTTCAGCGACGCGTATTGCGCTTACCTTTTTGAAACGGCTCGGCTTACCACCATTCCATCAGGCCGGCGGAAGAAACCTTGGCGCTGGTCTCGGGCTTCTCCGTCCGCAGCAGCAGAACCGGCGTGTGCACCAGCTTGACGATCTTTTCGGCGATGGAACCGAAGACCACCGGGTACCAGCCCGAAACGCCGTGGGTCGAGATCACCACCAGGTTCGCGTTCTCGCGCTCAGCGGCTTCCAGAATGTTGCCGGCCACGTCGTTCTCGACCTCAATCAGCGTGGTGCCCTTGATCCCCTTGGCGTCCATTGACGCCTGAGAAATGGCGAAATGCTTCTCCGCTACGGCCCTGGAATCCTCTGTGCCGCAGGTTTCCGGTATGACATGTAGAAGTAAAAGTTCGGCATTAAACTTCTGGGCCAACTCGATCGCCGTCTCCAAGGCTACGTGCGAAGACGGGCTGAAATCGATGGGGACCAGAATCTTGGTAGGAATTGCGCTCACACCATTTGCTTCGGACATTCCACTCTCCTCGCCGTACCGAACGAGCGGCCGGCCTCTTGTTTTTCGCCCACCATCATAGCAAGGCTTTCCACATGGCGAAACGTGACCGGCGACACAGCTTGCCCGGCCCGTTCAAGGCCTCCGATAGCGTGAACAAAGCACGGGAGTTACTTCCCATGTGCCAGTATCGGCGGCAAATTTGCGCTATGGCGGCTAGGTGGTTGACAGCAGCGCGCGCAGCGCGGCGGTCCAGGTTTCCAGTTCGGCCACCGGCACGCATTCGCGGTCGGAATGCGCCGTGTGCATGTCTCCCGGACCGATGACGATGACCTCCTGGGCAACCGCCGACAGACGCGTGGCCTCACTGCCGAAACTGATGCCGCAGGGACGGAAGGGTTGACCCGCGGCAACAGCCATTTGCCTCAAACGAAGTTGCAGCGGACCGGGTTCGGCGGTGCCAAACCCGGCTTCGGCTCGCAGGAGCTCGATGTGCACATGGACCTTGGGATGATCGGAGCGCAGGCAGTCGCAGAGCCATTCGAGTTGGGCAAGGATGGCGCGCGGAGGATCGGATGGAATGGGCCTCCACTCCACCAGGAATGAGCATTTGCCGGCGACGATGTTCTTGGCCGAACCGCCTTCGATGACGCCGACATTGATCGTGGTCCGGGGCGGATCGAAAAGCACATCACCGTGTTCTCCTTTGACCTGTGCACCAAGCTCGTTGATTTGGCAGATCAGCTTCGCTGCCATCGCGATGGCCGAGACGCCTTCGTTAGGGTAAGCCGAATGTGCTTCGATGCCGTTGATCGTGATGCGCGCGAGTCCGTAGCCCTTGCCGGCGATGCCGGGCCGCAGCGAGGTCGGCTCGCTAACGATTGCCGAGCTAATTTGCAGCTTCGCGGAGCGCAGAAGTCGGTCCATCCCTTTGCAGCCGACTTCTTCGTCCGCGCTCAGGATCAGGGCCACTTGCGGCGAGACGATGGTGTCTTCAATCGCGGCCAGAAAGCAGGCCAATGCGCCCTTCACATCGCAGGAACCGCAGCCATGGAGAAGCTTCCCGTCCGCACTGGAAGTGAGTAGGGTTGCACCTCTCCACGCGCCTGAAAACGGCACCGTGTCGGTATGGCATACGAACGCAAGCTCGATTTGGGCTTCGTCCTGCATAGCTCCCGACGGCCGCGCCAACAGGTTGGCCTTGGCCACACTCTGCTCATCGCTGTAGGGAAACAGTTGAACCTGCCAGCCCTTCGCTTCCAGGAAGTGGGCGACCCACTCGATAAGCGGAAGATTCGACTGGTGCGACGGGGTAGGAATCGCCACCAGTTCCCGCAAGATCTCCTGTGCGTTCATGCGCTCACTTCCCTTCCCGCAACAAAGACGCGCGGCCTTGCCGGCGCGGCGATGAAATAGGCCAGTTCCCGGTAATCGGCGAACTCATGAATCACAAAATCGGCTTGCTTGCCAACTTCGATCGATCCCCGGTCGGCGCCCAAACCCAGACTATACGCCGCATTGATGGTGGCTGCAGCAAATGCCTCAGCCGGGATCAGGCTCATCTGAAGGCAGGCGAGCGATAGAACAAACGGCATCGACGCCACCGGCGACGAGCCGGGATTGAAATCGGTTGCCAGCACGATGCCGAGGCCTTGCGCGATCATCTCCCGTGCCGATGGGTAATTCGTTCGACCGAGCGAGAAAACCGATCCTGGTAACAACACCGGCTGGACACCTGCCGTGCGGAGAAGAGCCATGGTTTCGGTGTCCACCTGTTCCAGATGATCCGCGGTGGCAGCGCCAAGCTCCGCAGCCAACGCCGCGCCGGTGCCAGGGCAGAACTGCTCGGCATGCACGCGCAGTCCGAGTCCATAAAGACGCGCAGCGGTGAGGACTTTGCGAGACTCTTCTACGGTAAAAGCATGCTCATCGCAAAAGGCATCGCAATAGCGGGCCAGGCCCGCTGCCGCCACCTCGGGGATCAGCTCTTCCACGATCCAGCGAACATACTCGCCGCGCGCCGCGGCATACTCTTCCGGGACCGTGTGCGCGGCCAGCAGAGTGGGCACGATCGTCGCCGGACCTTCTTCGTTGAGTCGCTTCAGCACCCGCAGCATGCGCAATTCGGTTTCGCGATTGAGCCCGTACCCCGATTTGGCCTCGATGGTGGTGGTCCCGCAGCGCAGCATCCAATCGCGATGCCGGCGAGCTGCGGCGAGCAATTCGTCTTCGGTGGCCGCGCGGGTCAGCTTGACCGTGCTGCGGATGCCACCGCCGGATGCAGCAACTTCCTGATAGGTAGCGCCCGCGATCCGCCGCTCAAACTCCGCAGCCCGGTTACCGGCAAAAACCAGATGCGTGTGGGCATCGACAAAGCCGGGCGTGACGCAGCGGTTTTGAGCATCGATGATTTCCGCTCTGGCGGGGATTTTGCGCTTGAGGTCGCCGTAGCTGCCGGCAGCAGAGATACGACCGTTCTCAATGAGAAGCGCCGCACCCTCAAGAAGCCCCAGTTCTCGCAACTCCGCGCCCACCCGCGGGCGCTGCGGACCGGCGAGGGTGACCAATTGCCCGATATTAACGACGGCTGTAGCCATAGCCCCTCAGTCCCTTGGCCCCTCAGTCCCTATGTCCCTTAGTCCCTCAGTCCCTCAGTCCCTGTCTTTAATCATCGGCATGGCGATTCCCTTTTCGCGCGCGGTCTGCCGGGCCATTTCGTAGCCCGCGTCCGCATGGCGCACCACGCCAATTCCCGGATCGTTGTTCAGCACCCGGCTGAGGCGTTTGGCCGCGTTGGCCGTGCCGTCGGCCACCGTCACCTGCCCGGCATGCAGCGAATAACCCATGCCCACCCCGCCGCCATGATGAAAGCTGACCCAGGTTGCGCCCGAAGCGGTATTCAGCAGCGCATTCAGGATCGGCCAGTCGGCAATCGCGTCCGAGCCGTCCATCATCTTCTCGGTTTCGCGGTAAGGGCTGGCCACCGACCCGGTATCCAGGTGATCGCGGCCAATCGCAATGGGCGCGGAGATCTCGCCCTTGCGGACTAGCTCGTTGATCGCTTCTCCCATCAGTTGACGCTCGCCGTAGCCCAGCCAGCAGATGCGCGACGGCAGCCCCTGATAGGCAAAGCGGCCCTTTGAGAGGCGCATCCAGCGGGAGAGAATCTCATTGTGCGGAAACAACTCAAGCGCCAGCTTGTCGGTGCGGTCGATATCCGCGGGGTCGCCCGAAAGCGCCACCCAGCGGAACGGGCCGGTTCCAGTGCAGAACAGCGGGCGGATGTATTCCGGCACGAAGCCCGGAATCAGAAAGGCGTCCACGCAGCCGGCATCGAAGGCGAAGCGGCGGATGTTGTTGCCGTAATCGAAGGCCACCGCGCCGGCGCGCTGCATGGCAAGCATCGCGTCCACATGCACGACCATGGATGCTGTTGACCGGCGCACATACTCTTCCGGATTGCTCGCGCGCAGTGCGGCTGCCTCGGCGAGCGAAAGCCCTTGCGGGACATAGCCGTTCAGCGGATCATGCGCGCTGGTCTGGTCGGTGACCACGTCCACCTGCACACCGCGGCGCAGCAGTTCTGGCAGCACATCGGCGCAGTTACCCACCAGCCCTACCGACAATGCGCGGCCTTCGCGGCGCGCATCCTCGCAAAGCATTAAAGCTTCGTCCAGATTCTCGGCGATGCGGTCGCAATAGCGGGTTTCGACGCGCCGCTCGATGCGGCTGCGATCCACGTCGATGGCCAGCACCACGCCATCGTTCAGCGTGACGGAGAGGGGCTGAGCTCCGCCCATTCCGCCGACGCCGCCGGTGACCACCAACTTTCCTCGCAGAGATCCGCCGAAATGGCGCTCCGCCAAGGCGGCAAAGGTCTGGAAGGTTCCCTGCAAAATGCCCTGGGTGCCGATGTAAATCCAGCTGCCGGCCGTCATCTGGCCATACATCATGAGGCCCTTGCGGTCGAGTTCGTGAAAGTGCTCCCAGTTGGCCCACTTGCCCACCAGGTTGGAGTTGGCAATCAACACGCGCGGCGCCATGTCGTGAGTGGGAAAGACGGCAACCGGCTTGCCGGACTGCACCAGCAGCGTCTCCTCGTCTCCCAGCCGCTCCAGTTCGCGCACGATGGCGTGATAGCTCTCCCAGTTGCGAGCCGCCTTGCCGATACCGCCATAGACCACAAGGTCCTGCGGCCGCTCGGCCACTTCGGGATCCAGATTGTTCATCAGGCAGCGCAACGCGGCCTCCTGCTGCCAGCCCTTGCAGCGCAACTGGCTGCCACGGGGCGCTCGAATTACGGGCGCTTGAAAACTCATCTTTTCTCCTCTAGTGCTTCAAAAAACGTCTCTGCACAGCGCGATAGCTTGTGCTGATTTCCTGATCCAGCGGATGCCGGCCATCCTCGATAACCAGACATCCCTGAACTCCGACATCGCGAATGGCGCTGCGGCCCACATTGAAGACCGTCTGCGCGGCCAACGATTCGCGGTCGATGCCCAGAATCGCGGCGTCGTCCATATCAACGGTGAAGAAGTCCGCCGACTCGCCAGCGGCCAAGCTTCCCCCGGCAATCCCCAGGGCGCGATACCCGGAAGCCGTCGCCGACTGAAGAAGGCGGTTGGCGATTTCCTCGCCGTTGAGGCCGTCGAGAATTCCGCGCTCCCGGTGCTGCAGACGCAGGTGATATTCCAGTTCGCGCGCATCTTCCAGAATGTCGATTTGCGCCTGGCTGTCGGTCCCGAAGGCCACCGGGATGCCCAGCCGCGCCACGCGGTCCGCGGGAAAGATGCCATCGCCCAGGTTGCGCTCGGTGGTTGGGCAGGAGCAGATGGTTGCGCCCGACTCGGCTACCAGATTGAACTCAGCAACGGTCAGATGGATCGAATGGACCAACGTGGTCTTCGGGGTCAGAATTCCGTGGCCGGCCACAAGCAAAACCGGCGTCAGTCCGTACTCAGCCACGCAGGCGTCGTTCTCGCCGGGCTGCTCGCTGATGTGCAGATGAAGCGGAAGTTCGCGCTGCCGGGCATAGGACGCGATCTCTTCCATTACGTCCAGTGGGACCGCGCGAATGCTGTGCGGAGCAGCGCCGACGCTGACCAGCGCCCTCCCGTCAACGGCTGAAATCAGGCCTTCCAGGTTCTGCAGGTATGCGCTGCCGCTCTCGTAAAAGCGGGCCTGCCCGGGGTGTGGTTCACGCTGGAAGCCCGCGCGCAGATAGGCCGTGCGCAACATGCAAATGCGGATGCCGACCGACCCGGCGGCCCGGATCACCTCCAAAGCCAGGATGTTGGGGTCCGCATACGGATGCCCGGCTGGATCGTTGTGCAGGTAATGAAACTCGCCCACCACGGTAATGCCCGCGCGGAGCATCTCCAGGAATGTGGCGCGGGCTACGTCGAAGAGGTCGTCCGGGGAGACAAATCCCGCGGCGCGGTACATCTGCTCGCGCCAGGTCCAGAAGGTGTCTCCGCCGATGTTACGGCCCTCGGCGCGGCCCCGAAAGAGGCGCTGGAAACTATGCGAGTGGGCATTTGCCAAACCCGGAAGCAGCGCTTTCCCCGCCAATCGGACGGTTTCGACTCCGGCCGTTTGCTCCCGCCCGGCGAGCCCGATGACATTGCCATCGGGACCGACGAGAAGCCCTCTTCCGGCATGCGCCTGGCCGGCCACAAAGAGCAGATCCGGCAAATAAAGTCGTGACATGAAGTCCCCTGCAATGAATATCAGGATAGTACCCGCAGGAGGCCAGCTTCTTAAAGCCGAATACGGCTGTCCGCATCCCGAACAAAAGTCGATTCGGCAGTGAATCCATCGCTTCGGTTTCGATTCATCTCCCGGAGCCCAAATTCAGGACCGATCTTTACTCTGTGGACGTATTCGTGACATAGTCCCAGCATGGATGCGAACTGAAGTGACCGATGAAATCATTCCGAAGGGCGCTGTGAACGAATCCACTGACTCTGCATCGAATTGGCGCAAGATTTTCGTAGGCAGCCGAGGCATTCGCACCGGCTGGCGTCTGACGATATTCCTTTTGATGTTCGTGGGAAGCGTCTTCGGCGTATTGCGAGTCGGTATCCTGCGCGTCCCAGCCGCCGCGCGGATCTACAATCAGGGTTTTCTTTCCCCCAGCTTCGAGTATCTGACCGAGATTCCAACCGCGATCTGTTTGCTGGTGTGCAGCCTAGTCATGGCGCGCATCGAGAAGCAAGGCTTGGGCGACTACGGGCTATCCTTTCGTCCGGGAGCTGGCAAGCATTTCATCTGGGGACTGCTCTGGGGGCTCTGCGTCTTCTCAGGCGGAATTTTGCTCATCGCGGCGCTGCACGGCCTTTCGCTGGAAGGCTTGGCGCTTCACGGGCCGGTTCTTTTGAAGTACGCAAGCTTATGGGCGATGGGCTTTCTGCTGGTCGGGTTTGCCGAGGAATTTCTTTATCGCGGCTATGTGCAATGCGCACTGGCGCAAGCGATTGGGTTCTGGCCGTCCGCGGTGGTTTGGTCCCTCGTTTTCGCGGCCATGCACCTGTTCAACCGAGGTGAGAATCTGGCTGGGGTTTTGCAGGTTTTTTTGTTCGCGATGTTTGCCTGCCTGACTGTGCGTCGAACGGGCACCCTATGGTTTGCCATCGGCTTTCATGCGGCCGGTGATTACGCCGAGACTTTTCTATTCTCGGTCCGCGACAGCGGGTTTGCAGCGTCAGGGACCTTGCTTAAATCATCGTTCCATGGACCAGCGTGGTTGACTGGCGGAGAAGTGGGCCCGGAGGCCAGCGTGATCACGATGCTGGTGTTCATCGTTGCGATGTGCTGTTTTCACGTTTTGTATCCGCGAACTGGTCTCAGGAAATAGTTACCAAAGAGAGGCAACGGATCCGGCGTCGGTCGCCACTTCATGAATACTTTGCCTCTATCTCCAGCGAAAGATGCGCAGGGAGACCGTGAACGACACGATCAACCAAGCCAGCAGAATCCCGACCTGTGAGGCCATTTGTCCCAGGCCAATTCCCTGCAGCATGTTCCCCCGCAGTGCGTCGATGGAAGCGGTGAGAGGCAAAGCTCGGACGAAGGGCTGGATGACGACCGGAAAGCGGGTGGCGGAAAAGAAGATTCCGGAGAGAATCCACATCGGCAGCATGACCAGGTTCATCAAGCCAGACACAGCCTCGATGGTACTTGCACGCGACGCCACCAGCAGACCCAGTGTGGAGAAAGCAAGAGAAGTCAGGATGCACAGGAAGCCCAATTCGAGCAGCGATCCGCGAAACGGAACGCCAAAGACAAGCCGCGCAAATCCTAGGAAAACCACGACCTCCATCACCAGCATCACAAGGCGGGCCAGCAGAAATGAAAAGAGATACTGCCAGCGCGGCATGGGAGAAGCCACCATGCGCTTGAGCAGCTTCTTTTGTCTCGCTTCGACGATGGAGAAACCCAGTCCCCACATCGCCGAGCCCATGAGGTTCATGCCTAGCAGGCCGGGGACAACAAAGTCGATGTAACGCGCGCCGGTTTCATGCACCAGGTCGTTCCGCACCTGCACTGCGTCCTTTTGTCCGGCCGCGGTTTGAATGGCCCGATCCGCAAGCAGGCGCGCCGTTCGCGCATCGGGGTTGGTGATGTCGAACTTGTAATCCACCCCACTCGGCGTCTGAATGGCCAGAAGCAGAATCCTGCCTGTCGCCAGCGCACGCGTGCCGGCGTCCAGATCCATGGTGGAGGAAGTCAGACCTTTATCGGCATCCAGAGCCTGAGTCAGTTGCGCAGTTGTCGCGCCCACTTGCAGCACATCCGCCGGCCGATTGCGGAAGGCGATGCCCAGGCCGATGGCAAGCAGGATGGGAAAACCAAATGTCCAGAAGATGGCTTCCGGCTCGCGCAGAAACAGCCGGAAGCGAGACAAGGTCAACTGAAAAAGCGAGCCTTCAGAGAATTTACTCATCGCGCAATGTCCTTCCCGTCAGGCCGACAAACACATCTTCGAGGGTTGCCGAGTGGGTTCGAAACTCGCTCAGGTGCAGACCCTGTTCATTGAGCGTTGCGAAGATGCGGGGAACAGTCGTATGCAACTCATCCACCGAAAGCTGATGGCTCCCGGCATCGACGCGATGCGATTGAATGCCGGCGAGAGCCAGGAGCGGAGTTATATCGACTGGATGGTGTTCGCGCCCGGAGCCGCCCTGCTTCGTGGTGACGGCAAACTCCACAACGTGCTCGCCGCCCACCGAAGCAATCAGTTGCTGGGGTGTGCCGAGGGCGATGATCTTTCCATGATCCATGATGGCGACACGATCGCAGAGCCGCTCCGCCTCGTCCATATAGTGAGTGGTGAGAATGATCGTGCGCCCCGCCCTCTTCAGCTCATCCACAAGGTCCCACAAGTGGCGGCGCGCCTGGGGATCCAGGCCGGTGGTTGGCTCATCCAGAAACAGCAGTTCGGGATCTCCCACCAGCGCGCAAGCCATGGCCAGGCGCTGCTTCTGGCCACCCGACAATCCACCGACTCGAGATTTTCGTTTCTCGTCAAGCTGCGCCATGCGGATCGACTCTTCGAGGGGAAGTCCGTGCCGGTAAAAGCTGCGGAAGAGCCGCAGAGTCTCCTCCACCGATAGCTTGGCCGGAAACTGCGTCTCCTGCAGCTGGATGCCGATCCTGTGGCGCAAGTCGTCGGCTTCCGTCGCCCAGTTTTTTCCCAGCAGCTCGACGCTCCCTGCATCGGGCGTGGTCAAACCTTCGCAGATTTCAATGGTGGTTGTTTTGCCCGCGCCGTTGGGGCCGAGCAGGCCGAAACACTCTCCTCGCGCAACCTCAAGGTCCAGGCCATCGACGGCGACAACATCGGCAAATCCCTTGCGGATGCCGAGCAGGCGGAGCGCAGGCCCTTGCTTGCCATCCGTTGTCAAAACAGGAGTATGTTCAGTCACAGAGGAGCCTCGCTACGACGCGGAGTAAACCGGCTTCTCCTATGAAACCACAATTGCGAAGGGACGAAAACGGCGAAGGTTGATGGGCGGTTAATTCACCGTGAAGGCGCCCGCATTCACAAGACTCGCTGAACTGGAAGAGTTACCCAGGTAGACAGTGTAGGTCCCCGAGGCAACCTGCCAGCTGTTGGCGGATGTGTTCCAGTAGGACATGGGGTGCGACGAGTCGTTCTGATCCACTTCGATGGTCACCTGCTGCGTTGCCCCTGGCTGCAGAGAGACCTTTTGCCATCCGACAAGGCGCTTGGGAGGTTCATTGGCGGCGGCGGGCAAGCCCAGATAGACCTGCGCCACCTCCGCGCCTGCGACAGCACCGGAGTTGGTCAGGGTAAAGGTTACCTGGAAATTCGGCTTGCTGGCCGTGGAGAGATTGTTTACGACCGCGGGCGCTGTGATCGAGAAGGTTGTGTAAGAGAGCCCATAGCCAAACGGAAAGAGTGGAGTCAATCCATTCGCGTCGAACCACTTGTAGCCGACATTCAAGCCTTCGGTGTAATTCACGTTGAACGGGGTGCTGCCGTCGGGCGGCTGCGGGATGGCAGGGCGTGGCAATTGCGCATCGCTGGCAGGAAAAGTGATGGGCAGCTTGCCGGAAGGATTGGCAACCCCGAAGAGCAGGTCGGCAATGGCCGGTCCGCCGCTCTGGCCGGGATACCACGCTTCAAGCACTGCGCCAACCTGCCCCAGCCACGGCATCAGAATCGCGCTCCCGCTTTCAACCACAACAATCGTGTGGGGATTGGCGGCGGCCACCGCGGCTACCAGAGCATCCTGGTCAATAGGGGTTGCCGAGGTGAGATCGTTGAGCGCCAGGCTGGTCTCATCCATCCCTTCGCTGGCCCACTGGCTCACGAAGACAATGGCCGCCTGCGACGAAGCAGCCAGAGCGGTGGCCAGCACAGCATCCGAGCCGTCGGCATACAGCACTTTGGCATTTGGCGCCTTGGCCTGGATTGCATTCAGCGGCGACGAAAGATCCCAGGTCACCTGAGACCAGCACGGCGGACATGGGGACGGTCCTGTCAGCTTGCCTCCCGCGGGCTGCACCTGCGCCGAGCCGCCGCCGGAGAGCACGGCCACATCGGCATGCGATCCGATCACCGCGATGGACTGGAGCGATGCGCTCAAAGGCAGTTGCCCGGAATTGTTTTTGAGAAGCACCGCCCCGGTTTCTTCAATCTCCTGCGCGGTAGCGGCATCGGCAACTCCGGAAATCGGCTGTACGGTGAGCGGGTGGTCGAAGATGCCCACGGCGTACATCGCGCGAAGAATTCGATGAACCATATTGTCGAGGCGCGATTGCGGCACCGATCCGCTGGTGACGGCATTGCCAAGCGACGAGAAATACTGCTCGTTCGGCTGCTCCTGGTCCAGGCCATTGATGGCCGCCGCTGCTGTGCTTTGCGTAGCCCACCAGTCCGACATCACAAAGCCGGGAAAGGCCCAGTCGCCCTTGAGAACATCGTTCAGCAGGTGGCTGTTTTCGCAATCGTATTGGCCGTTGGTCAGGTTGTAGGAGCACATCACCGACTGGACATTGGAGTCCTTGACGCCGATCTCGAAGGCCAAAAGGTCCGACTCGCGGCCAGAGCGTTCGTCGATCACCGCGTTGGCAGTAGTCCGGCCCGATTCTTGATCGTTGAACGAAAAGTGCTTGATTCCACCGATGACGTGCTGGGCCTGGATCGCCGAGATATGCGCGGCCGTGATTTTGCCGGCAAGAATCGGGTCTTCGCCCTTGGTTTCAAAACTGCGTCCGTCGCGCGGTTCTCGGCCGATGAGGTTGACGTTGCCGCCCAGATTCACGTTGACGCCGTAGTCCGCCAACTCCGTTCCGATCACGGTGCCGTATTTGGTGGCTTCGGCCAGGTCCCAACTTGCCGCGTTGGCCAGCGACGAAGGCAGGGCTGTCGCCGGTCCAATGCCGTTCCCCACGCCGACGCTTCCGTCCGCAAGATACAGCGCGGGAATCCCCAGGCGCGTATTGGCCGGAACCCATCCCGCAGCTCCCAACGGCACGGTATACCCATAGGTCAGGTTGGTGGTTACCCCGCCCTGCACCATTTGCAGCTTCTCTGCCTGCGTCATTTGCGCCAGCATGGCGTCCGCCCTGGTATCGGGATCGGTAGACGGCGTGGGCGTCGGAGTGGGAGTAACAGTGGAACTGGACGAACTTCCTCCGCAGGCCGTCAGTCCGGCAGCGAGAAACAAGAGCATAAGGCCCGCGAGAAAACTCAACGCACTACGAACCACGGCCTTGATCGCATTCTGAAGATCTTGCATTGCTTCCCCAGCTTCCCGTCGCGAAAGAAGTTTCGGCACCCAACATCATAGCCTTTCTGGACGTTAGGAAGACACCAAGGCAACATGGATTGCAATTTCTGATAAGCACCGAATCGCGCGCCACGCTGCTGCTGCTCAGGGGCTGCGGTTACTCGTAGCGCAGCGCCTCTGCGGGGCGTACCCGCGCCGCCGCGGAAGATGGGTAGAGCGTTGCCAGCAACGAGATTCCCACCGAGACAATGGACACGATCAATCCATCGAGCGGTCGAGACGCGAAAGGTAGAGTATCGATGGAATAGACCTCGGCCGAGAGATGAATGAAATGGTAATGCCCGCCGGCCCAAGCTGCCGTATAGCCCAGCACGAGGCCCAACGCCGTGCCGATGAGGCTGATCAACATTCCCTGCATGAGGAAAATGCGACGCACCTGTCCGGGATCTACTCCGAAGCTCATCAACACCGCAATATCGCGCGTTTTTTCCATCACCATCATGGTCAGCGCAATCAGGATATTCAGCGCCGCTACAACCACAATCAGAGCAATCACGATGAAGGTGACGACCTGTTCCAACTTGAGCGCGCGGAAAAGCTCGCGGTTCACTTCCATCCAGTTGGTGGTCATGTATCCCTTGCCGGCGGCCTGTTCGATGGTTTTGCCGATCTCCGGCGCGCGGTACATGTCGTCCACCTTGAAGCTGATTACCGACAGAAGATCGGGCTCGCTGAAGAGCCTTTGCGCATCCGCCAGACGCATGAAGGCCATTGACGCGTCGTATTGATAGAATCCGGAGTGAAAGATGCCGGCGACGCGGAAGCGCTGGTATTTGGGGGCCAGGCCGAGCGGGGTAAGCTCGCCCTGCGGGCTGGTGACGAGCACGCTGTCGCCCACCTGCGCGCCGATCTGGTCGGCTATGTCGCGCCCGAGGACCAAGGCGGGATAGAGCGCGTTGATGGCGCCCGGCCCCTTATCCACAATTGAATTCACAGACGCTGCCTGAGGCTCAAGATCCTTTGCCGAGCCGGAGACAACCGAATCGAGAATATTGCTGACGGAGCGTTCCTGGGCAGGAATCACGCCTTTGATCAAGGCGAATCCGGCGCGCGGGCCGCGTGAAACCAGCACCTGCCCGTAGATTCCGGGCGCGGCCGCGGTCACATGCGGAAGCCTCCGCAGCCGCTCCACCAGCGGCCCCCAGTCGCGAATGCCGTCGGACTCAACGCGCATCAGATCGACGTGGGCGGAGGCGCCCAGCAGCCGGCCTTGCAGATCGTTTCGCATGCCATTGGTGATGGCCAAGGCGATGATCAGCGCGGCAACGCCCGCGGCAACCCCGGCAATGGAAATGGTGGTCACGACGCCGACCACGGCCTGCCGCCGTTTTGCCTTCAGATAGCGCGCCGCCAGAAAAAGTTCAAATCGCATGAGAGCACCGGGCCAGGATCGGAATGAAAGGCCCGGCCACCCCTATGGTATCGCGCGCGATGGAACTCAACGTTCGCCGCGGAAGTTGTGGATCAAACGGCGATCGCGTTTGGTAGGCCGGTGCTCGGGAATGGGCATGAATTCCTGCATCGCCTTGCGCTCGGCGGCGGCTTTCAAGCGCGCTTCCTTGCTAGCCTCGGTCTCGCGGTAGAGGGTCAGCGCAACCGCTGCCGGTCCGCGCATTTCGCTCAAGGCGAGCACTTCAACCACAAATTCCCCTCCCTCGTTTTTGACGCGAACCATGTCGCCCACGCGGACTTCGCGGGAAGGCTTCGCCTCAATACCTTTGCAGCTGATGCGGCCCAGGTCGCAGGACTTTGAAGCCAGCGCCCGCGTCTTGAAGAAACGGGATGCCCAGAGCCATTTATCGATGCGCATGGAGTTCATTCTTCCATTCTCGTATAAGCCGTCGGATTTTGGGCAGACGACGTCCCGAGCAATTGAGGCCTTCCGATCAGTGGAAGGCCGCTTCGGCTTGCTGGAGGCATTGACGAGCGGCATCGGTTCCCGCGGCCTGCAGATGGGCACGCATGCGCCGGAATCTTGCATCGCTGCCCTCGTGCTCGTTCTCCCCGGCGCGGACGCAGACCGACAATTGCTTTTCCGGAGCGAGCCCCTTCAACCCGCCCAGCATTTGATCCGGGCGGCGATCCAGCAGATCCGCGTAGAAGTCTCCCATCTCCGCGGTGACATCGGTGTGGGAGTCGGCCAACTGAAGCAAAGGGTCGAGCAATTCACTGTCGCCACGCCAGTACAGGTTCACGAGATCTTCGGCCAACAATGGGTTGTTGCAAACCGAGTTGTCCGGCGGCTTTCCCGTAGCGGAGAGGCAACTTTTCAGTTGGTCGGTGAGTAAGGCAAGATTTGTCTCCGCCTCGATATTGAAGACCACCAGGGCGTAGGCAATCTGCATTGCCCGCGCTCCCTTTGCCTGGGGCTGTTCGCTGCGAAGGCGATCGGCAAATGCTGTCGGAAGGTCGTAATGGGGGACGGTTGTCTTGGGGGCTGGTCGACATCCCTTGCACTCCCAAGCCATGGAGCTGAACCAGGTGCCGCGCTCCAGCGCCGGGCTCTCCACGGCAGATGTCAACCATGTCGTGGGGTAGCTGACCTCGAGGCGCCAGGAGCCGGGAACAATGTTCGAGGCATCTTCTTGAGGAAATTCGAATACCTGGCCCCCACAGGTGACACGAACGTCGACCTTCCGGCCCGCCAAGGCCTTTTTTGCTGCCAGTCTCCTGAATACAGGCGGAATGACGAAACCGAATGCCGTTGCGCGAACAGGAATGACTCGGCCATCGGCCCTTAACTCAATCGCGCGATGAAGACAAGGGACGTTTTCCCCATCGACAGCAAAGCTGAAGGCGATGGAGGCTCGCGGCACGGGTTTCTGACAGAATGCGCCGACCGCCGCAAAAAGGCACAGAAAGATTCCCAGGCTCAGTCTTTTCACAATGAGCACATTATGCCCGAGTTCCGGCTTCCGCAAAAGAAATTCTGCAGCCAGACACAGAATGAGTTGCCGCAAAACGTACGCACGTGCGCCGGAAGCAGAACAGGCATATGGCCTTCAATGGGTTCAGCCCTAAGCCGGGAGATTGGCTACCCGCTCATACCGTCAAAATCGCGGTAAAGATCGGGCATCCGAATGGATTGGTTGGACTCGTATCCCCGGACAGTCAAATGGAGACTCTCAGCTGGCGGAAGCGAGTTCCGCGAGGCGGGCGGCGATGCGCTGGGCTGCGCCGGGACGCGCCTGGGTGCGCGCGGCTGCGGCCATCCGGGCCAGGCGCTCGGGCGCAGAGAGCAGCTCAACGAGGGTCTCCAACAGCTTGCCGGGGACCTGCAGATCGGACTCGGTGAGCATGATTGCAGCGTCCGCGTTCACCATCTCCTCGGCGTTGCGCTTCTGGTGCTCGTCTGCCGCTGCTGCAAAAGGGACCAGCAGAGAGGGTTTGCCGGCGGCGGCGAGTTCGGCCACGCTGGAAGCTCCACTGCGCGCCATCACCAGCCGGGCCTGGGCAAACTGCGCGGGCATGTCGTCGAGGAATCCGCAAACCTGCCAGCGCGCGGGATCGGCCCCGCTGGCGGCATAAGCTGCCTGCGTGGCTTCGGCGGAGCGTCCGCCGCTCTGGTGCACGACGGTGAGACCGGGAACGGCTTCAAGGAGCGGCTGGATGATTTTGGGCAGGTTCACGTTGAAAATGCGCGCTCCCTGCGAGCCGCCGAAGACGAGCAGGCGCGGAGCCGCATCGGCTGGGGTTTGGAGCGTAAAGAAGGTGGGACGGACCGGGATGCCGGTGACCTCGGCGTTGCAGAACCAGCGGGCAGCGGCGGGGAAATTGATGGCGGCAGCCTGCACTCTTTTGCCGACCAGGCGATTGGCGAGGCCGGGCATGGCGTTGGGCTCGAAGGCCATGGCGGGAACGCGGGCCAGAAGAGCAGCGGCCATTGCCGGCCCGGAAGCGTATCCGCCGACTCCGAAGACCACTCCGGGGTCGAACTCGCGGATCATGCGGCGACAGGCGAAGATGCTTTTGGGCAAGTCGGTGAGGGTGCGCAGGCGCGTGAGAAGCGAGACGTTTTTGAGCGGTCCGACATTGATCAACCGGAGGTTGAACCCGGCATCCGGAACCAGACGCGTTTCGAGTCCGCGCGCGGTGCCGACAAAGAGTACTTCAGCGTCGTGATGCTCGACCAGTTCGCGAGCCACGGCAAGCGCCGGGATGATGTGTCCGCCAGTGCCGCCACCGGCGATGAGTACGCGCAATTGAAACTCCTCTTGTTAGGTCAAAAAACATCTCGTCAAAAAACAAAGACAAACGCAGATCCTTCGACTCCGCTGCGCTCCGCTCAGGATGACAGTTTTACGGGGCGATTCTGCTGGCTTTCCCACGCCTAGAAAGCTACTCCCTATTCCCTAGTCCCTGATCCCTGATCCCTGATCCCTGTTCCCTGTTCCCTAGTCCCTCAGTCCCTCAGTCCCTGCTTCAATCAATCGACCTTCTTCGTGATATTCAGCAGAATTCCAATGCTGGCCAGGGTTCCGAAGACTGAGGTTCCGCCATAGGAGATGAGCGGCAGCGGAATGCCCTTGGTGGGAACCAGGGAGAGCACCACGCTGATGTTGAAAAACGCCTGCAACACGATGGCCGTCGTAATTCCGAATGCGGCAAGGCGGGCGAATGGGTCCTGGGAGCGGAAGGCGGCGCGCAACCCGCGGACAGCGAAGACCACGAAGAGCAGAACGATGAAGGCCCCGCCGATGAATCCCAGCTCTTCGGCGATGTTGGCAAAGATGAAATCGGTATGCGCTTCGGGCAGATAGAAGAGCTTCTGCACGCCTTCCATGTAGCCGCGGCCGGTCAGGCCGCCGGTGCCGACGGCGATGAGCGACTGGTTGATGTGGAAGCCCGCGCCCTGCGGGTCGGAATCGGGATTGAGATAGACCAGCATGCGCTTGAGCCGCCAGGGAACAAAGATCAGCATGAGGGCGAAGACGGGAAGTGTGACGCCGAAGAGCACGGCGAGATACTTCCACTCCATGCCGGCCAGAATCAACATGAAGACAGTGACGCCAAAAAGCACCAGCGCCGTGCCGAGGTCCGGCTCCTTGAGGATCAGCCCGATGAAAGCGCCGGGAATGAGGATCGCAGGCAGCAGCGTATGCTTCCAATCCTTGATCGAGTCCATGTGGGTGCTCAGGAACCAGGCCAGAAAGAGGATCATGACCGGCTTGGCGACTTCGGAGGGCTGGAAGGTGAGCAGGCCGCCGAAGCGGAACCAGCGGTGGGTATTGTGGGAGTCGTGAAAGAAGAAAACCAGCACCAGCAGAAAAGTAGTGATGCAGAGGACCGGATAGATGAAGCGGGGCGACTTGTAGATGGCGTAGTCGACCTGCATGAGGATGAGCATGAAGGCGACGCCCAGCAGTGACCACATGGCCTGGCGGCCGACGAAGGTGTAGGGCGAGTTGAAACGCTCCTGCGCCACCACGGCGGACGCGGAGAAGACCATCACCAGGCCCACCACGACAAGCAACAGGGTGGTGAAGAACAGCCACTTGTCCACGCCTACGAGTTTCGCCATATGGTTCGCCTTCGCTATGCCTTGACGAGATTGACGAGATCTTTGAAGACGCGGCCGCGATGCTCGTAGCTTTCGAACTGATCGAAGCTGGAGCAGGCGGGAGCCAGCAGAACCACATCGCCGGAATGCGCGGCAGTGGTAGCTGCGCGTACGGCCTTTTCGAGAGTGACGCAGGAGTGCAGCGAGACCACGCCGCGCAACTGGGACTCGATCTTGTCGGCGGCTGCGCCGATGGTGTAAACGGCACGGACGCGATCGCGGAGCAAGGGAGCGAGCAGAGTGTAGTCCGAGCCCTTATCCTTTCCACCGAGGATCAGGTGGATTCCGGAAGAGAAGGCTGCGAGGGCCTTGGCGGTGGCATCCACATTGGTGGCCTTGGAGTCGTTGTAGAAGTCAACGCCATTGCGTGTCGCCACGTACTCCAGACGGTGTTCGACGGCGTGGAAGCTTTGAATGGCGCGGGCAATAACCTCGGCAGAGACGCCGGCCAAGCGCGCGGCGCAGACTGCAGCCAGCACATTCTCGACGTTGTGCGCGCCCTTGAGCGGGATGTCGCTGAGAGCGACGACCTTTTCAATGGGGGCGTCTTCGGAGGCGCGGTAAACGGCGTAGCCGTGCTCCAACCATGCTCCGCGGGCTACCGGATGCTCAAGGGAGAACCAGTAAACGCTGGCGGCGGTGCGGGTGGCGGCTTCAGCGGCGCGGGCGTTGTCGGCATTGAGGACGAGGCTGTTTTCGGCGGTCTGGGAGGCGAAGATGCGCTCCTTCGCGAGGGCGTAGTTCTCAAAGCTTCCGTGACGGTCCAAATGGTCTGGAGTTATGTTGAGGATGACCGAGACGTCTGGCCGGAACTCCTCGGTGCTTTCAAGCTGGAAGCTGGAAACCTCGAGAACGGACCAGGACTCGTCGCTGCTCTTGTCGATGAGGCCTACAACCGGGATGCCGATATTGCCTCCAACCAGAGTCGGCTGGCCGGATTCCTTGAGAATCTCGCCGAGCAGCGCGGTGGTGGTGGTCTTACCGTTGGAGCCGGTGATGGCGATGGTGTGGCCCTTGAGGAAGCGGCCAGCCAGCTCGAGTTCTCCGATGATGGGCAGGCCAAAGCCTTTGCACTGGACGAGTTCGGGTGTATCGAGAGGAACGCCGGGGCTGACCACGATCAGATCCTGGCGGCGGAAGGTCAACAGTCCGTGGCCGCCGGACTCAACCATGATTCCTTCGTCGAGCAACGCGGGAATGTCCTTGGCGAGCGACTCGGCGCTGCGCGTATCGGAGACAGTGACCTGAGCGCCGTGGCGGCGCAGGAACAAGGCAGCAGCAAGGCCGGACTTCCCCAATCCCACAACCAGAACTTTTTTGCCTTTCAAATTCATCATGGAATCTATCCTCAAAGCTTGAGCTTGTTCAGTTTGTCCAACTTGTTCAACTTGTCCAGAGGCCGGATGGCGCTCGAAGCGAAGACCGGGCTGGAACGGCGCCTGCAAAGGAGAGTTGCCCGTTCCTGTTTCAATTGTGCACCGCAAGGGACACGGCGCGGACTGCCGTCAGCGGAGTTTAAGGGTGGTGAGAGCAAACAGTGCAAACACCAGGGCCGCAATCCAGAATCGGACGATTACTTTCGATTCATGCCATCCCAGTTGCTCGAAATGGTGATGCAGGGGCGCCATCTTGAAGATACGCTTTCCGTTGCGGAGTTTGAAACTGCCCACCTGCAACATGACGGAGACGGCTTCCAGGATGAAGATTCCGCCGATGAAAGGCAGCAAGAGTTCCTGGCGGATGATGACCGCGACGGTGGCGATAGCGCCGCCAAGGGCCAGCGAACCGACGTCGCCCATGAAGATCTCGGCTGGATGGGCATTGAACCATAAAAACCCTATGGACGCGCCAACCATTGAGCCGCAGAAGACCGTAAGCTCGCCGACCATGGGCATGCGCTGCAGTTCCAGGTAATCGGCAAAGACCACGTGGCCGCTGACATAGGTGAGCACAGCCAGTGCGCCGGCGGCGATGATGGTGCATCCAATGGCCAGGCCGTCGAGTCCGTCGGTGAGATTGACGGCGTTGGAGGAGAAGGCCAGGATCAGGGTGATGATGACCACGAAGGGCAGGAAGGCGAGAAATCCAAGGTGCGGGATGGAACCGAGCCAGTGCCATTGCAGATCGGGACGCCATTGCTTGATGAAGGGAACGGTCAATTGGGTGGAAAACTTGCCGAATTGCTGCATGACCACCAGGGCAATGGCCACCCCGGCCCCGGCCAGAAACTGGTAGCCGAGCTTGGCGCGCGCGGTGAGCCCGAGGCTGCGGCGCTGAACGACCTTGATGTAATCGTCGGCAAAGCCGATGGCGCCGAAAGCCAGCGTGGAAAAGACCGTGATCCAGACAAAGGGATTGGC
>CAZQPY010000009.1:0-90389 GCA_964595345.1 uncultured Occallatibacter sp.
TGGAACTCTGACTCCGACGATCGCGAGTCAGCACGCCTATTGCGCCGGCCCGGCCTCGGAAGATTCCGATTTGCAGTCGCGGCAAACGCGCTTGCGGCGCATTCGCGTGCTTGTCGGAATCTTCGGGCGCATGATCGTTAGTTTTCAAGGCAACCGGTCGTACATTCCCTTGGCATGCGAGGCCACGATTCCAAGGCGGTGAGCGCGGATGAACCGGCCAGCAGTTCGAGAATGCCCTGCCTGGAAACTGTGATCACTTGGCTGCCGGGGCCGCCTTCTTGTGACCTACGAAGTTGTGTGCTTCGTGACAGTTCACACACGTCTTGCCTTTCATGAATGGATCAGACTTCAGTTGTGCCACCTGATCGGTGTGACAAGTGTCACAAGTGCTTAACGCTGGCTTGCCCGCGAAGTCCTGTGCCGTTGTCTCGCCATGGCACGTGGTGCATTCCACACCGTTGGCGCTATGCGGACTGGCTTTCCATTGGTCATACAACGCCTTGTGGCAGGTGGCACAGGTATCCCCGGCTGGAATCAGCCGATGGTGGATATGCGTGGCTTGATCCTGCTGAGCAATGGAAGGTTGGGCGGCAATAGCCAAAAAGAGAAAAGCGAACAGGCTGAGACCGAATATGCGCGCACAGAAACGATTCACGGATAAACCTCCTGAGTATGGTTTCCAAGTATCGAACCGGCGATGACTGCAATCAGTGATCTACATCACGTCTCACCGGAAGGCAATCTGTGCGCTGGCTGCGAGGCCTTTTGCCAAACGAATGTCCACAAACCTTGCTTGATTCCTCTGTCCGGCGCGGCGGTCGCGCAAGTTCATGCGCTATGGCGCGTCCGTTCGCCACCGCCTCGGGTGATGCGTTGCTGTCACCTGAGTCGGTCAGCCTCACAATTGGCAACAAACCGAGCCGTTGAGGAACCCTGTTCGACCCGTTCAAATCTGCGGGCCAATACCCAAAGCCCCAATCGAGCCAATGTGTTGCGATTCTTGGCGAGTCACGCTATAGGGGCCTGTGATTTCAGCCCGGACGTTGCTCGCATTATGCAGAATAGCTGAGCATGATTCCCACCCGCTTCCAACTGTCTGGGAGGGCCTGCCGCCTCAGGGAAGGCAGATTCGGTCGGAAGCCATGTCCGGCAAGAGATGCAAGCAGGAACCCCGGACGGTGGGCGACATATGAGGAGCCATAGGCTCGAGTTAGCCCGGCCTTAAGCCTATCCGCGCATCAGCGCCGATCGAGGCCATCGAATCGGGCTGACACACGCCCGCGCCGGAAGGCAACAGTCCTGAAAAGGCGAAAGCCCTTCGCAAGAAGCGAAGGGCCTTCGAGTTAGGTTGTGCGATCTACTTCGTGACTTCGGACAAAGCAGCCGAGGTGCTTGTCTGGAAGTCGGTGTCCCCAACGTAGGTTGCTTTAATGGAGTTGGTTCCCGCTGCCAGCGAACTGGTAGTGAGAACGGTACTCCCGTTACTCAGTGCGGCGGTCCCGATGCTCGTTCCGTTGGATTGAAAGACGACACTCCCGGTGGGTGTACCCGCTACAGAAGAGGTGACCTTAGCAGTGAAGGTAACTGACTGGCCGTGAGCGGATGGGTTCACAGAGGAAGTCAACACCGTGGTTGTGGACTCAGCATGGATGACTTGCGAGACGGCCGTCGAAGTGCTGGCCTTGTAGTCATCGGTTCCGGCGTAGCTGGCCGTGATGGAGCTGGTTCCCACCGGCAGCGCCGTAGTCTTCATGGTGGCCACCCCGCTGGCAAGGGTTGCGGTCCCCATGCTGGTTCCATTCGCCAGGAAGGTGACCTTTCCAGCCGGTGTTCCTCCCGACACTGACTTCACAGTTGCCGTGAAGGTCACCGGCTGGTCGTAAGCGGCTGGATTGAGCGAAGAAGTCAACGTTGTGGTTGTGTCGGCCACTACGATGACTTGCGAAACGGCGGTTGAAGTGCTTGTCTTGAAGTCCAAGGTGCCTTCATAGATTGCGACAAGCGAGTGGGTTCCCAATGCCAGCGCAGTGGTCTTGAGAATGGCATCTCCGCCGGAAATGGTTCCAGTCCCGATGCTATTCCCATCCGCCAGAAAGACTACCTTACCGGTTGGCTCTCCCGCCGTGGCAGACTTTACGGTTGCCGTCAAGGTAACGGACTCGCCGTAAGCGGACAGCAGCGGCGCTGACTTCAACGTCGTGGTCGTATCATCCGCATGCGTAACCTCTGAGAGAGAGCCGGAAGCGCTGGCCTTGTACTCGGCGGTTCCCGCATAGCTTGCCGTAATTAAGTTGGTTCCGACAGTTAATGCGGTGGTCTGGTAGGTGGCTGCGCCGTTCGCTAGGGTTTCGGTCCCAACGTTGGTTCCATTCACCTGGAAGGTCACGGTTCCAGTCGGCTTTACCGCGGAGGCAGATGTGACCGTTGCGGTGAATGTAACGGATTCGTCGTAGGCGGACGGGTTTTGTGAAGAAGTGAGCACCGTGGCAGTGGGTTCCACGTCGATCGCTTCGGAGACAGCGGTGGAAGCGTTGGCCTTGTAGTCGGTCGATCCGCTGTAGGCCGCGGTGATGGAGCTTGTCCCCAGCGGTAACTGGTAAGTGGCAAAGGTTGCAACTCCGTTGGAGAGATTTCCAGTCCCGATGCTGGTTCCATTCGCCAGGAAGGTCACTGTTCCACCCGGTGCTCCGGATGTGGCAGGCGTGACGGTGGCTGTAAAGGTGACCCACTCTCCAAAGTCCGATGGGTTCAGCGAGGAAACAACTGTTGTGGTTGTGGTCGCTGCACCAGTCACCAAGGTTACCGCCGACGAGGAGCTGCCGCTGAAGTCCGCGGACCCGCCGTAGGTCGATGTGATGGTGTAACTTCCCAACGGAATCGTCGAAGTCGTGAATTTGGCGACGCCATCCACAATCGAACCACTTCCAAGGCTCGAACTGTTTGCATAGAAGGTCACGTTTCCTGTGGGCGTTCCCCCGCTGGAAGTTACCGTTGCCGTAAAGGTTACGGATTCACCGTAAGACGATGAGTTGGTTGAAGAGGTGAGCGCCGTCGCTGAAGATGCCTTGTTGATGGTCTCCTTCAACACAGCCGAATTGCTGCCCGCGTAGTTACTATCTCCCGCATAACTCGCGGTGATCGAATTGGCTCCGCCGGCCAGCGTGGCGATGGGGAAGGAAGCAACGCCGCTGCTGTTCAGCGACGCATATCCAATGAACGTGGAGCCGTTGTAGAAATTCACCAGACCGGTCGGGGTTCCGGAGACGGAAGAACTGACCTTCGCGCTCAACGCGACAGTGCTCCCGTAGACTGCCGGGTTCGGAGTTGCGGTTAGCGTCGTCGTCGTGGTCTGAAGCACTGCCTGGGTCACGCCGGCGGAAGCACTATTGAGCCAGTTCGCCGTTCCACTGAAAATGAAATACACGACATCGCTGCCGATAGGAAGTTTTGAAGTGGTCAAGGTTGCCGAGCCGCCGGAAAGAGTAACGGTGCCGAGTTGAGTGGACCCGCTGGTGAACGAGACGGTCCCGGTCGGCGTGCCGGCATCGGTACCCGCAACCGTGGCCTTCAGGGTCACCGCGGTCCCGCTCACCGATGGATTCGGCGACGAGGTGAGAGTGCTGGTGGTTGCCGACGCAACCTGGAAGGTATCGACATTGCCCTTCTCCGTGTTGCCGGCCACGTCGACGCTCCAGTAGTCGAGCGTGTGCGTGCCCACCGTCGAAATTGTGAACGAGCCTCCGTAGAGGGTCGTCGTTCCGCCGTCGACGGTGTAGTACGTCGCCGCAACTCCACTTGCATTGTCGGTGGCCTTTAGGACGATCGTGACGCTGTTCTTCCAGGCCGACGCGTTCAACACGCCATTGAAGCCCGCAGTGGTGACCGGAGGCGTGTAGTCGATCGAGAAAGCCTGTGTGAAAGGCTGGTCGAAGTTGCCTGCTTTATCTTCCGCGAACGCGATGACGTTCTGGGTTCCTTGCGTGGTCAGATTCAACCCCGAGCTGTAGATGGCGCAGGCGCCTGCGTTCCCGGTACCGCAGGACGAGTTGTTGATGCCGTAGAAAATATTCGCAACTCCCGATGCTGCGCTGCCGCCAGGATCGGTCGCACCCAGCGTCAAGTTCACCGGACCGGTGTACCATCCGGACGAGTTTGGATACTCCGGACTGTCGTTGACATAGAGTTGCGGCGGCACGGTGTCATAGCAGAGGGGTCCGTAGCTTTCCGGGTAACCGGAATTACCCGAGGTGTTCCAACCCTGGTTATTCCATCCGCGCGCCCAGGCTGTGTGGCAGCCCTGACTAACGCCACCCGAGCAGCCATTGGGCTCGAAGGCAAGGCAGCCGGTTGAGCCGTTGGGGAACTGCGGGCCGTCCCAGAAAGAGTTGCCGGAGCCGCCGTGCTGCTCACTGCGGGGGTCGGAAGGGATCGAATCCCAGCCTTGGGTCTCGCCGGCGATGCCGGTACCCGGTGTGCTGCCGGAGGGTTCCCAGTCGTGAATCGTCCAGTTTACGGTCTGGTTGGTGTTGTACCACTTGTTGGTGGCCGGGCCATCCCAGGTGATGTAGGGTTCGCCGGAGGCGGGAATGACTTCCCAGTTGATGGCCCAGGCAAGCTGCAGCATGTTGGCCGAGCCCCAGCCGGTGACTTCATCGTAGCCAGGGCCCGCGCAATAGGGCGTCAGGTGGTTACTCGGGTTCACAGTGATGTCATTGGAGTTGCAACCCTGCGTGATGTCGTAGAACGGGGAGTGCGCCGCATTGGGATGAGTTCCCTCGGCGTAAATGGGGTAGTTCGCGTTGCCGATCGGGGCGCAGGCAGATGTGCCCGAACCACAGATGCTGCCGATGCTGAGCAGATAGGCATTTGCTTGAGCAAAGAAACCGGCCAGCATCGGCGCGGCAACGCTGGTGCCTCCGGGGTGAATCCATGAGCCGTCAAAATACACGTCATGTCCGTGCGTTGTGTCCAGAGCCAGATCGGGCACTGCGCGCTTGGAGAAGCCCAACGGGGACTGGTAGCTGGGCGCCGGCCAGTATTCGCTGAAGCCGCCCGTGCTGCCGCCGCCGTTCGAACCGCATGAGTCCGAGGTGGGTGGGTTTGCATTCGGGTTCCCCGGGTTGGTTCCGCCCGTCCAGGCGACCTCATAGGGGTTGCCTTCACTCAGTTCCGTTCCGCCAGCTCCAACCACGTTGGGATCCGAAGACGGAAACTGAACCGCAAGCGCGGCAGTACAGCCTGCCGTGGCGCCCTGGTCGCCTGTGGCAGCCACCAGGGTCCAGCCCTCGCCCGCCATTTGGGAGAAGATCTTGTCCACCGACTGCATGGTGGTGTTGTACGTATCCATCTCTGGATTGCTGCTGAACTGAATGTTCTCCTCCACACCCCAACTGGTGGTCATGGTTCGCGCGTGCGCGTCGGCCTCCATTTGGGTATAGAGGTCCATGATGACGGCGTTGTTATAGCCGTCGCCTTCGTACACCACCACGCGAGCCGTGTCCGCGGAAGAGCCTTGGCTGTTCGCGGTCGCCAGTGACCATTCCGTATCCATCGTGACTTCCGAGCAGCCGTCATCCGGGTTTGGGCTGTTATTGCAGACATAGGTGCCGTCGATGTTGTACTTGTCCACATACAGCGCGAGATTGGAGAAATACGCCTGAAAGGCATTCAGGTCGTCAAAACTCACATCCGCAAAGGAAGCTACCGCAATCGACGACTCTCTGGGAGAGTGGCCGCTTGAGTTGTTCAGAGGATTGCAGCAGTGGCCCTGATTCATCAGCGCCTGGTAGTTGTACGCATCGCTGTTCCAAAAATATTGCGGAGTATATCCATTCGGCGTCGATGTTCCCGCAGTGGGAAGGGCGCCTGCAGCGGACGCTGATTGAACTGGAGCGGGGGCATCTTTGTGCAACGAACCCGCCTCCTGCACAACCGGTCCCGGCGAGTAGTCCGGAACCGAAGCCAGCCTGCCGCTGCCGCCATTTGGGCGAACTGCAACAATCGAATTGAGCCCCAGAACCGCGTCAACCACTCCAGCCAGGTGCGCGGGCACTGAGGGGTCGCTATCGTTCGAGTACACGGTGCGCGCTTCCCTGCCAACCGTGGCGGGAAGCTGGTAGGTGTTGATCTTCAGATTGAGCGCCTTCTCAATCGTTCCAACCGGCGCTTCCAGGTCCACCACAAGCCGGTTGTTGTATCGGTGCGTCACTGTCAATCCCTGGCTTTGTGCCCAATCCACAACCGCCTGTTCCGACTCTGCCGTGGGACCAAAACGCGTGTTCCACTCCTCTGGGCTCAGAAACTGGTGGAAGAGCGGCGATTTTTTGTCCTGAATATCTTCCAGGAACTGCTTCTCCTCCGCCGGATGCGGCAGGACCAAAACAACAGCCAGACGCAATTTCTGCTCCGGGTCATAGTGGGCTAGTTGGACGGCCGACCCATTCTGCACCTGGGCCGCGGTGTGAGCGGAAAGGCGAACCAGGGCTTCCGAACTCCCGGAGATCCCTTCGTGCTGCGTGCTTGGGGTTTGAGCTGCGGCGTGCGGGGAGCCAGCCAGAACGAGCGTGATGGCAAGCAAACACGTCAAAGCCGCCGACCTGTTCGCCAATTTGGGGAAATTGCGATTGAGCATGATTCGACCTCTTCCGTGATAACCAATCTCGATTCTTGCGATGAACTATCCAGAACTGGCAGCGGATGATCTGAACTACCTCACCTTCCCGCTGAGTTTTTCTCAAGCAGGTGAGGGTGTAGCGGATCATCCGCGGGGGAGCCCAGCTTTGCACCGCATAACGGACAAGCCTCGAAGGCTTTTGCGTGTGGGCCCTCGATCAGGAGGATTCTCTCTTGGCACTCAACCGTTTCAACGGTCCGGACAGCCACTCCGGATCGGTGAATGAGGGTCTCGGTGCGGAGAGAATCTGCCCTCTGGCGAAGCCACAGAAGCAATCGATTCATGCCGTTTGCGCTGTTCATCGAGCAGAGTGTCGGGGACGACGCGAAGGAAGGCAAATGACCAGTTCTGACAAGTTCTGAATGACATTCATAACATTGAAAATAAATATCTTGCACCACTGATTTCGGGCCGCTTCAACGGCGTGATTCACGAGTTTCAGGGCGCGGTAATCATAAAGATTCCAGGAATGGTGTACCTCGAAGGCAGTCCCCTCAAGACGACGCGAGCCCCTGCCAGTGGCGACCCTGCATGAAGTCGGATAGGGCATCGCTTTCCTCGGATCGCTCTGAAGCGGGATGGGAATGAGAGGCGGGAATTCGGGCGGTTCCCCGTGGTGCCTACTTGCCCGCGAGCTTGGCGTACTCCTGTCTGGCCTCGATCAGGATGGGCACCTGCGGGTCGCCGTCCTTCCAGAGCGCAAGGAATGCCTCGTATTCCGCCCGAGCCTGGTCGAGCTTGTTCTGACGCGCCAAAACGCGCGCCAGTTGGAAATGAGCGAGCGAATGGCCGGGCCAGATCGGGTCGAGCCCAGGGTTGGCGAGGATCAGCCGGTAGTCCTCGGCGGCCTTGTCCAGCATGCCGGCATCCGCTTCCGCGCGGGCCCGCATGTAGGGAACGCCGTAATCGCGCATTTGATACTTGCGCGCGGGTTCAATGTCCTTTACGGCCTCCGCCGGTTTATGTTCTTTGATTTCCAGCAAGGCCCGCATCATGGGCAGGTCGAAGTAGCGACTGAGCGTATTTCTGGGATCGCCGGCGCTCAATGCGGCAACCTGCCGCTGAGCCGGCCCGAGGTTGCCCAGTTCGGCCTTGAATTCCGCCGTTGTGCCTGGATCGATGGCATCGCTTCGCATCTGATTCAGGCTGTCGGCGGCCTCGCGGGGATATCCATCTTGAATCAGAATGCCGGCCAGGAACATGGTGGCATCGTCGGCGAAATCGGCGTCGCCGCTGCGGACGGCTTCCTGGCGGGCGCGGGTAAAATCATCGATCGCCTCGCGCACTTTGCCTTCGCTTGCAGCCACAAAACCCAGATCGGTCAGCGATTGGCCCATCTGCCCGTGCGTGAATCCCCATTCCCCCTCTGTTTTCATGCGCTGCGTATCGTGCTCGACGTATGCGATCTGATAGAGAATCCGGTGCGTGCCCCATCGGTCTTTGCCCTCCGCAATGGCATTCGCAGCCACTCGTTTGGCTTCGGCGAAACGGTTGGCCCGCATGTAGGCGCGCGCCAGAGTCTCTGCGCCTGAGCCCGAGTGCGGCGCGAGGCGATTGGCATGTTCCGCGGCCTCGATGGCTTGCGGGTATTCGCCCAGCCTCGAATACATTGAGGAGAGGCTAAACCAGGCGGCAGCATCGTTGGGATAAATTTGGTTATAAAGCTGCAGCCGTTCAACAGCCCCTTCCCAGTCCCGGTCTCCATATGTGTTGTAGGCAATTTCGATAGTGAGCCTTTCGCGTTCGGTAGTGTGAGCGCGCAGATCCCAGGCTTTCTGGATGGTTGAAATGGCCTGTACATAATCCTGACGGGCGTTATAGCCGACGCTGAGGCCGCGATATGCCGAAGCGAAATTCGGGTCCAGGGAGATGGCTTTTTCAAACAATGCCTGCTCCGCCGCCGAGTCGCCCCGGTCCTGGGCCCGCAGGGCCTCTGTATATGCGCGAAGAGCCTCGAGAGAACTGGTTGTGGCTTGGGCAATCGGAGTCTGAAATCTGCCCAGCGAAGCCGCCGACTCTCCCAACTGCCTTCGCACGTGGCCCGCTGCGGAGTCGAGTGCTGCCAGGACGTTGCCCTTGGAACTGACCTGTTGCTTGTAACCGGCTACGCTTTTCCCGGTAACGCAACTATTTGCATTCACAATCAGCAGATACTTGTCCGCGAGCCGCGAGAGCGAACCGCTGAGCACGGCCTGAGCATTGTTGCGCTCGCAGACTTCCCTGGCCAATTCGGGCGTCAGCTGAGCATCCGCCTTGAGTTGCATCTGCGTCAGCGTCTCCCTGACCGATGCACGGGACAGAATATCCAGAAAGGGAGACTGTTCCAATTCGATTTGAAAAGCGCGGTTGAGTGCGAAGTCAAAGTCCTTGTCGCCGGTGGCGTTCTCAAATCCTGCAAGCACAACCGACGCCGAAAGCGGGGCGGGGTGAAAATGCCGCCAAAGCAGGAGTCCTGCAGCAACTATTCCCGCCATGAGAATCAGCAAGAGCATCAGAAAGGCAAACCGCCCGAACGGCGCGGCGGGTAATTGTTCTAGCCGGAACTCTGTGACATTGGTGCGAGTGGTCCGCTGCTCGCGGAGAATTCCGATGCTCCGAGGCTCTGGGACTGGGTTCGCACGCGCAAGCGTAGCCTCTTCCGGCGGGGAGTCGATTTCGACGACCGCCGCAAACTGGTAACCGCGGCCGGGAAGCGTCAAAATAAAGGACCTTTCCCCGGTAACGTCGTCGAGAGCCTTGCGCAATACCGAGACGTTCTTGGCAAGGCTATTTTCGTCCACAAAGGTATCGGGCCAGATTTGCTTGAGCAGCTCCTCCCTGCTCAGAATTCTGCCAGCGTTCTGTACCAAGTAAAGCAGCAGGTCGAAGGATCGCCGAGTCAGCGCGACCGCTTCATCCTCGCACTTCAGGGTTCGCGCGAGAGGATCGACCGCAAACTCTCCAAAGCGATAGACTTTGCCCTGGTCTGGAGACATGATGGCATTCTAATCTCTCCGGAAAAATCCCGGAGCAGGCCCATGGCCGAGAACGCCGAATCCAGGCCGATTTTGTCGGTCTCCCTTGCCCGCATCGCCCAAAATCCGGGTTGCGGAAGACCTGAAATCGACCCCAATAAACTGCGACCGGCCCAATGTCTGCAATTCCGGCGAACGTCAAAGCACCAAAAACTGCCCCCCCGTCGCTGGGGTGGAAACCGGGGTCCCCAGCCGATGGCGACCCTGAATAAAGTCGACTTGGGCATCGCTTTCCTGGAACAGCTCCGGAACTTTTGTTCCCTTGCTTCGCTGCCGAACGGATCATTCAATCCGAGCAACGTGGTTGAAATATTAAGAGAAGATAAAGACGGCGGCCTGCGCGGCAAACTCGGGTTGAGCCATACAGGCGCTGAAACAATTCCGGAAATCGAGCGGACTTATATATCGATTACTCAATATTTATGATTTCATTATGTAGCGCCTGTATTTATGGCTTCATTATGTAACATCCATGGATTACTTATAACTTTCGGCAAAACACTGACGTTGTCTTTATACGCCCGCCTGTAGGGTCTATCTAAGTAGTCCGCCGCTTTTGACGGAACGCGCAAAGCCTGCTCCTAAGGGCGCGCGTTAAAGGGGATCAAAGCATCGCCCTTTTCGAATTCAATGCATATCCTTTGCGACTCCCTTATGTCGCATCGCCTAACAATTGAACAGACGGAGGCAGAAGCTTACGACAGCTAACCCCCGTAAAGAGTCAACGAGGTTTAGTCCGGCGGCATAAGTCGCCGAGGAGGATAGATAACTATGAGGAGTGTCATTGTCTCCATCGCAACGGGATTCGCATTCTGCCTGATTGCACCCCAGTTCATGTGTCAGGCCCAGAGCGGGATCTCGACAGTCGCCGATGATCCCGTGTCGCGAACCGCAAGGGTTATCCCCTCGGCGCAAAAAAACGCGATCGATTTCGCCGCCCTGGAAAAGCCGGGCGCAGGCTTCGGTGGGCTGGCCAGTGATGCGGCCGGCAATGCCGCCGGTAGCGCCCCCAGTGCTTCGGGCAGCGCTCCACCGGCTGCGGCCGCCGCGCCGGCGCCGGCCGCCTCCATTGTGCCGCCGCTCAACAACGACGCGGTCCTCAAGGAACTTGCGGAAATGAGGGCGCGTATGGCGCAGCTTGAAGCCGAGTTGAAGGCCAACAGTGCGGCCAGCGACGCGGCCGCCGCGGAGCGTGACGCGAATGCGCTGAGCAAAGCTGCAGGAGCAGTGGCGAGCGACGGCACAAGCAGTTCTGCGGTGCCCGTCGCGCAAGCGCCGGCCGCGGCTGCAGTGCCCGCGCCCGCAGCGCCGCCCGAGATCGGGGCTCAAACCACCACCAAGGGTGATGCGTTCGACGGTGATTGGACTTGGCTGAACAGTAATGGTCATCAGGTCGACAGTCCGATGGCCACCAAATACTTCACGCCAGAAGTTCGCTTTGACGCGAACTATACGCTGGATTACAACCACCCCAAGGATGATTCCTTGGGCGGCTCGACAGAGACCTTTCGCTCCGATGAGTGGCAGTTGGAGCAGGTCAGCGTCGGCGGCGACATTCACATCAACAACGTACGCGGACGCATACTTACCATGGCAGGCATGTTCGCCACGACTACGGTGCGTAATGACGCCAGCCCCAGCCGCGGCCAATGGGATCTGGCAGACGCCTATAAATACATCTCCGAAGGATGGGGTGGTTATCACTGGGATGTGGCTCACGGCTTGAATGTCGATGCCGGAATCTTCGTTTCCTACATTGGCCTGTTCAGCTACTACAACTTCGACAACTGGACCTATCAACCTTCATTTGTGTCGTCGAACACTCCATGGTTCTTCAACGGCTTGCGCATTCAGTATTTCCCGACCAAGAAGCTGAAGATCGAACCTTGGATCATTAACGGATGGCAGACTTATGCTCGCCCGAACGGCAAGCCCGGTCTGGGCGGTCAGATCTTGTGGCGCCCGACCTCTTACCTCGACTTTGTGTTCAACAACTACGGCCTTGGTGAAGACGATATCGGCTTCCCTGGCCGCTCGCGTGTCCACGCTGACTATAGCGGGCAGTTCAAGGTGTACGACAGGCCCGCGAAGCTCCTGGACAAGATCGCTTTTACCGTCACTGGCGACGCGGGTTGCGAATACGGGGGCGGCCCCTCCAGTGGTCCGTATGATCCGAACGGCTATTCTCCGGAGATGGGATCCAGTTCAACTTACAGCGGCGGCGTCAATTGCCACAGCAGCAAGAATGGACGTCCCAAGCAGGCGTTCGTCGGATGGATGATGTATAACCGCTACTGGTTCAAGCACGATCGGTATGCCGTAACTTTGGGTGGCGGCCAAATGAGCAACCCTGGCCGTTACCTCACCCTGCTTCCTCCCATCAACGGCGCGACGGCCATCACCGGGACTCCGTATTTCACCGAGAACGGTGGCGATCGCGCGCAGATGCACGATGGCACAATTACCTTCGACTACATGCCCAGCCAGTTCATCACCTTCCGCGCCGAGACGGGCTATCGCTATTCCGATGTGCCTTATTGGACAGGTCGGGGCGGCATCACCCCTCCGGCTTTTGCGGGCGGCCCTCCCCTCAACAATGGTCAACCTTCTCAGTATGCCTGCGCCAACGGGGTTCCGTCCGGCGTTGGGTATGGCAGTCTTTCAACCGCAATATCGAATTGCATTGGCGCCGGGAACAACAATGGCGGATCGGGCAACGCCGCAATCTGGTGGCCGGATCTGCGCACCAACCAGACCGTCAGCACAATTGCGATCATGGTCAGATTCTAAAACGGATCTCAATCAGGCCTGGTCTTTGCAAGTGAAGCCAGGCCTGCTAACTCCATAAGCCTCACTCACAATGATTTCTTGAGGAACTCATTATGCGAGTCCGACAGAAATCGATGCACGCTTGAAGAATCACGATGGAGTCTTCTAGGCGCCAGCGCCGCGGCTGTTTCCAGATAAGAGTGGAGTGGAAAGGTAATCACCGATGGAGTTGACCCTCAATCTCGGCTGGGTGGCGATGGCGACAGCGATGTGCTGGCTGTGGGCGCGGCATGCCCGGCGCGAGGGCCACGGACTCTGGGTGCAATTCATCTCCCTGACGTTAGTCCTCGCCATGATGTTTGTTGTCATCACGATCTACGACGATTTGGCGATGGCGCAGAATCCTGCCGAGACACGCTGTTTCCAGCGCGAGGATGACTTAGGCGCGCATGCGCACGTCCCGCTTCATCCGGCCGTGGCATCGCTTCCCACGCTTGCCACGGAGCTTCCTTTCAAGACGGTTCGTTTTACGGGGCCGGGCAGCCTGCATATTCCGGCTGTGAAGGCTTCCGCTCTCTCCTCCATTCAGAATCGCCCTCCTCCCGCGGCCTGATCCCCTTCTCGCACACGATCAAACTCCGGACTTATTCGCTTCCTCAAGCTGTTGCGCGCAGCAATGCGCTGAGGCTGCTTTAGAAAGAGACTTGTCTCATAATCCGGCCATGCTAACAATGCTGCGGATACTTGAAGGTATCCGGGTGTCCTGATAGTCAAAACGCACAAGGGGACGAGAATCATTATGAAAAGCAAAACGATGGGATTTGCACTGCTGTCGATGGTGCTGATCGCTAATCTCGTGATCGGCGGTTGCAAGAGCGACAAGGTGGATGCAGGTGCAGAGGCGCCGCCGCCCGCCAAGGTTATCTCCGGGGTGGACGTCTCCTTCTTTTCGGTAGAGCATCCGGAACAGTATCCGATCGCAACAGCGACCGAATATCAAGCCCCGTCGCAATTGTCCGTGACCGGCACGGTGATTCCCGACATATCGCGAAATGTTCCGGTGATTTCGCTCGCCTCCGGCCGCATTGTGGACATCCGCACTCGTCTCGGCGACACAGTAAAGAAGGGCCAGCTTTTGATGCGTGTGCGCAGCGACGATATTTCGGGGGGATTCGACGCCTACAACAAGGCTGTTTCCGATGAGCTTCTCGCACGCAAGCAATTGGACCGCGCGAAGATTTTGTACGAGCACGGCGCCATTGCGCAGGGAGACCTGGAGGTTGCGCAAGATACAGAGGACGACGCCAAGACCACCCTCGGTACGGCCACAGAGCACCTTCACTTGCTCGGCAGCGATCCCACCGATCCGAAGGGTATTGTCGATATTCTCGCCCCGGTATCCGGCGTGATCACCGATCAGGAGGTGGCGATCGGGGCGGCCGTGCAAGCCTACTCGACGCCGAACCCATTCACGATTTCCGACCTGACCACCGTGTGGATCGTCTGCGATGTCTACGAAAACGACATGGCCAACGTGCGCGTCGGGCAACTTGCCGAGATCAAGCTGAACGCGTATCCGGGCAAGGTACTCAAAGGAACGATCAGCAACGTCGGCTCGATTCTCGATCCCAATATCCGCACTGCGAAGGTTCGTATTGAAGTGGCCAACCCGGGCGAGATGATGCGGCCCGGCATGTTCGCCGCGGCCACCTTGTACGGCAAGGATAAGCAGACTTACGCGGCTGTTGCGGCGTCCGCGATCGTGCATCTGCACGACCGCGATTGGGTCTTCATCCCGATGCAAGGGAAGTTCAAGCGAATTCAGGTCGTCAGTGGCGACCAGTTGCCGAACAATATGCAGGAGGTTCTATCCGGGTTGCAGCCTGGCCAGCAGGTCGTGACCAACGCGATCAATCTTCAAAATGCGATTGACAACGAATAGCGCCCAACTCCGGAGTTAGAGGAAGAAACCATGATTCGCAATCTTGTAGATTTTTCTCTCAATAATCGGTACGTGGTGCTGGCGATCGGGGTGCTGTTGCTCGCCTGGGGGGCGGTGTCTTTTCACAACATGCCCGTCGAGGTCTATCCCGACATTGCCGATAATTACGTGTCCATCATCAGCCAGTGGTCGGGACGTTCCGCCGAAGAAATGGAACAGCAAGTATCTGTTCCCGTCGAAACTCAAATGTTCGGAATTCCGCATCTCACCACGGTGCGGTCGGAATCGATCTTCGGTCTTTCTCTTGTAACCTTAATCTTCGACGACTCAT
The DNA here is from genome assembly GCA_964595345.1 of uncultured Occallatibacter sp. GTDB lineage: Bacteria > Acidobacteriota > Terriglobia > Terriglobales > Acidobacteriaceae > Telmatobacter. The sequence goes on from CAZQPY010000009.1 coordinate 14,730, forward strand.
CCATTAACGAATGGAACCGCCAGAAAGTACTCGAAAGGCTCACGCAGGTCAATGTGCCGGCGGGCGTTCTGCCTCAAATCGGCACCGACTGGAGCATGACCGGCCAGATTTATTGGTATACGCTACGGAGCACGAATCCGGCCTATGACCTGATGAATCTGAGGAGCATCGAAGACTGGGTTCTGTACAAGGAATTCAGGAAAGTCGGGAACGTGGTGGACGTGAGCGACTTCGGCGGCACTGCGCGCGAATATCAGGTGCGCATTGACCCGAACAAGCTCATCACCTACGGTTTGAGCATCTCCCAAGTCGAGCAGCAGTTGGCCAACAACAATGTGAACGCCGGCGGCAGCTTCGTCGAAGAGGGGGCGCAGCAACTGAACGTCCGCGCACTGGGACTCTACCGCAGTGTGCAGGATATCGAGAACACCGTGCTGACGGCTACGAATGGGGCTCCGATTCGCGTAAAGGACATCGCGACTGTCGAGTGGGGTCCAAGAATTCGGCTGGGGCACATGGCCAGGGCCGATCATCGTGCCGACGGCGTGATTGTAGATGAGCCCGACGTCATCCAGGGTGGCGTGCTGATGCGCAAGGGAGCAGAAGAAGGCCCCACGCTCGACGGGATTCACCAGAAGGTGGACGAACTCAATAATCACATCCTGCCTCCGGGTGTGAAAGTCGTCCCCATGCTCGACCGCAGCGATCTGCTTCACTACACGCTGCACACGGTGCTGCACAACCTCGGTGAAGGGATGATTCTGGTTGCCATCCTTCTGTTCCTGTTTCTAGGGAACATTCGCGGAGCCTTCATCGTTGCGCTCACCATTCCATTTTCCTTGCTTTTCGCATCCATCTTCCTCAACCTGAGCCATATTCCGGCAAACCTGATTTCACTGGGCGCGCTGGACTTCGGAATGGTCGTGGACGGCGCGGTGGTCATGATGGAGAACATCATGCGCCATATGTCGCTTCGGGGCAGGAATGGATCGGCAGGATCCGGCCGCATTACGATGAGCCTGAAGACGCCGGTGGAAACCATCCGCGACGCTGCTCACGAGGTCCAACGGCCGGTTTTCTACGCCATCGCCATCATCATCACTGCCTACATGCCGATCTTCACACTGCAGCGAGTGGAAGGGCGTTTGTTCCGTCCCATGGCCTGGACCGTCGCCTTCGCACTGCTCGGAGCTATCGTATTCTCTATTTTCATTGTGCCTGTGCTTTCAGCCTTTCTGTTCCCGAATGGCGTCAAGGAATGGCACAACCCAGTGATGGAGTCCCTGAAGGACCGTTACCGGCGCGCGGTCAAGTGGGCGATCGAGCATCGATGGGTCACCGTTGGCGTTGGCCTGGCTTCGCTGGCCGGCGCTCTATTCCTGACATTCAGTGGAATCATTGGCTCGGAGTTCCTGCCCCATCTCGACGAAGGCGCCATTTGGGCGCGAGGCGCGATGGCGAACAGCGTAGGCGAGACGGAAGGCACGCGCTTCGCCGAGCAAAACCGCTATATCTTCGCCTCCTTTCCCGAGGTTATCAAGGTTGTCTCGCAGTCCGGGGCGCCCGACGATGGAACCGACACGGGCGGATTCGGCAACACGGAATATTTCATCGACTTGAAGCCCAAGGATCAATGGCGGCCAGTCTTTCATAAGAACAAGGAGGAACTGATCGCCGCAATGGATCGCGAAGTGGAGAAGAACCCAGGGGCTTTCTGGAATTTCTCCCAGCCCATTGAGGATAACGTCGACGAAACGATGACCGGCACAAAGGGCGGTCTGTGCGCAAAGTTATACGGACCGGACTTGGACGTCCTCGAGGAAAAGGGCGAACAGATCAAGAATGTCATGGGCAAAATTGACGGGGTCAAAGATCTCGGAGTACAACGCAATACGGGCCAGCCGAATATCGATCTTACCGTTGACCGTCAGGCGGCTGCGCGCTTCGGCATCAATGTGGCCGACATACAAGATGCCGTCCAGACTGCCATTGGAGGTAATCCCGTCAGCCAGGTACTGCAGGGAGAGGCAGTCTACAACGTAGTCGTGCGCTATCTGAAACCTTATCGTGACACCAAAGAGGCTATTCAGAATATTCGGCTGCTCTCTCCCTCGGGTGAGCGCGTTTCATTGGCTCAGCTGACCAAGGTCCAGGTGCGCGATGACGCCTACGATATTTATCGGGAAGACGGGTCCCGCTATGTGGCTATCCGCTTTGAGGTTCGCGGGCGCGATCTGGGCACTACAGTGAAGGAATCCATCGCCAGCATCGCCAAGAACGTGCAGTTACCGCATGGCTATCACCTCGAGTGGTCGGGAGAATACGATAGCGAAAAGCGAGCCGAAGCAAGGCTGCTCCTGATCGTGCCCTTGACGATCTTTTTGATCTTCATCATTCTCTATTCCATGTTCCGTTCCTTCAAATGGGCGCTGCTGATTATTGCCAACGTGGCCATGGCTCGCATTGGAGGCTTGCTCGCTCTGCTGGTGACCGGCACATTCTTCAGCGTATCTTCCGGAGTGGGCTTTCTAGCGCTGTTTGGAGTTTCGGTTCAAACCGGTGTCATCATGCTTGAATACATCAACCAGTTGCGGGCCCGAGGCTATACGCCGGCAGGCGCTGCCATCGAGGGAGCCGTCTTGCGGCTTCGACCGATCATGGTGACGATGTTGGTGGCTACATTGGGGCTGCTTCCCGCCGCGATGTCGCACGCCATCGGCTCCGATTCCCAGCGTCCCTTCGCCATTGTCATCGTCGGAGGTCTTATCTCCGATCTTCTCCTGAGCATCTTTCTTTTGCCCACGCTCTATGTTTGGATAGCGCGGGAAGGGGACAAGCTCCCCAAGCCGGAGGTGACATATGAGGGATAACATGCTTTCATTTCTGAAGCGCAACGTTTGCGGAAGTGTATTCGGATTCGCGCTTCTTGCCTGCTCCTCCAGTGCGCAACAGGCGCTCACATGGGACCAGGTGAAAACGAAGTTCGAAGCTGTGAACCCATTGCTGAAAGCGGATCAGGCCAATGTGGACGAGATGAAGGCGGAGGAGATTACAGCTTTTCTCCGCCCCAATCCGCAGTTCACTCTATCGGTGGATGGTACGCAGATCGCGCCGAAAAACGGAGTCTGGACCCCTTTCAAGGGCACGACCGAACAGCCCAACTTCAGCTACTTGCACGAGCGTGACCACAAGCGCGAGCTACGCCTGCAGAGCGCCAAGGAGGGCACGGAGATTACCCAGTCGCAGCACGTTGACCTGGAACGAAACCTGGTCTTCGGCCTGCGTTCTGCATTTGTTCAGACCTTGCAGGCCAAGGCGGTGTTGGTGTTGGCCAAGGCCGATCTGGAGTACTACGACAAGATCATTGACATCAGCCGCGCGCGTTTCAATGCCGGGGACCTGGCAAAGATCGATCTGGCCCGGATCGAACTTCAGCGCGTGCAATACGAGTCTGAAATTGAGACTGCCACTGTCAACCTGCGCCAGCAAAAGATTCAGCTCTTGCTGCTGCTCGACGACCGCACGCCGGTGGATCAATTCGATGTAACTGGACCCTTCGACTTAGGACCGGATCTGCAACCGCTTGGCGATTACCACCAGATTGCACTGGACAACAGGCCGGACCTTCGCGCGGCGATTCAAACCATTGAGCAATCGCAAACCAATCACAAACTTGCTGTCTCCAACGGTTCCACGGATCCAACCTATGGCGTGTGGTACACCAATAACGCCTCGACCAATAACCCGAATGGCAGTCAGACTTTGGGTCTCAGCGTCAGCATTCCGCTGCGGATCTTCGACAAAAACCAGGGCGAGAAGAAGCGGACGCTGATCGACATCGATCGCAGCCAGCAAGCTGCCGAGGCGGCCAAGGCGCAGGTCTTCAGCGACGTGGACAATGCCTACGAATTGGTGCGCAGCAATATCGCTTTGATCAAACCGTACAAGGCGCAGTATCTCGATCAGTCAGTCTATGTGCGCGACACGGTTACCTTTGCATACCAGCATGGCGGGGCATCGCTGATGGATTTCCTCAATGCGCAAAGCGATTACCGCGTGGTTCAACTGGCCTATCTGCAGTTGATCGGCGCATACATGACGGCGGCCGGCCAAATGAATCTCGCCGTAGGGCACGAAGAGATTCAATGAGAACCTTGACCGGATGAATAGGAGCCGCTTGCCGCACACGTATCCAAAGGTCACCGGAGAGATCGACTCATGAAAAGAGATGAAGTTCGCGTATATATCGAAGAGATCGGGATTCTGCCTTCTGTTCGCGTGACGACACAGGAGATGGCGCGATATGCCGCAGAAATGCTCTACTCGTCGGGTATTCCTATCGTTGAGATTACTCTCACCACGCCCGGCGCGCTGGCGGTAATTCATGATCTGGCAAATCGCTTTCCGGCAATGGCTGTGGGTGCCGGCACAGTGCTTGACGAGGAGATGGCGCGCCGGTGTGTTGACGCCGGGGCGCGCTTCTTGACCAGCCCAGGGCTTGTTCTTGAGGTTGTGGCGTATGCGAAGAGCGTGAATATTTGCGTGTTTCCGGGGGCCATGACGCCCACTGAAATCATCGCAGCATGGAAGGCTGGCTCGGACTTCGTCAAGATCTTTCCAACCAGTTCGGTTGGCGGCCCTCAGTTTGTCAAGGCTCTCAAGGTTCCACTGCCGCAGATTCCACTGATCGCAACAGGTGGCGTGAATCAATTGACGGCTTCGGATTTTATTCTTGCGGGAGCAACCGCGATTGGTCTTGGGGCAGAACTGCTGCCGAAAGAGGCCTTGCATTATCGCCAGGACGATCGCATTCAGGAACTTGCAGGGAGATTTCTCTCCAAAGTCCGGGAAGCGCGCGCCTTGCGGGACACTTACTACTAACCTCGCTAACTCACGCCATATCGTGCGGCTGTGTCACCCACGGAAACCCTTCTGCTCAACCTATTGACTTACCGCGCGCTCGGATTCACAACTCCGCGATGCGCGGAGCCAATGTGTTGTGCATCCTGCCGGAACTCCATCCTTTGCGACTCGCTCAGACAAAAGGAAGATGAAATGGAGCAGCGCTGGAAAGTCCGCGGATGCATAGGAGGAGGGCATTCCTTTCCAAATCCTATGACAATCCTGTGTTTCTCTTCATGCCTCCCTCACGTGTTTATTCAGATACTAAGTATGGGAGGTATCTAAGAAATGAAACGCAACCTATTCACAGCATGGATCCTTTCCCTCGCACTCCCGGGCATTGGAAGCGCACAGGGAGCACCAGCTACAGAGAACAGAGGCGACCAATACAGTAGCGCGCAGGTAAAGCAAATGGTTCGCGACGGGCGAGCTCCAGAGCATTACGCATCTCTGGCAGGCTATTACGGCGAGCGTGCGAAGACCTATCTGCAGAAGGCCGCGGAAGAGAAGGTGGAGTGGGAACGGAGAAGTCAGAGCATCGTTGGAATCCAGGCAAAGTATCCACGACCGGTAGACTCAGCACGCAATCTTTATGAGTACTACATGGCGGAAGCCGCAGATGCCGGAAGGCTCGAAGCGAAATATAGCCAGATGGCGACACCCGAGGTCCTTGCAAAGGTGCAATAGGGCGTTGCACGCCAGCAGAATCTGCAGGATAGTAATTTAACAGCGCTGGGCTTAGGGAGTGGGGTCAAAAGGCTCGCTCCCTCCTCGGCTCATATATTATCTGAATGTTATCCTTATGCCGTCTTCACGTTTTCCAATCTACTCTTAGAGCATGTTGCAGGCAGATGCAAGTCGGCAGAAAACTGGACAGCTAGCGAAGATACTTGTCGTTCCTCGGATGCGAATTTCTGGAAAGCTCCTGGCTCTGTTTCAGTGTGCTCTGGCAAGTGCCATTCTCGCACTGCTCACATCTGCCGGCCTCTTCTTTCAGATCAACCTGCTTACGATCAGTCTGCTTTTTCTGTTGGTCGTTGTGGCCGCAGCATCTCTTTTCGGATTCTGGCAGGCGTCCCTTACCTCGGTTGTAGCGGTGTTGTTGCTTGACTTTTTTTTTGAGCCACCCCTCTACAGTTTTCTCGTAGAGAGTCCGGCCATTTTCGTGGCGCTTGCAACATTCGAGGTTACTGCACTGGCAATTAGCAGATTCCACGGAAGGGAAATGCGGATTGCCCGAGTAGCTGCTATCCATCGTGCCACGATGGAACAGCTATATGAATTGAGCCGCAATACCATGCTGTTGGATTTGCGCCAGCCCCCAGGACCGCAACTCGCGCTTCTCATCCGAGGGATATTCAACTTGCGAGCGGTTGCATTGTTTGACGCCGGACTGGGGCGTCAGGACAAAGTGGGCGAATGGAAGATGGGTGAGGAGAATCTGGCGCGCGAATGCTATCTGCGAGATTCCGAACAAGATGAAGTGGAAACGCAAAGGGCGCAAAGAGTCCTACGGACCGCGCCTGGACGCGAGGCAGTTGGTGCATTGGTGGTCTGCGGAGATTTGAATCCAAGTGTGGTTGACGGGCTTGCTGCGCTCGCTTCCATTGCGATCGATCGACACCGCTCGTTCGAGAAGGAAGACAGGGCTGAGACGGCAAAGCAAAGGGAACAGCTGCGGACAGCGGTTATGGATGCTCTGGCACATGAACTGAAGACACCGTTGACAGCAGTTCAAACAGCCAGCTCGGGCCTGCTGGAGTTGGGCGGAATGACGGATGCGCAAACCGAGCTTGTGACGCTGATCGACAACGAGACGGTTCGCTTGAACAGGCTTTGCAGCCGTCTCTTGGTGACTGCGAAGCTCGACGGCAGAGAGGTCGAGCTTGACCTTAGCGATGTCAACCTGAAGGATCTGATATTCGATGTCCTCGCCGGCCTGCCATCATCCTGGGAGAGCAACCGCATCGAAGTTCACGTAGAGGATCCAGACCTTACGGTGAACGTAGACCGCGGGCTTCTGGCAATGATCTTGACTCAATATATTGACAATGCACGAAAATATTCCGCGTTGCAGACACCCATCGAAGTTGCGGCCAGAAGGAGTCATACGGAGGCGCTGCTCTCTGTGCATAATGTCGGGTCAACAATTAGGATTGAAGACCGGGAGCGCGTGTTCGATCGTTTTTACAGGGCTCCGGAAGTGAGAGGATCGGTGCCTGGCACAGGCATTGGGCTTTCCGTCGCAAAGAAGGCAGCAGAAGCCCAGCACGGGCATGTGTGGGTCATCAGTGGAGACAAGGAAGGAACAACTTTCTTTCTGTCCCTTCCGATAAGTGCAAGGAGGCGGCAATGAACACGGCTCCGTTGGATACGGTACAAGGCACTATCCTCGTAGTGGACGACGACAGTTCTACTCGGCGAGCATTGCGCACGACATTGACAGGGATGGGATTCACAATTGTGGAAGCCGCGCGCGGCGAGGAAGCGCTCTCGTTGGTCCGCGTGTCGTGGTTCGATGCGGTGCTTCTGGATGTGGATATGCCAGGAATGGGCGGGATGGAGACCTGCCGCTGTATCCGGCGTGCGGTCGCGCGATTGCCAATTCTCATGTTGACAGTCATGAGCAGCGAAGATGACAAGGTGCTGGCATTGGATGCTGGGGCGGACGATTACATCACAAAGCCGTTTCAGATACGGGAGTTGACCGCCAGATTGCGCTCTGCAGTTCGGAGGCGGAGTGCTCAGGACGCCAATGGCGACGCACCCATCCGTCATGGCCAGCTTGAGTTGGATCCGGTTAAATACAGGGTCATGAAGAATGGGCGCTCCATTCATCTCACTCCCAAGGAATTCGAAATGCTGCACTACCTCATGATGCACCCCGGAGAACCTATTCCTCATGCCCGACTGCTCAAATCTGTTTGGGGGCCCACATATGGAAATGAACTCGAATACCTTAGAACATTTGTGCGTCAGTTGCGAAAGAAAATTGAAGACGATCCCGCGAACCCCCAGTATTTGTTGACGGATGCATACGTGGGATATCGTTTCTGCGAGCAACATCCTGCGTCATAGGCGGCCATGGCCATCGACGTTGGATTGCGTGAATGGTTAAGCTTCCTTCAGGTTATGTGCACCCAGCCTGCCCCGCAATTAGAGCCAACCGCGCGCTCGTGCGATTCTGGCGGCGTCAATTCGATTGGCTGCGCCAAGCTTGGCGATGGATTCGGAAAGGTAGTTGCGTACGGTCCCTTCCGAGAGATGCAATTCTGCGGCGATTTCCGCGGTTGAGCGGCCTTCGCCCGCGCGCTGCAGGGCCTGGCGCTCGCGATCGGTGAGAGGGTCTTCGTCGCCGCTCCATGCTTCTGCGGCAAGGGCCGGGTCGATGGCGCGAAGCCCGGCATGGACGCGGCGCACCGCTTCTGCGAGTTCACTGGCAGGCCGGTCCTTGAGAAGGTACCCACGCGCCCCGGCCTCAAGGGCGCGGCGGAGATAGCCAGGACGCGCAAAGGTTGTCAGGATGATGACGTGGGGGCTGGATAGGTCGTTCTTGAGATCCTCAGCCAGTTCGAGGCCGGTGCGCTCGGGCATTTCGATGTCGGTGATGACGACGTCGGGTTTGTGCAGGCGCGCGAGTTTCAGGGCTTCGCGGCCGTTGGCGGCCTGGGCAATCACCGTAATATCGGGTTCGAGATCGAGGAGTGCCGCGAGCGCGCCACGGAGCATGGTCTGATCTTCTGCAAGAAGGACGCGAATCGAGTTGGAGCGCGGAGCAGCGGTCATGGCGTGGCAGCCTCGCGATGCGGGAGTTCGATGGTGAGTCGAGTTCCGTGATTCTGTGCGACGCCGCATTCGAGAGAGAAATGCCCACCGAGGGACTCGATGCGTTCGCGCATGCCGCGCAGACCGTTGCCTTCGCACACCACCGCGTGCTCTCCGTCGTCTTCTACAACAACGCGACGATGGCCGGTTTCCGAGACAAAGAGGAGGCGGCAGGTGGTGGCGTGAGCGTGGCGGACAATGTTGGTGACGGCTTCGCGCAGCGCAAGGGCCAGGGCTGTCTCCTCCTGAGGAGTGAAGGAATCGCCGTCCGGTTTGCTCTCCGCAACGAGCGTGACGCCGGCGGCATCGAGGGTGCGTCGCGCCGCGTCGATTTCGGCCGACAGACCGCGGGAGCGATAGCCGCCAATGGCTTCGCGGATTTCAGCGAGGGCGGCGCGGGAGGTTCGTTCGACGTCTGCCATCTCCGCGACCGCGCGCGCAGGATCGATCGGCACCAGCCGGCCCGCTAGTTCGGCTTTGAGGACGATGACGGAGAGCGTATGTCCGAGGACGTCGTGCAGATCGCGGGCAATGCGTTCGCGCTCGGCGACCGCGGCGAGGGTGACATTCTCCTCAAGTGCGGCGCGGAGCTTCAAATCGGCGCGTTTCTGCTCGGCGAAGTGGATGTTACCGCCGCCGATTACGACCACGAGAAAGATGGCGAAAAAGGTATTGGCCCAGCCAATGTGAAAGGGGCCATCGGGAACAGCGAGAGTGAAGATCGCGCCCTCTGCGAGGATGAGGACGGATTCAACGAGGATGAGGGTAATCGCGCGCCGGGAGGACTCGATAATGAAAGGAAGAAACGCCGCCGCGTAAATGAAGAATGTGGAAGCGCCACCGTTCCAGGGAAATACCGTGAGGCCCAGCATGAACGTTGCGCCGGCCATCCAGAAGCGTTTTGGATGGGTCCCGTTTGCGTCATGGAAGAGCCCACGGAATATGGTGAGAAAGACAAGAAGGCAGGCGATGGTGCCGAGCCAGAGAATGCGGCTCGGCTCCACCAGCGGCCGGATAAAGAGGAAGGCCGTGTAGGCGAGCCACATCCAGCCCCATCGGCCTTGGCGGTCATTCGAGTTGAGGTCGACAGTGGACATGACTTGGTTCCTTGCAGTGTACGCCTTAGGAGTTTTGCTCAAGGCGCCGCAAGCCAATGGCGGCGATTCCCAGCATCAGTAGTGTAAATCCGAGGAGCCCATACCAATGACTCAGCGTGGTGCCGGTGCTCGCGTAGCCGAAGGCGCCAAGCATCAATTGGCCGAGGTGATAGGTGGGCATGAGGACGGCCAACGTCTGCATGAAGTGCGGCAGAAACATGAGCGGAACCCAGAGTCCGCCGCAGAAGCTCATGGGCAGGTAGATCATGTTGATGATGCCCGGTGCCGAACTGAACGGAACCAACAGGGAGAGCGCCAGTCCCATGCAAACGAAGGGAATGACGCCGGCGACGGTGAGGGCGATCATGCGCGCGTATTCGGCGAAGCTCAGCGAAACGTTGCCCAGGGTGATACCCATCAGCGCAAGCAGACTGACAATCAGGATGCCGAAGAACACCGCGGAGCAGCACTTGGCGAGAACGTAGGCTAGCGGCGGCATGGGGCTGGCGCGTTTCAAATCGAGCCATCCGGCGGCCAGATCGGCGGCAAGACCCACGCCGATGCCGAAGAGCGCTGCGCCTACCATGCCAAATACCGCATAACTGGCCAGAACATATTTAGCGACCGAGATTGCGCCGATTTGCTGCCCCCGATTCATGATGATCCCAAAGAAGAGATAGAACACCACCGGGAAGCCGACGACAGAGAAGGAGAAGCTGCGCGTGCGCAGCAAACGAATGAACTCGTAGCGGGCTTCCCGCAAGAAGATCGGCAGGCTGCGCATGAGAGGGTTGATGCGGGGAAGATCCAGCGTCGCGGTAGACATGAGTCGCTCCTTTTTTGAGGGGGTTGGACGGGAAGAATCTATGCGGATTCCCGGCGAATTCCGTTCACAACTGCTTGCAGGCGCTTATTCGTGGTCTCCGGTGAGTGCGAGGAACGCGTCTTCGAGTTTGGGGCTCTGCACATCCATCGAGTGCAGCGACAGATCGAGAGCGAGGAGTTCGCGCATCGTCGACTCGGCCTGGCGGGTGAGGATTGTGGTCAACTCACCATTGACCGTGGCGCTGGTTACGCCCGGGATATTCAGCAGAACATGCGTAGGAATCGTGGTGGCGCAGCGAATGATCTTGACGCTGGTTCCCGTCTCCGTGCCGGGGGCGGCGGAGCCGAGCGACTTGACCTCGGCAGGCGTGCCCTCGCAAACGATGCGGCCTTTGTCGATGACCACGATGCGTTGTGCCAGAGAATCGGCTTCCTCAAGGTAGTGCGTGGTGAGGAGCACGGTCTTGCCCCGCGCGGCGAGCAACTCGATTTGCGCCCACATGCCACGACGGGACTTGACGTCGAGGCCGACCGTCGGCTCGTCCAGAAAGACCAGGTCCGGGTCGCCTGCCAGGGCGAGCGCAAACAGCACACGCTGTTTCTGCCCTCCGGAAAGCTGGCCGAAGAAGCGCGATTCGATGCCCATGAGACCGGCAACCTGGATGAGGTCGGCGTAGGCCATGGGGTTTGGGTAGTAGCCGCGAAAGACCTCGATGTGTTCGCGCACGCGGAGCATTTCTGGGGCCTTGCCAACCTGGAGCATTACCCCTGTACGCATGCGGGCAGCATGGTTCCGCGGGTCGGCGCCAAAGATGCTGACGGTGCCGGATGTCGGCGAACTGAGACCCATGAGAAGCTTGACCGCGGTGGACTTTCCGGCTCCATTGGGACCCAGTAGAGCAACGACCTCGCCGCGACGGAGCGTCAAGCTGAGATCGGCGAGAGCGATGACCCCGTTGGGAAACCGCTTGGTGACGCGGTCAAGGGAGGCGACAGCTTCAACGGACGGGATAGGGAAAGGCTCTGGAATGGCCTTGGCAAGTTCAAGCACTGCGCTCATGGCTCGCTCCTTCGTGGGATATTGCTTGGAACAAGATCGAGTATGGGAGCAATCAGGCAGCGATTGAAGTGTGGAGAGTCAGGAAAACATTGTGACATTTGTCATGCGGCAAAGTCGATGGACGCGGGATGGAATGGTGGTCCGACTTCCAGTGATTCACACGGCTATCGCCACGAATTTGGCATTCGCCAGACCCAATGAAATCGACCCAGCTGCACTTGGTTTGCAGAGACGGCGGAGCAAGCACCCGAGCGAAAGCACGAGTCGACTATGTTTCGCCGATCCGAATGTGAGAGAGGAAGTAGACCAAACCGCTCTTCGATCAGGCCCTTCGCCGCAAATTCCGGCTCTTGCCGGATTGCATTTGAAAATCATTTGAAGGCATTTCCGGGCTTGATTCCAAGGGCCTTGAAGACAAAGGCCATCGGGCAGAATCCGGTGATCCCCGATTGAAAGAGCATGATGCCCACCCAGGCGGTAAGCAGCAACCACCACGGCGAAACAAAATACCCCAGCGCCACGCTGACCAGAACCATGGTCCCGGCAAAAGTAAGAACAGAGCGGTCGAGATTCATCTTTGGGTCCTTTCATTTTCCAGCGCGGCCAGCATTGTGTTCCACGCCAGCGTCGCGCATCGCATCCGCACCGGATAAGCATGCACACCGGACAGAACCGTCAGCCGCGCAGATTCAACATCCATGCCATCGTCGAATTCCTCTTTGTCTCCGCTAGCCAGAGCATGAAAGCGATGAAAGAGCATCTTCGCCTGAGCGGGTGTCTTGCCCACCAGCAATTCGGTCATCAGCGAAGCCGAAGCCGTCGCGAGAACGCAGCTTCTTCCGTCAAAGGCGGCTTCGCAAATCACATCGTTCTGGTCGATCCGCAGCGAGACCGAGAGTTCGTCCCCACAGGATGGATTATCGCTTTGCGCGGAGTGGCTGCATGCGGCAATTACCCGCCGATTGCGCGGATGGCGGCCGAAATCGAGGACGGCTTTCGAGTAAAGTTCGACAGAATCGCTCATCGAAGAAACATGACCTCCACCGCCTCCAGAGCCTCGGTTAGCGCATCCACTTCGGCGGTTGTGTTGTACAGCCCAAAGGAGGCCCGCACTGTGGCCGGAAGTCCCAGGCGTGCCATCAGAGGCTGTGCGCAGTGATGGCCGGCGCGCACTGCCACGCCGCGGCTGTCCAGCACCTGCGCAATGTCGTGCGGGTGAACGCCGTCCATCACAAACGAAAGTACCGAGGCCTTTTTGGGAGCAGTGCCGACGATCGTCAGCGGCTTGATCGCGGAAAGGCGCTCAGTGGCATAGGCAAGCAGGCCAGCCTCATGTGCGCCGATGGGTTCGAGGCCCAGCGCGGTTACATAATCGATTGCCGCGCCCAGCGCGACCGCCTGCGCAATGGGCGGCGTGCCAGCCTCGAATTTGGCCGGCAGCGGAGCGTAGGTAGTTCTCTCGAAGCTGACGCTGGCAATCATGTCTCCGCCGCCCTGATACGGAGGCATCGCATCCAGCAGTTCCTCTTTGCCATACAGCACACCAATGCCTGTCGGTCCATACAATTTGTGCCCTGAAAAAGCCAGGAAATCGCAATCCAGCGCCTGCACATCGATCTCGGTATGCGCCACTGACTGAGCCGCGTCGACCAGCACCTTGGCCCCGGCCTTGTGCGCCGCGCGAATCATCTCCGCAATCGGCAGCACGGTGCCCAGAACATTTGAAACATGCGCAAACGCCGCCAGACGAGTGCGCGGCCCCAGCAGCCGGATAAACTCATCGAGCGGTACTTCACCGGTCTCATTGACTGGAGCAACCTTCAGCACGATGCCCTTCTTCGCGCGCAGAAGCTGCCAGGGGACGATATTCGAGTGGTGCTCGAGGCCGGTGAGCAGCACCTCGTCGCCTTCTTTGAGGAAGGCTTCGCCGAAGCTTGCGGCCACCAGGTTGATCGCATCCGTCGTTCCGCGCGTGAACACAATCTCGTGCTCCTGCCGCGCGTTGAGGAAGGCTTGAGCCTTGCGGCGTGCCTGATCGTAGAGTTCGGTCGCCCGCTGACTCAGAACGTAGAACCCGCGATGAATGTTGGCGTAATCGCGCGCATAGAAAGCGTGCTCGGCCTCAATGACCTGGAACGGTTTTTGCGCCGAGGCGGCGGAATCGAGATATGCCAGCGGATACCCATGCATGGGCTGTTGCAAGATAGGAAAATCCGCGCGTATGCCCTCAACGTCATAGAAGCTCACATGGTCTGCACGACGAATAGGGGATTGACAGCCAGAGACGGAACCGCTGTTGCCGATGCCCCCAAGAGCGTCCGGTCTTTCGATTTCTTCGGGTGCAACTTTCATCGGTCTCTCCACTCGGCGCAGGTCATCTTCAAGCGCGACTTCCTGGCTTATCTCGTCGTGGCCCATGCAGCCGCGGGCGTCGGCTGCGTGATTACCTTGGTGGTGAAGAATCCGATCGTCAGTCCGAAGAGGCCATTGACAAAGAAATTCGCCAACGGGAGCGGACTTGGCCCCAAATGCATAAGTAGGGAGCAGGAGAAGATCGATCCGACCGCCAGCCCGATGACGGCCCGGTTCAACAGAACCCAATACAGGTTAGTCGCTGAAATAGTGAGGATACGGGCCTTAAAGGCGCCTGATGTGCACATTGCGCCGGCAATCAGGCCAACGAAATGAGCGACCACGATCCGCTTCATGCTTTCTCCATCTCGGGCAGAGGCGCTTCGCACATCCACCCCGGTCTGAGGTACGGACCAACCAGTAGATTTGTTCCGCATGTTTTTTGAAGCGTTCTCGTCTCGTGTTGAGTCGGCTGGAATCGAACAGGGCGGGATCCAAGCGGGCAAGGGGAGTTTGCGGTCTGCCTGACTGAAGACGGCGTGCCATGCAGCGCGGGCTCGTCCAATGGCGTCAGAGCTACACGTCTCCCATGTGCTGGCACCCAAACTCCGCACCCTGCCTCGATCGAGCCAGCTCTTGCATAGCGACGCGGGTCTCATGGTCCGGCAGGGCCGGTCCAAGCGGTCCAGGATCTCCGCGCGGTGATTTAGGTCGATCCGACGGCAGAATGTCGATGTACCGGGCACTGATTTCGTCGCTCGTATAAAATCGCAAGTGCTGCGTTTTCTGCTATATACAATTCATTTCGCGCAGCTTGCAGAGGAAGGCGTCTGTCGGTGGTGAAGCTTTCATCCTATTCTGGACATAGATAGGGGAGAAAAGATGGACTGAATCTATAAACAGTTGAAAACAATGCGGATGATCTTGCATCTTGACTGTGCGAACAATTCCATCACCGAGGCCCGAACCGCGCGGATCGCCGCAACCAATACCCCGAATGGACGAAATTCGTGCGGGGTATTCTCTTTGCGCAACCGTGCTTAACCCCAATCGTCCGTCGTGGCTCAATTCGTTGCTCGAATCGTTCCGCCCCGACGCGTACAATCTGCCTTGAACCGTCGCAAGCGCCGTCTGCCGCACGCGTGACTGCAGTCACCTCCGAGTGTTTTCTGCGCGGCATAGGATAGCCGCAGCCATCGGAATGGTCGATCATCCAACAACAAAGGGAGAGTTTATGAACCTGGGGTTTATTGAGAGCAAAACATTTGACGAAATCGCGGTGGGCGAAACCGCCAGCACGGAACATGTTCTGACCACAGACGACGCCATGGCTTTTGCCTCCATCTCCGGCTTCAACTCCGTTCTCAAGTCGGATGAGATCATTGAGCGCGCTGGGGGCATTCCTCCCACCGGCCCAAACATGTGGTGCGCCTCGCTGGTGTCGGGGCTCTTCAGCATGAACATCCCCGGGCCCGGATGCACCCTCACGCATATTGCGCTGGATTTCCACAATCGTATTCATGTCGGCGATCGTATTCTCGTCAAGGTCCAGGTCACCTCCAAGGATCCCGCAACCAAAGTTGTCACCTTCGATTGCGAAGCCAACAGCGGCAGCGGGATCTCGATCTTTACCGGCAGTGCCAAACTGCTGGCGCCGGTCGTCAAGATGCGCTGGTCCACCCTCCCGGTTCCGCGCCTCATCGTCAACGATCCCTATCGCCGCTATCATGGCCTCATCGCGCGCGCCACCGCCAAGCCCGCCGTGCGCACCGCCATCGCCTGGCCCTGCGATGAAGTCTCTCTGCGCGGCGCTGTGCAGGCCTTCAAAGACCGCCTCATCGTTCCCGTCCTGGTCGGCGATGAGAAGTTGATCCGCAGCCTCGCAACAACGTTGGAACTCGATCTCGAATCCATCCGCATTGTCGACGTCTCCGACTCCCGTACCTCCGCCAAGTGCGCGGTCGAGCTGGCGCGCAAGGGCGAAGTCCAGATGCTCATGAAGGGCTCCCTGCACACCGACGAACTGATGAGCGCCGTTGTCTCGCGCGATGGCGGAATGCGCGCCGGCCGCCGCATCAGCCACGTCTTTGCCCTGGATGTTCCGGCGTATCACAAGACGCTCTTTGTCACCGATGCCGCCATCAACATCCAGCCCGACCTCGAGACCAAGATCGACATTCTGCAGAACGCCATCGACATGATGCGCACCATCGAGATTGAGAATCCCAAGGTCGCCATTCTCTCCGCGGTGGAATCTGTGAATCCGGCCATTCCTTCTACGCTCGATGCCGCCGCTCTCTGCAAGATGGTCGATCGCGGCCAGATCACCGGCGCAATCGTCGATGGCCCGCTCGCATTCGATAATGCGATCTCCAGCGATGCGGCGCGGATCAAGAAGATTGTTTCGCAGGTGGCGGGCGACGTCGATCTTTTAATGGTGCCCAATCTGGAGGCTGGCAACATCCTCTTCAAGGAGCTGCAATACCTCGCCGGCGCGCTCGCCGCCGGAGTTGTGGTCGGCGCAAAGGTCCCCATCGTCCTCACCAGCCGCGCCGATGGCGAACTGGCCCGCATGGCGAGTTGCGCTCTCGGCGCGCTGCTGGCCAAGCCTCCGCTGGTCTTCGAATAGGTCGCCGGCGCTTGTAGCACTGCTCTTTCCATTCTCAAATATTTTCTGAAAGAAAAATGCCTCGCTTGGGTAACTCCCGCGAGGCATTTTTCTTTTTGGGAGTGCTTCCTTCCGGACTGCTCGGATTTTCCCGATTCCCTCTTTGCTGCGCAAACCCGGGCGCCGCAGGCAACTCAGGCCGAGGTGATGGAATCTCATCAACCTTGGTGCACCTTCAGTTGCGGAGGACGACCGTTCATGACCGAAGACCCATTCCACTCCCTTGTAAGTTCTGAAAACCCGGTAGCTCAAAAAGAATGCCCGCCTCGCATGCACGACCTGAGTATGGGCGTCTGCCTCTTCCTTCTGCTCATCTATTGCACCATGACGGTCTTCGTGAAGCCGGAGTGGGCGGTGCAGTCATTCCAGATCGGCCTCTTCGCGCTTCTCGCCATCGTCCTCTTGCTCAACCTGCGCCAACCAGCCGGTTCGGGGCAGGGAAGCGCTCTTGCATATCTCATCTATCTACTGCCACTGTGGGGTATCGTTCAGATTCTTGCCCACACCACCGCTTCCACCTGGGAAACGCGCGAGGCAGTTCTGCGCTGGGGCGCGCTTGCCGCGGTCTTTTATCTGACCCGGCAATGCACTCGAACCAATGCGGGCCGAACTGTATTCCTCAGTGCGTTCGCCGCCTTTGCCACTGCCATGGCTGTGCTTTGTCTCGCGCAGCGGTTTACATCCGGCGGGCGCGTCTTCTGGATCTTTTCTTCCGGATACGATGTGGTCTTTGCCACCTTCCCTTCTCCCAACAGCTACACGCAGTTTGTCGAGCTGGCTCTCCCCATCGCCCTTTGGAGAGCCATCAAGGAGGGCTGGCGCTCCTGGGGTTATCCGCTTGCCGGCGCAATTCTGTTCGGGTCCGTCGTCGCCGCCAGTTCCCGTGCCGGCACCGTAATCTGTTTGGCGGAGATGCTCGCCATCCTTGCGCTCGGTTTGGTCCGCATGCGCCACCCAAAGACCGGCCTTCGACGCCGCTCCATGACGGCGGTTCTTTTCGCCATCCCGTTGCTGGCTGTCGCTTTCACGCTTGACGTGGGATGGCAGCCGTTATGGGGCCGCCTCCAGCAAAATGACCCCTACGCGATGCGGCGCGAGTTCTTCATTGCCGCGGCTCAGATGGCCATCCAACGCCCCGGCATCGGCTACGGCCTGGGAACGTTCCCGGAAGTCTACCAGCAGTTCGCCGTCAAGCAATTCCCGGTCTACGCCAATCACGCGCATAACGACTGGGCCGAGTTCGCCGCCGAGGGCGGCCTGCCATTCCTGTTGCTGGTCCTCATTCCGTGTGTAGCCGCTGTTCCCGCCGCTATTCGGCATCCGTGGGGGCTCGGCTTCCTTGCCATTCTGCTCCATGCATGCGTCGACTTTCCTTTTCCGCGTCTCGCCGTCTCTGTTTGGATCTTCGCCATGCTCGCGCTTCTGCTGCCCGCCAAAGCCGCCCAACAGGTCGGTCCTGCTGGTTGAACGCTGTCCCCACTCCTGCTTCGAAATGCTTCGTGCTATTCTGGCGCTGCTTGAGAGAACGAATCTTCCAAGGAGTGGTTTATGCTGCCTGGTCCGGTAACCGATCTCAAGGCCTTTGTGCCCGCCAAAGACATCGGGCGTTCCATGGAGTTTTATGTGGATCTGGGTTTTACCGTCAACTGGAGCAATGAGCACATTGCAGAGCTTCAGATCGGTTCGTTCCGATTTCTTCTGCAGAAGTTCTACGTCGCGGAGCATGCCGGTAATTTCATGATGAGCCTGACCGTCGAGGACGCTGACTTCTGGTGGGCACACATCCAAAAGATGGAATTCACGAAGAAGTATCCTGGGATCACGTGCAAGCCGCCGCAGATGCAACCTTGGGGAATCCGGGTGCTTTATCTGAGCGATCCAACCGGCGTTCTTTGGCATATCGCCGACCTGCGCGAGGGAGAATAGGAGAAGCGTTCATGGATAGTCCGCGAGCGAAGACTTCGGCGATTTCACCCTTTTTCATCGTCAGTGACGTGGATCGGACCATCGCCTTCTACTGCGACAAGCTTGGTTTTGAAACGAGATTCCGGGAGCCGGAAGATGCTCCTTTTTTCGCCATCATCGGCCGCGAGGGAGTGCAAATCTTCGTCAAGTCCGACAAGGATGTGGCGCCGCTCCCGAACCACAAGCGTCATCCATTCATGAGGTGGGACGCATTTGTCTATGCGCCGGACCCCGATGTGCTTGCCGCCGAATTTGCCGGCGATGGCGCGCCATTCGGCCAGCCGCTCCAGGATACGCATGACGGGCTGCGCGGCTTCGAGGTCACAGACCCCGACGGCTACGTTTTGTTTTTCGGCCGGCCAAGGGGGTAGGACGGTGGGTCAGGCTGTAGACCTGACATTCAAGGGAAACAACGCGGTCATCAGGCCCTTAGGCCCGTTCAGTTTTACCCACTTCGTTGCTTTAGAGTTCTTCTTTTCGCAATACAGAGTTTGTGGGGTCGCGCGGGTCCACATGAACCGTGACAGCCCGCCCCTTGTACGAATCCGCCCAGGATTGAGCGCCTTCTTCTTCGTCGAACATGCGGCTGTACTCGCCCATTTGCAACTCGGGATTGCGATAAAAGTAGGTAAGCGTGGCAAGGTAGCCAACGATACGCTCTCCGGCGCGGGTATGCTCCGTTTGCACGACGACGCTTACGACGTCGACGACGGCGGAGACCGATGCCCAATCGCGCCCGCGAATTCCCTTTATCCACTGGGTAAAAAACCTCCAGTAGCGGGCCCCGAACGCAACAACCATCGAAGCGATAAGTATTGGGAAGAGGTACCAGTCGTTGATTGATCCACGAAAGATGATGCTTGCAATTTCGAAGTTCATCGTCCATTCCGTTTCGCTAACTTGCGGCAATTATTGCATACGTTCTAGTCGCGCCGTGAACACAATCCCAAATCAGGCCCTTGACGAATTCAGCGCCACTGCGGCGCGAATCAGAGCTTGCAGCGCCTCCTCATTCACCTTGTCGCCTTCGTGAAAGTCGATAGCGCGCCGCACGTTGCCTTCGAGACTGGAATTGAAGAGACCCGCGGGGTCGTCCACCGCCGCTCCTTGCGCGAATGTCAGCTTGACGGCATTCTTGTAGGTCTCGCCGGTGCAGATGATTCCGTTATGCGACCACACGGGAACCCCCTCGGGCTGGGAGGGTTTCTTCCACTTGGCCTCCTCCACGACTTCGGGGTCGGCCTGCTCAATCAACGTGCGCAAACGCGCAAGCATTTCGACGCGCCAGTCGACGCGCTCCTGAACGCTGGCGTCGAAAGAAGCCGTTGCAGATTCCTTTGCTGGTGAACTGCTTCTTTTCATAAGGAATATTTCCTTTCCCAGTGAATCGCCTTGCGTGGCTGCTCTCTCCGCGAAATTTTATACCAGGAGACAAATCTCTAAAAGGCTCTGCTTACACCCGTCGTGCCTTTTGCGCAAATATCTGGTTCCCAACACGATCGCAGCCGAGAGCCTGCGGCTCATTAACGGAACCTGTCCGGGATGTATGCAGCGGACTTCGCGCGCTGGGGCTGGGCCGCCTTTTCCCGTAGACGAGTCGGAATGCAGCGACATCAGGTAAAAGCCAGCCATAACGGAAAACTTGGAGCGAAAAATTTACATAGCTTGCATCGCCCGATGGCCTCGGCAGCATGCTTTCTGTGCCAAGCTATTGCTGGAAACCTTGCCGTTTGAGCAGGCTGGCGATGCAAACCTGCGAATCTCCGCTTTGGCATGATGGTTGCTTTCTCTACAACTGAGCCGGTAGCACTGCTCCGTGATCGCTGAGGCGCAACGGGTGAAAGTGCATCGGCGAGGAGGTAGATTGGTGAGAATCAAATCGGCAATTTCGGCTCCACTTTCAGGCAAGCTGGCGTTCCTTCTGTTGGCATCCGCCCTTGCCGTACCTGTGCTTGCACAAGAGGCCCAGTCGACGGAAAGCACTCCGGCAAATCCTCCTGCAACTGTGCAGGCGAACCCGCCTGCCGCGGCGCAAGAGCAGCCTGTCCCCTATACCGCTTCGCCGGTGAAACAGCCTAAAGAGGGGTTTTGGGGGCACATGAATCCTTTTGCTCGCAAGAAGTGGGTAAAACAGAGGCTGGATCCCATCAATGGTGAACTCAGCGAACTGGATGAAGTCAACGCCAAGAACGCGAAGGACATTCGCGATGTGGACGATCGTGCGCAAACCGGCATTCACAGAGCCCAAAGCACGGCGGACGCGGCCAATCAAACAGCGACTGCTGCGGACGACCAGGCTCGGCAGGCCGGTTCTACAGCTCAAAATGCAGTCAACCAGGTGGGCAATTTGACCACGACGGTGAACGGTCTCGATTTGTACGACGAGAAGAGCACTGTCGACATCGCCTTCAAGGGTGGACAGCCCATCCTGTCGGCTGAGGCACGCAAGAATCTGGATGATCTCGCGACCAAGGTGAATGGTCAATCCGGATACATTTTGGAGTTGGAGGCACACTCACCTTCTTCCGGCAGCGTCGGAATCGAGCACTCGGCGCGGCTGGCAGAGGCGGTCAAGCGCTATCTGGTTACCGAACACAACCTTCCCATCTACCGCATGCATGCCGTGGCTCTGGGCAATGCCCATGGCAATGGCGAGGAAGACACCGCCAAGCCTGTACGCAGCAGCAGCGTCCACATTCGGTTAATGGCCAACAGTCTGGCGGCCCAGGGAGCCGCGCCGACACAAGGCGCCGCTGCTTTAGGAGCAGAGCAGCCGTAAATAAACTCTGCCCTATAGCCAGCCCGTTTCACGCGGCGGCCACTTACCGGAGGCCGCTGAATCTTCATTCGTAGCGCGACCGCGAGAGAACTGCGGCAAACTGGCCCCCGCCGACCCCGGGGGCCGTTTCATGCATTGCTCTAACGACATGGACTGCGGCTTCGCCTCGACCAAAGCCCACCGCTTCGGCTCAGTGGAGGTGCGATGGAATTCTTCGGACTTTCTCAAAGCGAATGGTTGTATGGAGCATTCCTTTTCTCGGCAGTCGTGGTCTTCGGGAGCGGCATTCACTACGCGGTGTTTCGCCTGTTGCGCAGACAGCAGGATCAAACCCGGCGGCGCAGTTTGGGCATCCAACGCTATCTCGCATGGCCGGCTCGCGGAGTCTTCCTGCTTATTGGATTGCGGATCATCCTGCCCCATGTGCCCCGCATCGCGGATACGTTCCTGGAGCAGGCGGAGCAATCTGTGGAATGCCTGCTGGTGCTGTTTTTTGGTTGGCTGGCGATTGGTGGCGTCTACGTTTTTCAGGCTTTTACGCTATCCCGCTTCGATACCTCGGTGGCCGACAACCTGCGCGCCCGGCGTGTCCACACGCAGATGCAGTTCTTCCGCCGGGTGCTCATTTTTATCGTGATTCTGCTTGATGCCGGTGCGCTGCTATGGAGCCTTCACGATGAACGCTTGTGGAAGTTCGGAACCGGGTTTCTGGCTTCTGCGGGATTGGCCTCGCTGGTGATGGCCGCCGCAGCCAAGTCAACGGCCTCCAATCTGATTGCCGGCATGCAGATTGCTCTTACTGAGCCGATCCGTATCGACGATGTGGTGGTTATTCAAGGCGAATGGGGACGGATCGAAGAGATCACCACCACCTATGTGATCGTCAAGATCTGGGACGAGCGGCGTCTGGTTGTGCCGCTGAGCTTTTTCATTGAGCAACCTTATGAGAACTGGACGCGCCGCCGAGGAGACCTGCTGGGCACGGCTTTTCTTTATGTGGACTACTCCGTCCCTGTAGAGCCGTTGCGCGCCGAGCTGCGACGCATCGTCGAGGAATCGCCGTTGTGGGACAAACGTGTGTGCGGCCTCCAAGTGACCAATCTGACCGACCGGTCCATGGAGTTGCGCTGCCTGGTCAGTGCGGCCAGTTCTCCGCAGTGCTTTGACTTGCGCTGCGTGGTGCGCGAGAAGATGATCGCATTCATTGATGAAAACTATCCAAGCGCGTTACCATCCTGGCGAGTGGAGATGCGGGAATTGGCAGGTTGGCAGAAGATTCGCTTCGGTCAGGACCATCCAATGCAAGATCGTCCAGACCTCTGATCCGCTTGCAGCTCTCCGATCGTTGTTGCGGCATCGCACACAAGCGCGGCGACTCCATACGTACAAACAGGCCGAACCGAAGATCGGAACGGCCTGTTCTGGGATATCGTGAGTGGATTGGTAACTGGGGAGTTAGCTGGCTTCTCGGGACTGATGCTTTGCCTCGCGTACAGCGTCGAGAAACGGCTGCGCCTGGGCAGGCGAAGGGATTTCCCCATGCAGAATGGTGCTTGTGGGAACGGCATGCCCATAGACGGCCCGTGTGGAATCTTCGTCACTGTGAATCGCAGCCCCATTCAGCGCGAGTCCGGCAAAGATACCGCGGGCGCGCGAGTAAGTCAGGACTTCCGCGTTCAGCATCCAGTCGGTATCGGCGGATGTATGGCGTCCCACCGGACCGGCTGCCACTGAAGCGTCGGCTCCGAGCTCGAACTTGCTGGAGAGCAACCGCTGCATTCCTCTCTCGTTTTGAATGATCAGCACCAGATCCACTCCTTCGACTCCGATCTGCAGACCCCAACTGCCGCCTGTGATGGCAAAGAAAGCTGGGGCGCTCCAACCTTTCTCCGTGCGGCATGTGGCGACCCCTTTCCCATTTTCCCCGCCAAAGACAAATCCGCCTTTGATCAGGTGAGGCACTACAGCCACGCACTTTGCATGATCCAGAACTTCTTCTGGAATGCCGCTATCCGGGGCGGACATGATTTGATGCAGCACTTCGCCGGCATGAGCCAGCCGGTCATACGTTGCTTCACGTGCGTCTTCCGCCCAAGCTAAGCTTGCCGCATAGACGAGTACCGCGAGCAAAACTGATCTTCGCATATCTTCCTCCATTTCAAGTTGGTGCGGACGCTCTGCGCCCGGTTTTGACCTGCGCGCTCTCTAGGTCTCTGACCGTTTGATTTCGTATTTCCGCTTGGAGTCTGGGTGCCCCAGGTGCCTTGCTTTTGGGCACCTGGGAAAGCACGAATCTATCCAGTCACGGTATTAGTGCGCGTCGCCACCGGTGGATGCGGTTTGCGCGACCTCATCGCTTCGATTCGAAAGCAAGCGGATTTCAACGCGCCGATTCTGCTTCCGCCCTTCCGCGGTCGTGTTCGGCGCAACTTCCTTGTCCTTGCCAATTCCGATCAAATAGAACCGGTGAGCGGCAATTCCATATCGCGAGCCCAGGTATTGCACCACCGCATCCGCCCGCCGCTGGCTCAGGTCGTAGTTGTACTGGGCCGGCCCGGTCGAATCCGTCCCACCTGTCACTTCCAGGATGTAGCTCTTGACTGAACCAAGCTTGGCTGCGAAGCTATCGAGTTGATCGCGATCTTCCTTGGTCAACATCGACTTGTCAAAGCCGAATGTCACCGCGACGGTGGATACCGGCTGGTAGTTATCAAGGCCGCTCACCACGCTGGCCAGCGAATCCGCGCGATGTACGGCGTTGTCCGCCGCCGTCTGCGCATCGCCTGCCGACTTGCTCGCATCTTGCGCGTTTTTAGTCGCGGAGTCCGCACCGTCCTGCGCCTGCCTGATTCCCGCTTGTGCCCGGTCATTCACGTCGTGAATCTGGCGATTGTTCTCTGCCGTTTTTGTATCCAGCTGGTCCGTGTGCTCGATCAGGGGCGCGGTCTGGTTGCGCACATAGTTCTTGGTTGCGCACCCGGCGATTCCCGCCACTGCCAAACTCGCCGTCAACCCTAACAATGCACTTCGATAGATGCTCATGGTTCCCCTCCTTTTACAGCCAGGCTTTTTACCCAGCCAATCGAACACAGCCGTTCGTCCCGGCTTTGTCCATGAGGATGCACCGTGCATCCATGCGGCCAAATCGCGGTCGTCTCCAATTTCTTGAAAACACTCACCTTGATTTGGACATTGCCATGGAACCCCCGCTCCGCATGTGTATTTCTTACACAGGGTTGTAACGATTGCCTGGAATCGATGCGCTCCGGATCTGAGGGGAGCCGGCTCTCAAATAGCAAAGAAGTTGCTCGCGCGGTTGAATCGGACTATAGCTGGATCCTTCCAGGCATTTCAAGCATCGAAATGGCTGCGAAGTTGCAATAGAGGTGTCGACTGGAGAGACGGCTCTCCACAGTTTTTTCCAAACGAACCAAGACAAGGAGGAATCATGAAGTTCGGCAAGTTTTTCGCTCTGTCAGTTCTCGCAATTGCACTTTCGGGCGGTGCAACTGTCGGGTCAGCCCAAGTCTCCGTCGGCGTCAACATTGGAGTGGCGCCTGTGTGTCCCTATGGGTACTTCGACTATGCACCATACGACTGCGCACCGTATGGCTACTATGGCCCCGACTGGTTTGTCGGCGGGCTGTTCATAGGAGCAGGTCCATGGTTTCACGGTCCCCATGGCTTCTACGGTCACGTCGACAACCGATTTGACCCGCACCACGGGTACAGTGGACCGCTGCCGCAGCGCGGCGAGGAGCCATTCAACCACTTTCATGGAAACGAGGCGCGCGATGGCAAGGGTCACGAAGGTCCCGCCGATCATGACGCTGCCAAAGAAACTCGCCTCCCTGGATATCGGGCTGCCCCGCGTGGCGGAAAGCACCATTGAGAAGCAACTCCATCTCCCTGCCTTGACGGGCGGGGAGATGGACAGCTGGCTATGGCGCTCTGTCTGCTGAATCAACTCTCGCATGGCTGCCTGAAGTTGAGTCGAGGATGAAGCGCTGGTTTGCCGGGATAACCGTTCCCATCCGGGCAACCGTCGCGCCTCAACCGCTGTCCGGATACACGCTGAAGGCTGTGTTGCTGCCAGGAATTGTTCCGTCGTTCGGTTGGAATCCCCTCCTGGAAAATAAGGCTCCCAAAGGGTCATAGTGAATTTATTTCCCCGCCACTGGGAAAAACTTCCCACCAATGAATCTCAGTTTGCGCGCTCCTGCGGTGCATGCGCTTGATTTCTCTTTCGTTGCGATTTGGAAGACAGTTTGCAAAGAGGATTCAGTGTGAACGCTCCACTCCGACGAAGCCAGGAGGAGAGATTCGATGAGTATTGACAACCGTCTCCGGCGCTTGAGAGAAGTCCTCTGCTCAACCGCGCTTGCCGTTGCACCGCTCACCTCAATCATTGTTGGCATTCCTTTGATCGGGCATTCACTGGCCTATGCGCTCTGTCCATCCACAGACCGCAATCACGATTCCTCGCTTCGGCGCAAGAAAGGCTCTTCAAAATCTGAGCGGAATCGCGCCGATGAAGCTCTTCCCGTCGCATGGCGCAACTTCTTCTTCACCTTGAGGTCCGATGCGCATGACAGCCGAGAGTGACTACAGCGCTTCACAATTGTTGTATCCAGGAAGCGATGCAGTGAAGCGTGTTTTCCCTCAGAAGATGACACCTGTTGCCGTGCCATAGAGGACACGTTCATTCTGGAACAACTCTGTACGCAACCCTGCGTTTTGCTCGCCAATCCCGCCCGGTTACCCGGCGCGTGGGAGCGCCACGGAATGGATGCTTTCCATCCTTGTTGCCGCGGAAAGGAATGCACAATCCGGATTCACGGAGGAGCACTTCGTCTGCGTCTAGCGCAGGATTCTTGCACCAATGGCCAGCGTTGTTTCGCCCGCTATGCGACTCCTGAGTATCAACGCAGGCGGCAATGAGGGGCCTCGATTCAGTGACCAATCACAGTCGACCGCGACGCTGAATAGACTCCGGTCTCTATTCTTGCAGAGTAGATTCTTCCTATTCACTGCCAGACATTTTTACACGCAACTATGAAGTTCTTTCCGTTTCAAGCGCGAAGTCGAGAGCGGGCAGACGCTATCTTTCGAACAACAATGTGTTTGTAGTTTGGAACCTTCCGTGCAGCGTATGGAGCAGCAACGGCACATTTCCCTTGCCGAGGAGGTACACGTTGATGGAATCTCGCAACCGCATTATCGCCACGCTCAGTGCGCTTTATCTGGTCGCCTTGGCCTTCACGCCCGGCAACCACGCGAGGACCATTCC
This sequence comes from uncultured Occallatibacter sp., assembly GCA_964595345.1. Lineage (GTDB taxonomy): Bacteria > Acidobacteriota > Terriglobia > Terriglobales > Acidobacteriaceae > Telmatobacter. The sequence goes on from CAZQPY010000009.1 coordinate 41,493, forward strand.
TGCCGGGTCCGACCGATCTTCGAAGGCCAGTGACGAGGCCCCTCAGCGGCCCCAGGAATCGATTTCGAGATCGGAAGCTTTTACCGGCACGATCCTGAAGAGCGGAATCGACTTCCTGCTCAGGGATAACTCCGGTGAAGTCTATCTGCTCGACGTACGGAAAAACGCGGATCTCTTTGAAGGAAAAAACGTACGGATCACTGGGATCCCCGAAGCCGATGCGAAGATTCTTCATGCCGAAGAGGTCGAAGAAATCACCGCATGATGAGCCAGGTTAGAGCGCGGAATTCGCGGTCATATTCCGTCAGCCTGCGGCACTTGTGCGCAGGCATTCGTTTGCACGTCTGGGTCTCCCTGCAAATTTACAGAGCTGCAAAGCAGTGCGCGAATCTCCATCGTTGGGCGGTGCGTTCGTGGTTACCCACGAGTCTGACAATGAGTCTTTCGAATTGGTTTCCTGCGCCTCTCAAACTAGCGCAACAAGCGGGATTCCGATAGCGGCTCGGAAAAGAGTGAGAAAATGCATTTCTTTCGTCTACGGTTGGTATTGGCTCTCCTCGTCGGGATCTCAATCATCTCCGCCGCATCCACATACTTCGATGTCCTGGCGCACAAGCATTCGATGGGCGCCGAGCTTGCTCGGCGAACGCAATGGTTTGGCGCGGGGGTGCAACCGCAACTCGAATTGCAATTGGATCTGGGAGAAAACATCGATTGGAATGAGGCGCTCAAAGGCTTGCGTAAGCAGCCCGATCAGCCGGTTCTCGCCGTGTACGACGGTTCAGGAACGCTCATCGGTGATGCGGGCGGGATGCCGAAGACGAGCAAGCAAACCAGCGCTCTCGTAGACCGCGTTTTGAACACCGGAAGGGAAGCCAGCGGCTTTGCCAGGGTTCCAGATAGCAGCGCCCAAGTCGCCGCAAATTCTGCGTATCAGGGATTTGTCGGGAAGCTTCTCGCCCCTCGAAACAGGCTCCTGTATGAATTCGCCTTGCCGTTGCACTATGGTGAGCGCACTGCTTGCGTACTCTTTTTAGTCGCGGATGCGGACTATATTCGCGTTGAGAGCATCAATGTCTGGCGCAGAAGTTTTCTTGGAATTTCGGCGATGGTGGTACTGATTGTTGTGGTTACGCTCTTGATGGTCCGCTGGTTCCTGCTGCAGCCTGTGAAGCGTGCTGCCGAATGGCTGCGCCGATTGCGTCGTGGAGAAACTGACGTCGCCGAGGGCGCCGGGGAGTTTCGCTTTCTGGTACCGATTGCCCACGAAGTTACTCTACTGGCTGAACATCTGACAAAAGCACGCGAGGAGGCGGAGAATGAAGCGCGGCTCCGCGACAATGCGGAGCACGTATGGACGGCGCAACGTCTCGCCGTGCATGTGCGCGAACGCCTCGGCAGTGGACGGCTGTTTGTCGTTTCCAATCGAGAACCATATATGCATGTTCGCGACGGTGCCGAGACTGGGTGTCTTGTGCCGCCCAGCGGCGTGGTCACTGCCATCGAGCCGATTCTTCAGGCTTGCGATGGCACATGGATCGCGACTGGCAGTGGCAATGACGATCGCTCTTTTGTCGATGAGCATGACCGGCTGCGCGTGCCCCCGGACGACCAGCGATACACGCTGCGCAGGGTGTGGATCACTCCCGAAGAAGAGCGGGGATATTACGACGGGTTCTCAAACGAGGGCCTGTGGCCGCTCTGTCACATCGCTCATACGCGGCCGGTGTTTCGTGCCGCCGACTGGAACAGCTATCAGAGTGTGAACGCCCGATTTGCCGAAGTGCTCCTTGAAGAAATGGAAGGCATCGATCACCCGGTTGTCTTCGTTCAGGATTACCACTTCGCGCTCTTGCCGAAAATGATCAAGGATGCCAGGCCTGAAGCGCGCGTCGGAATCTTTTGGCACATCCCTTGGGCTCATGCGGAAGCTTTCGGCATCTGCCCGTGGCAGGCTGATTTACTGGATGGGCTGTTAGGTGCGGATGTAATCGGCTTTCATCTCCAGTCTCACTGCAACAATTTCATGGCTACGGTGGACAGGGTTCTCGAAGCAAGAACCGACTGGGAACATTTCACCATCCAGCGCAATGGCCATAACTCCTCCGTGCGGCCTTATCCCATCAGCGTTGCATGGGACGATTCCAACAACGGCGTGTCAAGAACAGGAAAGCAGGACGCCGAGACGAAAGGCCGCGGCATTACCCTGATGGGGAGCAAACAGGGTTCGCTGCAAGCAGTCGCAGAGAGTGCGGAGCGCGGACGAATCCATCGCGAAAATGGCTTGCTGAACGAGCGTATTCTGCTTGGTGTGGATCGCATGGATTACACCAAAGGAATTGTGGAGCGTTTGCTGGCCGTCGAGCACCTGCTTGAAGAATATCCAGGATACCTTGAGCGCATCGTCGTCGTGCAGATTGCCTCTCCGACCCGCACCCGGATACCGAGTTACTCCGCTCTTCAAGCACAGGTGGAATACACGGTGGAACGCATCAACCACCGCTTTCAAACAACGCGCTGGAGGCCAATTGTCTTGATTCAGAAGCAACTCAGCCACGAGGAAGTTGCTCGACACTACCGGGCAGCCGTCGTCTGCATGGTGACGTCTCTGCACGATGGCATGAACCTCGTAGCTAAGGAATTCCTGGCCGCCCGGGACGACTGCAAAGGTGTGCTTGTGTTGAGCCGCTTTACGGGATCCGCTCATGAGCTCGGCGATGCGCTTCTTGTCAACCCATACGATGTGAGGCAAGTCAGCGAAGCGCTTCGCACGGGATTGGAGATGAGCCTCGAAGAGCAACAAATGCGAATGGAGCGGATGCGACACCAGGTTAAGGAACACAATGTGTATCGGTGGGCTGCGAGCGTTCTGACCGATCTGTGCGCCGTACGCATCGAAGATTGTCCCTTGACGGTCCTACCGATCCACACGCCGTCTCTGACAACTGAGGTCATTTCAATGCATTCGAGGGCCGAGGCAATCACCGAATTTGCGACTCCAAACGCAAGAGGCCGCGCGGAAGCGAGACACTGAAAAAGGGTTATCCGACGACAATCGGGAATCATCTCGACCGCAAATAGCCTGGATTCTCCCGCACATGGATTTGCGAATACAGGTTTATCCACGCCGCAGCCAGCGATCTGAAGGCGTAGAAGCCTCACTAACGATATTCTCTGTATGTAAACTGGATGGCCGATGGATTTGGACGGTGTTTCCGCAATAAGCCCAAGTCTCCTGATCGAATCGCCGGAAAACGACAAGCTTCGAACATTGTCCGGATACGCGGTTGCGCCAGCGCAGTCATGCAAAACAGGGAATATCTTCGCATGACTGGCGCAAGCGCTTCGCGTGTGACTACGTTCCCTGTTACTCCAATCGGCCTTCAGTCACGCGGTGAGTTCTTCGATCGCATCGACATGAAGGAGTGTTGCATTGGGTTCGAGCCTGCCAGTGATCTTCACGTTCTTGCCTTCAAAGGGCTCCGCCTTATCCGGGGCGTCAAGCATGTAGACTTTTCCAGCGGCGTCCTTGAGCAGAAAAGTGGATCCACTCTTGACGATCGTCCCGGTAAAGACCGCAGATTTGGATGTTGACTGGTCGGGTTGTTTCGTGTCGGGTTGCTGGGGTTCCTGAAAACTCGCACTCGATGGCTGCCCGGGCATTCCGATAATTGCCCGCGCGTTGGTGCTGGATGTGAAGGTCACAAGAATTAGAGTGAGCGCACTGAGTGCAGTGCGAACGTGGGCGCGATATTGCATGAACGTGTACCTCCTTGTTTGGGGAATCGTGCTGTTGTGTCTGCATGCTTTGCACGGAAACTTCCAAACCACAAATCCAATGCTGCTCGACAGATGGCGCTTGCCCAGCGTTACCGTCACGCAGGAACTGGAAAAATGTGCATACCGGCGTATAAAAACTTCCATATAGACACAACAGGAAGTCGCGCAAACAGCGGCATATCCGATTTGGTTCGACTTCCCGATTCAGAAAGAGCCTTGTCCAATGCGCAATATTGACCAGCTTATTCTGCGCGCGGCCGGCCGCTAGAGGTTCTAATAGACCCAACACCCCAGACGCCATCTCGTTTGTGTCTACCTCATGACGCCATCACGTCCGCGTCTGCGTGTCGCCGTGCGCGCCGCTCACTAAGGCCGCACCTTTGACAGATATTCAGGTTTTGTTAGGAGCATAATAGATGCCACAGGAATCCCCTGCACGATTGCTGCTCACCTCGGTAAGGGCCGCGGTCGCAACCAGCAAGTCAACCTCTCATGGTGCGATGGCTTTGCTGAGTATTGCTTTTTGCATCTCGGCAAGCGGACAGAGCACTTCCACAAATCCTCCAGTGCTCGCTCCTGTGTCGGGGACCTACCATACTGCGCAATCCGTTTCCATCTCGGATTCCACTCCAAATGCGGTCATCTATTACACGACGAACGGTGCCGTGCCGACCGCGTCTTCTCCTGTGTACAGCGGACCAATCACCGTCTCCTCGAACTCGTTCATTCAGGCGATGGCGGTGGCAAGTGGGGACTCGGCAAGTTCTATCGCAACGGCTACGTATTCCTTCCCGGCGGCAACTGTCTATTTTCAGCCGATTGCTGGCGCCTATTCCTCCGTTCAATCGGTGAGTATCACCTCCCGCACGGCGGGCGCTGCAATCTATTACACTACCGACGGTTCGACACCGACAACGTCCTCTTCGTTGTACACCGGGCCGATATCTGTTTCATCGAATACCGTGCTATCGGCAATGGCTGTCGCTGCCGGATATAACAACAGCTATCCGAATTCCGCCAGTTACACGATTGCTCTGACAGTTGCGACGCCGGCCATTTCTCCTGCTTCCGCAACCTACAGCGCGCCGCAATCCGTATCCATTTCGGATTTGACTCCAGGCGCAGTCATTTACTACACCGTAAACGGATCGGCGCCCACAACCTTGTCCACCATGTACAGCGGACCTTTCACCGTCTCAACCAATGAAACAGTGAAGGCATTCGCGGTCGTGAACGGCGATAACAACAGCGCTGTCGCGTCATCGATCATTGCTATTGCCCCACCTTCGCCTAAACCATCGTTCTCCTTGCCAGCCGGAACCTATACAAACATTGAAACGATCACCGTCAGTTGTTCCGACACAAACGCAACGATTTACTACACGACTGACGGCTCAACTCCGACCACGAATTCCAGCGTTTACACCGGGCCGCTCACCTTTCGCGCCAATACGACACTCTCGGCGCTGGCTCTTGTTCCGGGGGAAAGCGAAAGTCCAGTCAAGTCCGCAGCCTTCACTATTATTGCCCCTGCGGCGGTTCCTTCTTTCTCTCCCGCCGCCGGGAAGTACACGAGTGCTCAAAACGTAGCCTTGAGCGATGCTACACCCGATGCCGTTATCTACTACACGCTCGATGGCTTGACGCCGACAGCTGCATCGACCGTCTACACCGGCCCAATTGCGGTTTCAACTACAGAGACTGTGCAGGCTGTCGCGCTGGCAAGCGGGGGCAGGTTAGGAGCCGTCGCCAAGGGGACATTCACCATTACTCCGCCCACTGCCGTGCCAGTGATTTCTCCGGCATCGGGGACCTACAGTTCAATCAAGACGGTCACCATCACAGATGCTACTCCCAAGGCGGTTATCTATTACACCGTGAACGGAAGCTACCCGACTATGTCGTCTCCCGTCTACACCGGACCGATACAGGCTACGACAAACACCAAGATCCAGGCTCTGGCCGTGGCGCCAAGCGATTCCCCCAGCGTTTGCGCTTCGTCGTCCTACACAATCATTGCGCCTCCGCCAACAATTACTCCAGTGTCTGGAACCTTCGACTACAAAGCCACTGTCAGCATGTCAAGCACCATCGCCGGGGCCACTATCCATTACACAAGCGATGGATCGACGCCAACGGCTGCGTCTCCGGTCTATACTGGCCCGATTGTGCTGGCGCCGTCGCAAACCACGGCAGAGGAATTTCAGGCAATCGTGGTCGCGAGCGGATATCTCCAAAGCACCTTGACGACGTCGTCCTTTGTCATCACGTTGCCGCAAGGGGTGCTTGCGCAGGCTACCGTAAGCACTACTCCAATCATGACCATCCCGCCGAATTTCATGGGGCTGTCCACCGATTGGATGACCGCGTCGGAGATCATGGGGCAAGCGTCGACGGGCGTGAATCAGACGTACAGAACATTGCTGGGAAACCTTACACAGTACTACACAGCGCCCTTGCTGTTCCGCATCGAGGGAGACGATACGACAGTCGCCGATCTTCAGCAAGACATCGAGCCGCTCGTTGAGCTCTCGCAAGCTCAGAGCATCCACTACACCCTAGGTGTGGACCTCATGAACGACAACCTATCCGTAGCCGAGGCGGAAGCATCGGCATGGACCAATGGCATCCCGAACAATGTCATTGAAGCCATTGAGATTGGCAACGAGCCAGACAATTACCCCTATCAAAGTGCGCGGCCCAGCACGTACAGTTTCTCCGATTATCTTGCGGAGTTTCAGCAATGGCAGCAGGGAATTCAATCCACTATTGGTACGGGCATCGGGATGATGGGACCCTCGAGCGCTCAGTCGGGATGGAAGCCAAGTGAGGAAAGCGCATTGACTGCCGGCGCTCTTACTCCGTCCATTGTGAGTCAACATGCCTATCTGGGCGGGGCGGCTGCGGGACAGACACTGCCGCCGGACTATCTTCTGCAACCCGCTTCCGCGACTCAACTGCCGGGCGACTATGCGGGCTACGCGGCAACGGCCCACCAGGTGGGGCGTCTTTTTCGCATGGGCGAGATCAATTCTGTTGGAGGCGGAGGGGCCGCTGGGATCAGCAATAGTTTCTCCTCGGCGCTCTGGTCCGTCGACATAATGTTCAACTATTTGGTCAATGGAATGGACGGTGTGAACTGGCATTCCGGTCAATACACAAACTATGCATTGTATGAATTCTCTTCGGTCAGTTATCAAGGGACGACCAGCTACACGTTGAACCAGGTGAATCCTCTTTACTACGGACTCTTGACGTTTGCTCAGTTGGCGGGCCGCGGTGCGTCGTTGTTGCCAGTCGCGACCATGACGGATTCCAACGTATCGATCTGGTCCACAATCGATAAAACCTCGACCGTACACATGATCGTGATCAACAAGGACGAGGTGAACACCGGCAACGTCATCATTAACCTGCCAGGTTACGGCGCCGGAACAATTCGATACCTGAGTGCTCCAAGCTACACGTCAACCAACGGAGTGACTCTGGGAGGCCAGACCTTTGATGGAAGCACGGATGGTACGATCCAAGGAACATTGGTTACAACGACCATCACCGGGGCCAACGGGACCTTTACACTCCCGAGCATGCCGATCACCACAGCGGCCGTGATCGATTTTTCGAAATGATCTCGCTGGAAAATGTGCTTCGAAGAGACTGCCGCTGCGCTTGTGAATGGATAGACATTGGAGCGGGGCGGCGGACTCTCGATAGTCATCCGGCACTCTGGCCTAATCGGGGTAATGTCGGCTCGACGTTGGTACATTTGTCTGCTCTTCCCGTCGAGCAGACCCTGGTCGAGTTGATGCGCTAGCGCTTTCACGGGCTCGGCTGCCGAAGACGATCGAGAAGTCAGAAGAATATTCATGAGTGGAAGGCGCATCCCGGCTTGCTCCGCAGCTTGTGGGCGACTAAACTTACGCTATGAGAGCGCACAGAATCTCCCCGTTCTGCGCCGCTTGGCTGGTGCTGATCGCTGCCAGTCAGGGCTTCGCCGCACCGGGCGCGTGTCCAGCACCCCAGCCGCTGTCCAACATGCGGCTTACCTTCGACTCGGAGTTCGCCGCCGAAGGCATGCTTAAGCCCGACCAATGGCGCATTTTTATCGGACAGCATGGCCCTCCCGACCAGGAAGCAGAGGTATACATCCCGGATAACGTGACTGTTCTCCCCAAGGTGGGCCTGCGGCTCGAAATGGCGAAGCGGACTTATTGGGATCATCCTTACACAGCCGGATGGGTGGGAACGCAAGGGCTGTTCTCGCAGACCTACGGGCACTTCGAGATGCTTGCCAAAATGCCCCAGGCCAACGGCAATTGGCCGGCTATGTGGCTGGTTCCCGAGACTGGCACATGGCCGCCGGAGATCGACGTGGTGGAGTGGGTCTATGCTCCGCGAGGCAAACAGCCGGACAAGAACGTAAAAGGACAGGCCTCGGTGGTGGAGACCACTCTGCATTGGGCCGACGCGAGCGGCCAGCACAAGTTTATGCATGCCGAACTGGGAAGCGACCAGCCTAAGTTCCGCGTCTATGACTGGGACAAAACACCGCCGCTGCGCGGATTGAGCGCCGATTACGCTGGATACCACATCTACGGTATCGACTGGCGGCCCGGTTCACTGGTCTGGCTCGTCGACAACAAACCGGTCTTCTGCATGCTTGACAACGCGTCCACCGGGGACCGCGTTCCGCAGACGCCCATGTATATGATCCTGAGCGAATCGGTATCTCCCGCGTCGCCGGCCAAGCCGCACTGGTCAGGTTTTGTCGAGAGCAATCAGGCGTTCCCGCTGGACTTCGATATTGCCTACACCCGGGCTTACCAGTATAAGGACATCCAGACCGAGCACGTGCTTGCGCTCGATATCCACGATGTAACCGTGTCGAATCCCACGCCGGCTCCGGGCGACACGATCACCCTTGCGGCTACGTTGAAAGTGGGGCCGAGCGATCTCGGCAAGGGCAAGCTCACCTTCTCGATCTACGACTTCCTCGATCCGCATCAATTTAGCGGAGTTCGTTCCCAGCTTGCCGCAATGGATATTCAAGTGCCCATGCTCGCAGCCAACCAGTCTTATCCTCTCAAGGCGACCTACAAGATTCCCCGTGACCTTCCGCCCGGCTTCTACGGAGTCGACGCGAAGGCCGGCTATACGGAAGGTCCTGGCAACGACCAGGTGGGTCCCTGGCCGCGCGGGCTCCGCTTCAAACAGGCGGTGACATTTACCGTGACTGCGCACTAGCACGAATTTCGGACTCGCAACTGCATTCACTTGAGATGCGGTACTTGGGAGAATTGCGCTCTAAGAAATGAAGCAACAGCAATAGTTTTCGTAGATTGGTGTGGAAGCTCACGCGAGCATCGGCCAGTGGCGCATTTGAACGAAGTCGAGATGGGGACGGCTTTCCTGCAACCGCTCAGTAGCCGTGGATCCAGCGGCGAAGATGGCGCAACCGCAGCGTCGGCCGAGTACCCATTTGGACCAAATCGGATGAGAGTGGGCAATTCTGCTCTACATTCCTCAAGGCCCCGTTCGATGATTGACACTGGCAGCCTGTGATCGAAACCGCCGCTGGCGACAAGCGGCCGTTTCGAATTCTGATGATTGCTCCGCCTCTGCATTCCGGATGGTTGCAGCTTTCAGTGCTCTCGGGAGTCGCTCTTGAGAGACGGGCCCTTCAATAGACAGCCTTTGGGCCAGCATCGGAGTTTCCGTGGAGCCCAAGTCGTTCTCGGACCGCAAGGTACAGCTCACTCTCGGGTCTGCCATTCTTTGTTTAGTGATTGTGACCTCCGTATCCTTTCGCGGCATGGCCGTATCCGATGCCAGCGAAGGCTGGCTGCGCCATACACACAAGGTTCTTGAAACCCTTCAGGATTTACTCCTGGCAGCGGACGGAGCCGATTCGAGCGCCCGGGAATACGGGTTGACGGGCCAGGCTTCTTATCTTCAAGTGTTTAAAGCCGCCAAGCAATCCGTCGAACAGGACCAGACAACTCTTCGCAAATTGACAGCGGATAACCCAACGCAGCAGCCCCGCCTTGCAGGCCTCGAGTGGCTGACATCGCAGAAACTATCGCGCGCTGACACAATCATCCGTCTGCAGGGCACCGACGATTTTGACGTGAAATCGGAAGTCGTTCAAAGTACGGCGGACGTTGCGCTCGACGATCGGTTTCAGAGGTCGGTTCGCGATGTGCGCGGCGAAGAGCTTCGATTGCTGGTATCGCGGGATGCGGATGCAAAAGGCCGTCTGCGCCTGGTGAAGGCTCTGCTGATCCTAGCAACCAGCATAGGTTTGCTGATTGCAGTGCTTGCCGGTTGGAGTCATTATCGTGAGGCGGTCAAACAGAATTTGGCTTGGATTGCACTCCACAATAGTGAAGAAAAATATCTGTCGCTGCTCGACGGAATCCAGGACTATGCGGTCTTCATGTTGGATCCGGCAGGCACGATTGTCAGCTGGAATGCCGGCGCGGAAAGGATGCATGGATACACGGCAAATGAGATCATGGGCCAGAACTTCTCATGCTTGTTTCCCGTTGAAGATGTCCTGAAGCGCCGGCCACAGGAGATTCTTCACTTGGCTGACACGGACGGACGATTTCAGGAAGAGCTGCCGCGCCTTCGAAAAGATGGTTCAAAATTTATCGGTGAAGTTGTGCTGACCGCGCTTCGCGACGCGTCTGGAATGTTGCGTGGATTCGCTAAAATCAGCCGCGACCTCACCTCTCGCAAAGATGCCGAGAGCCATCTGGTAACGGTCGCCGAGCAAATGGCGGATCTAGCCCATGTGGCTGAGCATGACCCTCTCACTGGTTTGCCCAACAGGCTGCTTCTGAACGACCGCATTAACCAGGGGATCGCGCTCGCCCGTCGGCAATCGGGCAAGGTCGCGGTGCTCTTTCTTGATTTGGACGGCTTCAAACACGTCAACGATTCCCTGGGACACTCGGTCGGCGATAAACTCCTCTGTTCAGTAGCAAATCGTCTGATGGCTTGTGTACGTTCCCCGGATACCGTCAGCCGCAACGGAGGCGACGAATTCATCGTAGTGCTTCAGGAAATGCGACAGCCGAATCAAGCTGCCATTACTGCCAGAAGAGTGCTAAGGGCCTTGGCGGCTCCTCACAGGATCGGTGATCTCGATCTCCATGTGACCGCAAGTGTCGGAGTGAGTATCTACCCGGAGGACGGATCGGATGCGGAGACTTTGATCAAGCACGCCGACACCGCCATGTATCAGGCCAAGGCAAGCGGGCGCAAGAAGTTTCAGTTCTTCACACCGCAGATGAATGAGAATGCCGTCGAGCGCCAGTCCATTGAGGAGGGCTTGCGCCATGCATTGGAATTCAGTGAATTCAAGCTGTATTATCAGCCGAAGATCAACGTGAAATCCGGCGCGGTTGTAGGGGCGGAAGCGCTGATCCGGTGGGAGCATCCTGTCCGTGGGCAGCTTCTTCCGAGCACTTTTATCCCCGTGGCCGAAGAGACGGGCCTCATTTTGCCCATCGGAACATGGGTCCTGCGGGAAGCGTGCCTGCAAGCCATGTCTTGGAAAAGTGCGGGTCTCTGTGCGGGAGGCATTTCTGTGAATGTTTCATCGGTCCAGTTCCAGGACGAAGGTTTTCTCGAAGACCTGAACACGGTCCTCAAGGAAACCGGCTTGGATCCGCATTGTCTCGAACTGGAGGTGACGGAAAGTGTTCTGATGAAGAATACCGCGCTCTCCGCGGCCACCCTCAAGGCGGTTCGGGAAATTGGGATTCGGGTGTCTGTCGATGACTTCGGAACAGGCTACTCGAGTCTCAGCTATCTTCGCGGGTTTCCCCTTGACGGTCTCAAGATCGACCAATCGTTTCTCCAAAAGGCCCACACTTCACCCGACGACTCGATCATCGTGAGCGCAATCATCGGATTGGGGCGAGCCATCGGCTTGCAGGTAATTGCCGAGGGAGTTGAAACCGCGGAGGAACTTGCATTTCTGAAAGCAAATGAATGTGACGAGGCGCAGGGCTTCTATTTCAGCCGGCCGGTCACAGCCGAAGAATTCGTCAAGCTCCTCGCTGCGGCATGACCTGTCCTCAACCGGCGTGGGGCGGAAGATTCTTGAAAATCTGGTTTCTACTGAGCAGTTTTGACCGAACTTTCGGTCGATCCGACGTAATAATCTTACAAAACTCAATCATTGTGTTTTGCAAGTTTGCCGGAGAGTACCCCATGCACCAAAAATACGATGTCGCCAGCGTCCTGGAACGCGAAACGCAAGTCACAATCGACAATTGGTACACCCGCGTGGAGGCAGAACTGGACCTGGTCAGTGTCCCATTGAGCCGCAAGGATCGATGCGCTCACTTGCCGGAGATGTTCCGCGATCTCGTGAGCCGTCTCCGCAACCCGCTTCCCTTGGGCACACGTGCCCTGACCTCAGTGGCGGCCCACAATCACGGAAGCCTGCGCCGCGATCAGGGCTACTCCGCCGCGATGATGGTTGAGGAATCGCGCATGCTGCAGGTTTCCATCTTTCAGACACTCCAGTTACACGTGGAGGATACTGAACCTGGAGTGCTGCTGCTCTACGTCATGGTTATCGCCGATGAAGTGGACTCGCAATTGGCTCAGGCCATGTCAAGTTACATCGCCGTGGCAGGCATCAATGCTAAGCCCATCGCGGTATAGACCGTTGCAATCGGGTCCGTTGCGCGAACGGGGAACCTATCGGTGGCCGAACGCCGGTGCGCTCAATTCATGACGGAAATCGCTAAGCCCCAATCCAATCAAAAAGGGCATGCGCGCTAAAGATGCCTGTCGAATCCTTTGAAATGCTGCCCCTTCAAAGGGTGACAAAGAGAGTTCGACAGCAGGGAACTGGCTCGCAATGGGGAAGGACGAATCTCTCGCTCTGTTCCGCGCCAGCCTTGCAATGCTCGTGCAATGCTCGAAGGAGGATCCAAATCTCGATTCGTGTTATGCCCGGCTAGGGAACGGTATAGCTTGCCGAGGTTACATTGCTGGTTGCTCGACCGGTCGAGATGGCTATCGACTGAATTGTTTCGGAACCCGTCAGCAGGATCGGCTCGTGATACCAGTTCGATGTAGTGGTCGGTGTGGATCCGTCGGTTGTGTAGCGGATTGTGGCCGTGGAATCGGCATCGGTGATGGTGATTGGCTGGCCGAGCGAATAGCTTCCGGGCGCGGGGCTGATGACCGGGGTGGGAGTCTGCATCACCACCGTGTAAAACGACTGAACAAAGGGACTGGGCGGGAATTGGCTGCTGGTTCCGATCGCCTTGAAGAGCGTCGACGCCGTGACCGTGATAGGTCGTCCATAAACGGGCGATGAAGGGGTGGGATCCGAGCCGTCCAGCGTGTAGTGAATCGTTGCGTTAGGGTTAATGTCGCTCATGGAGACGGTGACCATGCCGTTGAACTTTCCAGGCGGGGGAGAAAAATTAACCGCGTTCGCGGAGGTGACGGTTTCAATGAGCTCGGCCTTGTTGGGATCGAAGCTGCCGCCTCCGCCATAGACTGTGTAAACCTCGTACCAGCCCACCGCCAGGTTCGCGGTCGAAAAGCTCGCCTTTCCTGTTCCATCAAGAGGCACCGTTGCCATCAGTTCATCGTTCAAAATGAAAGACACATTGCCGGTCGGCACCTCGCTTGAGTCCAGACTTGCAACCGTCACTGCGATCTCGCCGCTCTGCCCCTGGATTTGCGGATTGATCGTGGTATTGAGCGTGATGGTGGTGGGGATGCTGCTGGGCGCGTCGTTCAGGTCGAGCTTGGAAATGAAAGCATTGCCGTTGTTGGTTGCGGAATGATTCGTAGACTGGAAGGCCCCGGCCGTCACTGGAAAGTTCAGCGAATCGGAGGATCCCGTGATGTAGACGTTCCCCGCGCCATCCGTAACAATCGCGGCCGCGGAATCGCCGCCAAATCTACCTCCGGAGCCGCCCAGATAAGTGGAGTACAGGGTGGCATCGCCTTCCGGATTCAACTCCGTGACAAATGCGTTTCCATTGATGTTGCCAACTGTGGTCTGGAAGGCTCCCGCGGTCCACGGGAAGTCGCTGGAAGCAGTCCAGCCGGCCACGTATGCATCTCCCGCGCTGTCCACCGCAATGGCATTTGCGGAGTCGCCGCCTCCGCCCACAATCAGTCCCGATCCGCCGAGGTATGTGGAGTAGCGAAGCGCGGTGCCCTCCGGGTTAAGGCTCGCGACAAAGGCCGTCGAGTTTTCGTGGAAGCTTTCGAAGTTTGAAGTCTGGAAGGCCCCGGCCGTCACTGGAAAGTCGATCGAATTCGTGGTACCTGCCACATAGGCGTTCCCGTCGCCGTCCACTGCAATAGGTCCGCCGGTATCAGATGTGCTTCCTCCCAAATAGGTGGCGTAAACCAGTGAGCTGCCGCTAGAGTTCAGCTTCGCAACAAAGACCGTGCTGTGGCCTGGTATCGCCTTGTTCGCCATCTGAAAGGCTCCCGGCGTCACCGGGAAGTCGATGGAACTGGCCGACCCGGCGATGTATGCGTTCCCGGCGCTATCCAGAACAACGCTGCCTGCCTGGTCGTCGCCATTGCCGCCCAGATAGGTGGAATACACCAGCGCTGTTCCCCCGGCATTCAAACAAGTTACAAACGGCGTGTTGGAGCTTCCCGGCTTCACGGTTTGGAATGCGCCCGCGGTGGTTGGAAAATCAGTGGATTGAGTCCAGCCCGTCACATAGGCGATTCCGGAGCTGTTGACTTTAACGTCAACCGGTTGGTCGTAGTTGCTCCCGCCAAGGTAAGTGGAATACAGAACCTGCGTGCCCGAGGCGTTGAGCTTGGAAACAAATCCAGTGCCTCTTCCCGTCGCGCTATTGTCTTTTGTTTGAAAGGCCCCCTTGGTCACCGGAAAATCCTTGGAGCCCGTCATGCCCGCGACGTAGGCATTCCCGGCGCTATCCAGCGCAATACCGCTCGCTGTCTCGCCTCCACTTCCGCCCAGGTACGTGGAGTAAATCAACGCGGTCCCGGTCGCATTCATTTTGGAAACAAATCCGGTCGTGTATTTGGTTCCCGACTTGTCCGTTGCATGGTAGGCTCCCGGCGTCACCGGAAAGTCGGTGGAGAATGTAGTTCCCGTGACGTAGGCGTTTCCCGATCCGTCGATGGCGATGGAGCTTGCGGCATCGTCATGACTTCCACCCAGATAAGTGGAGTAACTGAGAACAGGATCGATGATGAGGGGTTGAGAGTGATCGTATGCTGCCAACCTGAAACCGACGGAGCGGTCTGCATGAAGACTGAAGCATCCCTGCACGGGCACGCGGCGACCGTTGGCTTCCTGATAGATCTCAGGACTGCGGAATAGAATCCGGCCATTGCGAGCATCGATGGAAAGACCGCCGTCGGCCGTCAGAGCGAGTTTCCGGGTTCCTGAAAAACTGAGTCGGATGGCCTTCGTGTCGGCACCTGGCCGCACAACAAAGTCGTACTCCAATTGCCCCTGATTGCCGTAATAGATCAGATCCACGCCCCGATACACGTTCGAGAAGCGCACCTTGGAATAGACCGGAATGCCGCTCCGCCACTTCGAGGAATCTTTGCCGACAAAGTAGTTTGCCGTTCCCGGCAAAGGATCGATCCCTGTAGCACTTGTCTTCGGATCGGCCCCCGACAATCGCATCCGAACCACCTCAGTTTCAATCGAGAGCCTCGGATGGCTTCTCTCCCACGGGCTCGCGCCAACTCTTTGCGCCTCAAGCGGCGCTCCGTGAAGCTCCAAATCCGCTTCTCGCTTGGTCAGAAAGATTCCGTATCCGATGCCTCGGGCCAGAAACTTTATGCGCCCATCGGCCTGCCCTCGATTGGCTTCAAAGCCGAGCGGCAGCTTGCCGTAAGTTTGCGCGATGTTTGAGGTTTTGGCGGCAGGAACTGTTGCGATAGGAGGATTCTCTGGCGCCATGGAGGCGGCAGCCGCGACAGCGGATCCGGCCCCGAATATCACTGACCAGAATAGAATGAACTTCGCATTTCTGAGCAAGGTGAAAACCTCCCGCGGTTGGATTGTGCGGACGGAGTGGCCCATCTTTCGGCTACGTTCGAGCATCAAGAAAAACTTCTGGCTCATTTCAGCGGATGGGAACTGCAAACGGGAAAAGCTTGAAGAAACCGAATGGCAGCTTCAAGGCGCACAAACTCACCCAACACCCCACCAGCGACTCACCACAACTAACACCGCAACCGGAACGAAACAACACAGTTTTCTGTAGCATAAGATGGCAGATTACCTCGTGCGCGAGAACTGCAAGGGAGATTTGCCTCGCACCAATGCATGGAAATGTGCCCCAAGTCCCCGATCGTGCTGATCCCGTCAGCACAGGGGGGCTGGTGCATCGCCCTGAACGCTGTCGCAAAGGGGCCTGTGACGGTAGTGCGTCCATGCGTCGCAGGGGCTGGATGGTGACTGTGATCAGATTCGATAGATGCTGTTGTGACTCGATTGCTGGTCCGCTGTTGCGCGGACCCGCGGCCGACGGGGAGTAATCCTGGAACCGCAAGTAACTTGATCGAGGCTTTTGCGTCAAATAACAAGGTGATAGGAACCTTCTTCATCGTCGAGGCGTGCCGGCCTTTGTCCTTGCCGAATCCAATTGCAGAACTGGATCTCAAATTGCAACGAGCGAGCTTCAGTCACCTGGAGCAACGGCACCGATTTGAATAAGAATTGGATCAGGAGGTGGGTACCGATGTTTCAAAGCATTCGGAAAACCAGCTTTGCAAGCCTGGTTCTGCTGCTTGTTGGCTTCAGCGGATCGTCTGCGCAGGATTTGCCCAGCGGCGGCACAATTCGCCTTACCAGCAGGCTGGTGTTCATCGATGTTGTGGTTCGAGACAGGAATGGCCAGGTGATTCCTGGCCTAACTCAGCAGGATTTCAAAGTTGAAGAGGACGGCAAGCCGCAGAAGGTGGACTTCTTCGAAGCTTGCAGTTTGAAACAGATGGCTCCCGGAACGCCAAAGCGTTCGCCCGCGCCTGCCGCAACGCAGCCATTCTATTCGAACATCGCAAATCGAGAGGCCGCTTCCGGCGCCATTAACATCATCCTCTTCGACCAGTTGAACACACCGCGATCCGATCTCTTATACGCTCGCAAACAGCTTCTCGAATTTCTGACGAAGTTGCCGCCGGGGCAAAGCGTTGCGCTCTTTGTTCTGCGGAATCGTCTGCAGATGGTGCAGAACTTTACCGGTAGTTCGGACCGGCTGCTGGCAGCGGCGCAGTCGATCAGGCCCAGCGACATGACTTTCATCCGCTCAAAAGATGAGGTTCTGCAAGATGACGACTTCATTACCGATTTCGTTCAAGCAATCGGTGGCTACGATCCCGGCGGCGCGGCCGGCAAATTCAAGGCGGCAGAGGAAGATCAAGACGCCATTCACCGGGACAATCGCGCGTATATCACCGTAGCGGCCATGGCGGAGCTGGCGCGTGCAACAAGCGGTTATCCCGGACGGAAGAATCTGCTCTGGCTTTCGGAGGATTTTCCGGTCTCTGTGGGAGCGCAGTTGATGGATGAGCGTTTCAGGGCCACTCCGGATTTGGCGCAGGCGCGCCAGACAGCCAACTTGATCGCCAATGCGCAGATCTCGGTGTATCCCATCAGCCTGCTGGGAATGGAGACGGGCGGCGTTCCGGTTACCAGCAGCGGATCGGGGTCCGTTTCGCCGATTGGCGGGCCTATGGGGAGCACTGCAAGTCCACAGATGGGTGACAGGCTACAAGAGCAGTTCACAACGCGGTCGGCGCTGCGTTATGCGGCCAACGATCTTGCGGATCAGACTGGCGGCGAAGCCTTTGTCGGCACCAACGACTTTGAGGGCGCGCTGCGGCACAGCATGCTGGACGGCTCGAACTATTACTCTCTCGCCTACCGTCCAACCAACGAGAAATGGAACGGCCAATTCCGCAGGATTCACGTCGAGCTTGTGGGGAAGAGCGGATCTCTCAATTACCGGCGTGGCTATTTTGCGGACCCCGACACGCATCCTCCCGCCGATAGCGTCAAGGATTTGCATATTGCTTTGCAACCCGAGACCCCGGAGTCGACGATGTTGGCGCTTCGCGGCAGAGTGTCGCCGCCCGATGCGCAGCATCCCGCGCTGCGGGTTGATTCTCTTCTGGATCCCTCGAATGCAAACTTCACTACGACCGCGGACGGCAAGCGCCACGCGCAGTTTCTGGTTCTGCTTGTCGCATTGAACGACGGCCCCCAGCAACCGGCTGCGCCGCCGCAGACATCAGGCGTGCTGAAGCTCGACTTGACGCCGGAACAGTACAAGATCGCCATGGAATCCGGAATTCCGATCCATCAGGAACTGAGCCTCAAGCAGGGCAAGTTCCGCCTGCGTCTCGGTGTCAGCGATATGTCTACGCACCAGATCGGGACCCTGGACTTGCCTGTGGAATTGGGCGCATCGAGCAAGGCGAGTCGCTGAGAACGAAGTGGGAGAACCGGCATGTGCAGAGCTACGGATGTTTGATGGGTACGGGCCGCGCCTTCTCCGGATCGACGATGCCTTTGCCTTCCATTACGCTGTAGAAATGGTCGGCGGCCAGGTTGGTCAGGTCTTCACTGCGCCCTGACGGCCAATGGATCTGCACCTTGTCGATCTTTGTTGCAGCGCCCAGGCCGAAGTGAATGCGAAGATCGTTCTGCGAGAGATAGCTGCCCCCGCTGTGCACTTCATCGGTTTGCGTCATGCCGCCGGCGACGATCGAAATGCGTGCGTTGAGCGCGAGACGATTGCTGGGGTTTCCGTTCAGCTCGAAGCTCACCCAGTGGCGTCCAGGCACACCATGATTGCGCAGAATCATGGGGCTTCCGTCCAGGTCCTCCACTACGACATCCATATTGCCATCGTTGAACAGATCGCCCACGGCCAGTCCGCGCGAGACGCGCTTTTGCATCAAGGCATTTCCAGCCTGGGAACTGGCGTCACAGAATGTGCCGTCTCTCTGATTGAGCTCAAGCACGCCCGGTTGGCGATAACCTGCTCCGGAGGGCAATGAATCGACTTGCGGATAGACGTGCCCATCGACGAGGATGAGGTCTTGCCAGCCGTCGTTGTCGAGGTCGACAAAAGCGGTTCCCCATTTGACCAGCGGCAGCGAGGGCAGCGCTACGCCAGACTGAAAGGAATCTTCCTTGAAGTTCCAGTCGCCGTCATTCCGGTAGAGCAAGACATTCTCGTCGGTGAAATTGGTGACAAAGATCGATGGCCGGCCGGTGTGATTATAATCTCCAAGTGCAATGCCCATGGACGCCTGCTCGGAGCCGTCCTCGCTGACCGCGGTTCCCGACTGAAGTCCGATATCCTCGAATTTCCCGTTGCCTAGATTCTTGTAGAGATACTTGGGGGTTGAGTCGTTGGTTACATAGATATCCGGACGGCCGGTGTTATTGAAATCGGCCCACACGACGCCCAGTCCGTAGTATCCGTCCGGATCGCTGACTCCCGCGGCTTTTGAGACGTCCGTGAATGTGCCATCGCCATTGTTGTGAAAGAGCGAGTCGCCGGCCCCGCGCAATCCTCGCGGTCCGCATTGCACATCGATGCCTTTGTACTTGCAGAAGGAAGCGCTTCCGAAACCGGGCATGTCGTCGAGATGAAAGTCGACATAATTGACAACCATGAGATCGGCGAATCCATCCCCGTCGTAGTCTCCAAACGAAGCGCCCGCCGACCAGCGGCCATCGGCGACGCCGGCCTTTGCCGTGACATCTGTGAAAGTCCCGTCGCCGTTGTTGCGATAAAGTACGTTGCCGCCCAAACAGGTGAGGTAAAGGTCTGGCCATCCGTCGTTGTTGTAGTCTCCGACCGCACCCCCCATGCCAAAGCAGGAAGTTGTGAGGCCGGCCTTTGCCGTAACATCCGTAAAAGTCCCGTCGCGGTTGTTGTGGTACAGCGCCCCAGCACTTTTAGCTCCCTTGAGTGCCTGATCGACAGTGGGCGAATTGGTGAAGTAGATATCAGGCCAGCCGTCGCGATCGTAGTCGATGAGGATAACGCCGCCGCTCATGGATTCGACGATGTATTTCTTCAGCGGTGCGGTGTTGTGTTTGAAGGTGATGCCCGCGGCTGTCGCAATATCTTCAAGTTGCGGAACCGGACGACCGCTGCACTGGATGGTTTTTGCGCCAGGAGGCGGAGCGGACACTGGATTGTGCCCCGAGCCCATTTGCGCTGCTGCGATGTTCACCGCACAGAGCGCGGCAGCAAGCATTCGCAGAAAATGATCGTAGGCGCGGGGAGTGAGCAAGCGGATTGTTTCCTTCCCTATTGTTTTTGCTTCAGCTGGTCGGCGAGGCGTTCCCGCGACTTGGTTTTGATGCTCTTGTAGATTTCAAGTTCACGGTCCGCGTCCGCGTCTCTGCCCAGTTTGCGAAACGCAGCTTGCAGCTGGTAGTGCATGTAATCCGTCTGTGGGCTCAGTTGCGCCGCCGCTTCCAGATGTGCGGCTGCATCGGCTGTCTGCCCTTTATCGAGCAGAATCTTCCCCAACTGGTATTGCGCGTTTGCGTAGTCGGGATGATCGGCAATCACTTTGAGAAAAAGTGCCGCGGCGTCATCGGTCTTCGATTGCTGCAAGTATACAAAGCCGAGATGATACAGCGCATGCGGATCGCCTGGGTCGAGGCTGAGTTCCGCCTGGAATTCTTTCGCGGCCTCCGGCCAATGCTCCCAGCGAATATAAGCGAGCCCCTCGAAGAAGTGCGCTTTCATCAGGGATGGATCTTCGGCGAGCGCGCTCTGCAAGGTGGCGATGGCGCGCGCGTAGTCGCCGATCTCAGTCCATAGCTGGCCGACAAGCAGGAGTGTCTCGTTGGGGCGCGGCTGCGATTGAAAGGCATTCAACACTTCGGTCGCCTTTTGCATGTCGCCGATGTGGGTGAGAGAGGCGGACCAGGCATAACCGATTTCACTGTCCTGCATGGCGCGCTCCCCGAGCGGCGCAAAGGACTGCGCTGCTTGAGCAAACTGATCCGTGGCGAAGTAGGAGACGCCGAGCATGGCCCGCAGTGCCGGGGTGTCGCTGTTGCGCGTCAAGGCCAAGGACAGGCTGCGGATCGCTTCGGAATAATTCTTCGCCCTGAAGGCGCATTGGCCGAGGTTCTTCTCCAGGCCGGGAAGGGAACTGTCCCACTGCTCCGCCTGCTGATAGTTGCTCAGAGCAAGAGTGTATGCACCTTGAATGGCCTGTGAAGTTGCGAGGTCGTTGAAGGCCAGCGCCAGCACGGAGCGAAGCGTTTTCTCGCTCGTCTCGGCAGCGGCAAGTTGCGCGGCGGTCATTCTGCTTTGCGCGAAGAGATCGGCTGCGCCCTGAACAGAGGGAGCGGCCTGGTTTTCCTGCGCACGGCTCAACGGCATCACGGCGGCGGCAGCGCCGGCTCCGCCCGAAAGCATGATGGCAGAGACGCTCTGCTGGCTCTCCACCATGGTCTTGTTCTGCAGTTCGTGCGCTTTTGCCGCGAAGACGTCGCTTTCTTTCGTACGTCCACTTCGAGCCAGAATGCGCGCCAGGTCGACATAGGCCCTGCGTATCTGGTAGTTGGAGCGGGCCTCATCGTTGCCTGTGAGCTCAACCGCTTTGCGCAGCATCTCTTCCGCGCGGTCCATTTTCTCCTCGGAGAACGCATTCAATCCCAGGTAGAGAAATGGTTCTGGCGCCGAGGGGTTGATTCTTGCAGCGGCCTGCAGGTATTTGGCTGCCTCGTCGAATTGACGCTGGCCGGAGTCAAGGAACCCAAGCATATAGTTGGCAAGGTAGTCATGCGGGAAGTATTCGACTTCCTTTCTCAATTCAGCCACGGCGTCCGGCGTCGGTTTCCACTCGTTCATCGAAAGCTGGGCGAGGCCGAGAAAGTAGTGCGCATGCGGCGTGCGCGGGTCGAGGGCCACAGCTCGCTGGAATTCCCGAAGCGCGGAAGGCATGTCGCCGGCATCGCGATAGGCTCGCCCAAACAGCACATGGAGTGATCCGCTGTCGCCCGAGTTCTTCCGCATCTGGTTGAAAACAGCTTCGGCGCGAGCCCTGTCTTCCGGCTTGCCTGTATTCAGCAGCGTGATGGCAAGCAGGTAGAGGTTCTCCACCGTGGGCTGCGCGGCAGCCAGGCGTGAAAGCGGCGTCACCGCGGCGGCATAGTCTTCCTTCTGCAGAAGGGTGTTTCCCAACACTTGGTTGCAGCGCAAACTTGCCGAGTCCGCCGCGCAGGCTTGTTGGGTATCCTTGATTGCATCGTCGATCCGGCTCGCCTCGACCTCGGCGATGGCGAGATCCAGGCGCGTGTCGGGTAAATCCTCGTAATTCAGTGAATGGTTGTAAAAACCGATCGCCTGCGCAACATCCGAAGCTGCCAGATGCAGGTGCGCCAACTCGCGAAAAACCAGCGCGATCAGGCGTTCGTTGGTCCGAGCCACCGCTGCCTGGTCGTGCGAATCGCGCGCATCCGCAGCCGCTTTCAATCTCCGGGCAAGCTCTTCCTGCGATTGGCTGCTGGGCTCGGTTGCTTTCTGTGACTGAGCGAGAACGGGAATTGCGCAAACCGCGGGAAGGCAGGCAAGAAAAAGAAATGCGAACACGAAGGGGAGCACACGCCTTCGACTCTGTTTTGTTTGCCGCGTAGAGATCTCTGGGTAAGGCCTCATCGGAGAACTATATCCTGTTGTTTAGAGACTAAGAGGCGGGGCTGGAAAGTTTCAAGCCCCGCCTCTTGGGTGGTCCTGGTTACAACAGGCAATTCTAGAACGTCAGTTTGAGACTGTACTGCAACACACGTCCCGCATTGAGGTTCTCGCTGCCTGCCTGGCCGAAGCCGGTTGGCGTGTTGCCGCTGCTGATCACGTTGTTGGTCGGACTGCAAACCGATCCGCTGGTTGCAGTGGCTCCTCCGCAATATACACCGCCCGAGGCCGTAAAGCCTGTGGCTTCGAGGTTGCCGCTATTGAAGTTTGGATGGTTGAAGAGGTCAAAGAAGTCCATCGCGAACTTGACTCTCATCTTCTCCTTGATCATCCAGTTCTTGGCCAACTGGCCGTCCAGATTCGTGTTGGGCGCGCCCACGCAGCTGCCACGCGATGCCATGTTGCTCGGGAAGGTTCCGATCTGATACCCGACCAGCGTGAAGTGGCTCCAGTTGAGAAGATTGGGTCCGCTCTTTCCGGAACTGCAGCCGGTGCTCGTAACCAGTGGCCGCTGATTTGCGGTGTAGCCGGTTCCGACCAGGGAGTTCAGTGTGCCCGTCACTCCGTTTACAGTTGCCGCGCTGGCCCCGGAAGAGAAGACGCTGAACGAGCTGCCTTGAGCCGCTGTGAAGATGCCGTTAACTTCCCATCCTCCCGCGGTGTTCCGCACCAACAGGTTCTGGTTGTTAAGTTTCGGCAGGAACAAAACCTCGTTGGCCACGAAGATGTTGGGGCGATTGATGTTGGTGTTGCCCTTGTCCAGGCGTGGGTCATATTGATTGGTTCTTGCTTCCTGGTTCACGCTGCCGGAGGAGTTGTCCAGCTCAACGTCCCCGATCGAATGGGACCAGGTGTAGGCCGCCTGGAAGGTTGAATAAGCTCCGGTCTGTGCCCGGAACAATGCCTGCAGCGAATGGTAGGAAGCATGTCCGCCGCGTGCAAAGCCGCCGATCATTCCGAAGTTATTCGCCGGACGAAGCGCGTTCTGCGCGGCTCCGCCAGTGAAGGCCGCTGCCAGCCAGTTGGTATCTGGCACCGCATTCGCGTCGCGCATCGACGTAAGATGCATGCCGGTATTGCCCACATATCCAACCTGCAAGGTCGTGTTGCGAGCCACTTCCTGCTCGATTGACAGGTTCCATTGCCAGGCATTCGGGATGTGGCCGCCGGTGTCCTTGTTGGCGCTGGGCGAAACCGAGGCGCTGGTCAACGGTGTCACCGTATCCAGAGAACGGTTGGTGCTGATGCCGAGGACAAACGGAGCGTTGCGTGCCAGGTTTTCCGCAATGCCCACCAGCTCGCGCTCGTAAAACTCGCCTGCTCCAGCACGGAGTGCCGTCTTGCCGTTCCCGAGAATGTCCCAGGAGAGACCCACGCGTGGAGCGATGCTGTGGTTGTTTTCCTGGACCAGCGCAGCATTGGGACCTGGCGTGCCGCTGGATAGGTTCGCGGTCACGCCGAGACCTGCGAGGAATTTGACCTGGTTGGCGCAGGGCGTCGTGCCCGGCACTGTGAGAATGCCATTGCAGGCATCTCCGGGGTTATTCGCTGCCTCCGATGCGCTCCATGCTGCCGGGCTCCAATTCGCCCACTGGTTTGCGTAATTGCCGCCCTGGTTATAGGCGGGCGAAGTATTGTTGCCGCCGGTCCCGCCGTATGGCTCACGCAGGATCGACCACCGGAAGCCGAAGTCGATAGTCACCTTGCGGTTGATCTTCCATGAGTCGCCAAGGTAAGGCTCGATGTCGTGCCAGTGAACGTCGGCAATGCCGTCGATGCTGTTCTCGCCGACGCCGGTGAATACCTGTGCGTTTGCGCCGGTGCCAGGAAGCAGAATAGTGGCCAGGCTGTTGTTGGTGTTGTCGCACAGCGGAGCAGCGCAGTTGCCAGGCAGACCAGGCCGGTCAGCGCCATTTCCGTTGCTCTCGACCTTCTCATTCGAGCTCAGGAAGATGCCCGCCTTCAGCAGGTGATTTCCTTGCACCTTCGAGATGTTGTCCTGCACCGTGTAGAGGTCCTCATGGTTGCCGTAGGGCGCGATGTTCCACATGGAAGTCGTGCCGCTGCCGCCGCCCGAGTTGCCGCCGATGTATCCATACGGATTCAGGCCGCCCCATCCGCCGAAGAACTCGCCCTTCTGCTTGATCGAGGACGGGAACGTCGAAGGATATGCGGCTTGCAGCAATGGGACATTGCCTGCCTCCGTTCCGGCAAGGGTGGTGATGATGCGGTTCTGCCCAAAGCCGAACTCCACGTCGTTGACCATGGAGTTGGAAATGGTGGAACTGAGTTTGGCCATGATGCTTCTGGAGGGCTGGCTCCATGACGAATCGATGGTCGGGAAATCCGACTCGCCCCAGAACGGCGAACCGTCGTTCTGCGCCGGATTGGTCCATGAATCGTTCGTCCAGCGGAACGTAGCCCGATTCGAATGGGTGATGTCGTAGTCGCCGCGGACATTCCACTCGCTCCAGTCCAGCTTATTGTCGATGAGCTGGGAATAATTGTTTCCGTTGCTGGTTGCGGTGGGACCCGTGGGGTAGAAGCTGGCGATCAGCAGTCCAGCCGCGTCAGGCGCCGCGATCTTCATTGGATTGCCGGCTGCTTGCGCATAGCCTGGAATCGTGGGCAGAGTCGCGCCGCATTGATCGGTCGTGCCGCTGTAGCCGCTGAAATCGCCGCCCTCTTCCGCGGCAGTGGGAACGCAGGCTGCTAATGGAACGCCCTGGATTTCCTTGTTCCACTCTTGGTTCCACCAGAAGAAGGCCTTGTTCTTGATGGCCGGTCCGCTGACGTTGTAGCCGTAATCGTCGCGGCGTTCCTTGGCCTTGCCCAGACTGGCGTGATTGGCAAACCAGTTGTTGGCGTCCAGTGCATCGTTGCGCCCGGAATAGAACATGCCGCCATGCCATTTGTTTTCGCCGGATTTGGTGGTGATGCTAATGATGGCTCCGGATGCCTGGCCATACTCGGGCCCATAGGAGTTCCGGATCATCTTGAATTCGGCGATGGTGTCGACCGACGGATAGACAAGAATGGTGCGATTCGAGCCGACGTCGTTATTGTTCACGCCGTCAACCAGAAACAGGTTATTGGTGTAAGGGTTGCCGTTCACGGAGAAGTTGACGCCGCCATCCAGCCCCTTGCCCACAAAGTTGGCGCCCTGCGCCGCGTTGACTCCGGGGGATAGCTGGGTGAGGCCCACAAAGTTTTCGCCGCTCAGCGGCAACTCGCGAACCTGCGTTCCTGAGACGACTTCACCAACCTCCGCAGAGGTGGTTTCCACCTGCACGGCGTCGGCCTGGACGGTCACCACTTCGGTCACTGAACCAGGCTGAAGTGTGGCATTTACCGAGGTATTCGTGGAAACGTGCACCTCGACACCGTCGGAGACGAACTCCTTGAATTTGGGTGCGGAAATCGAAACAACATAGGTGCCAACAGCCAACTGCGGAAGCGAGTAGGCTCCAATGGCCGAGGTGGTTGTGGTGGATTTTACGCCGGAGGCGGCAAGGGTGACGGTGACCTTTGCTCCAACAATTGCAGCACCGCTGGAGTCCGTTACATTGCCGACGATGGATCCGTAGTAGGCTTGCGCGTGAAGGGCGGCTGGAACCGCCCCCAGCAGAATGAGCATCGTGAGGAGCACGCGGATCCCGCTTCTTGCCCGGGCCGCAGGACTGATTCTCTCAACTCCATGTTGCGTCATTTGGTCTCCTTGGAATGTCGTTACCGTTTTCCCTCCTCATTCCTGAAGAAGGGACTGGTCGTTCCTTCGTAGAGAGCCTGTTGCTTTGAACAAAACGCTTCAAGATGGACCGTCGGTTACTCCCCAGTGCGGGCGGCGCAACGGACGACCGGGCCCTGTTCGATTCCCCATCGCATCGGGGATAACCATCAGGCTAGGCGGAGTGCCTGCTCCGCCTTGTAATAAATCGCTTAATTGTGAGTCGCGGTCACGCTACCACAAGCAAAAGAAAAAGAGCTGGCAAACCCTAACCGCCGCTCTCAAGAACTGCTGTCCACTCCAGAGATCGACGCGGAGGCTGCTCAACCGCCACCTGAACTCTTCCGTTTCTCGATAAAACGTTTGAGCGGTAGGTGCCTGCAATCCCCTTGAAAATAGTTCGCCGCCGATCTCTTCAGTTGGCCAGCATTTTGAGCGCATCCGTTATCGACTGTCAACACAATATTTAGAGGCAATCGGTCAAGCGGTGGTATCGATACCTTGATTTTGATTTGCCCGCACTCGCGGAGGGAGTGTCGGTGCGAGAAGTAAAGCGTTTTAATTTGCTTAAATCGCAAAACAGGAGACCTTTTGCGCCGGTTCTTTTCCGCTCCAAGAGAACTGTTTTTAAGTTCGCCGTCTATTCGCCAGACAGGCAAGCGTGTTGGCAAGGACCAAGCGTTCCGCCGGCAACGCGCATCGGGGAAGGCCGTCGTTACCCTCCGTCGCGGCAACCGTCAAAGGGATGTGTTGGTCATACATTTGCGCCTCGCTTGCGGATATGCTGGGCAGTGAGGCGCAGGAATTGCGAGGGCAAGCCAAAGTCGCAAGAGACGCAGTGAGAACTGCCGTCATTCGAATCGCCCTGTCTGCATCCAGTCAGGGTCGAAGGGCCGTCCTGCGCAAAATTTGCCGGCGTTTGCCCTGGGTTGTTCCTGCCACGGCGCTTGCCTTTCAAACAATGGCGGCCGGGGGACAGCTTTCGACAGCCGATCACCTGGCCGAGCCCGGCTTTTGGCCGACACAAAGCCAGCCCTCGCGCGCGGACTATGCGGGACCCGACGCGTGCGCGCGCTGCCATGCCGCCAGGTCCGCGTCCCAACGAGAAACTCCGATGGCCCGGAATCTCGTGCCGGCCCGGGATGCGGAGATCCTACGCACGCATGCATCTCTAACCTTCACCTTGGGCAAATTCGAGTACCGGATTGATACGGGAACAGACCAGACTCGCTACTCCGTCGCGAACGGAGATCGACGGATCTCTTATCCACTTGCCTGGTCTTTTGGAACAGGCCGTGTTGCCCAGTCCTATTTGTTCAAGCGGGAAGAGGGAGGTTTTTACGAGGCGCGGGTCAGTTATTTCACCAGCCTGAAGGCACTCGACTTCACCCCGTGGCGCGCGATTCCGCCCCCCGCGAGTATGGAGGAGGCGATGTTTCGGCCCGTCGGCCAAGCGGAGATTGAACAGTGTTTCAGTTGCCATTCCACGGCGTCGAGCGCGGGCGGACGCTTTGATGAGAAGCGATTGATTCCGGGAGTTACATGCGAGGCGTGCCACGGTCCCGGCGCCAGTCATGTTAAGTCCATGAGCGCGCGCCAAGCGGGCAAGCAAACGACAACGACAGCTGATATCTTCAACCCGGACGGGCTGCTCGCGGCCGACTCGGTGGACTTCTGTGGCGCGTGTCATGGCACCTTCTGGGACACAAAGCTGAGCGGAACCAATGGCGTATCCACGACAAGGTCCGCTCCTTACCGCCTGGTTACCAGCAAGTGCTGGGGCGCCGGCGACGCGAGGCTGACATGTGTCGCATGTCATGATCCGCACAAACAACTTGAGACAGACGCGACAGCGTACGACGTTGTGTGTCGGAGTTGCCACGTGACTGGGCAGGGAAAAACGACGGCCAGCCATCCGGGAGCGGCATGTCCCAAGGCGGTAAGCGGTTGCACGAATTGCCACATGGCGAAGGCGTATATCCCGGAGATGCACGCCAGTTTCACAGACCATCGAATCCGTATCGTGAAGGCTGGTGAGGCGTTTCCGGAATAGCGAGACAACCACCTTCTATGTCCATTTGCCGCTTCCTTCCACGAGGTTGATGTAGCGGTTCAGCGGTAGGTCGGTGAAGCGCTCGACCGCGCCGGAAGGCAATGGCCACTTCACTTCCAGACTGTCAAACTTCGCGCGCCGCCCTATTCCGAGCACCATCCTGGGATCGTGCGAAGAAAGAAAACTGCCTCCACCCACTTTCATGCGCGAGCGCTTCAGGTCGCCTGCCTGATAGCTGACGCGAGCGCCGATCGCATCGGGATTCGACTTGCGCCCGATGAGGCGCACGCCAAGCCAGTTGTTGAGTTTGCCCACGTTGTTGCGCAGCAGCAAGGGCGCTTCATTGTTGTTGCTGATCAGCACATCAACTCCGCCGTCATTGGTGAAGTCGCCGATAGCCAGCCCGCGGGCGGGGAACTTCTCTGCAAAGACCGGCCCACTCTCCGCGCTGACATTGCGAAAGGTTCTTCCCTCGTGGTGAAAAAGCAGCAACTGTTGCCTCCACTGGACCGACGATGAAACCTCGTCGAAGAGGTCGTCGGGAAAACCGCTTGCCGCGATCAGGTCGAGATTGCCGTCGTTGTCGTAGTCGAAAAACTTCAACCCCCATCCGCTCATCCAGCGAGTCGCCATACCGATGCCCAATGGCGTGGCGACATCGTCGAAAGTGCCGTCGCCGTTGTTCTGGTAGAGCGAGAAAAACTCCTCATCGATGTTTGCGACAAACAAATCCATTCGGCCGTCATCGTTGAAGTCCGCCGAATCCACGCCCATGCCCGATCGTGCGCGGCCATCTCCACTGTAGGCAACTTCCGCTGCCAGTCCCGTCTCTTCGAATTTGCCGCCGCGGTTCATGAAAAGAAAGTTCGGAACCGTATCGTTGGAAACGAACAAGTCCATCCTGCCATCGTTATCGACGTCGGTGGCCACCACTCCCCACGCCTTCCCCAAATGTTCAGCGATTCCCGCCGATTTGCTCACGTCGGTAAACGTGCCGTCGCCGTTGTTGTGAAAGAGCCAGCTCGGCATCGGCTTGAATATTTTTGGAATGCAATAGTGGCGCACGCCGGCCGAATCCATGCCGCACCCGTGGGCCATGTCGAACTCGGCGAACTGGCAGACGAACAGGTCGAGCCTGCCGTCATTGTCGTAGTCAAACCATACCGCGCTGGAACTCCAACCGCCCGCCGCAACGCCCGCCTGTTCCGTGACGTCGGTAAAAGTTCCGTCACCGTTGTTGCGGTAGAGAATATTGCGGCCGCACTGCGTAACATACATATCGGGGAAACCGTCTCCGGTGTAATCCCCCACCGCAACCCCCATGCCGTATCCGCCTCCGGTGACTCCCGCCTTTACGGTGACATCGGTGAACGTGCCGTCGCGATTGTTGCGATAAAGCGCATTCTGCAAAGGATGGGGCGGGTTGTAAAAGTTTGCCTTGCCGCTGTTGACCAAATAAATATCCATCCAGCCGTCATTGTCGAAGTCGAGAAAGGCGCATCCTGCCCCACTGCTCTCTGGCAGATACTTCTCGGCGGACCTGCCCGCATTGTGCACCCAGTGAATGCCGCTTTTCGTTGAAGGCACCGCCTCAAAGGTGGGCTCCGCGGCCGTTG
Organism: uncultured Occallatibacter sp.; assembly: GCA_964595345.1. Taxonomy (GTDB): domain Bacteria; phylum Acidobacteriota; class Terriglobia; order Terriglobales; family Acidobacteriaceae; genus Telmatobacter. Next base: position 71,400 of record CAZQPY010000009.1, read on the forward strand.
CGGCGGCGCGGGCGAAGCTGGTACAGCACAACGGGGACGCTGCGGAGATGGTGGCCAGGTTGCGCAGGAATCTGCGGCGCGAAAGGTTTTCGGTCGGTGGGGCAATCTGAAAGGCCGGAACTTTCAACAGCCGATCCTCCTGTTTGCAGCTGTGCCCGCGACCAATCAACGGGAAGAACTTAGCGAAGCCTTGGATCTGTCGGAGATTGAATCCCCGTGGATGGCATGACAGTCGCGCTCATTTTTTCGCTTACGCTGTGAGCGAGCTTTTCAATGCGGGCCAGTTTTCGAATCTGTTCCGGAGTTAGCGTACCAGAGTCCGATCGGGCGATCTCTTCATTGAGTTCGGTGACCAGTTTCAGCAGCTTGTTTGCGTCGGAGACCATTCCCTTTTGCCGTGCCTCATTGAGCGCCTGCATACGGCGCGCTTCTTCGACGGCGTCGTGGTTGGGGATGTCGTAGTCTTCTCGGGTGCCCACCGGCGCGCCGCTGGGCAAGGTCGGCAGGCTTGGCGAACCACCCCTCTGGGCTCCGGCCGGCAGTCCCAGCAGCAACGCGATGCACAGGATCCGGCACGAAGCCAGGAAATCCCTGGGGACCAGGGGGTGCGACGATGCAAAGAACTGTTTGCGCATGATCTTCCAACCTTGTTCCAACCTCTTTCCAGCATCGAGACAGAAGCCGGAAATCGCCATTCCAGATCGGCGGGAGGTCTTCTCCCATAGACGACACACAGAGCTTACCCCGTTTTTCGGGTTGCGGGCCAGTTTTCGCACCTGGTCGGCGGTGCGAATCATGGCCAGCGAGCTTGGGCTCTTCTCCGCAACACCCTGAAGAATGTGTGGGGAACGCGAAGTATACTTGCTGACGGGTGGAGTCTATGCCGATCCCGAAAATCCGATCGATCATGCTGGCAATTGCATTCACCCAGCCAATCTGCGCTGGCTGGGCGTCGGGCGCAACCCTTCCCAGCCTCCAATCCGAAACCAACGGGCAATCCGCGACGGGCGCGGTTGCAACCTCCGCCGACATTGAAAGCCTGCAAAAGCTGGCGCTCGAAGAGGGCGAAGCGGGTAAGACAGACGACGCGATCCGCGACTATAAGCGCGCTTTGGAGCTTCAGCCGGCGTGGAAAGAGGGCCGCTGGAACCTCGGCATGTTGCTCTATGGCAGCGACCGGTTTGTGGAGGCAAAATCAACCTTTCAAAAGGTTTTGGAGTTTGCACCCAACCTGGGGATGGCCTGGAGTCTTCTCGGCTTGTCGGAATACGAAACGCGGGATTATGACGACGCCCTCGCCCACCTGGAGAAAGCACAGGCTCTGGGAATCAAGGACGACGAAGAAATTGCCCGGGTCTCCAGCTTTCACCTGGGGTTGTTATGGATACGCGCAGGAGAATTCGAGCGCGCCTCTGAAGCGTTGAGGGCGACATTCGGCGCAGGCAACGCGCCGCCTCAGGCCAAGATTGCTCTGGGGCTGGCGCTGTTGCGCGTTCCTCTGTTGCCCGCACAACTTGACCCGTCCCGTGAGGCCCTGGTGCTGGCTGCCGGGGACGCCGCAACCTCCGGAGCGGACGAGCCGGCCCGCCTGGGCGCCTTGTTGTCGGCCAATCCGGACATTCCCTATTTGCGATTCGCTTTTGGCCGTTCGCTTGCGCGAGAGGGAAAGCAGAAGGAGGCTATCGAGCAAATGATGGCGGAGACCAGGTTGTCGCCCGATAGCCCTGCGGCATGGATCGAAATCAGCCGTCTCGCCCTTCCCCTGGGTGCGGTGGACAAATCTCTGGATGCGGCCCAACAAGCTCTCCGGCTTGCTCCGCATGACAGGAAGGCTCACGAGACGCTTGCGCAAGCCTGGGAAGCGGCGGGCAACCGCGAGCAGGCGGCTGCCGAGCGGAGACTCGCCACAGCAGCAATGACCGGGCCTCCAATTCCTGAGCAGCGCATGATCGACCTCTATGCCAACGCAAGCGCCGCCTCAAAGTCCGGGTCGGTGTTGGAGGATGCTCGAAGACGCAGGGACCAGGCCATGCAGGAATACGTTGCGGGCCAGTATTCCGCTGCGAGCCTGGACCTGAAGGCGTGGCTGGCGACGACTCCGCAAAGCGGCACCGGCTGGGCGATGCTGGGGCTCTGCGAATTCGAGTTGAAGGATTTCGAAAACGCCCTCATTCATCTGGATCGCGGCGCGAAACTTGGTTTGAGCGCCAGTCCTGAGTCGATCGCAGTGGCCAGGTATACGTATGGAGTTCTGCTGGTTCATGCGGGCCAGTTTGACCAAGCCGTCGGGATACTGGCCTCGGCCGACAGCGCCGGCGGCCCTCTCACTGCAAAGGTGGAGTATGCGCTCGGGTTGGCGCTCCTGCGCAGGGCGGAGTTCCCAGATGCGGGGAACGCGCAGCCGGCCTCCCTGGTAGCTGCCGCGGGGCGGATTGAATCGCTTCTGCAGCAAAGCAAATACGACGAAGCATTTCCGCGGTTCAAGCTTCTGCTCGATCGGTATCCGTCCACACCTTTTCTTCATTACGCCTATGGAACCGCCTTGATTGCGATCTCGGATTTCGATCAAGCCGCCGCCCAAATGCAGGCGGAGAGGACGGTCTCTCCACAGAGCGAACTGCCGCTGGTTCGTCTGGCGTCGATCGCACTGCGCCAGCGCGATGCCGCAACTGCGATCAGCTGGGCACAACGCGCGCTGGCGCTCGCGCCCAACTCTGTGGAAGCTCACTACCTGCTGGGACGTGCGTCTCTGGAAGCAGGCGATGTAGCCTCTGCATTGCGTGAACTGGAGATTGCCCGCAGCCTGAGTCCTGCGAGTCCGGAGATCCACTTTAACCTGGCCAAAGCCTATACGCGGGCCAATATGCCGGAAAAGGCGCAGGTCGAACGGGATACCTTCACGCGATTGCATCAGGCGGCAGAGAGCCAGCGCAGCCAACAGGATTCCCTGGTGAACATGGGCACGCGCAGCGGCGCCGATATCAACTCCACTTCGTCAGTCCCATCCCAATCCACACTGCCCGTGCCGTAATCGCGTGCGAGCGGATGAGGGCAAGTGCGCCTTTGGAGGAGAGTGAAGGGCATCGCATTTGCATATCGTCCCACGGCAACATCGATTCCGCGCCAGGCCAAGCGCGCGTATAATTCTGGGTCAACAGGGAGGATGGGTGTGAAGATCAATCGTTTCATCACAGGACTCTTACCGATTGCGTTTGTTCCTTTTGCGGTTGTTTCAACGCTGGCTCAGTCTGGCGCAAATAATCCGGCATTGAGCAGCGGGTCGGGCCCCCAGGTGAACTTTGGCGAATTGTTGAATGCGCAGGTTGGAAGCATGCGTTTTGTCGGGAAAGTGGTGGTGGAGGGAGCCAAGCCTCTCTGGGACCCCATTCCGATCGTCGTGAATTGCGACGGCAAAACGCGCTACAACACAGTGGCGGATGCGAAAGGCAATTTCGACATCCAGGCCAGACTTCCGGCCAGCGAGGTTGTCAAGACCAAAAGCGACCTGCAAAAAGTGACCGCCGCTGCCCTGGTGGGCTGCAAGGTCAGCGCCATCGTGGACGGATTTGAATCGACCTCGGTAACCATCGTCAACGGCACCATCATGGACGACCCGGACATCGGCAGCATACATCTGCGGCAAGACGAGCAGGCCATGGGTTCCACGATCAGCGCTACCACGGCGTCGGCCTCGCCGGATGCTCTCAAGGAGTTTGAGAAAGCGCATTCCGACCAACTCGGCAATCATCTCGACAGTGCCCGCCGCCACTTGCAGAAGGCGGTGAGCATCGATCCCCAGTTTGCCGAGGCCTGGTACCACCTGGGCAAGCTGGAAGAGACGGACAAGCCAGACGATGCCCTGAATGCATATTCCAAGGCAGCGGCAGCGGATCCGAAGTACATTTCGCCTTACGAACGAATTGCGGCATTGCAGGCGCTGCAGAAAAAGTGGCAAGACGTGGTGAGCGCGACAGATCACGCACTTCAGCTCAATTCGAAGGGGACGCCGCAGATCTGGTATTTCAGCGCGGTGGGGAATTTCAACCTTGGCCACGCAAGCGTTGCCGAGCACGCCGCGGAAACGTCAATGAGCATGGACCCCAGCCACGTGGCGCCCAACACAGAACAGCTTCTGGCTGTGATCCTGGCAGGTAGAGGAGCATATAGGGAAGCATTGGATCATCTGCGCCACTGCCTGACGTATACATCCCCCGGCCCCAACGCGGACCTGATGAAGCAGCAGGTTGCGCAACTGGAGAAGATTGTGCCCCAGACGGCAAAATAGAACCTGCTGTTTTGAACAGTGCATGCGGATCATCGCCGCCCGGCATGACCGGCCCGTCAGGCTCATCTTCTGTTGGAAGGGAGTGAAAATTGACTCCCTCGCCTGGCGGCGATACTCTTCTCGGGAATCGGCGGGAGGGATATGAGGTATCGCTTCGTCAGTTTCCTGATAGCCGGGACTGTCGCTGCCAGTTCGGTATTCCTGATGAGCGGGGCCGGGATTTGGCCTCTCTCAGGGAATCTCCACGCGCAGGCCGCAAGCCCGGAAGCGATCATCCAGATCGACTACCCCCTGGAGGGCTCAGTCTTCCCTCCCGAGATCACTTCGCCCACGTTTCTTTGGCATGATCGAAGCGAGACAGCAAGGCGCTGGGTGGTTGAGGTTTCCTTCGCGGACCATTCCAATCGAATACCCGTTGAGGTGCCCGGCGATCTCATGCAGGTGGGCGAAAGCGATCCACGGGCGGGCGATCCCGCGGAACTGACTCCATCGCTGGCCGATGCGCGGACGTGGAAACCGGACACGCAGACCTGGGAGAAGATCAAGCAGTTGAGTGTGAAGTCGCCGGCAACCATCACCATCGAGGGATTTGCGCTGGGCAATACAAAACTGCCGGTCTCGTCCGGCAAGGTGACGATTCGCACCTCGCAAGATCCTGTCGGCGCACCCATTTTCTACCGCAATGTGCCCCTCATGTTGTCACCGCCCGGGGAAAAGGGCCCGATCTCGCCGCTCCCGCAATCGGCGCTTCCGCTCATCAAGTGGGAGCTGCGCGACATTGGCAAGCCAGAGAGCCGCGTCCTGATGGAAAACCTGCCCACCTGCGCAAACTGCCATTCCTTTTCGACGGATGGTAAGACCATGGGCATCGACATGGACGGACCGAGAAACGATAAGGGGTTATACGCGATTGCTTCGGTCTCCAAGAACATCACCATCGCCAATCGCGATGTCATTCGCTGGAGTTCCTTTCAGGAGAAGCCGGAAACCCTCAGTACCGAGCCCACGATCAAACGATTTGGGTTCATGTCGCAGGTCTCGCCGAACGGCCGCTATGTGGTGACTTCCATTAGTCCACCGAACTTGAAGAGGGCCACTGCGAACGAAGCCCAGGCCCCCGATTTCGCGCCTGGCGTCACCAATCGCCTCTTCAGCGTCAACTATCGGGACCTCAAATTCATCCAGGTTTTTTATCCTACCCGCGGCATTCTCGCCTGGTACGACCGGGTGGAAAAGAAGATGCGCCCCCTGCCCGGCGCTGATGATCCGCAGTTTGTGCAAACCAGCGCATTCTGGTCGCCGGATGGAAAATACCTGATTTTCAGCCGAGCGGTGGCCCGAGATCCGGTCGTGCCCGGAGATCCTGCGCCTACCCACGCCAATGACCCCAGGGAAACACAGATTCAGTACGACCTTTACAAGATCCCCTTCAACGGAGGCAAAGGAGGCAAGGCTGTTCCGGTGATGGGCGCTTCAGCGAATGGGATGAGCAACAACTTCCCCAAGGTGTCGCCGGACGGCCGCAGGATCGTGTTCGTCGAGAATAAGAATGGGCTGCTGATGCGCCCGGACAGCGAGCTGTACATCGTGCCTTTCGAGGGCGGCAAAGCTCGCCTCATGCGATGCAATACGTCGCTGATGAACTCGTGGCACTCGTTTTCGCCCAACGGGCGGTGGCTTGCTTTTTCATCCAAGGCCCGCTCTCCCTACACCCAGCTCATGCTGACGCACATCGACGCCCAGGGCAACGACTCGCCTGCGATCCTCGTGGATAACACCACCGCTGCCAACCGTGCGGTAAATATTCCCGAGTTCGCGAACATTCCGCAAGACGGCATGGAAAAGATCGACCCGCAGGCCACCGAATTCTATCGGCTATTCACCCATGCCTACGAGCTCATGGAAAAGAACCGGATGCCCGACGCCATACAGCAGCTGCATGCTGCCATCGAGCTGGATCCGGACGATCCACTGGCGCGTTACGCACTAGCCACGGCTCTCAGTGGAAACGATCAGGAAGAAATTGCCCTGGCGGAGTACCGCAAGGCGTGCGCCCTGAATCCGACCAACGCCTCTTGGCTCGATCACCTGGCGGTGTCGCTGGATCTGAATGGCCTTGCGGATGAAGCCATCGCCACCTGGCGGAAAGCGCTGGCGATCGATCCAACCGATGGCGCGGCGGAGACGGACATGGGAATGGTGCTGTTCGACACCGGGCACGCCCAGGAGGGATACGAGGCTCTCCGCAAGGCCGTCGAAATGGCGCCCGACATTCCGGAAGGTCACAAGCATTTCGGCCTTGCTCTGGCAAAGATGAATCGAATGGACGAAGCGATCGAGCAATTGCAGAAAGCGATTGAACTTAAACCCAAATCCACGGAGTATCGCTTCAATCTTGGCTATGTACTGGAATCGCGCGGGGACTTCGCAGGAGCAGTGGCTCCATTGCAAAAGGCGGTCGAACTGAGTGAAGGCAAGAACTGGCAGTGCCTCTCCGAGTTGGCGAATTCATATAGCCACACCGGCCGTACCGCCGAGGCCATTCAATCCGCGCGCCAGGCACTCGATCTGGCACTCCAGGAACACGACGAAAAGCTCGCGACGAAGCTGCGCGGAGATCTCGACCGATACGAGCACGGTGGCTCGCAGGAGCACTCTCAATAGCGCCCGGAAGTAAATGTGGGCTGGTACCGCTGGTACCGGTTGTTCGGACGGTTTCTGGCATTTCGTGATGAGCAACCGAAAACTCCTGAGTCGTTAGCCAGGCAGCATTGAATTCGCAAAGGACGGGAATTGGAGGGGGACTGAAGCAGCAGTATTTACAGGCCGCTTCAGTCCTGCTGAATCCTGGTTTCTGCTTGCGAGGGCTTCTGCGTGACCTGAGTGGGCGTGGGCAATTGCGATTGATCCCATCCGCCGCCCAGGGCTTGAATGAGCTGAACCGATGCCGTCATCTGCTGTATCTGCAGATCGGTGAGGACCTGTTGATTGGAGAGCAATACTGTTTGCGCGGTCGCTACGTCAAGAAAGGGATCGATGCCGTTATCGTAGCGTACCTTTTCGAGTTTGAGAGAGGTTTGCGCGGAGTCTACGGCCTGCTGCTGACGGCCGATCTGTTGCGAAAGAATGCGAACCTCGGCCAAAGAGTCTTCCACCTGCTGGAATGCGGTCAACACCGCTTGGCGATACGCGGCAAGATCCGCATTGTAAGTGGCGATATACTGATTGACCGTTGCCCTGCGCAGGCCTCCATCGTAAATGGTCTCCGAAAGGGTTGGGCCGACCGACCAGAAACGGCTGGGACCCGAAAGCAGTTTCCCGATTGCGGAACTTTCCATGCCGCCGCTGCCGGCAAGCGACAAGGAGGGGTAAAACGCCGCATAGGCAACGCCGATTTGTGCGTTGGCGGCGGCCATGTTTCTCTCCGCGGCCGCAATGTCCGGTCGCCGTTGAAGCAGCTGAGAGGGCAACCCGACTGGAATCGGCGGTGGTGCGCTGGTTTTGGCCTTTACCGGGATCGAAAAGGCGGAGGCAGGCTTGCCGATGAGCATGGCGATCGCATGTTCATACTGGGCGCGCGCGATTCTGCTGTTGATCGCCGCCGATTGTGCGTTCGCCAGGGTGGTCTTTGCAGCGACCAACGTAATTTGATCGTCAACGCCGGAATCGTAACGAGCCTGCTCAGACGCGAGGGCCTTTTGGTCGGCGTCCACTACGGCATCGAGAATCTGCTGGAGGGCATCCTGGCCGCGAATTTCAAAATAATACTCACCGAGACTGGCTTGTTCGCTTAGCCGCTCGTTTTCAAGATCGGCCGCGCTCAGTTGAGCTGTGTATTGGCTGGCGCGCACCGCGTTGCGTACCCTTCCCCAAAGGTCCGGTTCCCAGGAAACCTCGCCGGGCAAAGAAAATACCTGCGACTGAGTTCCGCTCTGGCTCTGAGCAATCGCGCCGGAGCCAAGGTTCGAAGAGGCCTGCGACCGGGTGTAAGCGCCGCCTGCGCTGACGGTGGGGAAAAGCTGCGACCGAGTCTCGCGCACCAAGGCGCGCGCTTCCATGAAGTTCTCAAACGACTCGCGAATATTCTGATTGTCTAAATTGAGTTGGTCTTCGAGCGCATTGAGTTCAGGCTCGTTGTAGATCTCCCACCATTTGCCGCGCAGGGTTGCATCCTGGGGCTGGGCAACTGTCCATCCCTCGGTTTCCTTGAATTGCGCGGGAGATTCCTTGAAGGCCGCGGGCGCAGTCATGGTGGGTGGCACGTACTTTGGCCCGACTTTGCAACCAGCCATGCTCAGGCAAAGCACAGCTGCCTGAGCTACGCAGAGCGCAACGAAGCAGTTTCGAATTGGGGTCCGAGTTGGCATGATCGACTTCTTCATAACGAGTACTCCATCACGATCCATTGCTAAGATGCCTCCGCGATTCCAGGCGTAAGAGGTACCGGCTTTTTGCCCTGGACCTTGAGGCGCAGCCAATCGAAAAGCAAATAGACAACCGGTGTGGTGTAGAGCGTCAGAATTTGGCTCATCACCAATCCGCCCGCAATCGTAATGCCCAATGGACGCCTGAGTTCCGAGCCTGTACCCGTACCGAAAGCCAGCGGCAAGGCCCCGAACAAGGCAGCCATGGTGGTCATCAAGATCGGTCTGAAGCGAAGCCTGCAAGCTTCAAAGATAGCGTCCGCGGAAGACTTGCCGTGCTCGCGTTCCGCAACCAATGCAAAATCGACCATCATGATTCCGTTTTTCTTCACGATACCGATAAGTAAAATGATTCCGATAATCGAGATTACGTTGAGATCTACTTTGAATAGCATGAGCGCAAGCATTGCGCCGACGCTGGCCGAAGGCAACGTGGAGATGATGGTGAGCGGATGCACCAGGCTCTCATACAACATGCCGAGAACGATGAAGACCGCGAGCAGAGCCGTCAAAACAAGCGCGGGCTCGCTGGCCAGCGAAGTCTGGTAGGCCGCCGCCGTTCCCGCAAAGAACCCGCGCACAGTTTGCGGCATCCCCAACCGCTGCTGCATCTGGCTCACCTCGCGTGTCGCATCGCTCAACGACATGTTGGTTGCGAGGTTGAAGGAAACAGTGACGGAAGGAAACGAACTGGTGTGATTGAGCACAAGTGGCGTGGTGGTGGCCACGGCCTTGGTGACCGCGGAGAGAGGTGTCACGCCCTTGCCGGAGGTGTTCAGGTAGATATTCTTCAAGTCGTCCGGACTCTGCGTGTATGGCGGAGCAACTTCGAGCACGACATAATACTGGTTGAGCTGCGTATAGATGATGGAAACTTCAGACTGCCCAAAAGCGCTGTAAATTGACTTGTCGAGAGACGCCGGCGTCAGGCCGAGCCGCGCGGCGCTCGGACGATCGTAGGTCAGCAATTCTTGCAGGCCGCTGTTCTGCGCGTCGGTGTTCACGTCCTGAAACCCGGGCAGCTTCTTCATCTCTGCCAAAAGAATCGGGCCCCAATGCGCGAGGTCTGCGACATTGTCCGATTGAATCGTGTATTGGTAGAGTGCGGCGCTGCCTCGTCCGCCGATGCGCAGGTCCTGCGCGGCTTGCAGGTAAGCCGAGGCAACAGGCAGCCGGTTGAGCTTGGGGCGAAGGCGATTCATAATATCCGGCGCCAGAATCTTGCGCACATTGAGCGGCTTGAGCGCAATGTAAATGAATCCGCCGTTCCCCGTGCCCGTATACGCATTCACGTTTGCCACCGCGGGGTCTGCCTTGATCACATTCACCAGTTGCAAGACCGAGTTATTCATCACTGGGAACGATGCGTCCTGTGGTCCCTGCACCTGGCCGGTGATGGCGCCGGTATCCTGTTGCGGAAAGAACCCCGTGGAAATAATGGAGATCAGATAGAAATTCAATGCAACCGTGAAGACCAGGATCCCGAACACAGGCCATGGATGCTTGAGAACCCACGCGAGTGAGCGGCTGTAACCGGAAAGGAGCCAAGCAAATCCTTTCTCGCTGGATCGAAATAGTCGTCCGTGTTTGATCTCTCGCTCATCCTTTAGCAGGTAGGCGCACATCATCGGCGTTGTGGTCAGAGAGATCACCATGGACACAACAATGGCCGTGGATAGAGTGACAGCGAATTCGCGAAACAGCCTGCCGACAATTCCGCTCATCATCAGGATGGGAATAAATACCGCAATCAACGACATGCTGATGGAGAAGACAGTAAAGCCGATTTCCTTGGAGCCCAACAGCGCGGCCTGAAAGGGCTTCATCCCCGCCTCGCGATGGCGGGAGATGTTCTCCATGACCACGATGGCGTCGTCAACGACGAATCCGGTGGCGATGGTCAGTGCCATCAGCGAGAGATTGTCGATACTAAAGCCGAGCAGATACATGACGGCGAAGGTGCCGACCAGCGAGACGGGAACGGCAACTGCGGGAATGAGCGTGGCGCGCCCGTTGCGCAGGAACAGGAAGACTACAAAGATCACCAGGACGACAGAAAGCATCAACGTGCGCTCTACGTCGTTGACCGAAGCGCGAATGGTGGTCGTGCGGTCCAGAACGATGGTGGTGTTGATGCCTTGAGGAATGGACGCTTGAATCGATGGTAACTCGGCGCGAATGCGATCGACGGTGTCGATAATGTTGGCGCCCGGCTGGCGAAAGATGATCACCGTAATCGAGGGAATGCCGTTCAGGTAGCCTGCCGCGCGAAGGTTCTGCGCTCCGTTCGACACATCGGCCACATCTGAAAGCCGCACCGCTACGCCGTTGTGCGTGCCGATCACCAGCGGCTTATATTGTTCCGCGTCGCGCATTTGATCGTTGACGATAAGATCCGCCGTCGTCGTCCCATCCAGGATTTGCCCCACCGGCTCGTGGGCATTCTGCACGCTGAGCACTGACTGAATGCTTTGCAGCGTGAGCCCGTAGCTGTTCAGCAGCGTCGGATTCACTTCGACGCGCACCGATGGACCCGCGCCGCCGCCGACCGACACCTGACCCACGCCTTGAATTTGTGAGAGCTTCTGCGCGATTACCGACGAGGCCTCGTCGTAAAGCGTTGGCTTGTCGAACTTATCCGAAGTAAGTCCCAGAATCATGATAGGCGCATCCGCTGGATTCACCTTGCGATAGGTTGGATTGGCGGGCAGGTTGGCGGGAAGATAAGTGCGCGAAGCGTTGATGGCCGCCTCAACATCGCGTGCCGCGCCGTCGATATTGCGGCTCAAATCGAATTGCAAGGTGACCGAGGTGCTGCCCAGTGCACTGGACGAAGTCATCTCGGAGACGCCCGCTATGTGGCTGAACTGGCGCTCCAGAGGCGTGGCGATCGAGGAAGCCATGATCTCCGGGCTTCCGCCTGGCAAACTTGCAGAGACGGAAATGGTGGGGAAATCCACCTGGGGCAATGGAGATACAGGCAAGACCTTGAAGGCGATGGCCCCGACAAGCAAGACGCCTACCGTCAACAGAGTAGTAGCCACCGGCCTGTGGATGAAGGGAGCGGAAATGTTCATCTTCCCTCCGCCGGCAGCGGCTCGCTTCCATTCTCAACGTTCTTCCGCGCGCCCCCGAATCGCGTGCCGATGCGATCGAAGAAGATATAGATAACCGGTGTGGTGTAGAGGGTGAGCACCTGACTCAGCAGCAACCCGCCCACCATGGCGATGCCCAGCGGCCGGCGCAACTCCGAGCCCATGCCAGTTCCCAACGCCAATGGAATGCCCGCGAGGAGCGCAGCCATGGTGGTCATCATGATGGGACGGAAACGCAGCAGGCATGCCTCGTAGATAGCGTCGGTAGAGTTCATCCCGCGCTCGCGCTCACCTTCCAGCGCAAAGTCCACCATCATAATGCCGTTCTTTTTCACAATGCCGATGAGCAAAATGATCCCGATGATAGCCACCACACTCAGATCCTGTTTGAAGAGGATAAGCGCCAGCAAAGCGCCCACGCCCGCGGAAGGAAGCGTGGAAAGAATGGTAATGGGGTGAATGAAGCTCTCATACAAAACACCGAGCACGATGTAGACCGCAGCCAGCGCGGCGAGAATCAGTAAGCCCTCATTGGCCAGCGAGCCTTTGAAGGAAGCCGCAGTGCCTTGAAATCCAAACTGCACGCTGGCGGGCATGTTGAGGTCCTTTTGCGCCTTGTCGATTGCGGTGATCGCCGAACCAAGCGCGGCGTTGGGAGCGAGGTTGAACGATATGGTGACGGCCGGAAACTGGCCCTGATGATTGATCGAGAGCGGCTCCGTCGTTCGCTCCAGATGCGAGAATGCGCCGAGCGGAACGGCATTGGCCTGAGAAGTGATAGTGGCAGCGTTTGAAGCGGTGCTGGCGGCTCCTACGCCCGACGAAAGAGCATTTACAGGAGGCGTCAACACCAGTGACGAAGGCGTATACGCAACCGAAGTCGTAGTCGCATTCGAACCAGCCGACGACGAACCCGAGGACGCGTAGGTCGACGAAGCTCCCGGCCCCGATGCGCCCGACGATGCATTGCTTTGGATATAAATATCCTGCAGCCTGTTGGGGTTCTGCTGGAAATCCGGATCGGATTCCAACACCACATGATACTGATTCAACTGCGTGTACATGGTGTTGATCTGGCGCTGTCCGAAGGCGTCGTAGAGTGTGTTGTCGATAGTGGACGGAGCTACGCCGAGGCGCGATGCGGTGAGCCTGTCGATCACCAATGAAACCGCTAGGCCGCCAGTCTGCTGGTCGGTCGCGACATCGGCAAGCTGAGGCAATTTCTTCATCTTGTCGACCAGCCGGCCGGTCCATTCGTTCAACTCGTTCGAATCGGGATCTTCAAGCGTGTATTGATACTGTGTGCGGCTGACGCGGTCGTCCACCGTGATGTTTTGCACCGGGGACATGAACAGCTCGATGCCGTCTACCTGCTTGAGGTTCTTCTGCAAGCGGCGAATCACGTCGGATGCGCTGATCTTTCGCTCTTCGATTGGCTTCAGGTTGATCGACATGCGCCCGCTATTCAAAGTGGTGTTCGTACCATCCGCACCGATGAAAGAAGAGAGGCTCTCAACCGCCGGATCCTGAAGGACGATAGCCGCCATTTGTTGCTGCTTCTGGGCCATGGCCGCGAAAGACGTCGTTACCGGCGCCTGCGAAATGCCCTGGATGACGCCCGTATCCTGCGTGGGGAAAAAGCCCTTGGGAATGACGATATACAGAAAAACGGTAAGGATCAGAGTGGCAACCGCGACCAGCAAGGTGACGGTTTGAAAGCGTAGCACGAACTTGAGAGTGCGGCCATAAAACGCAATCATACCCTGGAAGGCACGCTCCGATGCTTGATAGAAACGGCCTTGCTGTGCCTCGGGCTTGTGGCGCAGAATGCGCGAGCACATCATGGGCGTCAGGGTGAGTGAGACGACGGCCGAAAGCACGATAGTGAAGGCCAGGGTAACTGCGAATTCGCGGAAGAGACGGCCCACAACGTCGCCCATGAAAAGTAGCGGAATCAAAACCGCGATAAGCGATACGGTGAGCGAAATGATGGTGAAGCCGATCTGCTCCGCGCCCTTCAGTGCCGCCTGCATCGGCGTATCTCCGGCTTCGAGGTAGCGCGAGATGTTCTCGATCATGACAATCGCGTCGTCGACCACAAAGCCGGTGGAGATGGTCAGAGCCATCAACGAAAGATTGTCGAGGCTATAGCCCAGCGCGTACATGACGCCGAATGTGCCCACCAAGGACACCGGCACGGCAATGCTGGGAATGATGGTGGCGTACACGTTGCGCAGGAAAACAAAGATGATCATCACCACCAGAGCAACGGTGAGCATCAACTCGAACTCGACGTCGGAGACCGACGCGTTGATGGAGGTAGTGAGGTCCGTGAGCGGAGTAACCTGAATCGAAGCGGGCAGGTTCACTTCGAGCTGTGGAAGTATGGCCTTGACGGCCTTGACCACCTTGATGGTATTTGCGCCGGGCTGCCGTTGAATGTTGAGGATGACGGCAGGTGTCTGGTTCATCCACGCGGCCTGGTTCTTGTTTTCGATGCCGTCGACGACTTTGGCGACATTGGTGAGCATGACCGGCGCACCGTTGCGATAGGCAACGATCACTTTTCGATAATCGTCGCTGGTGGCCAATTGGTCGTTGGAATTGATCTGGTAGTCCTGGTGCGGGCCGTCGAAGTTGCCCAGGGCTTGATTGACGCTGGTTTGGGTGAGGGCAGTGCGGAGATCTTCCAGGTTGAGTCCGTAGGACGACAGCGCCGTCGGATTGGCCTGAATGCGCACCGCCGGCTTTTGTCCGCCGCTGATGCTGACCAGTCCCACGCCGCTCAACTGCGAGAGCTTGGGCGCCAGACGCGTATCCACCAGATCTTCAACCTGGGACAGCGGCATCGAATTGGAGGTGATGGCCAGGGTGAGAACGGGAGCATCCGCGGGATTGGTCTTGCTATACACCGGCGGCGAGGGAAGGTTCGAGGGCAGATAGCTCTGCGAGGCGTTGATGGCCGACTGCACCTCTTCTTCGGCGATATCGATGTTCAGAGAAAGGGCGAACTGGAGGACAATAACCGAAGAGCCACCGGAACTGGACGAAGTCATCTGGCTCAGGCCCTGAAGTTGGCCGAACTGACGCTCCAAGGGAGCCGTCACAGTAGTTGCCATCACATCCGGGTTCGCGCCGGGATAGAAGGTCAGCACCTGGATGGTGGGGTAATCGACCTGCGGCAGGGCGGAAACCGGCAACTGGGTATACGCAACCACACCCACCAGCAGGATTGCGGCCATCAACAGTGCAGTCGCAACGGGACGTTGAATGAAAGGCCCGGAAGGACTCACTTGGCATTGCCCTCCGCTGCATCGGTTGCCTTCCCCGGTTTGGCGACGACGACTTTACTGCCAGCCTGCAACTTCTCAAAGCTGCTGGTGGCTACAACTTCGCCGGGGTTGATTCCCTGGACCGCGGTCAATGCGCCGTCGGTAACACCCGGCTTGACGTTGCGAACAGTCGCCGCTCCGTTGACAATTGCGTAGACAAACGCCACCTGACCATTGTGCTGAACAGCGCCGCTGGGTACCAGTGTAACGTCATTCAGAGTCTTGACCAGCAGCCTGGTATTGACAAACTGGTTCGGATAAAGCGACCCATCCTTGTTCTCGAAGAGGGCGCGTAACTTGACCGTTCCGGTGGTGGTGTCAATCTGGTTGTCGACGCTCTGCAACTTGCCCGACGCCAGCTTGTTGGTTTGGGCGCGGTCCCATACCTCGACAGGCAAGGTGTGCATCTTGCGCATCTGCGCCTGCACCTGGCCCAGGCTGTCTTCCGCCAAAGTGAAAATTACTGTAATGGGCTGCATCTGCGTCAGGACCACCAGCACTGTGCCTCCGGTCGCCTGCACCACGTTCCCGGGATCTACCAGGCGAAGCCCTACGCGCCCGGCCATCGGCGCGGTAATGTGGCAGTAGCCGAGTTGGACCTGGTCATAATCCACCGTACCCTGATCGTTCTTTACCGTGCCCTTGTCCTGGAGCACGATCTTCTCCTGATCGTCGAGGAGCTGCTTGTTGATGCCGTTTTGCGCCCAAGCCGTGCGATAGCGATCGAGATCCATGCTGGCCTGTGCCAGAAGATTGGTGTCCCGCTCGAGCGCGCCCTCGGCCTGAAGCAACTGTGCCTGGTAGGGACGCGGATCGATGTCGATCAACGCATCGCCCTTCTGCACGAACTGCCCTTCGGTATAGTGCACGGCGGTCAGAACGCCGCTGGCCTGCGCGGTGATGGAAGCTGTATAGAACGGCGTGACAGTGCCAATCGCATCGAGGTAGACGCCAATATCTCCTTTCGTGGCCGTGGCAACTGTGGCGGATACCGGACCGGTGATCCTCCCGCGGCCGCCTCCGGTTGCTGGGGTTTGAGCAGGATTCCCGGCATTGCGGCCATGCAGGACGATGAATGCAGCGACAATCAGGACCAGCAGGCCGGCCCACAAGATCCAGCGTTTACGCGTCACGGGTAAACGCGCGGCCAATTTCGGTTCAGCGCCGACCGGCTGACCACCGGCTTCATCTTTGAATTCCGACATTCATTTCTCCGTGTGAGGCCAAGTTTGAGAAGACCCGCCTTGCAGTACCGCAGGCGCGACGCTCTCCAGGAAAGGTCCGGCAGGCTTGGAGCCCGCATCATTCGTCTGTAGAGACGCAAAACTGCGCAGGATGTTGCAGTTGGCTGATTCTCGGCCAAGTGAGCCACATGCGTCAACTCTCACTTGACCGACATGCTGCTCGTGGCGCTCCTTTTTTTGCCTGATGGCGACTCTGCGCAGGCTTTCAAGTTGGCCCAAAATCCGCTGGGTTTGCATGGCCCTGCTGCCGGTGCGGCTTCTTGCGCGCAATCGGGATGTGATTCCCTTCGACGTGCCCGCAATTGCCGTCTGGACCGTCGGTTCCCTGTGGGTCGGGACACTTGATTTTCTCATCTTGCGATTGCGCAGGGTTGCCGAGCAACTAAGCAGGGCGGGCAGCAACCTGTTGGCTGGTTTTGTGGTCTTCGCCATGGTGATGACCTGGCAGCTTGGCAGCGCCATGCTGTGGCGTCCCGGGCCGCAGTCCTTCGCCGCGACGATTCCTGCGGCGAGTCCGAACCGGCCGCGCCTGGTCTGGATTCTCTTCGATGAACTCGCCTACCAACCCACGTTTGAAGCGCGCGATCCCTCGCTCCAGCTTCCCAATCTGGACCGGCTGCGCACGGAGAGCACGCTCTATACCGACATGACTCCCATCGCGTACCGGACCACCCGGGCGGTTCCAAGCCTGCTGCTGGGCAGCGCTGTCACCGATGTTGTGTATACCGCCGACAACCGCTATCTGGTGCAGACCGGCAATGATTCGCACTGGAAACCCTTCGACGCCAAGGCTTCGCTGTTTGGCATGACCAGAGCGCATGGCCTGACGTCGTCGATCGTGGGCTGGTACGTCGCTTATTGCCCGGTCTTCGCAGGGGTTGCAACGGAGTGTTACTGGAACAACCAGGATGCTCAGGATCGCGGTCCGACCTCGCTCGACGCAAGCTTCGTCGAGAACGTATGGTTTCCGCTGCGCATCCTGGTCGAGCAGATGTTCGCGCCGCGCCGCGCCTGGGCGGATGTGGCTGCATGGAACGCCCAGGGGCACATTGCTTCGGTAAAGGATGTGAGCCGGCACGCGCTCGACACCGCTTCCAACATCCAGGCGGATATTCTCTATCTGCATATCCCCGCGCCTCATCCGCCTGCTTTCTGGAACCGGCGAACCGGCAGCTATGCCGTGGGCGGCTCGTACCTGGACCGCTGGATTTTACCGATCGGTTGCTGGGGCAATTGCTTGACCGCCTCGAGGCTCAGCCGCGCTGGGCGGCAACAACTCTGATCGTGCAGGGCGACCATTCGTGGCACACTAAAATGTGGAGGCCGCTACCGGGATGGAGCTACGAGGACGAGCGCATCTCCAGCGGCGGCCAATGGGACCCCCGGCCGCTGCTGATGATCCACGCGCCCGGTCAGCAAAACGCCCGGGCCGTCACCATGCCGACCAGCGTGATGTTTGTTCACGACACGGTTGCGGCAGCGATCCAGGCCAACTTGAAATAATCCGCCAACCGCCGCAAAGCCGCCATCCCGTTGGATCACTTGTCCTTTGCGTCTTTGAATCCGTCCGCCTCAAAGCGCGGAATGCCGAAATGGCCGCGCAGATGAAGCAGATCCACAGGGCTCAGATCGCCTTTCAGCGTAACCAGCGTCAGGCTCTTGGGGGTCTCGACCAGAATCACCGCGCCGCGCACATTGATTCCGTCCAAAACCATCCACAAGTCGGTCGCCTTATTGTGCAGCGGACTCTTGCTCGCCGTGCTGGTCGAGATCAGGTGCTTCCAACCGCGCTCGTGGTAGGCCTCTCGGATCGGTTCAACCGAGGCTTCGTCGGGAATACCTGCGGGGCCAAAACGCAGCAGATGCACGCTGACTCCGTCGATCTTGCCGATCGCCTGGCGCGTCTCCTTGTCCGAATCCGGAATCAGGCTGGAGGCCGCGGCCAGCATTGTGCGGTCCAGCGCAAAGCTGGATTTGACAGCGGCCTGTCTGCTCAAATCCGCTAAAGCTGGAGGCGTCCATTCCAAATCTATTGTCCCCGGCATGGGACTGGCCGCCGCATCGGGAGCCTGCGAAGGAACGGGAGCCTGCGCCAGGACCAGCCCAGATAGAAATCCGACAGCCAAGAGGAGCGAGAAAGGCTGGATTCTCTGTTTCATATGAATAGTTAAACGAAAAACTATGAAGAAAGTTACGGTCAATCCGCGGACCGATTACCAATTCGAGCGGTTTTGCTGTGAATCCTCGTTCTCAACCCGCAACCAGCGCACGGGAACCGGTCCCTCCATGATGACGAATCCCCGGTTCGTCGAGGGATGTTCCTTTGCAGCGGACTGAAGCCATGTTGGCCCTCGCGGGTTTCAACAATCCCTCGACCAACTAAAAGAGGAAATCAAACTCTGCGAGCGGGTGCCGGCCGTGATTACCGAAAGGCGTTCCGCATTGCGGGTCGGCGGTGTTCGCATGCACCTGTAAGATGTTGTCGTGATTGGAGGCATTGATGGCAGGGCAAACGCATTTCAAAACATCTCCAATAACCGGTGGAGGAAGTCGTGGTCCCATCCGGCTCGTTTGAACTTTCCTCGCAGGGAGCCTTTCGACCCTTCCTTC
>CAZQPY010000010.1:0-85761 GCA_964595345.1 uncultured Occallatibacter sp.
AAAGCTCCGTACATTCTGTGGGCTTTATCGGGACGACTAGAGTCGTGCCCCGACGCATCTTGCTTTCCCGATGGTGTTTTTCCGCGGCCTGTAAAGCTCCGTACATTCTGTGGGCTTTATCGGGACGACTAGAGTCGTGCCCCGACGATTCTTGCTTTCCCGATGGTGTTTTTCCGCGGACGGTTGATGCCTGGGCCTACGCATTCGCCGCCATCAGCTTCCGCAGCGCCTTTTGTGCCGGCTTCTCGATGAAGTGCAGCGCCAGCAAAGCTACCACAATCAAGAAGAAATAACTGATCCACGGGTCGAAGCGGACTAGCCCCGTCTTGTCCAGAATGTGGCTGTTGTGGACGATGGCCCACAGGTTGAAGTGCAGCAGGTACAGGCAGTAGCTCGATTCGCCCACAAACACCAGCGGGCGCGCTCCCATCCAGCGCGCCAGGACGTTCTCTCCCGCAAGTCCCAGGATGATGCACGCGAACAGCGGCATCAGCAGCCCGTCGTGGATGATCGCGTAGGGAACAAGCGGCCCCAGGCAAAGCAGTCCGTAGATTCCCGCAAAGCCACCCACGCCCAGACTTAGCCGCAGGGTCCCCGCACGCGGAATCAATTCGTCCAGTTCGGCCAGCATCACGCCGAACACAAAGCTCGCCAGGTGGGCATAGGGCGTATATTTCAAGGCCTGTAGCCAGGGGCCATAGCTCCACCGGTCGGGATGCGCAATGCTGTCTGGATTGAAATACATGTAAAGCGCGCCGGGAATCATGCCGACGATCCACACCCCGGCCATCTTGGCAATGTGCCAGAGAGCGCTCTCCGGGCGTTTCCAGCGCGCCATCCAGGGAAACGCAACGTAGTAGAACGCCTCGGCGGACATCGTCCACGCCGGAGTGTTCAGGAAGGTCGCGATCGAGGGGATCCATCCCTGCAGCAGCAGCGGAGTCAGAGCGCACCCGGTCCAGAACATCGCGTGCGTGTGCGCGCCATATTCCCTGCCCAACATCCACCAGCTCAGGAGCAGGCTCAGCAGGTAGATCGGATACAAGCGAGTAAATCGGGCCTTGTAGAAGCGGACCGTGTCCAGTTTTCCGGCGCGGGCCTTGCCACTGTAGTTATAGGCCAGCACAAAGCCGGAGAGCAGAATGAAATAGCTCACCGAAACGAAGCCGGCATTCACCACCGGGGCAAGCAGGATCTCAAAGCTGTAGGGGCGCGGGGAAAACGGGGAGGGAACGAAGAAGCGGAAGTTGAAGTGCTGCGGGTTGTCGAAGTGGAAAAACAGAATATTCACCGCTGCAAAGCAGCGCAGTCCTGTCAGGGCATTGAGGCGTGCTGGTTTTTCGATTGCCATTCAAATCCAAGCTTTTAGCTACTAGCCTCTAGCTGCTAGCCTTTGAAGGTGTTTCCCTGCCGCCATCGTCAGACGCTGGGGGATTCTCGTGCGCAAAGCCCCGGTGGGCTGTTTCCGCAATCCCCCGGCTAGCAGCTGAAAGCTAGTTGCCAAAAGCTGTCTCTTACGCCGTCACCAGCGATCCGACTTTTTCGCCAACCACCACGCGCTTGATATTCCCAGGCTCGTTGATGTTGAAGATCACCATCGGCACGTTGTTGTCCTTGCACAAGCTCACCGCGGTCAGATCCATCACCTTCAGGCCCTGTTTCAGGATGTCCATGTAGGTGATCTCTTCATATTTGACGGCGTCCGCGTGCAATTTGGGGTCGGCATTGAAGACTCCGTCCACCTTGGTGCCCTTCAGCAGCACATCCGCCTTCAGTTCCATGGCCCGCAGGCTGGCGCAGGTGTCGGTGCTGAAGAAGGGGTTGCCGATACCGGCGGCGAAGATTACCACGCGTCCCTTTTCCAGGTGGCGTGTGGCGCGGCGCCGGATATAGGGCTCGGCGATCTGGTTCATGAAGACCGCGCTCATGACCCGGCACTGAACCCCGCGCTGTTCCAGGGCGTCCTGCAGGGCAATCGCATTGATCACCGTCGAAAGCATGCCCATGTTGTCGGCGCTGACACGGTCCATCTGCTTGGCCTGTTCGGCGACCCCGCGGAAGATGTTGCCTCCGCCCACTACCACGCCAACTTCCACGCCCAAGTCGTGAATTTCAGCAAGTTCCGCGGTGATTTCCGCGATCTTGTCGGCGTCCAGCCCGAACCCGCGCGGCCCGGCCAACACCTCACCTGAAAGCTTCAAAACAATTCGTTTATACATGCCTTTTCGAGTATCGCATATGGAAGGATCGATCCTTCTCGCCTTCCGCATGACACGCGCAGGGCAATCGCATGAATGTTAACTTGACGGCAGATTTGCCGTCTTGCAGCACCTCTGGGCTGAATGACTGTTCTGGCCAATGCCCCGCGCTGAAACGCGGGGCTAGCCAGCCTTGCGACCCCGGCGCGATAGAATTCGGAACCAGTTTGGTCAACAACTTCGCTTCATGCGATTGCCCGATCACACACGCCCGCGCCACCTGCGGATAACCCGGATCGATCTCCCATTTCGATGTTGCGGCATCGGCGGTTCCGAAGACTCCCAAAAATGACCAGGCATGACAGCCTGCGGGATGACTCGGTTTTGAAAGAGCGCGGCTTCAACCGCGCCACTACGACCAGCAAACTGGACGCGCTTTAACCCCGGGGGGAGTACATTTCGCCTATGCCAGCCTTGGCTTTATGACCCGTCGGCTGCCGGAGCGGACTCTGCGCCGCTCGTCGCGCGGGCCAGCGCCAGAATCGCGCCGGCAAAAAGAAGCGTGTCGGCAAAGTAGTTGATTCCCTCAATCTTGGCATCGGTGCCAGGGTCGGCCAGCGAAGCGAAGAGGATCGGTCCGTAGATCAACACGACCAGCAGTGCGATCCAGGCGCCCAGATACGTCGCCGCGATCCGCGTCTTACGGTTCGCCAGAATGCTTGCTCCGGCGACCACCAGAAGTGCGCCGGTCAGATAGCCAATCAGCGAGCGCCCGGGAATCCACACCGGCATCAGTTTTTCGAGCGGAACTCCGGGACGCGCCAAGGGATGCAGAAAATGCTCGACTCCGAAAAACAAAGCCGTGATCCCGATCAAGACGCGGCCGACGAGGATCAGTTTGACTCTGAATTCGCCGCGCAGGGCGCTTGCCGCAAGCAGCCAGCCTCCGCTCGCAAAGGCCATTTCGCGGATTACAAGCGTCCACCCAAACCTGTCACCAGGGCTGGCAAGGGCGTCTGGAAATTCCAGCATGACGACAATGAGCAGCATCATGACCCCGAACAGCAGGCCGGACCAGCGCACCATGATGTTCGTGGCCATGCTCAACGACGCGGCCAGCAGCGCAACTCCCACGAAATACGCCCAAAACAAGCGCCACGGCATAAACGAAGGAACCGCGGGAAGGACTAACTGAGCACCCCAGATATGCAGTGCGCCAAAGACCGCCAGGGGGACGGCCATGCACAGGTTGCCCAGGGCCGAAACCTTGTCCAGGCCGCCAGCCCGCGTGACCTTGCTTTTCGCGGTCCAAAGCGCAACCGCGAAACAAACGATGCCGGCGACGCACATGGCGATCACCGTGTGCGAGATCCCGAAGAATGTATCGAGTAGGCTTGCATGCATGTGGATACCATGTGGGCTCGCCCGCTCTGGGGACACCCTTTCCTAGTCAATATTGCATCCGATTGTACAGCCGGACGACGGCGAAGGATTTGCCGATCCAAGAACCAGATGCAAAGAAAATAGACCGCGGAAAATCGATCGCGAAAGAACGTTCTGGCTCGGTTCTGGACGCAGCTTCTTCAGGTGGACCTTGGGTTGGAAGAGCGTCGGGAAAGCAAAAGCCGCAAAAACTGGATACCATTCAATATGGCACTTTTTGAATCCTCTTCCCCCGAGACGATCAGTCGCCGTCGCTTTTTGAAAGGCTGCATGGTGAGCGCGGCCGTATTGGCGCTTTATTCCAGCGAAATTGAGCGGCACTGGGTTGACGTTGTGCACCGCGAGGTTGCTCTGCCCGGCTTGCCTGCCGCCTTCGATGGGTTTCGCATCGCGCAACTGAGCGACATTCATATGGATGAGTACACCGAGCCCTTCTTTCTCCGTCAGGTCATCGGTCTTGTCAACGGACTGCAGCCGGACGCCGTGGCCCTGACCGGGGATTTTGTCAGCGAAGGGCCCGTTACGAAGAAGTTTGGAGTCGGCGCAGCCTGGCAATGCGCCAATCTTCTGAGTGAGCTGAATTGCGGGAATCGCTTCGCGGTCCTCGGCAATCACGACCACGGAGTCGGCGCCAAACAGGTCGCAACGGCACTCCGAGACAATGGGGTCCAGGTGCTGGTCAACGGCTTTCTGCCGATCGAGCGCGCCAGCAGCCGAATCTGGCTGGCGGGGGTAGACGATGCCGTGGTTGGCCGCCCGGAACTGGCGCGGGCCGTCCCCAAGTCGATTTCCGGCATCGCGGGCGAACCCATCATTCTGCTGAGCCATGCCCCGGACTACGTCGACCATATCCTGACCCAGCCGGCCGGCAATGCTGTTGGCCTGGTGCTGAGCGGACATACCCACGGAGGCCAGGTGCGGATTCCGCTGCTGGGCGCCATGGCTCTGCCCGATCTGGGGCGCAAATACGTCGAGGGATGGTTCCGGTTTGGCGGGCTCCAACTTTATGTGAATCGGGGCATTGGGACAGTCGGACTGCCTTTCCGGCTCGATTGCCCCCCGGAGATCACGCTGTTCACATTGCGCGCAGGTTCCTGATCCGGCCCACTACGGCGGTTCCACAAGTGCTGAATCCCGGAACCACCGATCCTTGCCTTCGTTCAGGATGACAATCGTTGTATTGGATGAGGAGCTGAAATGCGATTTCTCTGCGCGCATAGGAATTTGCTATTCATTTTTATGGGACGCCGTGTTCCTTCTTGGCGCGCCTGCATTTGAATTGAACCAAGTCCCGATTGGTTCAGATTTTCAGGATGCTCCGCGTCTCAGAAATCGTGATGATCGTCCACCAGAAAGGCGATTGTTTGCGGATCATTCTCAACGCGGGGAAGGTTGGCTACGGACGAAGCGGCTGTTTCAGCCTGGGCGCGGAGTTTGGCGACAGCGAGCCAGTTATCCTTGTGCGGCCTATCGGCAATCCATGGCGGAAGCGGCATGCAAAGATAGTCGCTGAGCGCTTCGGCATAACCCTCGTAAAGGGCGCGCATGTCACGAAGCCTCTCATACGAATGGCCGTCCCGGCAAACGCTGATGCCACTCTGGCAAAGCATTGCGTAGAGATGGTCATAGCGCTCGGGAGGAAGCCGGTCGGGACTCTTCGTGACCGGAGTAAGCGCGAAGATTTGCGAAAGGTCCACCAGCGCATGACGAGCCATGGCAAATGTGAGCTGAGCCTGGCGCGCCTCATGCCCTTGTACACCGGAAATCAAGAGCGCCGAGGCGTCGAGAATCGAGGTCAGGGCGCCGATCCAGCTCTGGTTGCTGTGCTGAGACCGAAAGTAGCACAGCAGCGGATAGGAGATATGGCTTTCGAGCAGTTCCGCGGACCAGCGCTCCCATTCCACGAGAAGCAACGAAAGGGCACGATCGCCTCCCTCATAGGAGTGACGCCGCATCAATTCGGCGGCGGTTGGCGGTGAGCCAGCACGAGCGTCGAGCAATGAGATGTTGACTTCACGCCTCGAGAATGCACTATAGAGGACCGGGAAGTATCCCATCACAACTGCCAACAGGCCGAGCCCGGTGCCCGCTTCCAGAATCAGCAAAACACGGGCCCACGAGCTGTGCGGCGTCACGTCTCCAAGGCCCAGCGTGAAGATGGTGGTTCCGCTCACATACAGATCCGACAGAAACCCAGGCTTCAATGTGGTGTCGATGAAGGGACTCCCCAACGCATAGAAGATCAGCGCGAAACCGAGAACCATCCCGGCTGCCCAGACAACCAAAAGAAAGATCAGGGATAGAGGACCATAGTAGCTGAAAGCGGTCTCCCGTCCGCGTGGGTCTCGAATGCGCCTGGCGAAGAATACCCATGGCTTCCAAGTCGTAGCGTAGAAGATGCTGGTGAGCCGAAAGCGGCCGGTCGCCCGGCGCGGCAGGATGATGGTCTGAAAGGCATCGAGCAGCACGGAAAACCCGCACAATATGCCGACCAACAGAGAAACAGTCAACATCGATTTCACCCTTTGAGAATGGGAGAACTGTTAATTCTCACGCCATCGAACCTCTTGCAAAACTGTTTTCGGATAGCCGATATTCGTCAGGGCACGACTTCAGTCGTGCCGCAAACGGCCTTTCCTGACTCCGGCTTCAGCCGCTGCTGAATTGCAAACAACTGGAAAAATGAGACGCAGGGGCTGAAGCCCAACACCTTTTTACGGCTCCTTCGGCACGACTGAAGTCGTGCCCTGACGCTTCTAGCCCTTTCAAAACAATCCTGACGTTGTCGCCCTTTCAGAACAATCCTGACGCTTCTAGCCCTTTCAAAACAATCCTGACGTTGTCGCCCTTTCAGAACAATCCTGACGCTTGTCGCCCTTTCAAAACATCCTGACGCTTGTCGCCCTTTCAGAACAATCCTGACGCTTCTAGCCCTTTCAAAACAATCCTGACGCTTCTAGCCCTTTCAAAACAATCCTGACGCTTGTCGCCCTTTCAGAACAATCCTGACGTTGTCGCCCTTTCAAAACATCCTGACGCTTGTCGCCCTTTGAGAACAATTTTGCAAGAGGCTCCATCTATCGAATTATCCTACCCGAAACTTGGATCGGACTGCGTGAAGCGGAGAGGGAATCCAGGGCCATCGCATTTCGGCTCTTCATCCAATACCACGATTGTCATCCTGAACAGAGTGGAGGATCTGAGGTTGTTTTTCTCAACTTTGCGGTGAGAGTTGGCCAAGCGACGATGTCAAACCTGTGTCGCCTTCCGGAAAACAGGCCGAAATGCAACCGCAGATCCTTCGTCGCTGCGCTCTTCTGGATGACAAACCGATGGGAGCCGGCTATGAGTTCCAAATTCGATTCCCCTGCATTGCTGCGGGTCTCTCCCAACGGGCACCCGATGATTGTTGGTTGATCGCGCTGGGAGCCTGGTTTTCTTTCGGAAATAGGAGGGTTGGAGGGTGCCGCAAGAGATTCCTGCCCTGGCCGGGCGGTATGGCCATTCGTCCGATGCTCTCCAGGAAACTTTTCATTGGACGATTGCGTACTGTTGGGTAGGGAACAGACAGCCTCGCCGAGGGCCAGGCGTAAACTGTTTCCGCACTCAATCACTCTCCTCTGAGACAAGCGAAAGGCAGAAATGAAAAGGATTATTCTCGGGACTCTCGCGTTTACCGCTATGGCCAGTGTGGTTTCACTCTCGGCTCAGGATTCGCCCCCGGTGCAGGCTCCGGCCCCGGCTCAAGTTTCGGCCCCAGCGCCTGTTCCGACCGCGGCGCTGTCCGCCGACGAGGTGGTCAACAAGTTTGTGGATGCTGTTGGCGGCAAGGATGCAATCGGGAAGGTCAAGACGATGTCGGTCGAAGGCACGATGCAGGTGATGGGGAGCGAGGCACCAACTACAACCATCGTTGTGGATGGCGTGGGCGAGAAACAGGAGTCCGAGTTCAACGGAGCAAAAATCATTTCGTGCTTCACGGACAAGGGCGGCTGGATGGTGAACCCGATGGCGGGCGCCCCCGACCCGACACCGATGCCGGATGACCAGTACAACTCGGGCAAGGCCGGAATCTACGTGGGCGGACCGCTCTATGACTACGCGGCCAAAGGCAGCACGATCGAATTGGCGAGCAAGGACGACAAGAGCTATACGATCAACCTGACCACCAAGGAGAAAATCAAATACACCTTCGTGATCGACGCGAAGACGTATCTGGTGAACACCATGGCCACGGAGACCCAGATGCAGGGCCAGCCTGTGACGCTCGCGGCCAGCTACTCGGATTACCGGAAGACGGAAACGGGCTTCATGGTTCCTTATGGCATCGGTCTGGATTTTGGTCAGTTCCAACTCACCATCACGGTAAAGAAGGTTGAGCTGAACAAGACGATTGACCCGGCAATCTTCGCCATGCCGAAAGCGGGAGCGTAGTCCGAACTCAGGAAGGCCAGCCGCGCGGTCCTTTTCTCTGCATTTTGATTTCAGGCGCGGCAGTGAAGGTCACAAAGCGGCTGGCCTAGCTTGATTCGGGGGCGGAACTGGAAGCGATGCCGTGCTCCAGCTTCTTCGACAGAAAGATGCTCGACACGCAAAAACCAACGAACAGGTAATAGCCGGGCAGGATCCGGGAGGCATTCGTTGGAATCAGCACTTCCTGGATGTTCGGCATGCCGCGCACGCCGTCCCATCCGCTTCCGATGACGCCGTTGAAGGCGACAAAGGACATGAAGATCGCGAGGGCCATGACGTCGGCCATGGACCACTTGGATAGTTCAAAGGCCAGCAGCCGCACCAAGCGGTTGGTGCGCAACAGCGCCGGTCGAAAGAGACACGCTCCCAGCGCCAGCATTTTCAGCGCCGGAAAGACCACGCTGAACAGGATCACGAGCACGGCAACCACCGTCATTTCCGGCCGGCCCATCGCAATCAGCGTCTGACACACCTCAAGGACGGTCTTGCTGCGGTAGTAAAGCGATTGGTCGCGAAACTCGATGGGCGTGCCGAGCAGGGTTGCGTCCAGCTTCGTGACGCGGACTTCCACCTCCAGCATCGGGCTGAGCACGCCGCCGGCGAGCATCGCAATGCAGAACAGCATCAGCACCGCAATGGCTCCACGCGAGAGCGTCGGCCTGCCGGCCATCAGCAGAATGAACCCCAGCGCCGACGACGCCAGCACGATGAGATACGAGCGAGTCGTCTGGCTGTCGGCTACCGCGATTTTTTCGCCAAGAGTCTCCTCGCAAGCAGCGTGGCCAGCGGTTGTCTGAGCACAACCATATCGCTTCAGGATATCGTTGTAAGTGTTCATGTCCGTTGCGCCAAAGGTGTTCTTGACCGCATCGTTGAGAACGGCGCGGATGGAGTCCTTGAAGCTCTTTTGCGTTTTCTGCTTGGCCAGTTCCGCCATCACCACGTCCGTGTACTCCGGCACATGCGGACGCAGAGACCCGATGATCATGTTTACGATCTTAGGGTTGCCCCCGCCGGGCAAGCCCGATCCCTTGGCGCTGGGCGATGTCATCTGCGTCTTGATGTGGTCGAGCAGGTCGTACAGCGACCGTTCGACCATAGGCCGGAGACTCTTGCTTTGTCCCTTGAGATCGAGCTTATCGACTTGCGCATTCAGTATTGGACCGATGATGCCGCGCCATTGGTCGGCGCTCAGGATTCCGTAACGCGCGTGTGTGATCTCGGCCAGGTCGGTGCGGATGAGGCGACGCTCCGCCAGGCCATCCACAGTCTTCCAACTGAACCAGATAGCCGGCAGGAGCAAAATCACTGCCGCCGCCAAGCGGAAATGGATCCAGCGCGGATGTTCGCTCGGTGTCGGATTCGTCAGTGTAGAAACCCTTTCCACGATGATGATAACTAGTATAGAACCGGTTCCGAGCCAGGGAGAAACCAAATCGCGAGGATCGGCGAGGATGCGCGGGCATGCTCCAATGAGTGCTTGAACAGAATCCCCCCGTCTGCCTTTGAGAAAAGTTGGACGCCGAAGACCTGAAGAGCAGGCAGATTAAAATTGAGAATGTTTCTCTTTTCAGACTCGCTCCAGAATGGCCGAAATCGTATAGAATTTCTCTCACATCGGCAGATCGGGCCTTCCTGTTCTTGACGGGAATCCGACCCGAAGCAGTTTGCACGTCTGCCCTTTCCCGCCCGTTCAAACGAAGATTTCAACCTTCTGGGGGTGATCCATGATCGCAGCTAAAGATTGTGGAAACGGCGTGCAGCTAGCGATCGCGCTGCTTCTTTCTGTTGCGGGCCTTGACCCGTTGATTCCAGCGGTAGCTGCCAGCCCGGAACTGAATTCAAGGCAGCAACTCAGCCAAGACGCAAAGACGCAGATCCTGCAAAAGTATGGCACCCTGCCGCTTAGCTTTGAGGTCAATCGCGGGCAGGCTGATAAAGAAGTGAGATTCTTGTCGCGTGGGACGGGATATTCACTTTCATTGATGGGAAACCATGCTGTCATTTCCCTGTCGAAACCGGGGAAGATTGTGGCGTCCGGAGAGACGAAAGAACCGCTTGCCAACGACCGAATCGGACTGGAGCTTCCAGGCGCGATAGCCGCGCCACACGTCACCGGCGAGGACGAATTGCCGGGCAAGGTTAACTATCTCGTCGGCACCGATCGGTCCAAATGGTCCAGGAATATTCCTACTTACACCAAGGTACGTTATGCCGGCGTTTATCCCGGCGTAGACCTTGTGTACTACGGGAATCAGAAGCAGCTGGAGTATGACTTTGTGGTGGCGCCCGGGGCTGAGACGCGGCAGATCCGGTTGCACTTTGCCGGAGCGCGACGCGTAACGCTCGACCGGGATGGCAGCCTGACCATCTCGACGGAGCATGGTTCGGTCGCGTTTCGAAAACCGGCTATCTATCAAGAGGTCGATGGCCAGCGCAAGGTTATCAAGGGAAGGTTCGCGATGCTTGCCGGCAACAGCGCAGCCTTTCAAGTCGGCGCATACGACCATACCCTGCCGTTGGTGATCGATCCGGTTCTGGCTTACTCCACTTTCTATGGGTATGGATTCTACACATACACTGACCAGCTCTTTCAGGTCGCCGTCGATTCTTCCGGTTGTGCTTACGTCATTGGCATGAACGAGCAGTACATCGTTACGAAATTCGACTTCTTTGCGTCGGAGATTGTGTATGGCACCAATATGGGACAGGGTGGAGGCTACCCAAGCGCCATTGCGGCGGATGCTGAAGGCCACGCGGTTGTCGCCGGGAACGCATACAATATCGTTGCTACGCCTGGAGCGTACCAGTCCGCGCCTTCCGACGGATATTCCATGTTTGTCTCCGAGTTGAGCCTGGACGGTTCGGATTTCGTTTACTCCACCTATTTGGGACCTTCCGGCAACAGCCCTGCCGGGATCACGGTCGATAGCTCGGGAAACATCTATGTCACGGGGAACGTAGGCTCCAACGGATTTCCGGTGACTTTCGACGCTTATCCGGCCACGAGTAACAGCGGGGCGTTTTTTGCCAAGATCAACCCGGGCGGAAAAGGAAGCAAGGACCTGGTCTATTCCTCTTACATGAATGGAGCTTCAGCAAGCGCCATCGCGGTCGACTCAGAGAACAACGTGTATTTGACCGGGCAAGCTGGACCGGACCTTCCAACCACCCGCGGCGCATTTCAGCGCATGGATCCGAATCCCGAATCGATCAACGGAGGCCCCGCGTTCCTGGCTAAATTCACGCTTGCCCACCGGCAAGGCAACGATCTGGATTACTCGACTTATCTGGGCGGCAGTTCGGGCGACTCAGGTGCTGGAATTGCCGTCGACTCTGCCGGCAACGCATATATCGCCGGCGGCACTGGCTCCAGCGATTTCCCGGTGACCCCGGGCGCGTTTCAGACCGTCCCCAATTCCCTCTACGGCACAGGGTTCATCTCAAAGCTCAGCCCTCAAGGAAAGGGAAAAAGCGACTTGTTGTATTCAACCTATTTCGGTGGTTCAGGGGGAGGGGGTGTGGTCGGGATAGGGGTCGATCCCACAGGGAATGCGATCGTGGGTGGAACCACATCCTCTTCCGACTTTCCGGTGACGAGCAATGCCTTTGAGTCGCGTCTGTTGGGGGCTGGCTCCGCCGCATTTTTAGCGAAACTGAAGCCGGCAGGCGACGGCGCGGACGATCTGGTCTTCTCCACCTATTTGGGCGGGTCCGCCAATGCGAATGAGGGCGGTTTTGTGCCTTATACGGCGACCTTTGGCTTTGCCGTAGATCCATCGGGCAATGCCTACATCTCCGGCGCAACGAATGACGAGAATTATCCCGGCACGATCGGTGCATACGATCCCGTGCTCGAATCCAGTGGAATTTACGACGGCGAAGAACCCGGGAATTATGGGGTCGGCTTTCTGTCCAAGGTCCGCTTCAACTACGATCCGCCGCCACCCGCATCGGTCGATATTCTTTCCGGGAACTTTCAATCAGGCCAGTTCGGCATTCCACTTGCGGAGCCATTGACTGTGCGCGTAAACGATTCGCTGGGCAACCCAATTCCAAGTACCCGCGTAACCTTTGCGGGAAGCAGCTTCCAATTTAGCCCGGCGACAACCACCACGGGTGCGACAGGAGAAGCGCAGGTCACAGCAACACCATCCGCCGCTTGTGGTAGCACGGTGACGGCGTCCGCCGGTGGAGCAGCACTTCCCGCGACCTTTTACTTCTCCAATGTGGGCCCGCAGGCGATCGATATTCTTGCGGAGCCGGTAACGACCACATATGGGCAAAACTGGTCTCCGCGCGTTACGGCCACTGGGACGAATGCCTTCGGCCAACGTTACGATCTGAGCGTGATGGACGCGGCTACAGTCAAGAATCCGCCGCCCGACCCGCTTCATGCCGGGCAGCAGAGTTACACGGTTGTTGCTGGAGGGGGGTATCTGTATAGCTGTGGAGGTGGATCTCCCTACACAGGCACGAGCAACACGGCAGAGCTCACGATTCAGCCAGCGCAGATACGCCTTTTTGCCACCGATGCGAAAATGACCTATGGCGGCGGGCTTCCAACTTTCTCTTATTCCACTATCGATCCACCGGTGAACAGCACCGCGCTGGCCCCTGGATCATTGACCGGAGCCCCGGAGATTCAGACCACAGCCACATCGGCCTCGGGAGTCGGGATCTATCCCATCACGATTTCCCAAGGGTCGCTTCAAATAACCGGACCAACGGCAATCGATTATGAATTCTCGCCAGTAGCGGGCACGCTCCGGGTAGAGCCAGCGCCGTTGATCGTGACGCCGGTGAGTATCTCGATCAAAGCGGGAACACAGATTCCTCCGCTTACTTACCAGATCAGCGGATTTGTGAATAACGATCCGCCGAGTGTGGTGACGGGATCTCCCGGACTGTGGACGCAAACCGGGCCCACGCCTCCCGCCGGAACCTACACGATTTACTCCAACCGCGGATCGCTCCAGGCGGCCAACTACGATTTCATTTACGCCACTGGAACTTTAACCGTAACTCCATAGAAAGCGATCTTTGACCGAAGAACCGACGCCCAGTTATGAGTCGCGGAGGAGAAGCGGAAGTTAGGGGATGTCCGCAGTCATTCGGCGCCGGTTTGGAGGGCGAGATCATGGCCCGAAATGAATTGGTGAGGGCAAAGCTGGCAATGGCGATTCAAAGCAGTAACAGAATACAGGGGCCTTCCTGGATGTTTTGTCCTCGTCCAGTACGATGGTCGAAAGCACGATGATAACCAGCGACGCGGTGAAGACCACCATGAAGAGTATGGTCTGCGAGAGATGGCGGAAGGCGACGCTCAGGCCGCTCCTCCGACTCGCAGCCGACCCTTCGATGGACGAGGAAAAATATCTTGACTTTGTTCGCTGGGTTAGCTTATTCCATTAGAGTGGCAACGGAGTCCGGCCCTCACTTCCTCATTTTCAAGAGCCCGACGCCCCTTCCGTTGTTTCAGGCCAAGCACTTAGTAGATTGTACAAATACGGATCGTTGGTTGTGCATTCCATCCTGGCGCGCCTGAATGCAAGCGCCTGTTTGCGCGTATTGCTCCGCGGTGTTGTGGTTTCGCAAAGAGCCTTCCAGATGTGCTGTGCGAATCGTTGCCATTCAGTTGCCTTTCATTCGATAGGAACGTGATCGTTACGGCAATCGTCTGTCGCTGTTAGAACCCGAGCCCCATTGATAGGAAGGACTCTCTGGATACAAGGCACGAGTCGTGGACTCCTCTGTGGCTGTTCCCGAAGCGGAGAGAGATTGCCCAGAACGCGACTCTCGCCAACAGCGTGGACGTTCGCTGTCAGAATGACAACTCATACCGGCCGGCCAACTTAACGCTCGTGAATGGATCGCCAGGACCGACATGCGGAACAGAGGTCGTCGTCGCTTAGAACTGCTTCAGCGTTTGACGCTGAAAAGGAGAAGGACAGGTTATGACGGTTACTCGCTTCCTTCATCTCGAAGTCCTGGCGTTTTTGTGCGCCCTTGCGGCGACCATTTTCATTCAGATTCTGACTCGGCGGATTCAACTGGCGGGGCTTCTTTCGCAAAGCGGCGGGGCAGGCAAGGTCAGCCCAGGGCGCGTTCAATTGCTGCTGGCTACGATTGCCACGAGCGCGACGTATCTGGCGCAGGTTGCAAGCGCGACGAATGGGAAGATGCCGGATGTGGATGTGACCTGGCTTTACCTGTTTGGTGGAAGTGGCAGCATTTACGCGCTTGAAAAGGCCTGGGCCGCATGGAATCGAAGGAGCAACAGATAGGAGGAAAGTCATGGGGGCAACACCGACTGTCAACAATTACGTCCTGACCGTGAGTGGTTACATCTTTTGTGTTTTCCTTGGAGCGATCGCCGCCACAATCGTCGTTTGGATTTGGCAGGAGAAGATCGATCTGAGATCCTTGCTCAATGAGGCCAATGGGCAGGCCAGCATGTCTCGCTTTCAGCTGCTCATCTTTACCTTCGTGATCGCAATCAGCCTCTTTGAACTGGTGGAAAAGCGTCCCGATGGCACGTTCCCGGATATCCCCCAGGGAGTGCTGACCCTGCTGGGCATCAGCGCGAGCACCTATGCCGTGGGCAAGGGGATCTCGTATAGCCAGCCGAATCTTTTAGGACCTCAGCCAACAGGCGGGGACGGCGCTGCCGGTCCTCAGCCACCGGCCCCCGTTCAGCAGGCACCCGTTCCCGCTGCTCCTGCGCCCCCTCCGGCAGCGCCACCCGGAGGCGGAGATTGAGTTGTGCGCGCATTACCCCGCGCGGCAAGATGCATGAATGCGCACCGCCGAATGCATTTTTCACCTACTGAAATGACCGAGAGGCCGCGATGCCCAGCATACCGACCAATCCAAATCCCGGCGGGAACCTGACAAGAACAATGGGCGCGATGATCCCGCTCGCCATCGCACTGGCGCATGGCGCCTTTACCGGCTCAGCGCCCGGTGCGATCCAGACCGGTCAGAACCGGACCTCTGGGCAGCTAACGCCTCATCCCACCGCGATGCTTGGAGTCGCGCAGTGCGGCGGCGGTACCCCCGATTCTCCACCTTGCCAAGCCCCGTATCCAATGCTGACAAAAGGGCACCCGGTTGCTTGGTGGTTCGTCTTCAAATTCAACGCTTCGGCCTTTCCAGGATGCGGGTCGACCGCCGTGCGGGCCTGCCCATTTGGAGGCTCACCACAGGCCTACAATTCGTTCGGACAGCAATTTGCGTATGCCAGCAGCGAGGCTCCAACCCTGCAACAGGGAACTGGATGCACCGGCGACACGACCAGCGATCCTGTCGGCGCGACATTCGACGAAGTTTACAATGGAGCGTTTCATTACCTCATCTGGAACGATCAGTTCTACGACGATCCCGCTATCCAGGGTTGCAGCCAGGAGTGCGGCGCTCCCTGGGGACACTCCAAGGGAATGGTGGCCTGGAACGATGCCGGCGAAGGTCTCGCGATGCAGGTTTCCACGCCCTCCTGGCCCGCTTCCGGAAGTCCAAAATTCCCGCGCAAATCCGACGGCAACACGCTTGGTTGCGTCAAGGATAACGACGTCGAAGTCAGCCAGCATTTTTTCGCGCTCCGGCTGAACAAGGACGATCTGGTCAGCGTTCTGCAAGGGCTTGCCAACGCCAGTGTGGTCACCGACCCAGGCAACAGCCAGATCGTCAGCAATGGGGGCCCTCCGGACGTGCAGCAGCTGGTGTCGAAGCTTGGCGTGAAATCTTCCAGCACAAGTTACACCTCAACTGCGCTTTCCACGGGTGTGCAACTCATTTCGAAGCCGTCAAGCCTCAACGTGCCGCCGTGGCAGATGGTTTCCGCCGTGCTGGGAGGTGTTTCCTTGCGCACAGCCACATGGTGGGCGACTCCGGAAATCTACTCCACGGACGCGACAACCCCAATCTCCTGCTGGAGTTCCTCTCTCACCGCTCCGGGCGCGGTCCAGATTGCAACCACCGGAACCTGGGCCGGCAAGACCTTTGGCCTCACCGGCGGATTGGGCTCTAACTTCAACCACGCCAAACTTGGCGTCTCCACCTCGGGCGAAAATCCCTATGCCATCTTCGGCGATATGAATCAGCAGGGCACGCTCTCCGGGACAAACTGCGCCAGCAGCCAGAATGGACGCGGTGGTCTTTTCTACGTCTTGATCGATCCGCAACTGTCGGCCAGCCTCTCCAGTCTCATCGCAGGAGGCACCGCACCCAACGCGCCTCCGGCCAAATGACTCGGCCAGGCTTGACTCGACAGGGGGGTGACTGGGCAATTGCGGCGAAGCCAGCATAACCAAATACATTCACCGAAGTGACGAAGTCGGCGCGACCTACGGAAAGCGGCGGCTTCGCACGAAACTCACCGGGGCGCACCGACTCTGGTTGCGTTCCAGCACTACAGTTGTGTTTGCCCCGATTCCCCAGTACATACTCGTCGAAGTTCGGCAGCGGGTTGATCTGCGGAGCCGGCAGCGCCGCGGCCTGCGCCGTGGTCAGCACATCCGCTGGATCGCTTCTCCCGGCCAGCCTCACCCACCGGCTGAGCTCGATCAGGATGGCACACCAGTGAGCAGGATTTGAAGATTCGTGCTCAACGAGCCATCAGCAGGTTGTGCGCGAAATCCTCAATCGTGTTCTCATAAAGCGGTTCCACAATAAGTGTGCCCTTGCAAACGGTGTGCAAGGTGTCATTTTCTTGAGGAAAATGCCACTTCAAATCAGTGGTTCCTGGGTACAGCAATTGTGGAACCGCTTTGGAGGTGGCGCTCAATGAAGGAGACTCGTGCTTACCAACGGGAGCCTATGCCGAATGAAATCGGGCTTGCACTCGCCGATTTGGTTCGCGCAATATAGATGAGCAAGGTTAGAATCTTATGGTTTCAGATGCAATCGGTAGCGGCAGCCAAGCCAATGAGACGATTGAACCGACTTTGCAGCGGCAGATTGAAGAATGGCGCGACTTGCTTGGCCAGTGCGCGCGGAGGCCCAGCAGACAGCATGTTCATGCCCTACGCAGCCTCACCTTGCGTTTGAGGGCGGCGCTGGAGTTTCACGTGGCCGCGCTGCCTCCGGAACCAGCTGAAATGCGCGCGTTCAGACGGTGGAACAAGGAAGGAAGGAAACTGCGGCGAACGCTCGAGCCGATCCGCGATGCGGATGTATTCCTTGCCCGGCTAAGGAGTCTTCACGACATACTGCGGGTTTCAATCGCTCAAGAAGACTCGCTCAACTCCCGAAGTCAACGCGAAATCTTCAAACTCGAAAGCCGACTCAGGCATCGACGCCAACGGGAAATCGATAAGTTGATGGTCACGTTGGCTGCTCGTTACAAGCGGCTCAAGCAATTGAGCGAGGAGATGGAAGCGGCCCTGTGCCATCCGAGTCCCTCCACGGTTCGCGCCACCGCTCAGGCAGCTATGGAGATTTTCGAGCGGCTCAATGTAAATGCCTCCAGCCTCGAAGCCGCCACCCTGCACTCATTTCGTAAACGCCTGAAGCACGCTCTTTACTTGTCCGAGATCTCGGCGAAGTCCGATCCTGTGGCCGGCCGGCAAGCTGCGGCATTTCGAAAGATGCACAGAGCGGTTGGCAAATGGCACGACTGGCAATCGCTTGCCGAAGAGGCCAGTCGAATCCTGTCAAGGCGCACCAAGCGGGATGGCTTGGCTCCCTTGTTGGAGACGCTGACCGAGGAGGCGTTGCAAAAGGCTCTCGCTCTCTGCCAGCGTTCTACCGCGCAGTTACTGAATGGCTCCGGGGTCGATCTTCCCCCGAGCCGGAAGCCTGTTCGAAATGCGAATCGGGAAGTACAAGGCAGTACAGAAGCGAGTCGCACTCTTCACGGGTGAACGGATTTCCGTGGTCTTGTCGCGCATGTGGCTGCGACTCTGCGTGGCTGGGCAGGAGGTGGGCTCATTTTTGAATGAGACCGCGCCGCTTAAATGCGCGAGGCTACCTCAAGCCCCGGGCATTTCGGCCGATATTACAAGGGATGGCTGCGGCTGCAGTAGAATTGAAAGAAAGAGCTGTAAAGTTGCAACAATCCCCCACGCGCTCTCGGGCAGATCGATCCCCCCGGCGCTAGCAGGTGGGGTGTGCAACAGGACGCAGCTTCGAATACAGATCAGGAGTCCCGCCGTTTGCCGTTTCATCTCGTCCTATTGAATCGTCGCCTCGCGTCCTCCCGTCAGGTTTGCGTACTCACTGCTCTGGCCGTGCTCGTGGCGGCCGGTCCAGCTGCCAGCGCGCGCGCCATTGGGCACCATCGGCATGCTCATCTCCACGCGATAAGTCACATGCTGTCGTCTGTTGGCCTGCCCAGCCTGGGTTTCATTTCCGACGATGAAGTGCCTGAGGACGGGCAGAAATATGAGCTCAAGCTTGCACGGCAGGATGGCGAACTCATCGACGTCGTCTACAGGGTGGGCGATACGTATATTCCCGAGGCTCTCGACAATCTTAGCCAGTTCCTGCGCGACAGTCACAACGATGAGGTCAAGAGCTACGATCCGCGCACCTTCGACGTCCTCCACACCATGCTCAGGAAGCTGCATCGATCGAGCAGCGTCATCGAGATCCTTTGCGGCTACCGGACAAAGGAGACGAACGACGCACTCCGCGAGAGTGGAACCACCAACGCAGCGGAGCACTCGGAGCATATCGAAGCGAATGCCCTCGATATCAGGGTTCCGGGCATTCCAGCGGTGAAATTGCGAGACGCTGCGCTCTCCCTCGGCGCGGGTGGCGTGGGATATTACCCCAAAGGTCAATTCGTCCATGTAGACACGGGCCCCGTCCGGGAGTGGACCTTCGCACCCCGCCGCGCCTCACGCACTCGCCGCCATCGCCGCGCGTGAAGCCGTGTTCTGGCCCTGCCGATGGAGGAGACCCCGGATGTGAGCCGGGGTCCGTCCATCCAACTCTGGAGGGACTTCGGCCGACGACAGGCCAAAGCACTCACGGCCAACCGGCCAGGTGCGATCCTCCGGGATGACTCCCCCAAACTGACCATCTGGCAAGGAATTTGCCACCGGCAGAAGCGCCAAGAGCTCTGGGCAGCGCGCTGCATTCGGTAGTGGTTCAGCCGGTCGGGCATGGCGCGCTCGGGCGAGCCGCCGAGGGAGTGCCTCGGCCAGAGAGACCTTGTAGTCGAGGCGCTCGAAGGGTCGATACCGCAGGAAACGATACTCATCTCCCTATGAACAAAAAATAGGGTCATATAGAATCAGCAAGTTGGCCGCGGCTTCGCCGCGATAGCAAGTTGGCGAGTTGGCGGCCTTTGCGGGTTGCGCCCATTGTTCATTTCAGCCGTAACTCGACGCGGCGAGTCGGCTGCTCAGAAGAAACATCGAGCAATCAGCTTTGCGGTTGTCTCGGCCAGAACGCAATGGCCTCGGACCGCGGTTTCTCGATGAGACTCTGGCTGCTGAACGACACCACCCCTTCCTTGAGATTGAAAGAAATCAGGTTGATTCCGAGCGCAGGCGGGCTGATGAGTCCGTCGTATTCAAGGCCCGTTTCTTTGCGCTGGTTGATCAGGATTGCGGGCGTCAACCCAAACTTTGCTCCCCCCAGTCTGAAGTTGTGCAGAGATACTTCTTTCTCGTTGAGGTCGCCCATTTTCCCCGGCGTTCGTCGAGAGGCCCTTGCGTATTCTTCGAAGCGCGATCGGGGCGTTCTTGCGTCAAAGA
The DNA here is from genome assembly GCA_964595345.1 of uncultured Occallatibacter sp. GTDB lineage: Bacteria > Acidobacteriota > Terriglobia > Terriglobales > Acidobacteriaceae > Telmatobacter. Next base: position 19,820 of record CAZQPY010000010.1, read on the forward strand.
GGTAAAACGATGCCGCGCCGGTGTCGAGCAGGAGCCGTACGGGAGCGTGGTCTATCTCAGCTTCGATGGTGGGCAATCCGAAAACGAGGTGCAGCGGCAGGGAAATTGCCAGGGATGGTTGCGCGCCGAAATGGATCTCATGCGCGCTATAGTCGATCTCAAAGGGGCTCGCGCCCAGCACGTCGAGGCCTACGATGCCATCGATGCGGACGGGAAGTTCCTCCTGCAGGATAGACAGATCCGCGGTTACGACTCGGAGCTGGGTCCGCTGTATTGGGCCGACCTCCAAATCTGGCACGATGGCTTCATTGCCTAGCGCTCTTCCTCCCACTACGGCAATGCTAACGGGGTTTCCATCCAGGTGAAGCCCTCGGGTAATCCGGGGATCGAGAATAGTCGGAGTTGCGCCGGTGTCGACGAGGAAGTTGAGGTTTTTGAGTGGGCCTGTCGACCCTTTGACGACAATCAGGTAGCCTTTGTACAAATCGAAATGGACCCACGACTCCTGACGGGGGTCCTCATTCGTCAGCCGATGTTCCCAGGCGAACGCATGCGTCGCCATCGTCAGACCGACAAAAAGATTGAACAACAAAGAGTTGTAACCGCGCATCCAGGTGACCTCGCTGAGACGTCATGCTCGGCGAAGCTGCCCGGGATCTCAATTCACGATTGCTAGCCTGCGCATCAAAAGTCGATTCACCGCCAGGAGACCGGCAGGAGATACGCAGGATATTCATATCCACTGTCAGAATAGTTGAAGATTTGGCTCGTTTATGGCATCAAGAGAAGGCGGATCAATCATGATGGAATCATTCACCAAGTCGGAACAGGAGACACGCAACGGAAACGGCCGCAACGGAAACGGCAAGATCCGGTTTGGAGCCTTTGAGGCCGATCTCCATTCCGGAGCGGTGAGTAAATTGGGAAGCCGTATCAAGCTGCAGGATCAGCCCTTCAAGGTGTTGCAGGTCTTGCTGGAACGGCCGGGCGAGTTGGTCAGCCGCGAAGAATTGCAGTCCCGCATCTGGCCGGACGACAACTTCGGAGACTTCGATCACGCGGTGAACGTGGCGATCGGCAAGCTGCGCATCGCTCTCGGAGACTCCGCCGACAATCCGACCTTTATAGAGACCGTGCCGCGCCGCGGCTATCGCTTTATGGCGAAGCTGGAGACTGTCCCGATGGAGCGTCCGGCGGCCGCGCCTCCGGTCCCCGAAGTTTCCCGAGGCAGGTTGAGGGTTCGCGGTAGAACCCCGATGCCGATCATTGTTGCATTCGTCGCGATCGCTGGCGTTTTGGGACTCGGAATCCTGGTTGGACGGCGCAGCGTGGCCTCTCGGCCAATGGAATTCGACCGGCTCACCGTTCGGCACGGCACGATCTATGCCGCCAGATTTGTCCCCGGCGGGCATGACATTGTGTATTCAGCCTCATGGGACGGGATGCCTATCGAGGTCTTCTCGTCAGATTTGAAGAGCCCGGCAGCAAGGCGACTGGAGCTGCCGACGACTCAATTATTGGGGATCTCCGGGACCGGCGAAATGGCGGTTCTGCAGCTGTTCAAGCCAGGTCTTATGCTGACGGTTCGGGGCACTTTGGGGATCGTCCCTTTCAGCGGGGGCGTGCCGCGGCAGGTTGCCGAGAATGTGGAATGGGCAGACTGGTCGCCGGACGGAAAATCGTTGGCCATTGTCCGCGAATTGGGGGGGAAGCGGCGGCTTGAATTCCCCCTTGGGCATGCGCTGTATGAGACCAGCGGATGGATCGGGCATCCGAGGATCTCTCCGAAGGGCAGCCAGATCGCTTTTCTCGATCATCCGACCAATAATGACGACCGGGGCATGGTTTCGGTCGTCGATTTAGACGGGCAAAAGAGAGCGCTCTCGGCTGGATGGGAAAGTGAAGAAGGTCTTGCCTGGTCTCCCGATGGAACGGAGGTCTGGTTCTCTGCGGCGCAAGCGGGTCTGGACCGGCGCATCTTTGCGGTTGACATGGCTGGCCACCAACGCCTGGTCTATCGCGGGCCTGGCGGCATTACATTGCAGGATATTGCCGCAGATGGCCGAGTCCTGCTGACGCGCGACGATCAGAAGACCGGCATTATGGGTTTGGCTCGCGGAGCCAAAAAGGAGCGGGACCTCTCCTGGTTGGATTGGTCGCTGCCCTCATCGCTCTCTGCGGACGGCAATACCTTGCTCTTCGATGAGCAGGGAGAGCAAAGTGGACCAAATTACACCGTCGCCACGCGCGATATGCAGGGATCGCCCCCGGTCCCGCTCGGTGAAGGCATGTCGGGCGATCTCTCCCCAGACGGGAAATGGGCCGCGGCGACGGTTTCTTACAGTCAGCTGGTGCTGCTGCCCACCGGGGCCGGCACGTTAAAGCGAATCGATCGAGCCGACATTCAGCAATATGGCCATGAAGTGCATTGGCTGCCGGACGGCAAGCAGATTGTCTTCTCGGCCAACCAGGCTGGGCACGATGGGAGGTGCTTCATTCAGAACGTGGATGGCGGCAAACCGCGCCCCGTGACCCCGGAAGGGGTGAGTGTCTGCAAACTCTCTCCCGATGGTAAGTTGATTGCCGGCGCGGGCATCGCCGCAGAAAACCCGCAGTTCTATCCGATGGACGGCAGCCCACCCAAACCGATCCCGGGACTTATGCCGCGTGAATCCTATTCATGGACGAGTGATCCGCGCTACCTGTACGTGAGCGACTGGAGAGAGACGCCGGGAACTCCCGTGAAGGTCTTTCGTCTGAATATTCTGAATGGGCAGCGAACGTTCTTCAAGGAGATAGCCCCAGCCGACCTGGCAGGGCTGTGCGGCATGTCCAAGCCCCTGTTCAGTGCCGATGGCCAAGCCTACGTCTACGAATATACCCGGCTGTACTCCGAGCTCTATCTTGTCAACGGGTTGAAATAAGTGGCTTCGATCATGCCGGGGAACGGTGGCTGAGCACATATCCCAATTGTGGACAGGAAAAGGTGACCCGCACTTGTGGGCAAATCCCCTTTCGATATATGCGTGTTTCTATTCCCCTACTCCTCGACAATCGCGAGGTCCCACGGCGCCAGAGTTAGTTCCGCAGCTTTGGCCACGGTCTTGCCGTCGAGCAGATTGGTGCCTGCGGCGTAAGCGTACTTCACCTTCGCTTCCAATCCCGAGTAATTGAAGTAATAGTGCAGCTGCTTGCCCAGCTTGTTCACACCGTGCTGTACATGAACAGCTGGCGGCACAGTTTGATCCGGTCCGGTGAGGCCTAACTTCTGCAAGCTGCCGCGCAGGATCTCTGTCTGTAATTTGTCCGACAAGTAAGTGCCCTCATAAAGCAGTGTTCCCGCGCCGAACTGGTTCTCCGTAATCGCAGGCCATTTGCCGAAGAAGGGATGGTCGTAATATGCCAACGCCTTGGCGTGCTCCAGTTGCAGGAACTCCGCCCAGTGGCGAACCTCGTTGCCTGCGCCTACGTGGAAGGGATCGTCTTTGAGCGCCAGCGGATGCTCCAGGTTGGAGAACTCCTGATAATTGAATCCGGCGGCCTCGCGCAGGGGGCCCGGCGCGCGCACCCAGCGGACTGCTGAATTCTCATTGGCGAATCCACTCTTGAAGGTCATCACAATGTGGCCGCCGCTCTTGACGTAGTCGGAAAGGCGTTGCAGCAGCTCATCGTCGGCGATATAAAGCGCGGGGACAATGAGCAATTTATATTGCGAGAAATCCTGCGTGGTGGGGAAAACGAAGTCCGAGCCGACGTTCAGGTCATAGAGCGAACGGTGAATCTGCCCCACTAGCGAGTTGTAGTCCGCCGTCGGTCCGGCAAAAGACCATTGTCCACCGCCCGAAGTGAAGGGCATGAAGGCGGTGGCATTCGCGGAGTCGCGACTCCACAGGATGGCTACCTGATTGTGAATCCGCAGGCCGACGAGATGCGGGCCGATCTTCTGTAACTCGTGCGCGGTGCGACTCACTTCGGCGTAGGCGCGATTCGGTTCCAGATCGTGCGAAAGGACGCCCTTCCAGTAGGTTTCCTGATTGGCGGCGATGGAGGCCCAGTGCCAGTACTCCACCATGTTTGCGCCGTTGGCGAGGTGCGTGTAGACGTCCTCGCGCATCTGGCCGTCGTAGGGCGGGTATTGGAAGGCGGAAGTCCAGTCGGTGCTTTGCGCGTTGGTCTCGGTTACGAGGTAGTTGCTGTGCTTTAAAGCCCGGCTGAAATCGCCCTGGATGGACTGGGTTGCGCCGTCGTAGTGGTCCTGCGAGCCGTGGTAGATGTTGTCGGCGGGAATATCGAGCGCCTCGGCGACGGCCTCTTCATTGACGTCGCGCTTCATCATGCCGCCGTAATCGGTGGTGACAAACTGGCCCGCGCCGGCGCACTCGCGCACCAGCGCCGCCTGCCAGTGCAGGAAGTCGGTCACACGCATCTGGCTCCAGCGCGACCACTCCAACTTGTAGCCGGTGCTTTGCGCGCCGTCGCGGGTGGGCAGGTCCTCCCAGGTGTGGATGTTCTCGCCCCAGTAGTTGAGGAACCAGGCCTTGCTCAGCGCTTCCGGGGTGACAAACTTCTTTTCCAGGTAATGCTGAAATCCGATGAAGACGTCGGGATTGGCGGCGTCGTAGCTGGCGGTTTCGTTGTCCACCTGCCAGCCGATGACCGTCGGATTGTCTTTGTAATGGGCTACGATGTGGCGGATCATGCGCTCGGCATAGAAGCGGTAGGCGGGCGAATCGGTGTCCATGTTTTGCCGCATGCCGTACGTGCCTTCAACGGTCGCGCCGCCAAACGTTCCACCTGGGGTGCGACGGGCCAGAATCTCGGGGTGCTGATGGGCCATCCAGGCGGGAATCGAGTAAGTGGGGGTTCCCATGATCACCTTGATCCCGGCCTTGCCCATGGCGTCGACCACGCGGTCCATCCACGCGTATTCGAATTTGCCGTCCTCGGGCTCCCAGAGGCTCCAGGTGGACTCTCCCATGCGGACGACATTCAGCCCGGCGTCCTTCATCAGGGCCACGTCCTTGTCGAGACGTGCAGCCTGGGCGGTTGGCGTGTCCTGGGGCATGTACTCGTTGTAATAGGCCGCGCCGTAAAGAACTGTGGGGAAATCGAGGGTGGCTTTTGCGGCGGGATTGGTTTGTGCGCCGAGCGGGGCGCAAGCGAGGAGGGTCAACAAGGCAAGGAGCAGCGGTAAGCGTTTACCAAAACGCAGCATATACTGGGTTCTCCCGGTCGGTTTTCAAACTCACCCATCATACATTTTCCGGCTCCGCCTGATTTGAAACAGCGGAAAACAAGAGATAAGTCGAGGAGATTCGATGGGGCGGCCCGGGACCTTATCTTCCGGGCCTGAACAGGCTGCAGAAGAAGGCCCGAATTCGAGTGAATTGCTGGAATGAGCCTAGCAGGGGCTAAAGCCCCGTTCATTTTGTTGGCTTTATCGGCACGACTAAAGTCGTGCCCTGTTACAAAGCCTAGCCAAACAGAGTTTTTCCGCAGCCTGTGAAGGCCTTGATTCTGATCTGCTTTCCCTGGGGCTGAAGCTCCAGGCTCCTTCCTTCAAAGAGGATGTTCTAGACGCCCAGCTCGGCGCGGATTGCTGCCGCAATGGCGTCGGCGTGCTGGCGCATTTCCGCTTCGCTTTCCGCTTCGATCATCACCCGGGCCAGAGCCTCGGTGCCGCTGTAGCGGATGACCACGCGGCCTGAGTCCTTGAGCGCCGCTTCGGCGGCATGAATCGCGGTGACGACGGCGGGAATCGTGTCCAGCGGCTTTCGCTCGCGCACCTTGACGTTGACGATGACCTGCGGGAAGACCTTGAGGTCGGCGGTCAGCTCTTCGATCGACTTGCCGGAGCGGGCAATCAGATCCAGGACGACAAGGGATGTCAGCAGCCCGTCGCCGGTGGTAGCAAGGTGGGGCAGCAGGATGTGGCCGGACTGTTCGCCGCCCAGCGCCGCGTCGTGCTCCAGCATCTGCTCCAGCACGTAGCGGTCGCCGACCGGGGCCCTCATCATGCGGATGCCGCTGCGCTTGAGCGCGGCTTCCAGACCCATGTTCGACATCGTTGTTGCCACCACTAGGTCTCCGGTGAGCAGTCCGCGCGCCTTCAGGTCGCGTGCGGCCATCAGCAGGATCGCGTCGCCGTTGATGACGTTGTTCTTTGTCCCGGCCAACATGCAGCGGTCGGCGTCTCCGTCGAAGGTGAGCCCGATCTGGGCGTTGCGCGCCGCCACTTCCGCAGCGACGATTGTCGGGTGCAGCGCGCCGCAGTGGTCGTTGATGTTGCGGCCGTCGGGCGCGATGTTGAGCAGGGCGACCTCGCCGCCCAGGCGACGAAAGAGTTCGGGCGCAATGGCCGCGGCGGCCCCGTTGGCGCAATCGGCCACGATGCGCAGGCCGTTCAACTGCAATCCGGGAACGCAGTCGATGAGGAACTGGATGTAGTCCGCCTGGAATGCGGCGTTATCTTCGACGGGCGGTAGCGTGGCCGGATCGGGCGCGTCGGAGTTGGCAGCGTGGTGGAGGATCTCCTCCTCCATGGCCAGTTCAACCGCGTCGGGGAGCTTGAAGCCGTCCGCGCCGAAGAGCTTGATGCCGTTGTCCTGCCAGGGATTATGGCTGGCGGAGATGACCACGCCGGCCTGGAATCCATGGGTGCGGGCCAGGAAGGCGACGGCCGGAGTGGTGACGACGCCGGCGCTTTCGACCTGTGCACCGGTTTCGCGCAGCCCTGCGGCCAGCATGGCGGCGATCCAGGGTCCGGATTCGCGCGTGTCGCGGCCCAGAATGACTTTGAGCGGCAAATCAGGCTCAGTCTCTGTGCGAAGAGAGTGGCCGAGGGCCAGGCCAACGGCGTAAATGGTAGCGGCGTCGAGAGGGTATTGCCCTGCAACGGCGCGAATGCCGTCGGTTCCGAATAGCTGGCGTGCGGGTGCGGTCATGGGTCGGTCCTTCAAAAATGCAATGTTTGGCGGGGTCGTTTAAGAGGTTTTTTGCGCGGGAACGGAGGCCTGCCCCTTTGGAAAGGATAACGCACGGCGCGCCGGCTACTGGTGGGGCTTGCCAGGAGCGGCCGATTCAACGCGGCTGACAAATGCGCCGTCGGCGAGGCGGGTGAGCAGTTTGTCGCCCGTCGTCACCTGCGCGGTGGAGCGGATGACTTTCCCCTCGGCGTTGAGGACGAGGGCGTATCCGCGCTCCAGAACTGCCAGTGGGGAAAGCGAGTGAAGCCGGGCGTCGAGGGCGCTGAGGCGGGCGCGGTGGGTGTGCAACTGATGCTCCTGCGAGCGGTCGAGATGGGTACGGCAGGCCTGCAGGCGTTCGCGCGCCCGGGCCAGTTGCTGGCGCGGGTCATGGCGGAGCACGGCGGCTGTCAGATCGGCAATCAGACGCTGCTTCTGACGGAAGCGGCTGGCAATCGCGGTTTCGGCGCGGGAGGCCAGGTCGTCGAGCCGCTGCGTGAGCCGCATCAAAAGTGTCGACATGCGGAACTCGGCGCGGCTGACCGGCAGGCGGGTCAGATGCTGGCGGGCCTGCAAAAGCTGGAAACGCGCGGCACGGTCCAGCCGGTGGGTCAGATTGGCCAGGTGCTCGGCGATCTTGTGCTGCGCCTCGGTGATCAGTTCCGCCGCGGCGGATGGAGTTGGCGCGCGAAGGTCCGCTACAAAGTCGGCAATGGTGAAATCGGTCTCGTGGCCGATGGCGGAAACAACAGGCAGACGCGAAGCGGCGATCGCCCGCGCCACACGCTCGCTGTTGAAGGCGGCCAGATCTTCCAGCGAACCTCCGCCGCGCGCCAACACGATCACGTCGACCAGGTTGCTCTCGTTCAGCTCGTTGATGGCGGTTTCCACTTCGGCTGGTGCGGAGTCGCCCTGCACCGAGACCGGGAAGAGCAGAACGCTGAGGCCGGAGTGGCGGCGGCCCACAATATTCAGAAAATCGCGGATCACGGCGCCGGTGGGCGAAGTGACAATGCCCGCGGTGCGCGGAAAGGCGGGCAGCGGCCGCTTTCGGTCGGCGTCGAAGAGGCCCTCGGCCTTGAGGCGTTCCTTCAACTGCTCAAATGCCATCTGCAGCGAGCCTGCGCCGACCGGTTCCATGGTTTCGGCCACCAGCTGCATCTGTCCGCGCTGTTCATAGATACTGACCCGGCCGCGCACCAGCACATGCAGGCCATCCTCGGGGCGGAAGCGCAACAGCATGGCCTGGCGGCGGAAAAGCACGATGGGAAGCTGCGCGTCGGCGTCCTTGAGCGTGAAGTAGACGTGGCCGGAAGGGGCGGGGCGGTAGTTGGAGATTTCGCCTTCCACCCAGATGTCGCCGTATTCCTGCTCGATCAGTTCGCGGACCTCGCCGACCAGCTGGCGGACCGGCCAGATGCGGCGGGTGGGCCGGGGAGCTTCAAAGGTCAGATCAAGCTGAGGCGCAAATGGGTCGGTGGGCGTCACTTCTTCCGAGTGTAAACCGCGGGCGCCTACTTGCGGTTATGGATCATGGTGTTGCGGTTACGGATCATGCCGCGGAGCAGGGCGGTGATTTGCAGCAGGCGGGCGGCGGCTTCGGGATCGGTTTCAGGCTCGCCTGAATAGATGATCTCGGCTTCTCGGGCCAAGATGGTTCCCTTGGTCAGCCCGAAGGTTCCCAGCACCCCGGCCAGCTTGTGCGCGGCGGCATTGGCGGCCGCGCGCTGGTCGATGGAAAGCTCGTCAGCCGCCAGGGCTTGATCGGCGGCATCGAGCACGGCAACGCGCTCTTCCATCTGGGGCAGAAACTTGGCCCACATCTGGCTAAGGACTTCGTCGAGCGCCGGCTTTGCGATCGGTTCCATGTCGGATGCGCCTTTCAGCTCCAGCCCAGCACCTGGGAGATCTGTTCGGCAAGGGTGAGCGGGTCGAAAGGCTTGAACAAGACGGCCTCCACGCCCAGGTCACTGAAGCGGCGCTGGTCGCTGTTCTGCACCTTGGCGGTGAGCAGCAGAACAGGGATGTGAGCGGTGGCTGGATTCTTGCGCAGTTCGCGGAAGGTGGTGGGGCCGTCCATGCCAGGCATCATCACGTCCAGCAGAATGGCTTCGGGCTGGGACGCGATGGCCTGGGCCAGGCCCTCGGCTCCTGAGCTGGCGACCTCCACTTCCCAATCGGCGACCGTCTCCAGGCTCAGCGCAGCCACTTCGCGTATGTCGTCTTCGTCGTCAATGATAAGAATGCGATGCTGCACGATGAAATCCTCCAAGAACAATGCTCGACGCTGCTGCGGAAGTGGCGCAGTCCACAGGGGACCAGTTTACGGATGCCGGGGAAGCCCGGCAAGGTGGTTCCAGTCCAAGGCGATCGCAGGAGCGCTATCTTGATGACGGATTCGCGGTTTTGCAGCGCCCCTCCGGGGCTGACTGGCTGTTTCTGGCCGCTTTCCCCGCGCTGAAGCGCAGGGCTAACAAACATTGCGCCTCGGGCGCGACGGAAATCGAAACCTGCCTCGGCCTCAACTTGGTTTCATGAGATTGCGCCGGCTTCCGGTCCTGCCTGATTCACATTTTGCGAGCCGGAATCGCGTTCCTTACGATACATTGGTTACCTGATCCGCTGCGCTGGGCGCGCCTTCAGACGCATCGAGTCCGAAAGGGCTTTCAACGGCAATGGGATGAAAGGGAAGGTAGACGCGGAAGGTGGAACCGCACACCGGGTTCCGCTCCGCCCAGATGCGGCCGGAGTGCTGCAGGACAATGGTTCGGCAGATGGCCAACCCCAGACCGCTGCCGCCCTTCTGGCGGGAGTCGGAGGCGTCCACCTGCTGGAACCGGCCGAAGATGGCCTCGAGCATGTCGTTGGGAATGCCACGGCCATAGTCAATCACCGAAAGGGTGACGCCGCGCTCGCCGGACCGCAGCGTGATTGTGACCGAGGAGCCCGGATCGGAAAACTTGACGGCGTTGGAGAGCAGGTTGGTGAGCACCTGCAGCATGCGGTCCGGGTCGGCTTCGATTTCCGCCTGTGTGGAATCGTGCTGGAGCCTGACCCCGGCTTCTTCGGCCATCGGCATGATGCCGTCGATAGCCTGGCGAATGATTTCCCCAAGCTGGACCGGGCGGAAGACGATCGGCTCGCGGCCGCTTTGGATCCGCTCGAGGTCGAGGATGTCGTTGATCAGGCGCACCAGGCGGTCGGAGTTGGTGAGCGCGATGCGCAGAAGGTTTGCAGCCTTGTCGTTGATGTCGCCAAGAATGCCGGAAGAGAGTAGTCCGATTGCGCCGCGTATGGAGGTGAGCGGCGTACGCAACTCGTGACTCACGGTGGAGATGAACTCGTCCTTCAAGCGATCAAGCTCGCAGCGCTGGCTGATGTCGCGGAAGCTGAGCACCGAGCCGGTGTACTCGTCCCGCAGATGGATGGGCGTGAGAACGTACTCGGCGGGGAAGGATTCGCCGTTGGCGCGGAAGATGATGTCTTCGCCGGCCGCGGTCATGCGCAGATCGACAGCTCGAAGCAAAGGGCAGTCGTCGTCGCAGCGTCGATCAGATGTGGCCGAGGTGGCCTCGGTCGCCGCTCCGTGCAAAAGGTCGTGCAGCGGCTTGCCGATCAGGACCGGTTCCTCCGCGCCGATCATGCGCGCCGCGGCAGGATTGAGGTAGCTGATCTTGCCCTGCAGATCGACGGCGCAGAATCCGTCGGTCACGGTCTCGAGGAAGATTTCGGGAACCCGCTGGAGGTCACGCGCTTCGCGATCAGGGGCGACGGAAATCGGTTCAGCGAGCGACGGCGAGGCATTTTCTTCCGGCTCCGGGCGTGAAACGGATTCGGCGCTTGGATCAAGGGAGAGTGGCTCTTGCTGCCAGGGCCGGAAGGCCAGGTCAATCGCGGCGATGGCCAGCGCCAGCATCAGCAGTCCATCGTAGGCGGGACCACCCGCCAGGCGCGCGGTGAGCGCCCCGGCGGCAAGAAGCAGCACCAGTGTCGTAACCAGACGCCGCACCACCGAGCGGCCCATCAGGGCCGTGCGCGCGGCTGAGTCAGTTGCCGCAGCTTTTTCGTCGGTTCGGTCGAGCATGGTTCCCCCAGGGCGTTTCTCGATTGCACTGGGACGGTTGCATCCCTGCAACGGGCAAATGTCGATGCGCACGATTTGCAGGTAGTATACCCGCCCGTTTCTGGCCTTACTATGCAATTCATCGGCTTCAGAGCCTGAGTCGTTACTGTTGTTTCGGTGGCAGATGAGTGGGCGCGCAAAACGGTTCCCCACTGGGAAGGGGCGCGGCGATTCGTTCAGGACCGGCCCGGCGGAGCAGGATTTTTCTTTTCGCCGGCTTTTCACGCAGCCGGTGCCGCGAGACTCCGGCAGGCCTCGTATACTGAGCGAATGCTGCGTAAAGGGTTGTTTCCTCGAGTTTTGAAACTTGTTGCCGGGACTATGCTTGCGTCCTATTCCCTGGCCTTGGTATTGCTTCCGCCCGCGGCCCATGCCTGGGGCAACGAGGGCCATCGCATGATCAATCGGCTGGCCGCTTCGGCGCTGCCCGCCGATGTGCCCACCTTTCTGCGTACTCCGGAGGCCCTGAACGAAATCGAATACCTGGGGCCCGAGCCGGACCGCTGGCGTTCGCCCGCCGAGCCGGAACTTTCGGCGGCGCAGGCGCCGGAGCATTTCATCGACCTCGAACCGGCCGATGCGCTGGGGCCTTTGCCGCACAAACGCCTGGATTTCGAGGCCAAGGTCTTTGCCGCCGGGCAGCGTCCGGAGAAGATCGGCTTGCAGCCTTGGCAGACGACCGAAGTGTGGGAGCGTCTGAAGGCGGCGATGCGCGAGTATCGCGTCCTCACGGCCGCGAAACAGGACACGAAGCCCGTCGAGCAGGCGATTATCTTTTACGCCGGGTGGTTGGGACATTACGTGGGCGACGGCTCGCAACCGCTGCACACCACCATCCAGTACAACGGCTGGGTCGGCCCCAATCCCAACGGCTACACCACCGAGCACAAGATTCATTGGCAGTTTGAAGGCCCGTTTGTGGGCGCAAACATGCACGCGCCGGAAGTGCAAGCCAAAATGACCTCCGTCCGGGTCCTCGATGGCGATATCTTCGATGCCTATGTCGCCTACCTGCGCCACACCCAGACGTACGTCGAAAAGGTCTATCAACTGGAGAAGGCGGGCGGTTTTGTGGGCGCTGGAACGCCTGAGTCGCGGGAGTTTACCGCCGAACGCGTGGCCGCCGGCGCCAGCATGCTGCGGGACATGATCTATTCCGCGTGGATCGCGAGCGGCAAGCCGGTCAACGACCCCTACGCCGGCAAGTAACCACCTGCCACCTGTGGTGGGGCAGCCGCCTTCGGCACCTGCGGTGCGGCAGCCGCCTTCGGCACCTGCGGTGCGGCAGCCGCTTCGGCACCTGCGGTGGGGCAGCCGCCTTCGGCACCTGCGATGCGGCAGCCGCCTTCGGCACCTGCGGTGCGGCAGCCGCTTCGGCACCTGCGGTGCGGCAGCCGCTTCGCGTGGTCCGCGCTCGAAAAACGCGCGGGGTTTGGTTTCGCTACCGCGAACTGCGCTGCGGCGAAACCGGAAGGCATTTGCGCCGCATTTATTTAAATAAGACCGAGAACGTATCACATGGTGAGATTTGAAGGTTATTTTCACCATCATTGGTGCAAAAATCCGGGATAAAAACCGGGGAAAAACTTGACGGACTCGGCACGGAATCCGCTGATTTGGCCGGAAGCGCAGCTCGTTTCACAACTGCCCGAAATGATGCGCAAGAGGATTCATGGGCAAAAAATGAAAAGGGGGGGCCCCCCGGCACGGGAATGTCAGCCGGGCGCATTGTCGGCACGTTGATGCATGGAAGACTCCTGCAAGGATTGTGCGCCTGGAGGGGAAAATGATCTGCAATCGGGGAGAGGCGGGCTTCCTTCTGCCGCAACGGGAAATAGACAGCGCGGGATTGACTCCGCAACCGCAAGCAGAGGCTAGTACCCTCGCCGAATAGATTTGCGCTTTCCCTGGTCTCAAAAGAGAGACCAGGGGCACCCATTCTGTACCGGCGATGCTTCCAAATCACCTGGTCACGATACTAGTCGGCGCCTTCGGCTGCGGCAACGGCCGGGACCCGGCGCAGGACAGGGGTCAACGTAAGCGTCAACAGCAGCACGCTGGGCACGGCGATCAGCAGCCAGGCCGCCAGCGCGTGACCGGCCAGGTCGCCGATCTGCGAGATCATCACCAGCGGCGAGCTATGCAGCAGCAAGGAGGCACTCAAGCTCTTGCTTGGCGCAGCGGAAAAAAGCCAGCCGCCCAGGCGTACAAACGGGTAAATCAGGGCCACCTGGAAAGGCATGGCGGCGTAGTTGGCGGCCTGGATCGCCGGCAGGTTGAGCCGCAGGCCGAGAGCCAGCGCGGCGCACACCAGCGTGGGAATGCCCACCACCGGAATGCAGCCGATGGCAAACCCCAGGGCAAGCGTAAGCGCCAGACGCCGCGGCGCGATTCCCTGGCGGAGCCAGAGGGCCATCTTCGGTTTCAACGCTGCGATGGATTTGCCGATCATGATGCGTATCCCTACCCGTTTAGACGTTGCGGACATCTAGAGAGTATGTCGGTTCCTTGTGGATTGACGTTGGCAGCGGATGAAACTTTGGTGAACGTGCCAAATCAGGAATCAGAAGGCGCAACACCTCAGGCACTCAACCGCAACAGTCCACGGATACGCATTTCGTTGAGAACCCGTTCCACTTTCCAGTCCAGGTCGTCTGTGCCTTCAACGATAAGATCCGCGTGGACAGCCGAAGGACGCACAAACTTCAGGCTGGATGGCCGCACCGTGGCCTCGTACTGCTCGCGCACCGACTGCGGCGTGCGCCCGCGCTGCAGAACGTCCCGCTGAAGACGGCGCTCGAAGCAGACTTCGTCCGGAGTATCGACGTAGACGCGGAAGTGATAGATCGGTCGCAGATCCGCGTAATGGAGCGCGAAGATGCCATCCACAAGCAGAAATGCGGAGGGAGTGACGGTCTCGGTGCAGCCGGGGCGGCGGGAGTGCGTGGCGAAGTCGTAGCAAGGGCTGTGGATGCTTTCGCCACGCGCCATCGCGGCCACATGTTCGATCAGCAGCGGACTCTCGATCAATTCCGGATCGTCGAAGTTCTGGCGGGCGCGCTCGGCAGGGGCAAGGTGGGAGAGATCGCGGTAGTAGTTGTCGAAATGAAAGTGAATGCCGCTCAGGTTGCGGGCGAGTTCGGCCGCAAGAGTTGTCTTGCCCGAGCCGGAACAGCCGGCAACCGCAATCACGACCGGCGGAAACGGCAATACCGGGTTACCGGCTGCAGCGAAGCCCGGTTCCGGTCTGGCCTTTTCAGTTTGGGCAGTCTGGGCGGGCTGGTTCAGGCCGGTCACGATTCTTTCTCCAACTTCGCTGCAATCCGCGGCACCAGGCGCTTCAGGAGGCCGGCCAGCCGGTGCTCAACCTGGCGACCGGCCTCGAAGACTTCCTGGTGGCTGAGTTGCGCGTCGCCCAGCCCGGCGGCGAGGTTGGTGACGCAGGAGATTCCCAGAACTTCGATGCCCATGTGGCGCGCCACGATGGTCTCCGGCACGGTGGACATGCCGACCAGCGTTGCGCCCATGGTGCGGAAGGCGCGAATCTCGGCGGGGGTCTCGAAACTGGGGCCGGTGACGGCCAGGTAGACGCCTTCTTCGAGGGGGAAGCCCTCGGCGATGGCTGCTTCGATGGCAAGCGCGCGCAGCGGTTTCGAATATGCCTCGGTCATGTCGAAGAAGCGCAGTCCTGCGCCGGGGCGGACGGCGTAGCGCGGCTCGTTGGGGCCGACCAGCGGGTTCCAGCCCATCAGATTGATATGATCGGCGAGGGCGACCAACTGCCCAACGCGGTAGCCTTCCCGGATTCCGCCGGCGGCATTGGTCAATACGACGGCGCGCACGCCCAGCGCGCCCAGAACCCGCATCGGGAAGGTGACCTGGGCGGGCGAATAGCCCTCATAAAAATGGACGCGGCCCTGCATGATCAATACCGGAACTCCGGCCAGGAGTCCGGCTACGATGCGCCCGGAGTGTCCTTCGACGGTAGAGCGAGGGAAGTGCGGAATCTCTTGGTAGGGCACATGGATGGGGTCAGCGACTGCCTCGGCCACCGCACCCAGACCGGAGCCAAGTACGATTCCGATAGCGGGACCGCACGACGGACCGGGCGCAGGGAATAGGGAGCTCAAGCGGCCGCGCAGAAAGGCGGCAGCTTCCGCGGCGCGGTCGAAGCCCGAGGTTTTTGAACCGTTTCCGGTGCTTTCATCATCCATGTAAATGTCCACTTTCAAAGATCTTGCAGAAACGGGCGATGGGTGCGGCGCATGTCCTTCTGTTGCCGGTTCCAGCGTGCTCGACGGGGTCCCGACCCCACGGGTGATTCGGGCTGAAAACCCTTTGCCCACGGATTCCCTCGCTCATTTTACAGGCGCTGGACACCCGAATAGCAGACTGAAGCGCCTGGGCTTGCACGGCCGGGGATGTTAACTGTGAGTCCTGTTCGAACCCACGGAATGTTCGATTTATGTACAGAAAGTTTCTGTTTTCGATAGGATGAGTGCAACTCTCCAATCAGCTGCAGCAGAAATCGCGGGGAAGGTCTGTATCGGATGAGTCCGTCGGGACCGGGAGGGTGTTCGCGAGGTTCCGGATTCGGGTATCACAGGAAAGTGGTAGGCCCTTAGCCGTTCTAGTTATTGGCGCAGTGCCGGCAGACAGGTAAAGTCGGCACAAGGACCCCTTCCAGTTGATCAGGCAATGGCAGGCTAGACAGGAGCCGATTCGCAGGATCTGCAACCGAAAAGTTCCGGTAATTTGCCGGAATTACAGTTCGGTCTGGGTGGGTACGCGGGTGAAGGAAGATGGATCAAAAAGCGGTGCAAGAACAAAACCAGACTCCGGAAGACGTGGCCACGCTCTATACGTGGGCCAATCTGCATGGAGCGAAGTACAGGGATTTTTCGGCATCGCGCGCGCAGACCAGGGAAAGAGCCCGGGTACGCGTTCAGGACGCCATGGAGCAGGAGCGCCTGCAGGCCAGCATGGGCAGGCTCGATCCCGAGTTGGAAGATGCCCGTGTAGCGCTGGACGCTCAGCAGGTGGCCGAGTTCGATGCGCGGAGTCGAGGAGCGCGGGGACGAATGATCCCGGATTCGTTTGCGCCGCGGCAAGCGCCGGCGGTTGCTTCGCCTGCAGTGCCGCAGGGTGCGTTTTATGGCAATTCTTCCGCGGTTCCCGTTGCCACGCCCCAGCCTGCGCCCCAGTCGACGCCTCCGACCACCTGGCAATCCCCTCAGCGCCACGAATCCCCTTCGGCCCTTCCCGTGGCAGCCCGCGCGCCAAAGGCGGAAACCTATGTGCCGGTGCCGACTCCGGAGCGGACGGCGGCGAGCAAAGTTCAGACAATGGCGGCCCGCGAAGAACACTCGCTTGCCCCCACACCTTGGCTGCCGACCTCTGCCGCCGAAAACGCGGGACGCCCGGCCTGGCTGACCACGCCGCCCGCGGAAATGACGCCCGCCCCGATTCAACCTGCTCCCGAAGACACGCTGCAGGGATCGCGGGAGCGGTTGGCGTCGCGCTGGTTCGCGTTGAAGGGTGTTTTTGAGGGAGCCAGTTCTTCCTCCGAAGCGGTTCCACCGCCCGTGCCTTCGCGCGCGCCGGTGGTGGCCGTATTCTCACTGGCTGGAGGAGTGGGCAAGACCAGCCTGGTAGCTACCTTGGGCCGCGCACTTTCGGCGCACGGCGAGCGGGTTCTGCTGGTGGATACCGCTGCTTTCGGGCTGCTGCCCTTCTATTTCGGCGCGCACGATCAGCGCCCCGGTGTTCTGCGCACGTTCACACCTCCCAACGTGGCGGGCGACGCGCCGATTCAAATGCTGGCGCTGGATCCGGACACTTTGGGCCCCGAATCGGCCAACCAGGAAACGCTGACCAATGAGGTCAGCCGGCACTCGTATGGGTCCAGCCGCATTATCATCGATCTGGCGACAGCTTCCGGCGCAACCACGCGGCGCGCGCTTCGGTTGTCGCCGACGATTCTGGTGCCGATTATTCCGGATATGAACTCGGTGGTGAGCGTCAGCTCGATCGACGCTTTTTTTCAGCACAACGGGAACGCCGCGGGAGCGAAGGTGCTTCCCTACTATGTGCTCAACCAGTTTGACGCTTCGTTGCCGCTGCATCTGGACATGCGCGAAGTG
This sequence comes from uncultured Occallatibacter sp., assembly GCA_964595345.1. GTDB lineage: Bacteria > Acidobacteriota > Terriglobia > Terriglobales > Acidobacteriaceae > Telmatobacter. The sequence continues at coordinate 37,051 of CAZQPY010000010.1, forward strand.
CTGCGCGAACGGTTAGGCGACCGTATGCTCCCGTTTGCATTGCGTCGCACTCCTGTTGTGAGCGAAGCGCTGGCCGAGGGAATGACTGTGATCGATTACGCTCCGAACTCTACCGCTGCCGAGGATTTTGAAAACCTTGCCGGTTGGATCAAGGGCCTGGCCGCGCCCGCCAGTTCAAATTATCGAGGTGTGCGCTGGAGCGAAAGATGACCGCATCCGGTCTGTGGCAGGAAATTGGCGCGGGAGAAAACCCGGTCACCCAATTCCTCCGACTGCTGATTCTGCTTTTGGCTGCCACGGTATTTGTGTTTTTGGCGATTCTGCCGCTCACCTGGCAACAGCAAGCGGTTGGCGGGCTGCTGACGCTTTTGATGGCGCTGGGCCTGGCGCGCAGTTCCGACTCCTACCTGATTACCCTCACCCTAATGATCACGTCGATGTTCTGCACCCTTCGCTATGGGTATTGGCGTATCACCCAGACCATCAGCTTTTTTCAGGATCCGGCCAACCACTGGGGCGCGCTGGACGCCTTCTTCATCGGCAGCCTGATGCTGGCTGAGTTGTACGCATTCGTGATCCTGTTCCTGGGCTATTTTCAGACCATCTGGCCACTGCGCCGCGCGCCGGTTTCACTGCCCGAAGACGAAGAGGAATGGCCGCACATCGACGTGCTGATTCCCACCTTCAACGAGCCTCTTGAAGTGGTGCGCTACACGGCTCTGGGAGCGCTCAACCTGGACTGGCCCGCGGACAAGTTGCACATCTACATTCTGGACGACGGCCGCCGCAAGGAATTCGAGCAGTTCGCCTTCGAGGCCGGCATCGGCTACAAGACCCGCCCGGATAACGTGCACGCCAAAGCGGGCAACATCAATACGGCGCTGAAAAGTTTGAACTCGCCCTATGTAGCGCTCTTCGATTGCGACCACGTTCCTACCCGCAGCTTTCTGCAGATGACGATGGGCTGGTTCCTGCGCGACAGCAGGCTGGGGATGCTGCAGACCCCGCATCATTTCTATTCGCCCGATCCGTTTGAGCGGAATCTGGGGCAGTTCCGCGTGATCCCCAACGAAGGGGAACTGTTCTACGGCATCGTGCAGGACGGGAACGATTTCTGGAATGCGACCTTCTTCTGCGGCTCCTGTGCCGTTTTGACGCGCGCGGCCCTGGACGAGATCGGCGGCATCGCCGTGGAGACCGTAACCGAGGACGCCCATACTTCGCTGCGCATGCAAATGGCGGGCTGGGGCTCGGCATATATCAACATTCCGCAGGCGGCCGGACTGGCTACCGAGCGGCTGTCGGCGCATGTGGGCCAGCGCATCCGCTGGGCGCGTGGGATGATTCAGATCCTGCGCATCGAGAATCCTCTGTTTGCGCCCGGGCTCACGCTCCCGCAGCGGCTCTGCTACTTCAACGCGACCGCGCACTTTTTGTACGCGGTGCCGCGCTTGATCTTTCTCAGCGCTCCGCTGATTTTCCTGCTGCTGAACCACACCAACGTCGCCGGTTTCTGGGCGGCGATTCTGGCCTATGCGCTGCCGCACCTGACGCTCTCCAACGTGACCAACTCCCGCATTCAGGGAGAGCATCGTCATTCATTCTGGAACGAAATCTACGAAACTGTCCTTTCACCCTATATCCTGTTGCCTACCGTGATGGCGCTGATCAACCCGAAGCTGGGCAAGTTCAACGTGACAGCGAAGGGAGGCGTGGTGAGCAAGACCTTCTTCGACGCCAAGATCGCGCAGCCGTTTCTGATCCTGCTGCTGTTCAATTTCGCTGGCTTGGCAGTGGCGATTCCGCGGTTTCTGATCTGGGATCGCGACCGGCAGGGAACGGTGGTCATGAATGTGATCTGGTGCTGCTTCAACATCATCATTCTGGGTGTGACCACGGCCGTAGCGCGGGAGATGAAACAGTTGCGGACCACGGTGCGCATCAACATCAATACGCCGGTGGTGCTCAAGACTCCCGATGGACGGCTGGTGGCGGGCGAAACCATCGACTTGAGCTCGGGAGGAACCAGTATCCGCTTCGGCGAATCCATGGGTGCAACCGGCGGCATGCCGGTGCGGCTGGCATTTCCGATTCCGTCGATCAGCACGGACTTGCCCGGCGCGGTTGTGGCCGTTGTCGGAAACGTGCTGCGGGTGCAGTTTGACGAACTATCGATCGCGGAACAGGAAGTGCTGACCATGGTTTTATATTCCCGCGCCGACTCCTGGCTGGGCTGGGGCGAGTCCCGGGAGAACGACAATGTGTTGAGGAGTCTCGCGCGCATTTTCGAGATTTCCATGCAAGGCTTGCTCTCCACGTTCACCAGCCTGTTCAAGAACCGGGAGAAACCGGTGCGCAAGATCAAGTCCCTTCCGGTCACCAGCAGTTTCATTTTCCTGGCGTTGAGCCTGATGACGCCCGGCTTGGCGCACAAGCTGCATGCACAGCCTTCGGGATTCGCCGGGGCGCTGCAAACGGGCGCTCCCGACAAGAACGCGCCAGTGCCTCCAGGGCAGTTCCGCGACGTCTTCTCGTTGAACGACGCCGGTTCGTCGCAGATCGAATTGCACGGCATCGACAGCAGCCACAGCATTTATTTCACGCTGCCGCAGACGCACGTGGTGCGCGCGGCCAAGATTCATGTCTTCTACACCTTCTCTCCCAGCCTGCTGCCGCAGTTGAGCCACATCAAAGTCATCATGAACGGCACGCTGTTTGCCACCATCCAGCCCACACCCGGCAAGAACGGCGGCTCGGTCAGCCAGGACGAGGAGGAGGAGTTCACCATTCCTCCCGAGCTGCTGGTGCACAACAACGCGCTGACGCTGCAGTTCATTGGGCACTACACCATGGAGTGCGAAGACCCGGCCAATACCACGCTCTGGTCGCGCGTGCATCGCAATACCTATGTGCAGACAGAAGGCGATCTGCTGCCGCTGGCCGACGATCTGAAGCAACTGCCCATGCCTTTCCTCGACCCTGCCGTGGTGCAGCCGTTGAGCATTCCGGTGGTTTTCGCCTCCGCTCCGTCCCTCAAGGCCATTCAGGCAGCGGGCATTGTCACCAGCTATTTCGGGCTCATTTCGGAAAGTCGCCCGGTGCGTTTCCCGGTGCATATCGGCGCCATCCCGCAAGGGAATGCGATTGTGATTGCCGACAATTCGACGGGTTTGCCGGCGGGCCTCAACGTGCCCCCGGCCAGTGTGCCGACGGTGGCCATGCGCACCAATCCCAACGATCCATACGGAAAGATCCTGATCGTGACCGGAGGCGACGGCGACCAGACCATCATGGCCGCGCAGGCTGTGGCACTGCATACAGATACCTTGCAGGGCGCGCAAACCACGGTGGACAGCCTCAGGCTGCCCGACAAGCAGCCACCCGACTCCGCGCCGCGCTGGGCGCGCACCGACCAGACCATCCCCTTGTGGGACTATGCGAGCGCAGACCAGTTGCAGGGCGATGGAACCGCGCCACTGAATGTGTATTTCCGCATTCCGCCGGACATCTTCTACTCCAACCGGCCCAACGCCGTGCTGCATCTGGTATACCGCTTCAACTCGGTTCCCATCGGCCCCATCTCGAGCATGCAGATCCGCATCAACGACGCCTTTCTGGGGTCCGTGCCGCTGATTCCGGGGCAGGATGTGTCGCAGAAGATGGCTGTCGACGTGCCCGTGCCGGTGGTGAACCTGCGCCCGTTCTCGAATTCGCTCTCTTTCGACTTCACCTTCCAGTTGCTGAAGAAGGGCGGTTGCCAGGACACCACGCCCATCAACATGCAAGGCGCAATTCTGCGCGACAGTTATATCGAGTTGAAGGGCTATCCGCACTACGCGCCACTGCCCAATCTGGAGACATTTGCCAACGCCGGTTTTCCCTTCACGCGGGAAGACGACATGAGCGAAACAACGGTGGTTTTGCCGCCCCAGCCCACCGAGCAGGAGATCGAGACCTTTGTGACGCTGATGGGGCACTTCGGCCGTCAGACCGGCTTCCCGGCATTGCGGGTGACGGTTGCCGGGCCGGATGCGCTGCACACGGGCGCGCTGACGGATTTCCTTATCATTGGCACGGGAGAAGATCAGCCGGCCTTCGACAAGCTGGCCAGCGACTTGCCTGTCTCGTTGCGCAGCGGTCAGGTCCAGGTGCACGACACGCAAGGTGTGTTTGCGCCTTTGCACCATGCCTGGTGGAAAGCGGAGTCCGGCGACCACAGGGAATCAGGGGAACTGACGACGGCCGGCACGCCCGAAGCCATTATCGAAGGACTCGAGTCGCCTTACGCGCCGCACGACGACCACAGCATCGTCGTCATCCATTTCAGAGACGCAAATGTCTTTGAGCCATTCATGTCGACGTTCATGAATGTGCAGCAAGCCAGCGATATCGCCGGCCCGGTCGCGATCTTCCACGGGAACCGCTTTCAGTCGGTGCGCGTCGGCGCGAAGATATATCATGTCGGCGTGCTGCCCTGGTGGACGCAACTGACGTTCTGGTTCATGGAGCACCCCTGGTTGGCTGCGATGCTGGTGGTGCTGCTTGCCTTCCTGATGTCGATCTGGCTGAGGCAGTGGCTGCGCTATAGGGCGCGGGCCCGGCTTAGAATGGACATCTAGTACCGCGACCGAACAGGTTTGTGCTTTCCCAGGTCCCCAAAGGCGGGGGACCTGGGGCACCCAAGCTTCGAGGCGGGCATACGAATTAAGCTTGGCGGAGGGCTTTCCTCATCTGGCTGGCGCTACCGATGCACGTCGAAGCGCACCGCCGGCTGGGCTCAACCTCCGCCCGATTCACAAATTGCTCCTGCCGGTGTCCATGGAGTCCTGGGGAGAATTGCTGCGATGAGTCATTGCACAATTCGGTTTCGAAAGAGTGTGTACCTCCTGCTGGTGTTGGCCATGCTGGCGCCGGCAGCGGGGTGCAAGCAGGGACCGTGGACGCTTTGGAACGCGTACTCGGCGAGGTTCATCGATCCGCAGGGAAGGGTAGTCGACCCGCAGGGTGCCGGCCGCACGACCTCCGAGGGCCAGGCCTACGCCATGTTCTTCGCCCTGGCCGACAACGACCGCCCGGCCTTCAATCGTCTGCTTACCTGGACCCGCAATAATCTTGCTGCCGGCGATATGTCTGCCCATTTGCCGGGCTGGCTGTGGGGCAAGAGCCCGACTGGGGAATGGAAGCTGCTGGACTCCAATCCTGCTTCGGATGCAGACGTTTGGATGGCCTACACGCTGATTGAAGCAGGCCGCTTGTGGAAGGCTCCGTCCTATTCCGCCCTGGGACGTCAGATGATGGCCATGATCGCAAAGACCGAGGTGTCCGATCTACCCGGCTTCGGTCTGATGCTTCTGCCCGGCCCGGCTGGCTATGTGCACCAGACCAGCCCCAACCTGCACTCGTGGACCCTGAATCCAAGTTATGTGCCGCTGTTCCTCTTCGAGCGGCTCGCCAAGGAGGATCCGGACGGCCCATGGCAGCATGTCGCGCTTAATATCCCGCGGTTTTTGCGGCTGAGCGCGGTGCATGGCTACGCCATGGACTGGGTCAGCTATATTCCCGGCGACGGTTTCTATCCGGCCTCAGCCCCGTCCTCGGCGCATCCCGATCGAGAGACGGAAGAGCCCAGGGGAAGCTACGACGCGATTCGCGTGTATCTGTGGGCGGGAATGATTGACCCGGGGGACAGGCAGAAGGAAGAGATACTCAGCGCGATCCCGGCGATGAGCTTATACCTTGTCGATCATGGTGCTCCCCCCGAAAAGGTGAGTGACCAGGGCATTCCTTTGGCGCAAGATGGACCTGCGGGCTTTTCCGCGGCCATGCTGCCCTATCTGAGATCCTATGCAGGTCAAGAAAAGCCAAGAGCGCGTCAAACCATCCGACTGAGTATGATGAAGGATCGTACCTCTGGTTTGTATGGGAAGGACCAAGCGTATTACGATCAGAACCTTGGACTGTTTGCCACGGGGTTTTTGGAGGCCAGATTCCGGTTTGGCGCCGGCGGGGAACTGAGGGTGGAATGGGAAAGCGCATGACGGGAGCCGGCAGGGCTGAAAGGAAAAGGTGGATCGCGGCGATCTGCCTGTGCATTTGCATGGCGGCGCAATGTGGCTTTGCGCAAAGGAAGCCCGCGGTTGCAACGCCCGAGGAGACCCGCAAAGTTCTCATGGACAAGGCTCGCGCGCTGGAGCTGCGCGGCCGGCCCGACATGTCGATTCAGCTGTGGCAGCAGGTGCTTCTTTCCGATCCCACCAACGCCGAGGCACAGGCCGGCGTAGCCCGCGACTACAAGATTTCCGGGCTTTTCGACCAAGCCACCGAAGCGCTGGAACGATTGCGCCGCGACCATCCCAACGATCCGAACATCGCCAAGATCGAGGCGATGACCAGCACCCGCGCGCAGAGCGAAAAGCTGCGCCAGGCGGGGGAACTGGCGCGCCAGGGCAAGATGGAAGCGGCGATGAACATCTATCGCGATCTCTTCGGCGAGCATCCGCCGGACGGCGATATCGCGCTTGCCTATTATCAGACGCTCTACGGAACCAACCGCGGCAAGACCGAAGCCATTCAAGCGATGCGGTCGCTGGCTCAGCGCAACCCAGGCGACAACCGCTTTGTTGTCGAGCTGGGCATCATGCTGACCTATGAAGCCAGCACGCGCGCCGAGGGCATTCGCATTCTGCAGGCGCATCCCAAGGAACCGAATGCGGATGCGGCACTGCGCCAGGCGCTGATCTGGGACGCGGCGAATCCCGCAACGGCCGTTGAGCTGAGGGGGTATCTGAAGGCCCATCCACAAGACCAGGAGATCGCCGGCCACCTTCGGCAGGACGAAGCCAAGCTGGCGCAGATGAACTCCGGCATCGCCCGCACTCCGGAGGAACGCAAGGCATTCGCGGCTCTCAACGGGCGTCGGCTGGATGAGGCCGAAACGCGTTTTCAAGCGATTCTGGCCGCGGAACCGGACAACGGGCGCGTGCAGGCCGGCATGGGCTTCCTGCGCATGCAGCAGAATAATTTCGCCGGCGCGATCAGCTTCCTGTCCCAGGCCGAGCAGGACGGCTACAAGAGCCGCGTGGTGGAGACCGCGCTGGCCAATTCGCGCTTCTGGTACACCATGGGCGAGGCTACTCAGGCGGCGACAGACGGTCAGGCGGAACTGGCCATGGAGAAATACAAGGCCGCCCTGGCGATGCATCCCAACAGCCCCGAAGCACTGAACGGCGTGGCCGGCCTGTACGTCAAGCAGCAGCAATATCAGTCCTCGGCCAGCGTCTATCAGCAACTGATCAAACTTCAGCCCGGCACAGCATCCCACTGGCGCGGGCTCTTTCTGTCGTATGCGCAGGACAGCCAGATTCAGCAGGCGCTGGCCACTTCCGCGCACTTTCCGCCGGCAGTGAAGGCCACGCTGGCGAAAGACCCCGAGTATCTGCGCATCCTGGCTTCGGTCTACCAGGCGACCAATCGCACGGAAGACGCGCGCCGCACGCTGGCCCAGGCGCTGGCCCTGCCTTTCCCGGAGAATGGCGCGAATCTGAAGGCAGATACGCGTCTGCAGTACGCCGGAATCCTGATGGAATCCAAGCGGTTCGACCAGGCGGCCGAGCTGTATGAGCAGATCCTCAACGAGGATGCGGGCAACCTGTCGGCTTGGATGGGCCTGGTGAGCGCCCACCACGAACTGGGCCTGGATACGCAAGCAATCGCCGACGTGAAGAATATGCCGCCGGCCACCTATGAGGCAGCGCTGGGAGACCCCGGATTTCTGGCCATGCTGGGCGCCGTTTACCAGCAGGCCAACCAGTTTGAAGTGGCGCAGGGGCTGCTGGAGCGCTCGGTGAAGCTGCAACTGGCGGCCGGCGGACAGCCTTCCATTCCGCTGCAACTGCAATTGGCGGCCATTTACCTGCAGCGGAACAACACTACCCAGGCCTACGACATTTACCGCCAGGTTCTGGCCGTGCACCCGGAACGCGTGGATGCGTGGAAAGGGCTGATCGCTACGCTGCAGGTGACCAACCGCACCTCCCAGGCGCTGCAGGAACTGGCACAGATTCCGCCCGCGGTGCGCAAGCAGCTGGAAAACGACATCGAGTTTGTGCAAGGCGAAGCCAGCATGTATGCGGCGAGCGGCGATATTGCGCGCGCCACGGACTATATGAACCGGGTGGAGGCGCATTACAGTGCCCTCAAGGAGCTGCCCCCGGCCAATATCGAAGTGCAGAACGCGTGGCTGCTTTATAACACCAGGAACGATCGCGCTCTGTACCCCGCGTTGATGCGACTGGGCAGCCGCAAGGACCTTACCGCGACGCAGCGCGAGACGGTGCAGACCATTTGGGCAAGCTGGAGCGTGCGGCGCGCCTCGACGGCGATGGACAACGGCAATCCGCAGCGCGCGGTGGAGATTCTGGAAGCCGCCGCGCTGGCGTTTCCAGACAACCTGAACGTGCGCAAAGCGGTGGCTGGCGGATATGCGCTGGTTGGCCGCGCGCGCGATTCGCTGATGCTCTTCAAGAGCGTTCCTATGCAGGATGCGTCGGCGGGCGACTTCCGCGGCGCTGTGGGAGCCGCGCTGGCGGCCAATGACCGGGCCCAGGCAGAGGTCTGGCTTCGGCAGGCGCTCGATCGTTTCCCACGCGATGCCGGAATCCTGCAGCTTGCCGCCCGCTTCGAGCAGGCACGCGGCGACAATCAGCGCGCGGAGGACTACTACCGCGCCTCGCTGGCCGCCTTGCCGCAGACTTCGCCGGTCGACCGGCTGGCGCATGACCTGGTGACCCCCGAGCAGGACAACCGACCGCATCGCGCCGCCACTCCGGCCGACCTGGAACGCCTGCTGGACCCCAATTACGAGCCGTTCCCGAAGACCACCAAATTGCCTGCACTGCCTGCGTATGGCGCGGACCCCTACGCGGGATCGGCTCCGGTGGTTCTACCGCAGCCGCAACAGGCATCGCAGCCGAATCGGAACCAGTGGACCACAGCCCCCAGCAACTCCGAAGTTCCGGCCTCAGGCGACTCGCCGGGTCTGCCTGCCGCCGACACCAACAACTCGGTTTCCCATCCCGGCGGGCCGAGCGCTTACAGCGCGCCCAACTACATGGGAACCATGCACATGTCAGCCACGGACCGGGAGAATGCCGCGTCTGGTCCGGCTTCGACGGCCGCTTCGATGCCCACAATGAGTTCTGTGAGCCCGGCCGCGGAAAAGCCGGTCTACATCCCGCCCGCCAATCTGCAGTCCGTCCGCCCCGCATCAAGGCCTGGCCAAGTACAGCCGGGGCTTACACAGCCAGGGCTGGTGGAGCAGAGCTCCACCAGCGACGGTACGTTCTCCAATGCGAACAACACGATGCGCTCGGTTCGTCCGGCGCTTCCCGCACCGGAGGACGAAAGCCAGGCGCAAGCAGCTAGCTCGGAACAGGCTGGTCAGACGCATCAGGCTGTTCGGGCAAACCAGACTGTTCAGACAAATCAGGCCCCTCAGGCTCCGCTTTGGACCTCTGCTTCCTCGCTGCCGCATAGCGAGCCGGGTACCGGCAACGGACTTCGCATCACAGCGCAGCCGATGGACCAGATGGCAGCCCGCACGCAGGCGATGTTTGCCGAGCAGACCGACGCGCAGCTGACACAGGGCTCCGCAGCCAACCTGCACCTGCTGCCGATTCCGCAGCAGGCGGCCTCCGAGCAGCGCCCCTCGGCTACACCATACGGACAGGCTTCCGGCCAGCTCTATGTGGCGCAATACACTCCCTCGGCGGAGGATGCCACTACGGGCGCTTACTCGTCCCAGAAACAGACAACGCTTCCGCAGCCTTCGTCGCTGCCGCAGCCCACCGTGCCGCAAAAGAAGAAGCCGGGCACCTCTCAGACACAGCCCACCACTCCAGCGCGCCGTGCTGCGCGGCCCCATCCGAACGCCTCGACGCTGTCGGCAGCCCCGGGACAGGAATCGACCCAAGAGCCAGCCCAGCAGCAAGTCCAGCAGAACTATCAGCAGCCCTACCCGCAGACGGAAGCGCAGACTCAGACGGAGTTGCCGCAGACGCCCGCACCCAGCACTTCCACCGGTTTGACGGACGACGAACTGCAGGAGCGCAACCTGCCTCCGCTGCGCGGCCCTTGGGTGCGCATCCAGCGCGAGAAGCACCCGCTCAGCCCGCGCGACGAGGCCGAGGCTGCCTTGACCTCCATCGAAAGCGGGTACAGCGCCTGGCTCGGCGGCGCGGGAATCATCAACTATCGTTCCGGCGCTCTGGGATACGATCACCTGTCGGCGCTCGAAGCTCCCTTCGAAGTCGCCATGCCGCTCGGTTACGCGGGCCGCTTTGTCATCGTCGCCCGGCCGGTCTTTCTGGATTCGGGACAGGCGGACGGAACGAGCGTGCTCACCGTGCAGCAGCAGACGACCTCCGGGACCACGCTGGCTGCAATTCCCCAGCCCATCGGGACCCTGACCACCACCGACACCACCCCGCCGGCGCAGCAGAACGCGGTCGGCATCGGCGGAGAACTGCAGCTGATCTTCAAGCAGTTCGCCATTGCCGGCGGCTATACGCCATACAACTTCCTGGTCTCTACCCCCACGGGCCGCCTCTTCTTGAAGCCGGGCAATGGCCCCGTCACCTTCAATCTCTCCAGGGACTCGGTGAAGGACACGCAGCTCTCATACGCCGGCCTTCGCGACCCCAGCGGCAACACACTGGGCAACCAGGGGCAAATCTGGGGCGGAGTGGTGGCGGACCAGGGGAATGTGCAATATACGCATGGGGACGCGCAATCCGGCTTCTACCTGAGCGGCGGCGGACAGTACCTGAGCGGCTACCAGGTGGAAACCAATACCCGCTACGATGGCTCGGGCGGCGCGTACTGGCGGCTGCTGACCTCTCCCGAATACGGCAACCTGACCATCGGCGCCAACTTCTTCGGAATGCACTACAAGCACGACGAAGATGCCTTCACGCATGGCCTGGGCGGCTATTTCAGCCCGCAGGCCTACTTCCTGGCCAACGCGCCGTTTACCTGGGCAGGGCACTACGGAACCACGTGGCACTACAACATCATGGGAAGCCTTGGCGTACAAGCGTTCCAGACCGACCTGACCCCGCTGTGGCCGCTGGCCGCCGACAAGGCGCTGCTGACCGCGATGAACAATGCCTCGCTGCCGGCCAAGACCAGCGTTGGGCCCAACTACGACCTGCGCTCCCAGTTGGCCTACCAGGTCAGCCCGCACTGGTTTGTGGGCGGCTTCTTCAACGCCAACAACTCGCGCAACTATAACAGCGTTTCGGCGGGCTTCACGATCCGCTTCCTGTTCCGCTCGCAGCCCTCCACGGCGGCCGGTCCCACGGGATTATTCCCCACCGATGGGATTCGCCCCTTCTCGGTGCCATAGAGCTGCGGCAATGCAGATTCCAAAGGGAGGAGATGACCGACATCTTCTCCCTTTTTGCGTTTGAGGCGCCTATCAAGCTGCGGGAAAGGATGAATTTTGAGAGGAGTCCCGAAATACATCCCTCAGGGCCTGAAGGCCACGTTCATTCTGCTGTACTTACGGCACGGCTGAAGTCGTGCCCTGACGCTTCTTGCTTACACGAAGGGTTTTTCGCGTCCAGAGAGGCACCCCGGACGGGCAGCAGGAAGGCCGGCGGTACGATCTTTCGGATTCGGAAACCGATAAAATCAATGCGAGTTTGATTGTTAAATTAAAAAAATCAATTAAACATGTTGCGCAAATAAAGATTTTTTATTATTGTGGTTCTTGTCATCAAGAAACGAGGGAATTCGATTTTGACTCCCAATTCCAAATCCGCTTCCGACTGGCAGGAACTGCTGCGCATGGCCCAGGGCGCTTCTCTGGTGGTTGAGCGCGTCCGGCTGCCGGAGAAGCAGATCGCCATCGAGGGACAATTCATCCTGCCCGAGCTGGCCCGGCTCAGTTTTGAAGACCAGATCTTCGTCACCGCGTTTCTCCGTTCCCACGGCTCGATCAAGGAGATGGAGCAGACCTTCGGGGTGAGCTACCCCACAATCAAGGCGCGCCTGAACCGCATCTCAGGTCAGCTGCAATTCATCGACATCAACCCGTCTCCATCCAGCGCGGAAGTTCTGGAGCGGCTCAAGAGCGGCGAATTGAGCGCCGAAGAAGCGATCCGCGCACTGGAGGCTTTGAAATGACTCCGAACTTCGCCGTCGTCGGCATTTATACGCCGCATTGGCATATGCCGCGGCTATGGTTCCCTCTCTTTCTGTTCTGGATTCCCGTCATCCTGCTTTCGCCCATCATCTTCCTGGTGCTGGTGGCGATTGCGATTGCGGCACGGAGCAATATCTGGCGTCTGATCGCCATCATCTGGAACATCCTGTGCGCCTTGCCGGGTACCGACGTCCGTGTGGTTGCCGAGGGCAATCACATCGAGGTCCGGATTCTGTAAGGCATGGAACTTGGCCTGCCACTCGAGACGTAACTACAAGGAGGAATGCAATGAACGAGAATCGTCGCCAAATACTGGAAATGCTGGCTGCCGGCAAGATCACCGCCGATGAAGCCGAGAGACTCATTGGAGCCATTGAAGACGCGCCAGCTGCCTCAAACGGAACACAGACCGCAGATGCGCCTCCAACGACCAAAAACAAGGCCAAGTATCTGCGCGTGCTGGTGGACACCTGCGATCATTCCGGGCCCACCACGGTAAATGTCCGCGTGCCGATGCAACTGCTGCGCGCCGGGGTGCGGCTGGCCAGCCTGATTCCCGCGCAGGCACATCAGCACCTGGACGCAGAACTCAGCCGCCACGGAGTGCCCTTGACCCTTTCGCAAATCAAGCCGGAGAACCTTGAGGAACTGATCGACCATCTCGAGGAACTGACCGTCGACGTCGATGCCAAGGAAGACAACACCAAGGTGCGAGTCTTCTGCGAATAGAAAGCCATAAAAACAGTCTCCTTTGCGGGAGCGGGTTTGGAAACGGCAACGCAGCGCAAGAAACGAGGGAGGGAAGCCATGACAACAAATGCATTACCCAAGCCGCATCGTGACAGCGGGATGGAAGGCATGGTCGCGAAGTGGTATGCGGCCAACACCGGCGAGATGATGAAGGAGTATGTCGAGCTTGCGCAGCGCGTAGCCGGCCAGATTGCGGAGGGATGCGACGTTCTGGAGGTTGCGCCCGGACCGGGCTACTTCTGCATCGAGCTGGCGAAACTTGGGAACTACACAATCACCGGCCTGGACATCAGCCACACCTTTGTGAAGATGGCGGCGAAAAAGGCTGCCCAGGCGGGCGTACGGGTGGATTTCAGGCAGGGAACCGCGGCCCGGCTGCCGTTTCCCGCCGAGAGCTTCGACTTCCTGCTCTGCCGCGCAGCGTTCAAGAACTTTGCCGAACCGGTGAGCGCTCTCCGGGAGATGTGCCGGGTGCTCAGGCCCGGGGGACGGGCGCTGCTGATCGATCTCAATGGAAATGCCTCTCCGGATGAGATCTGCCATTGCGTGGATGCGATGGGCCTGTCGCCGTTCAACCGCTTCCTCACCAAGCTTGCCTTCCGCACCAAGCTGCTGAAGAGCGCGTACACTCGCGCGCAGTTCGAGCACATGCTGAAACTGACGAAGTTCAGCAGCATCGCGATCGTGGAGTCCGAAATCGGCTTCGAGATCACGATGAGCAAGTAGGCTGGCTGGGCCAAAAAGACTGAGGAAGAAGCCGGAATTCGAATGAAGCGCGGGAATGGGCATTGGCAGGGGCTGAAGCCCAAACTATTTTTTTGGCTTTTGCGGCACGACTGAAGTCGTGCCCTGACGCTTTTTGCCTTCCCGATGGAGTTTTCCGCAGCCTGTAAAACCCCGACCTACCGCCCGGACGAGTTTTTCCACGGCCAGTAAGAGCCCCCCGATTTACGGCTCGTTCAAGTGCCTGAAGGCCACTGCTCCCCGCGAAAGCCCTTACTGCAAATGTGGGACTAGACCGCTTTGCGCGCCGGCTTGCTCATAGGTACCACCTGCACCGTCACATCGCGCACTTCCGAAAGGAAGCGGTTGATGACCGAACCGCGCAGGAAGATATCCCAGCGCGAACGGACCGTCTGGCCAAAGATCACGTGCGAGATGCTTTCCTGCTGGGCATAGCGGACCAGGGCATCGGAGACGTTGCGGTCGGTGAGGGTGACCACCTGCGCTCCCAGGTCGCGGGCCATGCGCTGGTACTCTTCCAGGCGGTGATAGGCTTCCGGGTCGCCGTGGCCGTTGTCGTCGGGGCGGGTCACGTAGACGGCGCACCAGTTGCTGGCGAGGCGGCCGGCGATGCGCGCGCCGATGCGCAACAGGCGTTCGGTGCCGGGCCGGGTGCTGAGGCAGACCATCACTTTCTCGGGGATGGGCGCTTGCTCAAGGCCCTGATTGCGGCGGTACTCCGAGGCGCGGCTGCTCACCTGTTCGGCAGTGGTGCGCAGGCTCAGCTCGCGCAGCATGTTGAGATTGCCCTTGCGGAAGAAGTTGGCCAGCGACTGCTCCACTTTTTCGGCGGCGTAGATCTTGCCCTGGCGCAGACGCGAACGAAGCTCATCCACCGTGACGTCGACGTTGACCACTTCGTCGGCGCGCTTCACAAAGTTGTCGGGAACGGTCTCGCGGATGACGGTGTTTGCCGAGCGGTTGACGGCATCGTTCAGCGTTTCAAGGTGCTGGATGTTCACCGCGGTCATCACGTTGATGCCCGCGTCCAGCAACTCAAGAACATCTTCGTAGCGTTTGTGGTTCTTGCTGCCCGGGACGTTGGTGTGAGCCAGTTCGTCCACCACCACGGTGTGCGGGTGGCGCGCAAGGATGGCATCCAGGTCCATTTCCTTGAGCGTGACGCCGCGATAGGGGATCTCACGCTGGGGGATGATCTCCAGGTCGCGGATACGCGCCAGCGTGTCTTTGCGCCCGTGGGTTTCCACCAGCCCGATGACCACGTCGATGCCCAGCTGATGCATCATCATGTGGGCATCGTTGAGCATATGGTAGGTTTTGCCCACCCCTGGCGCGGCCCCGATATAGATGCGGAGCTTGGCTGCTTCCGGTTTGCGTTCCAGTACGATTTCAGCCATAGGTCAGCCCACCTCTACGGGATGCCGGACGGGTTCGGCCGCCGCAATCGGAAGTGTAAAACGGAAGGTCGCGCCGTGGCCGAGACGGCTCTCTACGGCAATCTGCCCGCCCAGCGACTCCACCAGGCGACGAACGAGCGAAAGCCCCAGTCCCGAACCGCTCTCCGAGAAGGCGTTGAAGCGGTCGAAGATGGTGCGCAGGCGGTCGGCCTCGATGCCGCGGCCCGTGTCGCGCACGGTGAACTGCACAAAATCCTTGACCTCCTCGGCGGAGAGCAGAATCTCGCCTTCGTCCGGCGTGTAACGGATGGAGTTCGACAGCAGGTTGTCGAGAATCGAATTCAGCGCGCGGCGATCGGCTTTTACGACAGCCAGATCGGCAAATGCCCGGATATCGACGCGGATGCGTTTCTTGGCGGCATCGTCGCAGAAGCGGTCGCGGGCCTCGCGCAGCGCCTGGAGGGGACGCAGCCGCTCCATTTCGAACTCGCGCTTGCCGGTGTCGAGCTCGGTCACTTCGATCAGGTCGGCCATCAGGTCGTCCAGCTTCTGTGCCTCCTGGCTGGAAGCGGCGACCAGCTCCGCCTGCAGAGGCTTCAATTCTCCGGCGAATTCCTGGCCCAACGCATACAGGCCGCGCCTCAGCAATAGCAAGGGATCACGCAGTTTGCGGCTGGCCACAGCGATGAACTGGGTCTTGAAGCGGTCGGTATCCTGCAGGCTGGTGACGTCTTCCAGGGTGGTCACGGTGCCCAGAAGGCGTCCTTCCGAGTCGCGCATGGGCGTGGTGCGGAGCCGAAAGCTGCGCTCCTGCTTGCCGATGCGCATGGGCAGCATGGCTGCCTCGCCTTCGGCAGCCACCGCCTTCTGCATCGAGACCGCATCGCGGATGGCGCTGAGGATCTTGTCTCCGCCCGGCGTATTGGTCAGGGCCATGCGGTCGGTGGCGGCCTCGCCCAGGATCTCGGCCGCGGCCTGGTTGATTTTGAGGATCTGTCCTTTGCCGTCGGTGACGATGATGGGCTCAAAGATCGACTGCAGCACAGCATCGGAGAGCTGGAACTCCATCTGGCGCCGGCCTGCCTCGGAGTCGCGCAGGTCCCTCAGCCGCACTGCGATGCGGTTGAGCTCGCTGGCGATGATGCCGAAATCGTCGCGGCTGCGCCACTCAACGCGATGCTCCAGGTTGCCCCCGGAGATCTTGCGGGCGTCGCGGGCCAGCCTATGGATCGGGGCCAGAACGAAGTAGACCGTAGCCAGCTCGATCAAAAGTGCCGCCAAAACAAAGCCGATGGCCAAGCCTGTTTTTCCGGCCACCGCCAGGGCATTGTGCGCCGTCACCACCAGCCCCACCGTGAGGCAGGTCAGCAGCGCACAGCCAACAATCAAACGCTGGGATAAATTGAGCATGCTCCGGTCTCCGGGCCGGCTACAGCGAAACCAGGGTTGATTCAACTCGAAAGCACTGTGCCGAAGTCAACGCGACCATCAAGGAGCGGCGGCCTTGCACAAAACTCACCGGGACACTTGAACTCTGGTTTCGCTCAAGTGTTTCTGTTTCCATTCTGGTGGAAGCGACCTCATTCCGCAAAACAAAAGCACTTGGCCTGGTCCCGTTGTCTATTCCCGCGCGGGTGGGATCTTGCAGACGGTGAGCAGATCGTTGTGCCATAGGCAGTCCAGCCCCGATGGTGGTGGGTAGTCGATGAGGACCCAATTCACGCCGAACTCCGCGTGCAGCCGCTCGAAGTCGGCAAGCTTGAAGGTTTTCCAGCCCTCTTGCGCCTTCACCTGGCGCTCCCACACCGGCCCCAGCTCGGGCACCTGCGTCACTACGGCGGTATCCTTCAGCGCGTCCGCGAGCTGGCTGCGCTCGGCCAGGGCGCGGAAGCTGTGAAAATCTTCGCCGGGCGCCTCAAGATACATCGGGTCGAGGACGAAATAGGCATCCACCGGGGTGTTCTGGCGAATCCAGTCAAAGGCCTGCAGCCATTGGTTGGCAGGCGCTTGTCCGGGCAACTCCAAATGGGCACTGCTGGCAAAGAGCTGCCTTTGAACGAAAAACATGCCGGAGTTGCACACGATAAGGAACACCGCCCAGCGCCAAGCTCTTCCTCGCAGAAGGTATTTGCCAATGAGGCAGCCGCCGACCAGAGTCATGAAGAAGTAGATAAGATGCAGAAAGCGCATGGGCTGCAGCGGCGTGAGCCTGACCAGCGACGGAACGCCGAGCATGAACATCGCAACACCCTGCTGAAAGACGCCATAGAGGAAAACCGCCAGTGCAAACCGCGCCAGCAGGGTTTCGCCGCGCTTCCGCGCGATTCTCGAAAGCAGCCAGAACAGGAAAAGAGGCGCCAGCGCGCCCAGCCACTCGTACCAGGCCCACCTATAGAGAAAATAGTAGGTTCGCGTTCCCAGCGCCTTGTACCAAAGCGGGGTGGGCGGCTCCATGATCCAGCCCAGGGGCACGAATGCCGCCAGCGACCCGCGCAAAGAGCTTCGCCAGCTGTGCAGCCACATGTGCACGGGCTCCAGAAGCGCCATGGTCAGAAAGAAGCAGAAGGAAATGCCCATGGCCGCCATGATGGGGTGGAGCACAAACGACACCAGCAGCAGCGGCACCGCCTGCCAGCGCCGTCCCACCATGATCCGCGAGATGGCCAGCAGAATCAGCGCCGTAGCCACATTCCGCGGATGCAGATGCTGGTCCGCCATGTAAAGCGCTGTACCCGAGACCGGCAGCGTAAGCATGGCGCCGACCAGGGCGACGCCCGCCCATTGTGCGCGCTCATCGGAAAACAGAAGGCGGGCAATGCTCCAGCAGCCGAAAAGGATCAGAACAATCGAACCCAACTGCCACAGCAATTCAGTCATTGCTACCGGAATTCCGGTCCAATGAACAAATCCGGCGACGAATTTGTCGAAGAATGTGGCCTGCAGCTGAATACGAAAGAATTCCGAGTCGTGGGGATAGAGGGCGGGATTCACGTTGCTCTTTACGGCAGACAGGTAAACGCCATCATCCTCGATGCCTGGATGGTAGCCCATCACGGCAAAGGAGAGGAGAGACAACGACAAGACAAAGAGGATGTTGCGTTTACGAAAACTCAGCACGATAGGTGGACTCTTGCGTTTCAGTGGCTTTGCTCGCCGGGAGTAGGTCGGCCTGGAGCCGTTTCCGTCTAAAGGAGAAAGGAGTCAGCGCGGGCCCTTGACCTTCACGGAGTCTCGGTCGCGTTGCCGCAGGAGAAAGAAGAGTGCGTCCTCACTTCACCGGCTTCAGGGGCTCGACTCGCTTTTAGCGTTCTTTTGAGATTGTAGTGGACTTGAGTGGGTAGTGTCTGTACGTGTTTAATACCATCAGCACCCTTGTGCACGCAGAGCGGTCGCGAGATCCCGGCAAGATCCATGCGGGATTCCGAAATTGTCTGGTTGGGGGATGGCGGCGATGAATTGAGCGGAAAAGGAATTACCGAATGAAACTGAGAACCATGCGGGCGATCGACTACTGGATAGGCATTCCGCTTTGCTGCATTTGTACCCAGCTTGTGCGGCTGATGCCGCGCCCCAAGGGACCGGCGACACCTCGCCGCATTCTGTTCGTCGAACTCTCGGAGATGGGCAGCACGATCATCGCCAATCCTGCCCTGGAGAAGGCCAAACGGGATCTCGATGCGGAAATCTTCTTCCTGATCTTTGAACGGAACGTCGACAGCCTCCGCCTGGTGGATACCGTTCCCGAAGCCAACATCGTGACCATCCGCGAGACCGGCTTGATGGCGCTGTTGGTGGATACATTGCGTTTCCTGCGTTGGGTACGAAAGGCCAAAATCGACACGATTGTGGACCTGGAGCTGTTTTCGCGCTACTCCGCGCTGCTGACCGGTCTGGCCGGCGCCAAGCGCACGGTAGGCTTCCACCGCTTTCACGGCGAGGGCCTTTACCGTGGCGAGATGCTCACCCACCGGGTGAACTACAACGGCCACATCCATATCGCCAAGAACTTCGTCTGCATGGTCAATGCGCTGCTGGCCCCGGAACCGGAGATCCCCTATTCCAAAACGCATGTTTCGGACGAGGAAATCCGGGTTCCCATCCGCGTGGTTCCGGAGTCGGAAAAGGAGTTCGTGCGCGGGCTGGTGAGCAAGGTATATCCGGATTACCGCCCGGACTATCACCGCATCCTGCTGATCAATCCCAACAGCTCCGAACTCCTGCCCCAACGGCGGTGGTCAACAGAGAACTTTGTTACATTAGCCTCGATGGTGGCCAACGAGTGGGACGATGCCCTGGTGCTGATCACCGGCGCGCCCTCCGAACGCGAAGAAGCGCTGGCCATGCAGAACTCGATCGGTCATCCCCGCTTCCGCAGTTTTGCCGGGATGCACCGCCTGATGGCCATCACCGCGCTTTACAACATCTCCACGGTTCTGGTGACCAACGACAGCGGGCCGGCCCATTTTTCCGCCATCACTCCCATTCGGTCCATCGTCCTGTTTGGGCCGGAGACGCCGCGCCTCTATGGCAGCCTGGGCAACACCGAGTCCATTACCGCCGATCTTGCCTGCTCGCCCTGCGTCACCGCGGCGAACCAGAAGAACTCCGCGTGCAACGACGCGGTCTGCATGCGCATGATCACGCCCGAGCGCGTGATGCAGTCGGTGAGAGCCATCTTCAACGGGGAAGAATACCGTCCCCGTCCGGTGCTGGTTCAGATTGCCTCACCTTTGCGGGAGGCGATTCCGGCGGACTGAATATCGGCAGCGAATTCACGAACGGAGAGAGCGGAGGGCTTCACAGGCTACGGAAAAGGCCCGAAGTCCGAGGAAACTCTCGAATGAAATCCCTCGGGGGCTAAAGCCCCGTTGATTTTGTGGGTCTTAGAGCGAAACCAGAGTTCCTGTGGCCCGGTGGGTTTTGTGCAAGGTCGCCGCTTCCTGATGGTCGCGCCGACTTTGGCGCAGTGCTTTCGGGATACACCTACTCTGGTTTTGCTATAGCGGCACGGCTGAAGCCGTGCCCTTTCAAAACAGAGGTCAAATCGAGTTTTCCGCCGCCTGTTCAGGCTCCTGAATGCGGAGGAAAACTTGGGGGGCATTCAAGGCCGGGTCTTCTCTCCGGCTGCCGCAGATGTCCTCTGGACTGAAACCCATCGGACGCGCTATTTTCCTGCCGCCGGGTTCGCCGGTTTCTGCGCGCCGCTGTCCTTCGCTTCCACCCGCGACATGACCTTCAACAGTCCCTCATCCGCCGCCTTGTTCAAGGTGCTGGCTTTGTCGAACTCGGCTTTGCTTTCTGTCGTACGACCCATCGAGCGATATAGCCGGGCCAGTCTCCAGTGCGCATTCACGTTGCCTGGCGCAAGCTTCGTGGCCAGCTGTAATTCGCGCAGCGCATCGTCCTTGCGGTCGGCATCGGTATACACAATTCCCAGGTCCAGATGCGCAATGGCGCTTTCCGGAACCTGCTTCGCAATCTTCTCCAGCAGCGGCGCGGCGTCGGTCATCTGGTTCATCTGGATCCGCGCGTCGGCCAGGTAGAGCGCCGCCTGTACATGCTCGGGGTCGTTAGCCATTTCTGCCTCGAACTCTTTGGCCGCTTCGGCAAACTGGCCCTGCGTCCACAGCAGATAGCCCAGCCCAAAGTGGACATTGGGCAGCTTGGGATTGGCCGCGACCGCTGCCCGCAGTTCGCGCGTTGCGCCCAATGTGTCTTTCATCTCGTCAAGCGCCTCGCCCACCAGCATGTCCGCTTCGGCCGACTCGGCGTTCAGCGCAACCATCTTGTGAAACGCATTCAGCACGCATGGAAACTGTTTGGACAGCAGGCAGCTATGCGCCAGGTTCAACAGTATCTGCATATTTTGCGGATCGCCGGTCGAAGCCTGTTGCAGAAAGGGAACCGCGCCCGCATACTGGCCCAGCCCATAGTGCGCCATGCCCAGCAGAATGCGGAGCCGCTGCGCATCTTCCGAAGTCGCAGGCTCGGCCCGCAGCAGAGGCTCAAACTCGGCGATTGCCTGCTTGTACTCGCCGCCTTTGAAGAGCGCCAGCCCCAGGTTGAGGTGCAATCCCTTCATCTGTGGACTCAGCTTGATGGCCTTTCGATAGAACGCGGCCGCTTCCGCATAATGCTCCTGGTGGGCCTCGATCAGGCCCATGTGCGCGTAGGGCTCGGCATTGGTTGGATACGCCTTCGACAGCCCGCGCCACACCGTCTCGGCCTCCGCGTATTTACCCTGCTGCTCCAGGGAAAAAGCCGCTTGCCGCTGCTCGTTCTGCGCGACTGCGCAAAGGCTCAGCCCGCCGATGATCAATGCCGCACTCGCCGCACGCCTGCAGAGAAGAAAATAACTCAAAGAAGTCTCCAGCATTGATTCTTACCCGCCGCACTCACACTCGGCAATTGTTTCCGCCGGCTTTATGGGGCTTCGTCTGGGTGGCCGTTGCCATTGCTCGAAAGCTTTTGTTAGCCGGACAGCGGCTTTGAAGGTGGACGGCTGGAGCATTGAAGGGCACGGGCTTTACAGGCTGCGGAAAAAGGCATGTATTCGAATGAATCGTTGGAATGGGCATTCGCAGGGGCTAAAGCGCAATTCACTTTTTTTGCTTTATCGGCACGACTAAAGTCGTGCCCTGTTACAAAGCCAGACGAATTGAGTTCTTATGCAGCCTTTTTTGACCCACATCAGCACCGCGGAAAGAACTTGTCCTTCGGGCCCCGAGGTGGGCCTCCAGAAATTCACGCATTTGCTCGGCTCTTCGGTAAATCATGGAATCTCGCGATTTGTCCCGAATTCTGCCGCCCTTGCTTTGCTTGGCAGTGACCACGTCCCAGGCTTCGAATTGGTGGCTATCCACACGAAGCGTCTGGGGCGCACTGCTGGGCTGGCCGATGGTTACTTGTCTTCCGCAAAATAGCCGCGCAAGAAACTGATGCGTTGCTTCGTTATCTCCTCTTTGCAGAGCGCGGTAGCGGTAGGGCTGATGGAACCGGCGTAATACATGTCGGAAACAGCGGCACAGGCTGCCGTTCGGTATTGAAACCATATCTTCTGCGAGATCTCCAAATCGCGTCGCATCCTCTTTTCATACTTTGCTTCGAGATCCCTGTCGTATTTAGGGAGCGCGGCATTCTCCTTTTGCTCATCAGTCGCCGGAGTATAACGACGGAGGGCATCGGCGAAGGCGTCTTTCAAGTTGGCCTCGGCCAAGGCAAGGGCTCGGTCTGCACACTGTTCCTGGTTTGCACTGCTAACAGCCTTATCGCAATCATTCTTCTGCGCTGGAGAAGCGATTGGAACAAGACCGAAGCCTACAGCGATGAAAGCTGCGACGAAAAGAGAGCATTTTGTCATGATCCAGAAAGCTTCTATCCGGCTGCCACTCTCCGTCAAATTTATGCTCTTCCCGTATCAACCCGACTCTCCAATTACCCGTTGGTTACCTCCCAAGTTGGTTCCCGTGCGCTCACCTCGCCACCGCTCGAAGTTGGAAAAATGCTAGCCTTGAGGGAACGCGTTCCTCCGCTGCTCCTTGGCGGAGCGCCCTTGAAAGCGGATTCCCTTGGCAGACCGTCCTCCCAAACCCTCCGAACCGCGCCGCGCGGACTTTCGCTCCACCGACCGCGCACCGGTCCGCGAACTGGACCGCGAACCCGAGCGCGAGCCCGACCGCGCACAGCGAACCGAGCCGGAGACTGAGACCGAATATGAGTCGGAGCTGCCGCGCAACCGCCGCAAGCTCGCCGGCCGCATCACCCTGGTTGCGCTCATCGTGCTGGCCGTGATCACCGGATCGCTGGCCGGGCTGACCCTCGTCTACTCCGCCGATCTGCCCCAGATCGCCGATCTGGAGCACTACCGCCCCTCCACCACCACCGATCTCTACGACCGAAAGGGCCGCATCATCGGCTCCTTCGCGCTCGAGCGCCGCATCCTGGTCAATTACGACGACTTCGCGCCTGTACTGCGCCAGGCCGTTCTGTCCATTGAAGACAAGAGCTTTGAGTCCCACTGGGGGGTGAACGTCTTCCGCATTGCCGGAGCGGTCTGGTACGACCTGCGCAGCCATGGCCGCGCGCAGGGGGCTTCCACCCTCACCATGCAGTTGGCGCGCAATCTGTTTCTCTCCTCCGAGCGCACCGCGACCCGCAAGATACAAGAGGCCTATCTCGCCATCCAGATCGAGCGCGCTCTCACCAAGCAGCAGATCTTCACCCTCTACGGCAACCAGATCTATCTCGGCCACGGAATGTACGGCTTCGAGGCCGCCTCGGAGTTCTATTTCAGCAAGCACGCCAAGGACCTGAACCTCACCGAAGCGGCCTTGCTCGCCGGGTTGCCCAAGGGCCCGGTCGCCTATTCGCCGCTCCTCAATCCGGAAAAATGCCTACGCCGCCGCAACCTGGTGCTCGGCGAAATGGAATCCGACGGCGTGATCACCCATGTGCAGGCCGAGCAGGCCCGCCAGGCTCCGCTCGGACTCCACATCGCCCAACCCGAGGGCTCTGTCGCGCCCTGGTTTGTGGAAGAAGTGCGCCAGGAACTGGAGAAGCGCTTCGGCACCGAACAGGTGCATCAGGCCGGGCTGTGCGTCGAAACCACTCTCGACATGGACCTGCAGCGAGTGGCCAATCGCGCAGTGGCCGATGGTTTGGCCGCGTATGAGCATCGCCACGGCTGGGTGGGGCACAGCGGCCCGGGCAGACTGGAAAACGTGATCGCCCACGGCTTCACCATCGACACCTACAAGCATCCCGACTGGGCCGTGGTCGCCAAACCCGGTGCCTACGTGCACGCGGTGGTCGAGAGCGCCAGCCCGACCGAGATCCGCGCCCGCATCGGTTCGGCCCACGTGCTGCTGCAGCCCGACGACTGGAAGTGGACCGGCCAGCACGGCGGTGACGCGCTGGTGATGCCCGGCGACATCATCTATGTGCACCTGGCCGATGGACCGGTGAGCAAAGACGGACAACAGGGCAAGGATGGCGCCCCGATGCACGCGGCCTCTGAGCACGCAACTCTCGAGCAGGACTCCGGCGCGCAGGGCTCGCTGATGGCTATCGACAACGCCACCGGAGACGTGCTCGCCATGGTCGGAGGCCGCGACTACGCGCTCAGCCAGTTCAACCGCGCCACCCAGTCCGAGCGGCAAACAGGCTCCAGCTTCAAGCCCTACGTCTACACCGCGGCGATCGAGGACGGCGCATCTCCCGACGACACCATCGTCGACGGTCCGGTCAGCTTCGGCAGCTACACTCCGCACAATTACGAGAACGACTACAAGGGACGCATGACCCTGGTGAACGCCTTCGCCGAGTCGCGCAACATCCCCGCGCTCAAGCTGGCCGCACGCGTAGGAATTCACAAAGTCATCGACCTCGCCCACCGATTCGGCGTTACGTCCAATATTCCCGCCTATCTGCCGGTCGCACTTGGCGCGGCGGAAATCACCCTGGAAGAGCAGGTGGCCAGCTACTCCGTCTTCCCCAACGACGGCATCCGCGTCCAGCCCCGCTTCATTCGCAAGGTCACCGACGCCGATGGCATGACCCTCTGGCAGGATCCCCCGGTGGTCAAAGAGGTCATCAGCCAGGACACAGCGCGCACCATGATGATCCTGCTGCGCGCCGTCACGGCTCACGGCACCGGAGCGGCCGCAGCCCAGTTGAAGCACCCGCTGGGCGGCAAAACCGGCACCACCAGCGACTACACCGACGCATGGTTTCTGGGCTTTTCGCCCTCGGTTACCTGCGGCGTGTGGGTGGGTTTCGACAGCCGCGAGTCTCTGGGCGAAAAGGAGACCGGAGCCAAAGCCGCTCTGCCCATCTGGATGACCGTCATGCGTACCGCCATTCTCGGCAAGGACAACGAGCAGTTCCTGGCCGACCAGACGCCGGATCTGAAGGCAGGCGAAAAACAAGGCCAGCCACCGGCCGGGAAATCCGCTCCGAAGCCCGATCAAGGGCCTGCCAAGCCGCCTCTGCAAGGAGGAGCGCCGGGCGCTGCGCAACCAGTGGCCAAGCCAGTTGTCGCCAGCCCGCCCACGGCATCAGCCGCTGTCAAGGCGTCGGCCCCCGCAGCCAAACTTCCCGCGCAGGCTTCGCCGTCCGCGCCGTCGTCCGCCGCCCCGCGCGTCCGGCCCGCGCTCCCGCCACAGACTGCTCCGCCCAAGCCTGCGGCGGTCGTCAAACCCGCATTGCAGAATTGACCGGAACCTCGAGATTTAAGATCGTGGCATGAGCAAGACACCGGAACTGCGCACTGAACTGCTTTTTACCGCAACGATTGCGGTCGACCCCCAGATCGAACTGGGCCCCAGCGCTCTTGGCGAGCGCCGGCTGGTTCCGATCATTTCAGGCAGCTTTTCAGGACCGAAGATGAAGGGCGAGATCCTGAGTGGCGGCATCGACTGGCAGCTTTTGCGCGCCGACAAGGTAGCCCAGATCGAAGCCCATTACGTGCTCAAGACCGACGACGAGGTGCTCATCCGGGTCATCAATCGCGGCTTCCGCTACGGCCCTCCGGAAGTGATGCAGCGGCTGGCGGCGGGAGATACGGTCGATCCATCGGAATACTACTTCCGCGCCGCGCCCACCTTCGAAGCTCCCACCGGCCGCTACGACTTTCTGAATCGCGCGCTGTTTGTCTCCGTCGGCGAGCGCTATCCGGACCGCGTGGTGCTGCACTTCTTCGAGATTCTCTAGCACCGTGACCGAATAGATTTGTGCTTTCCCAGGTCCCCAAGAGCGAGGGACCTGGGGCACCCAAACTTAGAGGCCAAATTACGAAATTGCTTGGTCAAGATACTAGACTGCCGGCAGGATCATGCGGAGCAGCAGAAATCCGCCCACGCCGGCAAAGAAGACCAACGCCATCTTGATTCCGGGTTCGCGGTTCACTTCCGGCACCAGGTCGGTCGCAGCTACGTAGAGCGCCACGCCGGCCGAGATGGGCAGCCCGAACGGAAGCCACGTCGGAATCAACTCAATCACCAGCACGCCTAGAAGCGTCGCCGCCGCCAGCAGCACGGCCGAGTAAAGCGCCGCGGACCGGCTGCGCCCACTTGCCAGCATCACACTGGCCATGGTGAAGCCCTCGGGCGCTTTGTGCAGCAGAATCGCCAGGAAGATCAGCCAGCCCAGCGCGCTGGAAACCACGAAGCCTGAGCCGATTGCCACCCCGTCAAAGAGCGCATGCACGCTGAGCCCAGCCAGTACCGAGTTGCCGGTGTGCCGCGAGACAAACTCGCCGTGGTGCGTTTCCTCGCCGAAGTGAAAATGGGCGTTGATGGTGTGTTCCAACAGGTGCACCGCGCAGTAGCCGGCCATGATCAGAACCGGGCCCAGCGTCGGGTTCAGACGCAGGCTCTCCGGCGCCATTTCGATCACCGCAGTGGCCATCAAAAAGCCCGCGCCCAGAGCCACAAAGTAGCGCAGATAGCGCTCCACGCCGCGCGCCCGCACCAGCACCAGGCCACCGAGCACGTCCGCCAGCGCGGCAATCGCGCCCAGAATCAAAGAGGTCTTCAGCAAGTTTTTTCCCTTAGAGCGGTTCTCCAACAAAAGTGCAGCGTCCTAAATCGTGCAAGGTGGCTTTTTCCCGGTGAAAAAGCCAATCCAGCGCAAAGCTCCCGGCGGACAGCAATTGGAGAACCGCTTTACCCGCTGTGCCGGATGTTCAGCACGTCGCCATCGTGAACCACGTATTCCTTGCCTTCGAGACGCAATGTTCCCTTGCCGCGCGCCGCGGCTTCGCTGCCAGCCTCCAGCAGCTTGTCCCAGCGTATGGTTTCCGCGCGGATGAAATGATGCTCCAGGTCAGAGTGGATCGCACCCGCCGCTTGCGGCGCCCGGGAACCCACCGGAATCGTCCACGCGCGACACTCGTCGTCGCCGGCGGTAAAGAAACTGATCAGCCCCAGCAACTCATAGCTCTTGCGGATCAGGCGCACCAGCGCGCTCTCGTGCAGCCCGTAGCTGGCCAGGAAATCGACGGCTTCCTCGTCGTCCATCTCGGAGAGTTCCGCTTCCACATTGCCGCAAAAGGCGGTCGCGCCGGCGTTGGGCCGCGCCGAGACTTCGCTCAGTCCGAAGCGTGCTACCGCTTCGTTGAGATCGTCGCCCAGAGTGGTGCTTTCTCCCACGTTGACGGCGTAGAGGATTGGCTTCTGCGAGAGGAAGGTGAAGCCCTTGATCAGCTTCTTTTCCTCCGGCGTCATCTCCAGCTCACGCAGCGGAATATCCTTCTCCAGCGACTCCTTGGACCGCAGCAGCAAGGCATGTTCCCGCTCCAGCTCCTGGGTGCGCATCTTCTTCAGGTCTTTTTCGACGCGGTCCAGCCGCTTCTCAATTTGGGTAAGATCGCTGACCATCAGCTCGAATTCGACGTTCTTCACATCGCGCAGGGGATTGATGGGGCCCACGTGAGGAATCTGCTCGTTGTCAAAGCCGCGCAGCACATGAATCAGCGCATCCACGGTGCGCAGCCCGGTCAGGAAGGCGGTTTCCTTCAGCGCTTCGCCGCCGATGGCTGCCACGTCGGCGTATTCCACCGTGGCGAAGGTTGTTTTGCGGGGCATGTAAAGAGCCGCCAGCCGGTCCAGACGCTCGTCCGGCACACGCGCCACACCCAGATGGCTCTCGCGCGGATTGGAGTGGCCGCGCTCTTCGAGCCTGGCCCTGGTCAGAATCTTGAACAGCGACGTCTTGCCCACCTGGGGCAAACCAATGATCCCAGTCTTCATACGTCACCCGCCTTGGCTGCGGCTGCAAGGGGAAATGCGCCCGCCAAGCCATTTCGATGATACAGGAGGAGCAGGGATCAGGGATCAGGGAACAGGGATCAGGGAACAGGGAACAGGGAATAGGGAATAGGGAGTAGGGATTAGGGACTGAGGGACTGAGGGACTGGGGACTGAGGGGCCAGGGAACAGGGATCAGAAGGCGGTCATCAGCACCGCGGCAACGTCCATGGGCCAGTGCGCCAGGATGAGTGGCGCGAGACGCCGGGTGCGCATATAGAGTGCAACGGTCATCAGGCAACCGGGCAAAAAGCCGAGAAAGCGGCAAGCCAAGCTGCGCGCATCCGGAATGAATCCCAGGACGCAATGCTGCGCCGCCCAGACGAAAGCGACCGTGGCGAAGGCGATCCAGGTGCGGCCGGTGAGCGCCTCCAGCCGCGGCAGCACAAACGCCTGGTAGGTCATCTCCTCGGTCGGCGAGGAGATCAGCCACCAAACCATGATGCTGTATGCCACAGCCCACACCGGCAGTGCGCGCGCATGAAGAAGATAGGCTCCCGGGTTGATGCCGGAGCCGTAAAACAACTGCTGCGAGAGGTAGCCGCCGCCCATGAAGAAGAGTGCTAACAACAGGAAGAAGCCTGCCCCGAGAAACAGGTCGCGACCGTATCGGAGGCGAATCGGCCCGATCAGGTCGCGCAGCCCGATGCCCTCCTGCCGGGTGAAATAGCGGAGACCGAGCAGGCAGCCGATATCGCCGGTGGTGAAGCAGACGCTCCACCAGTAGGTCGCCTCGCGCCATGGGGAAGGATGATGGCGCACCAGGAAGAACAGCGCAACGGCCCCCTGAACGGCCATCCACAGGACGGGGCGCGCAATCAATAGCAGCAATGGCCCGGTCCAGCCGACGCGGCCGGAGGCGACGCGGACCTGGATACGCGCGCGCGAGTTCGGCTGGGGGCTGATAACTCTTACAGCTTCCTGGACGGGCGACATGGCGGCGTGCCTCCTGCGCGCAATTGTAGGGGCATCCGGAAAGCGGTGACAATCCCAGCAGGCATCCCGGATGCAAAGAACATAGAGAAATCAACCGCGGGACGATTCTTCTTTTGCTATCAGCACCACCGTGGCCAGCCCCAGCAGCAGAATCAGCGCCTCGACATGCTCGCTGCGGTCGTGCAGTCGCTTGAAGTCGATGCGCGCCGGATTGGCTGGATCCGCCAGATCGACGGCCCCGCCCGCGGCCACGCGGTCCTGCTCCATGGCGGGGATAATGCCGAACTGCGAGTAGAGGGTGAGGGCGATCATGGCGACCAGCAGGCCCGCCGGAGCGAGCACTCCGCGCGCGCGAAAGATGCCCTTGGCGGCCGACAAGGCGATCGTGGCCAGCGCGACCATTCCTGAAACAAGGGCCATGCCATGCAGAATGCGCAGCAACTGGCCCACGATGGTTCCCGCCAGATGTGTGTCCGGCCGCAGCGAGCCAAAGACGGTGGCTGCGACGACTGGGAAGAATACCTCGGCCCCCAGCCAAATAATCAGGGAGAGATAGAGAAGCGTTCGAAGGAGAGTCTTCATGGAGGCAAGAATACTAGGAACAGGGAACAGGGAACAGGGAACAGGGGACAGGGGACAGGGAGTAGCGAGTAGGGAGTAGGGAATAGGGAATTGGAACAGGGAACATATGAAATGGGCCGCATCTTGCGATGCAGCCCTTTCCTTTTGAATGTTCGGAGCAGGTTGCTATTTCTTCAGGGCGCGCTTCAGAACCGTTTCCAGGGCCGCCTTCGACTCGTTGTACTCTTCGATCGGCAGAGTGCCGGAGATCTTCTCGCTCTCCAAGGCGAATAGCTCTTCCTTCAGAACATGCATCAGCGCAGCCTTGCGATCGCCGGGCAGCGGGGGCGCAGCAACGGCCAGGGCTCCGGCAGGTTTGCGCAGCAGGAAAGCCGCGGACACTACCATCAGGAACGCCAGCGCGCCGAGGATCCACCACTTGTATTTGG
The DNA here is from genome assembly GCA_964595345.1 of uncultured Occallatibacter sp. Taxonomy (GTDB): domain Bacteria; phylum Acidobacteriota; class Terriglobia; order Terriglobales; family Acidobacteriaceae; genus Telmatobacter. The sequence continues at coordinate 66,899 of CAZQPY010000010.1, forward strand.
AAAGCGGGTCGGGGGTGTTGATGGGAGCGCCAATGCCTCCACCCGGAGTATTGCCGGGTGTTCCGGCGTCCGCCGTGCCAGCGTCCTGCGAGCCCCCCATGGAGGGCTGCTGCGCGGCTGGAGTTCCCTGGTTCTCGCGCGGCATCGATCCCTCACCAGAGATGGTGAACGAGATCGACTTGCCCGCCGCGGTGTTCTTGGCCACGAAGGTGAGCAGGCCCGGATCTTCCTGAATGGGCTGGAAGTTCGAATCTTTGCCCGGCGTAAAGGTCATGCTCTTGGGCAGCAGCACGGCCACGTTGTCGGCGGCCATCGTCTCCTTGGTAGTGAAGACATATTTTCCACTGGAATACGGGAGGTGGTAGCGCAGATCGAAGAGCGTGTCCTTCTCGCCTTGGCTGGGCTGAATGGGCACGTTGATGTAGTAGTGGCCCTTCTGCCCCGCCGGTTCCGGCGTTGCGTTGGTGGGCAGGCCACTGGGGCGCGTGGCCGCTGCGCCGTCCAGAACAGCATCGGCGGGGATGACCACTTCAAATCCATGCGGGCTGTTCTGTGTGCGGGCCGGATTGCTGGCGTTCTTCACAAAGTAGCGCTCGTTCACGAAGAGCTGGCCAGGGCCGGATTCGAATTCGATCACGTCGGCGTTCAGGCTGATGCCTTCCACCTTGGCCGCGCCGTCGTAGACGGTAATGTCGCCCTGCGCGCTGCCTTGCGGAGCGGCAATAAAGTAAGTGGCTCCCTGATGGGTGGCGCGGATCAGGTAGGGCCCGGCTCCGGGCTCAGCCAGTGTATAGCGCCCGTTGGCGTCGGTAGTCGCATGCGCGGCTTCGCCCATTCCGGCCTGAACGTCCACCAGCACTACGGTGTCGCCAGCCGACGGCTTGCCGGTGGTCTTGTTGGTCACAGTGCCGGTAACGGAGGCGGCTTGTGCGATTGCGCCGAAAGCAAACAGGCTCAGGGCAACGGTGCGGAGAAGCATCTGTGTCGATTTCATGGTCGTAGAAAGATCCTATCCAATTTTGCTTGGTTTCGGCTGGGTTGGGGGGCGCAGCGTGTATCCAGTGCCTTGACCGTCTAGATTTGTGCTTTCCCAGGTCCCCAGGTGCGAGGGACTTCCTCCCCACGGACGAAGGCTTGTCCGTGGGGACCCCGGACCTGGGGCACCCAAACTTCGAGTCGTAATTGCGAAAACATACGATCGCGGCAGAGGAGCGGCCGCGCTTCGCTCAGGATGACAGTTCATCGGAGCATCACGCGTGCTGCAGGTGTTCGATCTCGGCCAGCAGGAGCGCCGTTTCGTTCTCCAGGTGCGCGCGTTGCGCCTGGAAATCCTCATCCGGATATTTGCCCGCCTTGTACTCGAAATTCAAATCGCGCAGGTTTTCGTAAAGCTGTTCCTTGCGCTCCAACAGGTAGTCGAGCCGCGTCTTCTCCTTCTGGGAGGCAAACACATTTTCCGGCCAGAAGGTATACACAAACGCCGCAATCAGCAGCAGAAATCCAGCGATCAGACCTTGGGTCTCGGTCATGAGTTAAAAACCTCCGTCTGCGCCGGTTTCCCGGCGAATTTTTTCCCTCAACTGGTCGTTTGCGGGATCGGCAGCGGCGGTGCCGTCTTTCAGTGCCGCCTTTTCCGAAGTGAGAGACACCCCGGACCAGCGCCGGACCAGCAGAATGGTGCCCAACAGCGCCGCCACGAAGACGGCAACCGGGGCGATCCACGCTACGATGTCGAAGCCCTTGCCTGTAGGCGCGGCCAGCACGGTTGCGCCGTATTTGGTGGTGAACGCGGCAAAGATTGCATCAGTGCTGTCGCCGTTGGCAATCATGGCGGCCAGTTCCTTGTTCTCTCCTTCACGGGCCGGGCAACCCGCGTGATCGCACTCACCCAGAAGTTGCGCACACCCGCAGGTACACATCAAGCGATGGCCCAGATCGCTGAAGCGGGCGCCGGAGTCCGAAGCGCCCAGCGAGAAGCAGACGGCGACAGCCAGCGCCAGAGCCTGCGCGCCCTTCAACCAGAAACTCAGGGAACCGCGGGTTGGGACGCCCTTAGCGGCTTTCGAACCCAAGGTAAAACGCAACGGAGTTGCCATCACTGGCCTCCTTTCTGTGCGCCCGGCTTCTGGCTGGGAAACAGCGCCACCAGCGTACCCAGCACAATCAGCAGAACACCCGCCCAGATCCAGCTGACCAAGGGATTCAAAATGGCCTTGATGATCGGCTGGTGGGTGTCGGGATTGTTGCCCTCATAGACGACGTAGAGATCCCAGCCCGGCACCGAGTGAATGGCCACCATGGTCTGCGGCTGCCCGGTCGATAGATAGACACGCCGCTCGGGCGTCATCTGGAACCGCTTGACGCCGCCCTTCGAGACATCGAGCAGCGCGAAGTCGGAGGTGTAGTTGTCGTTCGAACTCTGGTCGAAGCCCATGCACTCCAGCGTGTAGCCGCCAATGGTGATGGTGTCATGGATCGCGAGTTCCTTTTCGATGTTCTGGTTGAAGGCCGCTCCGGCCAAGCCCACCACCACGATCACCACGCCGATATGAATGAAGTACCCGCCGTAACGCCGCGTGTTGCGGCGGATCAACAGGTACATCGCGGCAAAGATGTTCTTGCCGGTTTGCTTGGCGATCACCCGTGCTCCGCGTCCGTATTCGGAGAGAATGGCGGTCAGCACCGCGGCCGACAAGGCAAAGGCCACCAGCGCATAGAAATTTCCCTGGTCGACCGCGCCGTCCTTCCAGGGACGGACGCCCATGGCCAGGCCCGCGATGACCGCGAGCCACAATGCGACAGAGGGAGCAATAAAGTTGCGGCGGATGCTGCGCAGCGAAGTGGAGCGCCAGGGAAGCAGCGGTCCCACGCCGGTCAACAGCAGAAGGAAGAGGCCGATGGGAATCGCCACGCGGTTATAGAACGGAGCGCCGACGGTCACCTTGCTGCCTACCACGTATTCCGAGAGGATCGGGAAGAGAGTTCCCCACAGGACGATGAAGCAGGCGACCAGCAGCACCAGGTTGTTGAACAGGAAGCTCGACTCGCGGCTGACCAGCGATTCCACCTGGTTATCGGCCTTCAGATGGTCCCGCTGCAGGATGTAAACGAAGATGCAGACCGCAAGCGTCAAGAAGAGGAAGGTTGTGAACCAGGTGCCGATCGACGATTGCGCGAAGGCGTGCACGGAACTGACCAGCCCGGCGCGGGTCAAGAGAGTGCCCAGAATCGAAAGCAGGAAGGTGGAGAAGATCAGCCACACGTTCCAGCTCTTCATCATGCCTTTTTTCTCCTGCATCATCACCGAATGCAGAAAGGCGGTCCCGGTGAGCCATGGCATCAGGCTCGCGTTCTCCACCGGGTCCCATCCCCAGTAGCCGCCCCAGCCCAGCACGGCGTATGCCCAATGCATGCCAAGGAAGATGCCGCAGGTCAGGAAGAGCCAGGTCACCAGCGTCCAAACGCGCGTGATCTTGATCCACTTTTCTCCGGGATAGCGCATCATCAGCGCTCCCAAGGCGAAGCAGAAGGGAATGGTGAAGCCGACGTAACCCAGGTAAAGCAGCGGCGGATGAATCACCATCTCCGGGTACTGCAGCAGCGGATTCAGACCGTTGCCGTCTTCGGGGATGACGCCTTTGAGCAGCGAAAAGGGCGGCGCGGCGAAATTGATCAGCAACAGGAAAAAGACCTGTACCGCAGCCAGAATCGCGCCGGCGTAGGCGTAAAGCTTCACATCCCGCTTGTGGGTCAGTCGCAGAACGAATCCGTAAGCCGACAGCAGCCACGCCCACAAAAGCAGCGAACCCTCCTGACCGCTCCACAGCGCCGCGAACTTGTACGGGCCGGGCAGGGCGATGTTGGAGTGTTCCGCGATGTAAGCGATGGAGAAGTCGTTGGTGAAGACCGACCAGACCAGCGCGAAGGCCGCCGCGGTGACCGCCGCAAAGCCGGCAATTCCGGCCCGGCGGGCGGTATCGGCAAGCCGCTCGGGCGAGATGGGCGCGGGCTGCCCGGTGGCAATCCACCGCAGCGCCAATGCCCCGGCCAGCAAGTTGTAGGCGGCGAGCGCCAATGCAATCAAAAGAGCCAAACTACCGAAGGCTGCCATTCACACTCCACGAGGTGTCGTGCATTTAGAGAGAAACCAGAGTTGGTGTGCCCCGGTAAGCTCTGTCCTGAGTCGCCGCCCCCTTGCGGGCGCTTCGACTTTTGCGGTGCGGTTTCGGATTAATGTGAAACTGGTTTCCCTGTGCGCTGAACGCCCTGAATGGGCTCTCCAACCGTCGTGCCGGTTGCTGCCTGTGCGTTCATCTCATCGCCAAAGCCAAATGTTCAGCAATGTTCGGCAATGTTCGGCAATGTTTAACAAGGGTCACCAAGGCACACAAATTGGAGAACCGCAAAAGCGGTTCCCTTTGGATCAATTCTCGTATCATCATAGGTTGTTTGGGTGTGATGTGGCTCACTCGGATGGTGGAGAATGGGACAATTCGCGTTTCATTCACCGGGGCGTCGTTCCAAGGCCTCCAGCACGAGACTACCCATGCGGGATGCTCAGAGGCCGCGGTGTGGGGAATCAATGTGGGTCCAATCCAACTGGGCGCGGGTTCCGCCCTTTACGGCCGGGCTTGAGATCTGCCCCATCAGGCGCTCCGCCTGCTTCAGAATCTCCACGGAACGGGCCGGACCAGGAACAAAACTGACTTTTTCATCGGCATATTCCGGGGCTGCTTCGCTGCCGTCACCCAGCACCAGGATCCAGAGCTTGGGCAGGCGCTCGCGCAATTCAGCCACGAATTCCGGGCCGCTCAGGCCGGGCATGCGCTGGCTGGCGATGACCAGGCCGAGATTCTGGGCAAACTGGGGCTGCTCCACCAAGCAAAATGCCTCCGCGGCGCTGGTCACCCGCCACACGTCGGGGAAGTGGCGTTTCAGCACCGCGACATGCAACAAGGCCTGCAGCGGATCACCGTCAACCAACAGTATTGCCGCCATAAACTCCTGGCCCACTTAGGCTTATGGGGGTAAGCAGGGGCAAGTATCGATTCATGCTGGACTTGATGGGTGAGATGAGCGTGGGCGCTTTGCGGTTGCCCGGGTACTCGAGAAACTTGACGCTGCGGTGACCACGCCTTGATTACTTTCTGGGAAGATTCCAGGAAAGACCAACACCGATCCTCACTGCGGGATCAAACCTCCGCAGGATGGCCGTTTGAGACCGAAAGGGGTGCGGTGACCTTCGACATTGCACCCCCTCTTTCCGCGGCAAGCCAGCCCCGCAGCGCGGGCGCTCAGGGCAACCGCATGAATGTTGTCTCGTTGACAGACTTGCCGTTTTGCTCCGCCCCTACAGGGCTGCCTAGCTGTTTCTGGCCGCTTTCCCCGCGCTGAAGCGCGGGGCTAACCACCATTGCGCCTCCGGCGCGTCGGAAATCGGAACAGGCCTCGGCCTCAACATCAACCTGGATTCATTCGATTGCCCTGCGCGGGCACCCTGATCACTACTCCCTACTCCCCACTAAACCGTCTGTCCCGGCGTCCAGTGGACCACTTCCACCCCGGGGCCGACCAGCGCCGCCAGTTCGTCGGGCGTACCCACAAGCGGCGGAACGGTTCCGAAGTGCATGGGCAGAACGATCTTCGCCCCTACGAAGCTCACGGCCAGAGCGGCTTCCCTCGGGCCCATGGTGTAATGGCCCCCGATGGGCAGAATCGCGACATCCGGGTGGTACAACTCGCCGATCAGCTTCATGTCGCCAAACACCGAAGTATCTCCGGCGTCGTAGATGACGGGGCCGTCCTTGACCGCCAACACAAACCCAGCCGCAACCCCGACGTAGTGGTCGCCGGTTTCATCCTGTGCCGCCGAGGAGTGCTTGGCCTCCACCATGGTGGCTGCCACGTCGCCCAGTTGCACCGTTCCCCCGAGGTTCATGCCGATGGTCCTGGCCACTCCCTTGCCTGTCACGTAGGTGGCCAGCTCGTAAATCGCGACCACCGTGGAGTAATGCGTCGCGGCTACCGGCACGGCGTCGGAGATGTGGTCTCCGTGCCCGTGAGTCAGTAGAATATAGTCAATTTTCGCCGGAAGAGTGAAGCCTTTGGGATATTTGGGATTCTGAGCGATGAACGGATCGATCAGGATGTTGGTGTCCCCCGCGGTCTGGATCAAGACCGTCGCGTGGCCCAGCCAGGTTATGCGTGTTCCCTTCAATACAGTCATCATGTCACCTCTATTGAGTGCGTTTTGGATTGAGAGAGTTTCGGAGTTCGTGGTAAGAGAAAATACCTCGCGGGAATGAGTGTAAGGCCTCTGAGGGAAATGCGCTCCGCGCTGTCTTATGGAAGCCTGCTGAAGGTCGTTTGCCGGAGCACAGGCGCATACTAGCTTGCCCCGCTAGCACCGCCAACGACGCTAGCTCCGCTGGCTAGCGCGTGATGATCACTTCCGAGACGCTGTCTTTGGCGAGGAACTGTTTGTGCCCACTCCAGGAGGCAAAGAGGCGCTCGATGCTGCGGTTGGTGAAAGCGCGCTGAATGGGAAACTGTTGGGCCAGCTGGACCTCTACTTCGTCGCCGGGCGTGACGTGGAAGCGGCAATGCACGGCCTCCGCGCCCGTGGTGCGGGTGTGAAAGAGCGCCAGCACCTGCCCGCCCTCGTTCATGGCCCCATGGAGGCGCGCGACCACCGGCGCGACGAATGGCTCGGGCAGGTAGTCCAGGGAGGTCCAAAGCAGAACGACATCGAAGGTCCGCCCGGAGAAATCGAGAGACTGTTCCAGGAAGCCGTTCACGTCCCAGACCGGGTTACCCTCCTCGTCCACGCCGGTCTTCCAGTCGGTGCCGCAGGCATCGTGCACCAGGTCCGAAAGAAAGACGCTGTGGCCGAGTTCGGTCAGGTAATGGATGTTGGCAGGAGAAGTAAACCCGACATCGATGACGCGCAGACCCTGTTCGGTCTCCAAGCGCTTGCGAACCGCGGTCCAGCCGCCGCTGTGGCGCGGCACGCGGGGGCCGGTCGGCCCGATGGAGCTGGAACCGATGGCGGCGGGGCCCTTTTCCTGCTTCTTCTCAAACCAGCTGCTAAACAACCTGAGTTCCCCTTGCATTTGAGCCGGTTATACTCTGCCGATCCGGGCAGAGCGGTCTCTCGTCAGAGAGTTCCGTTTGCGATTCTAGCGATTCCAGAGTTGCTTTTTCCAGGAATCGATGCTCTGATATGGCATTTTCCTCATCCTGGGCCTCCACGGACCGGTCTTCGTCCGTGGAGTGCAGTCAAATGACACCTTGCACGATTTCAGCGAGGGCGCGGAAACTCAGGAACCGCTCTGATATGTCCCGCTCGGGGGGTGAATGCTAGGGGTGTCTGACCCCTTTGAGCCGGGGCCGGTCTGGGTCAAATCCACCTTGCCGCGAAAGACCGCATTGTCTTCCACTGCCAGGCGCAGTGCCCGGATATCGCCCTCGACCTGACAGCCGGAGCGCAGTTCGACCCGCCCGCTGGCGACGATGTTTCCCACCACCTGCCCCAACACCAGGACATCCTTGGCAGAAAGATCTGCTGCCACATTCGCATTCGGGCCAATTGTCAAACGGCTCTCGGAAAGGCTCACGGTCCCCTCCACGCGCCCATCCACAATCAGATCTTCACTGCCCTTCACTTCTCCGCGAATCACGACGGTTTTCCCGATACGCGCGGGAGTATTCTCCAAGGCCATGGTTTCGTTCCTTCCGGAGCCTCTCGAAGGCCCTGCCCGAACTATACGCAACCAAGGCGGCTTGCTTCAATGCATGCAGCCTGAAAGGAATCCGAGGAAGGAATCCGCGCGTCTAACCCACTATGAGCCCTCACGATCTTCCGCGGATTCCTCATGCCGGATAAACCAGCTAAACTTTTAGTCGTGTTTACGCGTCGGGTTTTACTGCATTCTTTCTGCTTTTCTGCTTTGTGGTTCTCCGTCATTGCTTTGGCCGCTGGTCCTCACGGGCAGCCGTCCCCGCCCCTGCCGTTGTCGGACCCCGAGGCGCAGGCGCTGGTGCAGCGAGCGTTGGCCACGGAGTTGCGGTGTGCGCGCGACACCAGCCATCCCATGCGCTTCCGTCTGCGCAAGTCCAGTCCCCGGCTGACCACGGTGAAAGAGATCGTTGAAACCCGCGATGGAGCTGTCGCCCGCCTGGTTTCGCAATTCGACAAGCCGTTGAGCCCGCTGGACGAGCAGAATGAGCAGGCACGCCTCGACTTGTTGCTGAGCGAGCCAGGCCGCCAGCAACACCGCAAACAGAGCGAGGACGGGGATCTCGACATTGTGCTCAATCTGTTGCGCATGCTGCCCAAGGCTTTTATTTATCAATATGCGGGTGTGGGCCAGGGGCCGGCCGGGCCGGTGCAGAAGTTTAGTTTTCGCCCCGAACCCGGTTTCAACCCGCCCGACATGCAGACGCAGGCGTTGACCGCGATGAGTGGAGAACTCTGGATCGACGCAGCCCAGGAGCGAGTCACCCGTCTGGAAGGCCATCTACAACAGGATACGGATTATGCGTGGGGCATTCTGGGCAAGCTCAACAAGGGCGGATGGCTGGTGATGGAGCAAACCGATGTGGGCGGACATCAGTGGCGCATTGCGCGGTTTCAGATCAACATGAGTCTGCGTATTCTATTCAAGATCAAGAGCTTCGATACCGTGGAAGAGATGAACCGGTATGAGCCGGTTCCAGCCGGAATCGATTACCGGCAGGCGATCCAGATGCTGCGGGCGAGCCCGTAAGGCGGGCGATAGATCGAGTGGGCGCCGATGACCGATCGTCGCGAAGATGTGTTCTCTCAGTGGCAAAACAGGCTGTGGGAAAAGACATGATTTTGGGTGGAATACCCGAGATGCAAACCTCAGGGGCTAAACAGGCTGCGGAAAAAGGCCGGAGTTGGGGCACGATTCCCTCAAAACGCCCCTCGGTGCCTAAAGGCCACGTTCATTCTGCTGCACTTACGGCACGGCTGAAGCCGTGCCTTTTCAAGACTGAGGCTGAGACCGAGTTTTTCCGCAGCCTGTAAAGCCCCGTTCATTCCGCGGCACTTGCGGCACGACTAAAGTCGTGCCCTGACGCTTCTTGCTATCCCGACCGGGTTCTTTCGCAGCCTGCGAAGGCCGCGTTCATTTTGCAGCGCTTATGCACGGGCTAAAGCGCGTGCCCTTCACGCTAGAGCCCGTACCCTTCAGGACTGAGTCGAAAGGCGAGTTTTCCGCAGCCCGTGAAGCTGTGCCTTTTCAAAGTATCGACTGAATCAGAGGCCCTTCATCTGGCCTCCGCCGGCAGCCACCTGCCAAATTCACACAACGTTTGCATTATCTTTGCCTCCCTGCATTAATCTGTTAACGATTCCGTGCGGCCCCAGAACCAACTCCAGAACGGCCGCCGGGCGAGGGCAGACGGGTTGAGCCAAACCGTATTTGTACTGGAAGACGAAACCGATATCGCGCGGCTTGTGCAGCATCACCTGGAAGCATCCGGGTTTTCCGCACGCCTGTTCACTACTCCCACCAACCTGATTTCCGATGCCGAACGGCAACCGCCGGTCCTGTTCCTGCTGGACATTATGGTTCCCGGTGGCGACGGGCTGGATGTCTGTCGTAGACTGCGCGCCAATGCGGCGCTATCGACCATTCCGATCATCTTCCTGACCGCCCGGGCCGGCGAGAACGACCGCGTGCTGGGGCTCGAACTGGGCGCGGACGACTATATCACCAAGCCCTTTGCCACGCGCGAATTGATGGCCCGCGTGAAGGCCGTTCTGCGCCGCTTCGAACGGCCCACCACGCCCTCGGTGATCAGTTTCGAAGAGGTGATCATCGACGCCAACGCGATGCAATTGCGGGTGCGGGGCGAGCTGACCACGACTACGGCCACCGAATTCCGCCTGCTTGACTACCTGGCGCGTCATCCGGGCCGTGTCTTCAGCCGCGACCACCTGCTCGATGCTGTGTGGGGCGATGCGCGCTTCGTCACACCGCGCTCGGTGGACGTTTATGTGCGGCGCATTCGCGAAAAGATCGAAGTCGACCCCGAGAATCCGCGCTATTTGAAGACGGTTCGCGGCGCGGGCTACCGCTTCGAATTGCCCAAAGGCGAGTAACCCTTGGCCCGTAAAGCACTCGCGCGCAAGGTATTCACCAAGCTTCTAGGCCTCTTCGTTCTGCTGCTGGTCTTCCACACGGTGGTGATGGAACTGGTCTTCAGCCACCTGGTGGAGCATCTGCCCGATGCGCCTTTGCCGCTGCTGGCCCGCGAGGCATTCTGGTCGGGACTGGTCGCCCTCTGTGTTGCCATCCCGGTCGCCGCATGGGCCGCCAGCGGAGTCACCGGACGCCTGCGACGCGTGGTCATCTTTGCCCGGCGCATTGCCGAAGGCGACCTGAGTGCGCGCCTCAAGGAATCGGGCAGCGACGAGCTTGCCGCGATGGAGGCGGCGCTCAACCAGACCGCGGAACGGCTCGACCAGAGCTTCTCGGAAATCGAAAGCCGGCGTCACGAATTGGCCGCCATGCTGGATTCGATGCAGGAGGCGGTTGTGGCCATTACTCCGGCGGGTCAGGTGCGCTGGTCCAATGCAGTGATGCAGCGTATCGCAGGCATGCATATCCGTGCCGGCCGCCCACTGATTCACGCGGTGCGCGATCCCGAACTGCTGGCCTGCGTCCGCGGAGCGCTGGAGCAGCGTGAGCCGCGCGTCGGCCGCGCCAGCTCACTGACTCCAGGGCGCGTCTTCGATGTCAGCGCCGTGCCCCTGCCCAGCGGCGGAGCGCTGGCCGTTCTCCACGATGTTACCCGCATCGAAGCAGCCGAAAAGTCGCGGCGCGACTTTATCGCCAACGTCAGCCACGAACTGCGCACCCCGCTCACTTCCATCCAGGGATACGTGGAAACGCTGATCGAGGAGCCCCGGCCGGACGCTGAAACCGCGCGTGAGTTTCTTGCCATCGTTCTGAAAAACGCCACTCGCATGAATCGCCTTACCGAAGATCTGCTGGCCCTGGCCACGGTCGAGAGCCCCGACTACATGCTTACCAGCCAGCCGGTTCGCGCCAGTTTGCTGATTCAGGACGCGGTTGATTCGCTGGGCGGAATGGTGGTGGACTCCGAAGTGGAACTGGTAATGGCCGCGGCGCCGGATGTGCTGGTCCGCGCCGATGCGGACGCCATGAATCAGGTATTTGGCAACCTGATTGAAAACGCGCTCAAATACGCCACCGGAAGCAAGCGCATCTGCATAGGGGCGGAGCTGCTGGAGTCGGAGGTCGCGTTCTATGTGCAGGATTTCGGCCCGGGCATTGCTTCCGAGCACCTGAGCCGCATTTTTGAACGCTTTTATCGTGTGGACAAGGCTCGCTCCCGCGAGTCGGGCGGCACCGGCCTGGGATTGGCCATCGTCAAGCACATCGTGCAGGCGCACGGCGGGCGGGTTTGGGTGGAAAGCGAACTCGGCTCCGGCGCGAAATTCAACTTCACTTTGCCGCTGATTCCGCCGCCGGCTCCTGGGCTGGCTGAGTCTGACTAATAGGAATCGGGACCTGCTCCACAATCTCCAGCCCAAAGCCGTTCAGGGCCGGGATGTGCATGGGCGTATTCGATAACAGGCGAATGCGCTGAATGCCCAGATCGGAAAGAATCTGGCCACCCAGTCCGATAGCGCGCAGAATCCTCCCGGTGCGGGCCTGGGAGCCTTCGCGCGAGCGCAATTCCTGGTGCAGCATCAGCCGCGAAGAGGCGGACGCCTTTCCGGCCGGAAGCGCCGTCGAGCTGTTCGGATCGAATCCACTTGCCAGTGCCGATCCGTGGTCGATCTCAAAGCCGCGCGAGGTGTTGTGCAGGTAGAGGATCGCGCCACAGCCCTCCTGGGCAATCATCTTCATCGACTGGTCGAGCGTTTCGCGGCAATCGCAGTCTGCGCCAAAGATATCGCCGGCCGTGCAGCGCGTATGTACGCGAACGAGTACCGCCCGCTCGCAAGGGGGGCGTGGCTCGGCGTCCGGCAGCCCGGAGTTGTCCAAATTCCCAAAAACCCCCGTCGCCATCGCGCTTTGGATTCCACCGCAAACACCACCCGCCGGCCCGGCATTGAATGCGGGGCAATCGCTGCACAGGTCGCCGCGCACCAGGGCGATGTGGCTTTCGCCTCCATTGACTTCACTCTCGTAGGCAATCATGCGGAACTCGCCATAGCGGGTCTGGATGCGGGTTTCACCGGCGCGGACAATGTAGCGCTCGTTGCGCAGGCGGTAGCGGATCAGCTCCGCCACGGTCAGAATCAGCAAGCCGTGCTCCCGGCAGAAGAGAATCAGGTCGGGAATGCGGGCCATTTCGCCGTCGTCGCGCATGATTTCGCAGATGACGCCGGAGGGGTGCAGCCCAGCAAGGCGGGCCAAGTCCACAGAGGCTTCCGTCTGCCCGGCCCGCACCAGTACACCGCCCTTGCGAGCACGCAGCGGAAACACATGGCCCGGCCGCGCCAAGTCAGATGCGGTTGCGCCCGGCCGGATGGCGGTGCGAATGGTGTGGGAGCGGTCGGCTGCCGAAATCCCGGTTGTCACACCTTCCCTTGCCTCGATCGTTTCCGTGAAGGCCGTTCCGAAGCGGGAGGAATTCTGCTGGGTCATCGGGAAGAGGCGCAGATGGTCCGCCAGTTCTTCGGTGATGGTCAGGCAGATGAGTCCGCGGCCCAGCTTGGCCATGAAGTTGATGGCTTCCGGTGTCACAAACTCCGCCGCCAGGGTCAGATCGCCCTCGTTCTCGCGGTCTTCGTCATCAACAACAACCACCATGCGTCCGGCGCGAATTTCGGCAATGGCACCGGGAACATCGGTAAAGGGGGGCTCGAAAGTGCGCAGGGTGTGGGGCATGTCAGCCCTTCCATTCTCGCCCATTGCGCAGGAAAACGCCAAAATAGGGAAGAACGAGTCTATGAAGGATGCACGCCGAAGAATGTTTGCCTTGCAAAAAATCCGAAGCCCGCGACTTCCGTCGCCGCCTTTCCTATAATTCCCATGCCATGAAACTCTTACCGGTCTTCTCCCGCAACCTGTTCCTACCAGTCTGTTTGCTTCTCGCGTGCGCGCTTGCGCCAGCCGAGCAGAACCCTGAACAGGCTGCAACTCAATGGCTCCGCCAAGGGGCCATACCCCTGCAAACCGTCGAGGCGGGCCATGGATTCATCGACATGCAACCACTGAAGAAAATCGTCGGGGATGCCAGAATTGTCGAGTTGGGCGAAGCGACCCATGGCACGCGGGAGTTCTTCCAACTGAAGCACCGGATGTTGGAGTTCCTGGCCAGCCAGGAGGGATTTTCCATCTTCTCCATCGAAGCCAACATGCCGGAGGCCTACCGGCTCAATGACTTCGTTCTCAATGGCAACGGCGACCCCAAAGCACTGCTCAAGGGGATGTACTTCTGGACCTGGAACACCGAAGAGGTCCTGGACATGATCCTTTGGATGCGTGAATTCAACAAGTCCGGCAAAGGCCGCATCGAGTTCACGGGCTTCGACATGCAGAATCCCACGGTCTCCATGGAGATCGTCCGGAAATTCCTCGGTTCAAACGATCGGGGCTACCTCGACGCAACCGTCAATCCGCTCTATGACCAGGTTGCGCATATCGAAGAGTCGACCGCCGATCAGTTTGCCGGCGCCACCGCGAAGCTGCCCATTCAAACCGTTGCCGGCAAGCGTGTCACTGTCTCCGGCTTCATCCGCAGCGAAGATATCGCCAACGGCTATGCGGGATTCTGGTTGCGTGCCGACGACGCCAAGGGGGTGGTGCAGAGCGCCTTTCGCAACATGCATGAAAACGGCGTCACCGGAACCACGCCCTGGAAACGCTATGAAATCTCCGTTGACGTGCCTGCGGACGCTACGGCCGTCTATTTTGGAGCGCTGCATACGGGAAATGGCACGGCCTGGTTCGACTCATTAAGCGTCGCGGTCAACGGCGTGTCCTATGCCGATCCAAGCGTCTTCGATGGCGGCTTCGAATCTCCCACTACGGTCGGATTCATGACCTTTGGGCAGGGCTACCAGGTTTCCATCGACAACACCCAGGCGCAGGACGGCAAGCAAAGCCTGCGCATGCGGCGAATCGGAGCTCCGAAAGCCGATCCGAATACGCAAATTACGACCGCATCGCCGATCGGGAAATGCGCCGCGGTCATGGTGTATCTGGAGAGCAATCGCTCTCGCTATCTGGCGGCCGGATCATCCGCGAAGGACATCGACTGGATCGTTCAGAATGCCCGCATCGTCCAGCAATACGCTCAGCTGAAGGCGGGCACGAAGGGCCGGGACGAGAGCATGGCGGAGAACATCCAGTGGATTGCCGAGCACAACCCCGGAGCCAGGATTGTGGTTTGGGCACACAACGGCCATGTCGCTTATGCCGAGGCGGGAATGACGCCGATGGGAAGCTATCTTCGCAAGATTTACGGCGACCAACTCGTCAATTTCGGCTTCGCCTTCAACCAGGGAGGTTTTCAGGCCTGGGAAATGGGCAAGGGGTTGCACGACTTCACCGTTGGTCCGGCTCCAGTCGGGACTCTGGATCATGCCCTGGCCGCAACCGGACAATCCATTTTCGCCGTGGACCTGAGAAAGCTTCCCAAGCAGGGACCGGTAGCGGAGTGGTTCCAGCAATCTCACCCTTCGCGGAGCATCGGAGCGGCGTATGGGGATGCGCTAGCGGCCTCCTTGTGGAGCACGACTCCCGCCAACCAGCAGTTTGACGCGCTGTTCTTTGTGGAAAAGACTAGCGCGGCGCGGCCCAATGCGGAATCTCCGAAGCCGGAACAGGCAGCGGCCAAGAAACAATGAAGCGCAAGCAAAAGCGCCGCCCGGAGGCGGCGCTCATGCTCAAAGTGGCTGAAGGGCCCATCACAACGTCGATTCAATCTCAAATCCCCATGCCTCGAGCAGCGCTTCCGGGATGTACTTGGAATTCTTGTTCCGCCGCGCCCACTCGCGAAGACGTGTTGACCGGATGTACTGATCCGGGGTCAGCTTAAACTCTTTGACGATCTGTTCGAAGGAGGTTACAGTGGGCACAACAGGGCCGATGGGCTCTGGCTTGCCCCAGTTCGGATTTCCACGACGCTTTGCCATCGATTTGGTGTCCTTAGAAGTGTGAATTACTTGTAGAACCTCGGACGCTGGCTGGGGAGTCCTGACGCTCCTGAGGCAACTGTAGAATCCTATTTTAAGTATTTTTTATCCAAAAATCAAGATCAAAATGACGGAAATGGCTCTCCAAATGCGATATATATCAATGGCTTTTATTCAGACGCCTGTCGATTGAAGTGCGCCACAACCGCCAGACCTGGTTACATCTTTGACAATAGGAGCTTTAGAGCAACTTAAGGACCCGCGAAACCTCTGTGAAGACTGCGCCCGGTTGCCCCAGCTAGCCGGGAGTGGCACCATAGACTTATGACGAAAAACTCTGGACGATTTCTGGCCGCCTGCTTTCTGCTGGCGGCCGTCGCACCGGCGTCTGTCCACGCCGTTGAATTGAAAGTCAGCCGTGACGTCCTGCAGAGAACCCTGAAACAACAACTTTTCAGCGGCCCCAACGGCCGTTATTACTTGCAGGGCGGCGAGAAAACCGCCTGCTATGTCTACGCCGACGACGCCCAGCTCAGCTTCGCGCAGGACCGGGTGGTGGTGGTCATCAAGGCTCATGCCAAGCTGGGAAAGGCCTTCGGCAGCACTTGCATCGGCATCTCTTTGAACACCATGCCCCAGGTTTCGCTCTCCCCAGTAGGCGAAAACGAGACCATCGGCTTCCGCGATGCGCGCCTGGAAAAGGTCCTGGACCAGAAACAGCTAAATTATTTTCTTACGCCATTCTTGAGCAAGCAGCTCCCCAACAACATGCAGGTAAACGCGGCCGATCTGCTGCGCAAGGCCCTTCAGGACTCGACGGCAACCTCCGGATACAAGGTCACCCTCGACCGCCTCAAAATCCACTCGATGGTGATCCAGGGCGATGACCTGGTGATGGACTTCGACGGGGATCTCAGCGTCAAGTAGCAAACCTCGGCAAGTGTTGATGATTTGTATTTGCGGAAAGAGCAGGGGCGGAGGGAGCATGGGCCTTCAGGCTGAAGGTCGGATTCACATGTTTGACAAGTGAGAAGTGGCGCGCCACACTATACGCATGATCAAGAGCTTCCGGCATAGTGGGCTCGAAAGGTTCTTCACCACCGGAAGCAAAGCCGGAATTCAGCCTTCCCACGCTGCTAAACTCTCCGTTCAACTCTTTCAGTTGAGCCGGGCCAGGGCCGCGAGCGATATGAATGCTCCGGGATGGGACTTGCACCCCTTGCGCGGCGATCTCCAGCACCATTGGG
The DNA here is from genome assembly GCA_964595345.1 of uncultured Occallatibacter sp. GTDB lineage: Bacteria > Acidobacteriota > Terriglobia > Terriglobales > Acidobacteriaceae > Telmatobacter. The sequence continues at coordinate 83,294 of CAZQPY010000010.1, forward strand.
CGGTGAAGGTGAACGGCAATTGGCGTTTGACTTTCACCTTTGAAGGCCAGGATGCAATTCTCGTCGACTATCAGGATTACCATTAGGAGAAACGATATGCGCATGCACAACCCGCCGCACCCAGGCAAGGTGCTGCGGGAATTTCTAGGCGACGTGGATGTTACCTCTGCCGCAAAGCATTTGCAGGTTTCCCGCGCAACGCTTTCCCGCATCCTCAATGGCAAGGCCGGCATCTCGGCCGATATGTCGTTGCGCCTTGCCGCCGCCTTTGGCACCCATGCTGCAATCTGGTATGAACTGCAGACCGATTACGAAATGTGGCAGGCATCTCAAAAGAAACAGCCAAAGATTGAGCCCTTTCATCGGGCTGCTTGAGGGGCAAAGGCGGGCGGACTGTTTGAATCCCATCCTTCGCAAGGTTCGCAGAGGATTGGTCCCCGGCAAGAACTCTACCGCTTCAGCACGAGCGGAACCTCGCGCGAATCCGCCCAGTCGCTGCACACGAGGGAGGGGTTGAATACAAGGTGACTGACGGGTGACCGGTTGCCGAGCGGCCGGTGACACTCCCACGATTGCGGACGATGGCCGGTGACACGCTTGCTTCCACCTTTTCTCACCGTGTTCTCCTGAGTGAGGCGCAATGGAATCGAGGCATTTGCGGCAACTGGCGAGCGTCCGGGCGGGCAATTGAGACGAGTCGCAAGGCTTTCGAAGTGCTGTCGACGCGCTTATCTCTGAACCCAATGTGTGCTAAGATTTGGCGCGATGAAAGTCTTGCTAATTATCCGATCGCTAGTCTTCGGATGCCTGGTAGTGCCCGTTCTTTCGGTCGCAGCGCAAAGTGGAGGAGGTTCGGTTTCCGGGCTGGTTATCTGCAACGATACTAATACGCCTGCGCGCGGCGCCACTGTCTATCTGATTCCGCTTGCTAGCGTCCTTTCTCAGACACATGCCCTCGACGCAAAAAACATCTCCCCATCCACAAGTACTGATTTCAGTGGAGCCTACGAGATTGAGTCCGTCCAACCAGGAACATATCTCATCAGCGCAACCATGGATGGATATCCTAACGAAGTCCAGCTGGCGCTCAGAAGACTGGAGGGTCTCACAGGCGACGAAAAGGAAAAGCTTCTCGCTGAGCTTCCTCAAGTTACCGCGAAAGCCGGGGCCGATGCTCGGAAGGATATCATTCTGCGGCGCGCAGCGGCCATTTCCGGACGTGTAACGGTAGACATTGGGGGCCTCCCGGGCCGAGCATCAGTGTGGGTCACCCGGCTTCGGGACGAAGACTCAACTGGCGTACCACTCCACCTCGACGAACACCCAGATACATTCGCGGAATTTGCCGCCTTGGATGATCGCGGGATGTATAGGATTGCCGGGTTACCGGAAGGAAGATATCGGCTCGCTATTCACATCAGAGAATCCCACTTGGGATTCAAGGTGGAAAACGGCAAAGGCCTCCAAAGTTTCCCTGTCAGTCCAGGAACCGGACAATTGACTGTCTATGCTCCAGAAGCTCTCGACCAGGCAGATGCGAGAGTCGTTGATGTGAAAGACGGCGACGAGATTACGGATGCTGACATCAGTATTCCGACGCGTCTGCTCCACTCCATCGGCGGCATTGTGATGGAGGGCGGCGTGCCTAGCGCGGGCATGGAAATCTCATTTCAGCGCCTCGGGCGCCCCATTGAAGCACATACCGCTGTGTCCATGCCGGATGGGTCATTCAGGTTCGACCTCCTCCCTTCCGGCACATATACTCTGCGAGCGGGGTCCGGAGAATTCACGATTCAGCTCCAGGATACCGATATTTCGGATGCAACCATTGATGTACATCCCACAAAAACTCAGACTCGCAAGTGAGCTGCCATCCTCCATAAGAGAGTTTCCACTTCGATTGTCGACATCGAGGCTAGCGCACTTTGAGCGGTGCCGGTTGGTTGGTCAGCTGCTCGGCAGTTACCTTCCGGTAGGCAATATCGACACTGTAGAAGCATCCTACGGCGGACGGGATGTGAGCCGTACGACGTAAGGACCTTGCTTTCTTTCCTCTGACCCCGGCATGCCCCTTCCCGTTTTCAACGGGGATAGGGGGGAAGACCGCTACGACCGCCAACTATCGAAGACGCCATTGCGGACCGCGTTGGCCATGGCTTCCATGTCGCCCGAGACCACACGGTCTTCTTCGAGCTTTGGCACCACCGTGCGCACTGCGGCGTGGGCCCGCTCCACTTCGCGGCTGGCCGTCAGGGGACGGCGGAACTCCAGCGCCTGCGCCGCGCACATCAGCTCGATGCCCACGATGCGCTCGGCATGCTCCACAATCTGGCGCAGCTTCAGCGCTCCGGTCATGCCCATCGAGACGTGATCCTCCTTGCCGCCGTCGGTGGGAATGGTTCCCGTGGATGAGGGATGCGACAGCACCTGGCACTCGTTGATCAGCGCCGCCGCCACAATCTGCGCCA
>CAZQPY010000011.1:0-15247 GCA_964595345.1 uncultured Occallatibacter sp.
CTCGGCACAAATTCCACTATAAAAGAACTGACTTCATGCGGTCGGAGACCTAGTGCCTGCACTAGCTGTGGTGCAACCGGCGCTTTGTCCACAGATAATTCAGTGTCTTCATGCTCTTTCTTCTGGACTTTCTTGCTTGGTATGTCCCATAATACGAGGTTTACTCGCCGAGATAGCCCTTGTGGCTGGGCGCGGGTCACCATTAATTTGCACCGATTTAGTTGAAGTTTATTGTCACACATGGCCAGACGAATCGCGGAAAAGCCCCATCAAATCTTGCGATTCTTGTCAAGTACACTCATGTATTTTTGGTCAATGCTTGAGTTAATAGGTGTCAATTTAGTAAAATAGGTGAATGGTGAAAAGACAACAAACAGGCAATACGAGTTCGAACTTTCCGCTGCGGTTCTGGCTGTTGGCGGGAGCTTCATCGGTTGTGCTGACCGGCTTAGTGGGGTTAGTAACCACCCGGACAGTGCATGCCGATGCAGGGCTCACTCGATCGGCGGTTTCCGCGCCTCTTGCGGCACCGGTCCTGAGCTCGACCCCGCCTTCGCTTGCACCGCAAGAGCCCACTGAAACCAAGCGGGCACACAGGCTTCACGGCATAGCGTCGTGGTACGGCAAAGTCTTTCATGGCCGTAGAACCGCCAGTGGCGAACGATTCAATATGTATGCAATGACTGCATGCCATCCCACGCTGCCTTTCGGAACACTCGTGCGCGTGGTAAATCGGCAAAACAAGAAATCGGTAATCGTGCGCATCACCGACCGCGGCGATCTCGTGGATGAGGGGCGCATCATCGATCTTTCCTTTGGCGCAGCGCAAAGGTTATCCATGACTACAGCGGGACTGGCACAGGTTGATATCCAGGTCCTTAAAATCGGCCACCAAAGATACCACATCGACTAATTCCTACCTGCGCTAAAGCGCGGGTCCCAAGCTTGCAGTAATCATCGATGCGCGCAGAAGAGTTGTTTGCCAGAGGCGCAGACAACCCTGCGAGCGGCATTGGTACTGGATCACTCATTCACCGATACCAACAAGAAGGGCCAGCCCACAAGGCTGGCCCTTCTTGTTTTCCCGATGTATTTGCGACGTGCTGGATGAAAGTCGACATAGAAATATCAAGGGAAAAGGAAATACATCCCTCAGGGGCTAAAGCCCGCCGAGTCTTAAGATGCATCTTGCGGCACGACTCAAGTCGTGCCCTGACGCTTCTTGCCCTCCCGATGGTGTTTTTCCGTAGCCTGTAAAGCCCCAACTTTCTCTATCGGCCTTATCGGCACGACTCAAGTCGTGCCCTGACGCTTCTTGCCCTCCCGATGGTGTTTTTCCGTAGCCTGTAAAGCCCCAACTTTCTCTATCGGCCTTATCGGCACGACTCAAGTCGTGCCCTGACGCTTCTTGCCTTCCCGTTGGAGTTCTTCTGCTGCCTGTCAAGCCCCAACTCTTTCTATCGGCCTTATCGGCACGACTCAAGTCGTGCCCTGACGCTTCTTGCCTTCCAGATGGTGTTTTTCCGCTGCTTGTAAAGGCCCGACTCTTTCTTTGGGTTTTATCGGCACGACTCAAGTCGTGCCCTGACGCTTCTTGCCTTCCCGATGGTGTTCTTCTGCTGCCTGTCAAGCCGTGCCCCATCAAAGCCCCTTCACGAGATGCGTTTTGGGTTTGCTTTGCAGCATCTGCATGGTGAGCACCATGGCGGGAAGAAGAAAGACCATCGAGCCGAAGACCCACATAACTACCGCGCCAGTTGTTTGATCGTCGGTAAGTGAAACTCCGAATGGGTTAGGGTGAGTTATATAGAAGTTATAAACCGGATGGCCTACAAAGGCCAGGAAGGCCGAGAGCGCGGTATTCACCAGATCGGCAGATACAAGATAGGGAATCATGATCCAGCGGCGCAGCCTGGGCTCCGCGGGCCAGGGGCGCAACAGAACCCACCAGAAGATGAGCGCGGTGAAGAGGAAGCATAAGTGCTCGACATCGTGCCAGGTTTCGTTTTCCAGCGCGAAGTCGTAAGCAGCCGGAACGTGCCACGCCAGCAGGGTGATATTCATCAGCAGCCACGCCGGCGCGGGGCGCAGCAGGAATCTCCACAGGCCCCGCAGCCACGATTGGCGCATGAGCGGTCCCAACACGTAGCGGACGCTCCAGTGCGGCAGGCCGCGCAGCAGCGGGACGACCGGAGCGCCTAATAGCACCAGCGGCGGGACGGCAGACATGAGAAGGAGATGCTCCACCATGTGCGCGCTGAGAAGAGCGTCGCTGAAGCCGTCCATGGGCGACCCGATCGATCCCCACAGGACCGCCATTCCGGCTTCAAAGCAGTAGAGACGCCAGAGTGGAAACTGCGCGGGCCGGGTGCGCCGGATGCGCAGCCAGCCCAGCAAGTAAAGCAAAGCAAAAAGGACGATGCCGCAGGTCAGAGGGATGGGCAGAGACCAGTCATCGAGAATCGACTGAATAGCCTGGGTTTCGTTCATCGAGCGGGAGTACTCTCCGTGGCTGGAACATTCTCCGGTGCAGTAACAGCCGGATGAGTTCCATTCTGCGGCATGGTACCCAGAGAAGCATCCCTTGCCGGAGCCTGATGTCCATGCAGAGTCATCAGGAAGCTGGTGAGGGCCCTGGTTTCAGCAGGGCTGAGCGCCTTTCCGTAGGAGGGCATGTTGCCGCCGCCCTGAAGGATCTGGCGAATGATCTGGTCTTCTGTCATTCGTGTTGCCACGGTGTCGAGAGCCGGGCCGCGCAGACCGCCGGAGCCTTCGAGGGCGTGGCAATTGCGGCACTGCTTTTCCTGAAAGACGATTGCGCCGCGCCGTTCCAGCGGTTTGCGGTGGGCCAGGAACTCCGCGGGGACCGGATCTGCGGACCACGCATCCATCTGCGGGCTCCAGGGCGCGTAGGTGCCCAGCTGGGTGAAGATGCCCAGAGTGACGGCAATCAGCGTAACCATGAGGATGGCCACGGGACGGCGCGACCAGTGCTTCTCGCCCTCGCCAGCTACGAGTGGCAGCAGAAGCAGACCGCCGATAATGAGCGGGGGCGCGATCAGCAGTACGGGCGTTTCCAACTCCGGCGGGAGATAGGCCAAAACCGCGAAGATCCACAGAAAGGGAAGATCGGGCTTGGGAGCGGTCTGGATGATGGTCGGATCCGGAACGCCGGAGGGTCCGATGGGGCCCAGGAACCACGCGCAGGCCATCACCGAGAGCATCATGACCGCGGCAAAGACGGCGTCCTTCCAGGCGGCATCGGGAGCAAACGGGACCCCGGTGGTCTTGGTGAGCGCCTGGTAGTTTTTCTGGTAGTCCGCCTTGCGGACGATGCGGCCGGGCATGGGCCACTCGTTGATGCCCAGCTTGAGCACCATCAACAGGTGCAGCCCCACAAAGGCAAGCAGCAGCCCGGGAATGACAAAGACATGCAGGGTGAAGAAGCGCGACAACGTGGCTCCGCCGACGATGGGCCCGCCCAACAGCAGATGCACCAGCGGCCCGCCAACGAAGGGAATGCTGCCGGTGATGCTTGCGCCGATGCCGAGGCCCCAGTAGGCGTCCTGATCGAAGCGCAGCACCTGGCCGGTGAAGGCCATGCCCAGGGTCAGCAGAAGAAGAAGAACGCCGACAATCCAGGTCAGTTCGCGGGGAAACTTGTAGGCCCCGAAGAGAAAGACCTGCGCCATGTGGATGAGCACGATGGCGATCATGAAGTCCGATCCCCAGCCGTGCATGGCGCGCAGGAACCAGCCCAGCGCGAGATTGTGATTGATGAACTGGAGACTGGGCCAGGCGTTGCTGGCGCTGGGCGAGTAGACCAGGGCGAGCAGGATGCCGGTCATCACCTGCAGCACAAGCAGAACCATGGCCGCGCTGCCGAAGACATACCACCAGCTGGCCGCCGAAACCGGCGTGGGGTGCTCGGCCATTTCGGTGACCTGGCCGGCAAGCCCGAGGCGGCTTTCAAACCAGTGAAATACTTGCAAGCCTGTTTTCTTCAAGTCGGTCATGCCGGCCTCCCTTGCTCATTTGCGGCCGAAGTTTCCAGCTGGACCAGCGGCTTTTTGCCGGCGCAGGCTTCGTTGGACAGGGTGGGCATTTCGCCGGCGAAGATCTCCAGCTGGCCGCCGGTTAAACGGTGTTGATACTCGAAGAGGCCGCGCGGCGGAGGCCCGGAGGCGCGGGTACCGTCTTCGTAATAAGCGCCGCCGTGGCAAGGGCAGAGGAAGAGTCGCGACTGCGCAAACCAGCGCACGGGGCAGCCGAGATGGGCGCAGTTGACGGCAAAGACCTGGAAGCGGTCGTCTTCCGTGTGGCGCACCCAGCAGGAGATTTTGGCGGTTTCACCGTCCGAGGGACCGGTGATGGGATTGATGTAGGTGGCCAGGCGGGTCTCTCCCAAGGGGAATGAGCCTGTTTCGCCAAGGCCGACCCAGGCATGGTTGTCGTCGCGCTTTTTGAAGACAGGGCCGAGCAGAAAGCCGAAAATGGGGACGGCCATCACCAAGCCGACCAGCCCGTTGAATCCGACGGCAAGCTTGAAGAGGAAGGCGCGGCGCGTGGTCTCGCTGGGGCGCGCGGCGAGTTTTTCCCGCTCGGTGCCGCTCCACTGCTTGGAGATGCTTTTCTCCGCTCCCGCCGCGTTGTTCTTCTCGGGCAACCGCGACTCGGGCAGTTGGGAATCCTTTGTCGGTTGGCTCATCGAGATTCTCCTAAAGGGTGCTCGGGATAGGGTTGTCCCGGAGCCGAAGTCCGCTGCGAAACCAGATACGCCACAATGTCGGTTACATCCCGATCGCTGAGGGGCTGCGGCGCAAACGAGCGCCAGTCCGGCATCCCGTCTTCCGGCCGGCCGGAAAGGATGGTGGAGCGCAGTCCCTGGTCGCTGATAAGGGCCAGATAACTGGGATCGGTGATGGGACCAGCGTCCACGGAGACAAGCTTGACGCCGGCGGGCGCAGGCTTGATGGGCGTCTGGTGGCAGCGCGCGCAATAGAAATGGAAGTTCATTTGCCCGGCTGTGGGATCGCCCGTGAGGGTGGTCGCGTAAGGCGGCGGCGTGGTTCCCGCCAGCAAGTGCGGATTGCCCCAGCGCGACAGAATGCCATCGGCCAGAATCTCGATCTGCCGGTCGGTCAGCGTGCCGCCGCGGCTTTTGGCGAAGGCCGGCATGAGCTGGCCGTGCACGCCTTTGCTGGCCGTATCGATGATGACCTGGCGGCCGGCGATACCGAGATACACCGGGTTGGACAAAGAAACAGCGATGCCATGCTGCCCGTTCTCGCCGTGGCAGGCCGAGCAATTCTGCTTGTAGAGTGTGGCGAAATCCAGCACTTGTTCGGGCCGCACAACATCCGGCTCGGGACCGGGCTTACCGGGCGCGTGGCATCCCGCCAGCGTCATGCCGAGTAGTCCGGCCAAGACCAGGAAGAGGCAAGGGCTCGGATTTGCCGCTAGTTGATGGACCCTTGCGGAGACGGTCAGTTGGTCCGTTTTGGCGAGTTGGCCCCCGCTGACGCGGGGTTGGCAGGTTAGCGAGTTAGCGGCAACCTCGCCGAAAGGGGCTTCATTCCCTGCAAGCCAGAAGCGGCGGTGGAGTTTTAATCCAAAACGATGCGCGCCCCTCATGGCTTCTTCCCCTTGCTGGAATTCCTCTTGGTGGGGCCGAGATTGGTATGCAGCCCAGCGCGCTCGGCGAAGGGTTTGGCCTGAAACTCCGGCGTGCGCACCTGGATGCGCAGATTGACCACGAAGCCGGCCACCAGTCCGAAGGCCACCTGCGAGGGAACGAACCAGTACCAGTCAATGCGCTCGTTCATGATGGGGCTGACGATGTTCATTGCGCTATAGGCCAGTCCGGTCCACAGGAGCGGAAACATCAAGCCGGCGGTAAAGATGGGTTTGCGCGGATACATGGGCAGCATGGCCCCGAACAGCAGCCCCATCAGGATGGAAACGGAGATGTGGATGGCCAGACCCGCCACCAGGCCTTCGATGTGAAACTGGCTGAGGAAGTCGTTGCCGGCGTGGCTCCAACTGACGAAGCCGCCCGCCGCCAGCAGGTTCACCGCGTACCAAATGCTGTGGTACTTGATCCAGCCGAAGATGGTGGCCGGAACGGTCATGGCCAACCCGCCCGCCAATCCGCCTTCGATGCCGGCAACGATGCTGAAGTTGACCAGCGGCGTCACCTGCTGGTGCAGATCGGCGAAGGGCCGCTCTTTGGAGAGCGCCGCCATTTCTTCCAGGGCTTCAGCCGGAACCGGCGCCAGCACTTCTTCATGCTGCTCATGCGGCAGCACCTGGCGGAACCAGCCGACAATCGCCATTACGCTCAGCAGCGCGCCGAGAACGGAAACAACAACATTCGTCAGCAGCCCGGCGACCAGCAGAGTCGCGCCCAACGCCAGCACCATCGGCCACGCGGTGGGTTCCGGGAGGTGAATGACGGCGATGCGCGTGGCATTATTTTCAAGCTTGCTTGTGAGTTCTTTGTGCACAGCGCCCTCCCTATCTTCCAATCACGTAAACGACGATGAAGACCACCACCCAGACCGCGTCGACGAAATGCCAGTAATACGAGAGCATATCGAGGCGGTGGGCGTGCTTGCTTTTCAACTTGCCGGCGAGGCCGAACAGTAGCACCACTGTCAGCATTACGAGCCCTATGACGACGTGGCTGGCGTGCAGCCCGACGAGGGAATAATACGTTGTGCCAAAGAGGTTGGTACTGATGGTGAGGCCCTTTTCATAGATCAGCTCGTGCCATTCCTGCGCGGTGCCGGCGAGAAAGATGCCGCCGAGCAGGACGGTGAGCGCGAGCCATGCGGTGCTGAGGCCGCTTTTGCCCTTCTCAAGCGTCGTGACCGCGAAGTGCACTGTGATGCTGCTCGACAGCAGGCAGATGGTGCTGACGATGGGCAGCGTCAGCACCTCGGCCGGCGTGGGCCCGGTGAGGCTTTTGCCGATATAGAAGATGTAGGCAACGACGAAGATGGAGAAGATTGCCACCTCAGCCACGATGAGGCAGATCATGCCCACCAGGCCTTTGTCCGGCAATCGCCATTGCTCCACGGATTCAGTCTCGATCAATGTGTGTGTGCTCATGGTCTCGCTTAATGGTCTCGCTTACTCGTACGCGTTATCTGGATCGTTAGGATGTTTGCGGTCCCACAACGGACGGCGGCTTTCGACGACCGGTTCCACGGCAAAGTTGTAGTGCGGCGGCGGGGAATCGGTGGACCACTCCAGCGTCCACGCATCCCAGGGGTCCGGTCCAGCCTTCTCGCCCTTCATGTAGGAGTGGATCATGTTCCAAACGAAGATCAGGATGGCGATCACCTGGAAGATTGCGCCGATGCCGATGATCATGTTCCACGATCCCCAGCCGCGATCGGCCTCGTAGGTGAAGACGCGGCGCGGCATGCCCAGAATTCCGGGAATGTGCATCAAGTCAAAGGTGAGGTGGAATCCAAGCGTGAAGAGCCAGAAGTGCCATTTGCCCAGGCGCTCGCTCAGCATGCGGCCAGTCATCTTGGGGAACCAGTAGTAGAAGGCCGCGAAGATCATGTAGAGAATTGCGCCCACCAGCACGTAGTGAAAGTGCGCGACGACGAAGTAGGAGTTGCCCAGCTGCCAGTCAAAGGGCGCGACGGACAACATGATGCCGGTGAGGCCGGCGGCCAGGAACTGGAAGAGGAAGCCCATGGAAAAGAGCATGGGCGTCGCAAAGGAAATGCGGCCTCCCCAGATGGTGGCCAACCAGTTGAAGATCTTGATGCCGGTGGGCACCGAAACCACCATGGTGGCGAAGGTGAAGAAGGCGTTTCCGGCAGGGCCCAGGCCGACCGTGAACATGTGGTGCGCCCAAACGCCGAGGCTGACAAAACCGATGCCCACCGTCGCGCCCACCATGGCCGCATAGCCGAAGATGGCCTTGCGCGAAAACACGGGGATGATCTCGTTGGCGAAGCCGAAGGCCGGCAAGACCAGGATGTAGACCTCGGGATGTCCGAAGATCCAGAAGAAGTGCATCCAGAGAACGGCGGAGCCGCCCGCCTGCGCGTCGAAGAAGTGCGAACCCACGGTGCGGTCCAGCAGCAGCATGATCTGCGCGGCGGTCAGCGGGCCGATGGCGATGAAGACCATCCACGAAACCACCAGGTAGATCCATGCCAGCAGAGGCAGGCGGCCCATGGTCATTCCCTTGCAGCGCAGGGAAATGATGGTGACCACCAGATTCAATGCGGTGCCCACGCTGCCGATGCCGCTGAGGAATACGCCCAGAATCCAGTAATCGGTGCTGTGACCGGGAGAAAAGATGCGCGCCGTCAGCGGCGCATAAGCGAACCAGCCCACGTCGGGAGCAGTGCCCGCTCCGTAGAGCCCGTCGCCGCCGAGAAAGCTGAAGTAGAGCAGCAGGCCACCAAAGGCCGAGATCCAGAAGCTGAACGAATTCAGCCGCGGAAAGGCCATGTCACGCGCGCCGATCATCAGCGGGATCAGGTAATTGCCGAAGCCGAAGAGGATCGGCATGCCGACAAAGAACACCATCGTGGTCCCGTGCATGGTGAACATGCGGTTGAAGACCTCTGGGGTGACGAAGTGATTGTTGGGCACGGCCAGCTGCACGCGCATGATCAGGGCCTCGATGCCGCCAATGACCAGGAAGATCAGCGCATAGCCGATGTACATGATTCCGATCCGCTTGTGATCGACGGTCGTAATCCAGGAATTGACCACATCCAGCCAAGTCGGCTTTGCTAGCGCAACCGCGGCGCCTTCCGGATGGTCGTACGTTGTGTCATTCATCCGTTTCTCCAGCATTAGCGCAGCGAAGCCATGTAGGCCGTTACCGCGTCCAGTTCGTGACTGTTCAGGTGCATCTTCGGCATCAGGCAACCCATCTTTATCGAGTCGGGATCGTCGATCCATTTGCGCAGGTTCTCGGGGGTGTTCTTTTCCACTCCGGCGGCGATGGTGTCGCGGCTGGCCAGGTGGGTAAGATCGGGGCCGAACTGTCCGGTAGCCACGGTTCCCGTTACCCGGTGGCAGTTGATGCACGCGGTGTGCTCAAAGACCTTTTTGCCTTCCGCCGCCGAGGCCTCTTCAGTCGCCTGCTTCTTCTGATTGGCCACCCACTGGGCGAACTGGGCAGGCGTATCCACATAGACACGAAGAAGCATCATGGCGTGCTCGGCTCCGCAGAACTGCGCGCACTGACCGAGGTAGACGCCGGGCTTGGAGGGATCGAGCCACATGACGTTGACCTTGTTGGGAATGAGGTCCATTTTGCCGGCCAGTTCGGGTACCCAGAAGCTGTGGTCCACGTCTGCCGAAGTCATGGTCAGAAAGGTCGGTGTGGGCGCATTGGGATCGTTTGCCGGAATGTGCAGTTCGTTGGCGGTGACAATGCCCAGCTTGGGATAGCGGTACTCCCACCAGAACTGGTGGCCAATTACCACCACGTCCATGGAATTGGCCGGTTTGGCTTGCCGCTCGGTCACGAAATTGACGCGCGCCGAAGTCAGAAACAGGACCACCACGATGAGGAACGGAATCACTGTCCAGGCGATCTCAATCTGGTTGCTGCCGTAGAGCTGTACCGGCTCCATCTGCGAATCGCCAGGGCGGCGGCGGAAGCGGATCAGCGCGTACATCAGCAGGCCGGCAACGATCAGAAAGATGACCAGGGTGATCGACAAGACGAAGACCGACAGGCTGTCGATATCGTGCGCGGGCGTCGCGTGAGGAGCAAAGATGCTGGTCGGCCCGCTGCCGAGGATGGGGATCTTGTGAAAAACCCGCACCGGCCACGGATCGGAGATAGCGGCCATCTGTGCGTTCAAGGAATTGCCAAAGCTCATCAATTTCACCTGGTTCTCCTGGGCCTCTCCCGCGGACTGACCGAGGTCGCCCACATGCCGTGTTCGAGAGACTTTGGAAGGTACAGCGTGGTTGGAGCCGCAGGGAGAACGGCTGGCAGCAGCGTTGCCTTTCGGCTCACGTCAAAATTCAAAATCGGTTCAAGACCTGCGAGGAAAGCCGTAACCGGCTGGGGAACAGGAAATCAGCAGCCGTAACAAAGTTCAGTGGGGTAGCCGAAAATGGAAGATTGCAAACTACATGCCGCAGGCGGTCCTACAGCAAGGATGCAGATTGGATGCTCCAGGGCGGGGCGGAGAATCGGATATTCATAGTTTTTTTTGCTTCCGCTCCAGGCGGCCGACATGGCTGAATCGATTCATTTTCCAGGCCGCTCACCGGGAGGCGCGATCCAGCGCGGAAGCCAGCTTAACCCGGCAAAAAGAGAGCGGGCCGGGGATCGAAATCCCAGGCCCGCTGTGCAGCGTTGGATGTGCCCCGGCTATTTGGCTTGAGGAGCCGGAGTGGTGCTATTGTCGGGCGCCGCTGCAGCGCTATTGTCCTGCGCCGGAGCCTCGGCCTTTTTCTTTTCGGCCATGCGCTTCTTTTCGCCCTTGGTGGCGGACTTGGTTTTCTTCTTCTTGGTGGCCGTATCGCCGGCCAGGCCAAGCGCAGCTGCCTGCGTCTGGCGGTCAGCCACTTCGGCCGCATCGGCAGCAACCGGAGCCATGGTGTCGATCTTCGGTCCCTGCTGCTTGGGCTGTTTGGGCGCTTTGGCGCGCTCACTGAAGCGCATCTTCTTGGTCGGCTTGTTGCTGGCCTCCAGAGGATTGGCCGGTTCGTTGGCGTCGGCGACCGGCGCCGGCACCGCTCCCGCGTCCTCGGTCTGGGCCGAGGCAGCGTTGGGCAGTGTCTTGGTAGGCGCCTTGCCGAAGCGGATCTTTTCCTTTTTGCCGGGCTTCATGCTGAGCGCAGCGGCCTCGGCTTTGGCTGCCTTTTGGGCTTCCTTGGGGGAAACCGGAGCCGACACCTTCTCGACCGACCCTGCGTTCTTCTGGCGGAAGGTGCGTGCGTTCTCGCGGAAACGGGTGCGCTCAACCTTCTTCTTCTTTTTGGGGGAAGGCGGGACATAGGAGCTGTAGACCGGCTTGGTCTGCTTGGCGCTGGCGCCGGTATCCACGTAGCCCGGCTTGGTCTCGACAAAAGCCTCTTCGCGCATGGTGGTCAGATAGGCGCGCATGGCAGGCTCCATTCGCGACATGTAGAAGTTTTCTTCCACCTGTTGCTCGACATCCTTATATTGCGGCACGCCGCCCGGGATGTGCTGAACCACCTTGAGGATGACGTATCCCTGCCGGGTGCGGATGGGATCGGTGACCTCGCCCGCCTTGAGTGCGAAGGTCTTGTCTTCGAGAACCTTGGCCAAGGTTCCGCGCTTGAACTGGCCCAGTTCGCCGCCCTCGGAGGCGGTGGACCCGTCGCTGAAGCTGCGCGCCAGCTGCGTGAAGTCGCCGCCGGCGTGGATCTTGGCTTCAATTTCGTCCGCCTTGGCCTTGGCCGCGGCAAGCTTTTCGGGGTCCTCGGCGGGCGCCATGCCGGGAATCGCAGCCGCCGGAGCCGGAGCCGCGATCAGGATCTCGCTCAGATGCACGCTTTCCTGCTGCGCATAATCCTGCTTGTGCGCCTCGAAATAACGCTCCGCTTCGCCGGGGGTGAACTGGATCTTGCGTCCGATTTCCTCGCGCATCACTTCGGAGGTAACAATCTGGTTGCGAATGTTGGCCTTGAAGTCCTCAAACGAGATTCCCTGCTCCTTGGCGGCCTTTTCCAGGTCCTCCATGGTCTCCAGGTTGTACTGCTTGCGCAGTTCGTTGAGTCTTTTGATCAGTTCGGTTTCGCCCGTGATGCCGACTTCTTTGGCTTTGGAAAGCCAGAGCTGCTGGTCGATCAGGCTGCGCAACAGATCCCTGTGCGCCGCCGAGATCTCCTGCATGGTAGCTCCATGCTGGCGAGCTTCCTGGTCCATTTCCTTCATCGCGCGGTCGTAGTCCGAGCTGGTAATCACCTGATCGTTGACGCGGGCGATGATCTCTTCGACCGTCGTACCGCCGTACGGACTCTCAGGCGCGGCTGGACGCGTTTGCGCCAGAGTGGAACTTGCGAGCAGCGCCGTGCCGAACACGAGAGCCGCGGGAATGCGAAGGATTCTTGAATTCATAGGGTCAGGACACGGAAGAGCGCGTTGAATCGGCCACTCATCTATAGACGCCATTGTAAATGGCTGGGGAGCAATGAGGCGACGGATTGCCGGAAAGGGGCGGATTTCAACGAAATCGGCGTTCCTACAGGGCCGGTGCCCAAGCATTTGGCCTGCGGGCCCACTCTAACCGCCGGCGCGGCTCTCAAACAGGGCAATCGCATGAAGCTCGTGAGGAAGCCAAATGGGAGTCTCGAAAGGACACGACTTTAGTCGTGCCGCAAGGGAGCCAGAGAATCCTGGGCTTCAGCCCCCTATGGAAAATCTGAAATTACCAGAAAACGTCCCTCGGCGGCTAAAGCCGGCAGTCCTGGGTACTCGCAATCGGCACGGCTGAAGCCGCGCCCTTTCAAAACAGTGGCTCCTTCTGGTTCACCGGCATCATGCAGTTGCCCTCGGCTCTCATAATGCGCCACCCGCCGTCTAAACAGTCGGGTGCTATACTCTAGCCCTGAGACCGCGCCGCCGGCGCCTTTTTGAGCTGCCGCGCGACGCCTGGTCTGGAGGATTTCCCTGCTTATGACTCCCCGCGCCCGCCGCGCACTCTTTTCCGTGGTTCTGTTCTTTGTCGTCTGCGCCGTTGCGGGCAGTGTTCTGCAGCGCAAGGTGGGGGCACAATCCTCTGCCGACGAAAGCCAGCTGCGCGACAGCCTCAAGACCTTCACCGATGTCTATGCGCTAGTGGAACAGAACTACGCCGAGCCGATCACCGGCGACAAGGCCGATACCGCCATCTACGACGGCGCGATTCCGGGCATGCTCCGGGTGCTGGACCCGCACTCCAACTTCTACGATCCAAAAGCCTATGCCAAGATGCGCGAGGATCAGCACGGCCGCTATTACGGCGTGGGGATGACCATCCAGCAACAGAACGGCAAGGTCTTTGTGGTCTTCCCGTTCGAGGGCACACCGTCGTTCCGGGCGGGCATTCGCCCCGCCGACGTCATTTCGGCGATCGATGGGAAATCGACCGACGGGCTCTCCAGCGACCTTGTGGCCAAACAGTTGAAAGGACCCAAGGGAACGCACGTGCAGGTGACCATGGTACGCGAGGGTCAGCCCAAGCCGCTGGTCTTCGACTTGGTGCGCGACGAGATTCCCAACCCCTCGGTGGACCTGAAGTATGAGATTCGCCCCGGCATCGGCTATATCCACCTGAAGCAGTTCCAGGAAACCACGGCCCAGGAAGTGAACGAAGGCATCGACAGCTTCGGCGACTTGCATGGCCTGATTCTGGACCTGCGCGGCAACCCGGGCGGCCTGCTGAGCCAGGCGGTCGAGGTATGCGACCACCTGCTGGCCAAGGGACAAGGCATTGTTTCGCAGCGTGGACGGGCTTATCCGGATCAGAATTACTCCGCAACCCACGGCAACAACGGCAAGACCTTCCCCATCGTGGTTCTGGTGAACCGCAATACGGCTTCCGCGGCGGAGATTGTGAGCGGCGCGCTGCAGGATCATGACCGGGCGCTGATCGTGGGCGAGACGACCTTCGGCAAGGGCCTGGTGCAGACGGTGTATAACCTGAACGAAAACACCGGGCTGGCGCTGACAACGTATCACTACTACACGCCTTCGGGCCGGCTCATTCAGCGCAACTACGCGGGCGTCTCGCTCTACGACTACTACTACAACCACGCCGGAGCGCAGCCGGCCAACAACTCCAACCGCGAGGTCAAGCTGACCGATGCGGGCCGCACGGTGTATGGCGGCGGCGGCATCACGCCCGACGAGAAGATCGAGACGCCCAAGAGCAACCACTTCCAGGACACCCTGATTGGCAAGGGCGTTTTCTTCCACTATGCCGCGCATTATCTGGCCAATCGCACCGTGGAGAGGAATTTCCAGGCGGACGATGCGGTGCTGGCGGACTTCAAGCAGTACCTGACCAGCCAGAGCATTCCCTGGACCAACGAGGACCTGAACGCGCCTGGAGTGTTGGATTGGGTCAAGGTGAGCATCAAGGACAAGATTCTAACCAGCCAGTTCGGCCAGTTACAGGGACTGCGCACCATGGCCGATTGGGATCCGATGATTCAGAAGGCGCTTACCTATCTGCCCGAGGCCCAGGCGCTGGAAGACACCGCCCACAAGGTGCTGACCCAAAAGGCGATGGCGCGTAACGAAGCGCCGTAAGACGCGACGATTCCTGAGGCAAAAAGCGGCCTTCCCACACGGGAAGGCCGCTTTTTTGCGCCGCAATTTCCGGACTGGCGACCTTCCGGGCGAAATCGGAATTCTTGCCTTGGGGCGTTTTACAGGCCAGCTGCGAATCCAGAGGAAGCTGTGCGATGCAAGTCCTTTGTTTTGAGTGTCTATAACACACTTTCTCTTGCGTAACTTATTTGTTTTCTTGAGAATACGAAGAAAAGACGGGGGGAGGGGAGGGGTACTTATCTCGAGATAGCTGGAGGCGCCGGCTGCAATGTGGGCATGTCGGGATCCTCGAATGATTGTGGAACAAACGAGGGTAATGGTCGGCAAACGGGGGCGGCGAAGTGGTGTGGCGTCCCGAGGACACAGTTTCCGCCGGAATTCAAGAACTGCGCCTCGGACAGCTTACGGACGCAGAGTGGCGATGGAGCCCGGGCCTGAACAGCTGCAGAAAAAGGCTTGCATTCGAGTGAATCGCTGGAATGGGGATCCGCAGGGGCTAAAGCCCAGTTCAATCCGTTGGCCTTATCGGCACCCTTCGACAGGCTCAGGGCAGGCTAGAAGTCGTGCCCCGATAAGAAACTAAAAAGAGACTGGATTCCGAAGATGCTGCAAGTTGCAGATTTCAAAAAGGACGAGTGTATTGTTTTCGATTTCGCAAGTTGGCCCCCGCTGACGCGGGGATGGCAAGTTGGCAGGTTGGCGGCTGCATCGCCAGGCTCCGTTTCATCCAACCGTGGGTCGGCAAGACAGGTGGGTGACTGTTACAAAGCCTGGCAAGATGGAGCCTTTCCGCAGCCTGTGAAGGCACCTGCTCCCTCCGTTCCAAGCACCGCTTGAGAATTTCATTTGACTTCTTCAGAACGCAGGGTCAATTGAGATAGGGAACGATGGGTCCGTGCTTTCCCATGTTCCCAAAAGCGAGAGAACTCCACCCCTCGGACCAGGACCTGTCCGTGGGGACCC